>CAIWTU010000001.1 GCA_903915655.1 uncultured Geobacter sp.
AGAAAAACTTCAGACCCACGCCCCCGTCAATATTGACAACATTTCGATTGTCAACATTCCTGGAATAATGGATCGATTGCCCTCCAGCTCCGGCGAAGATAAATGGAACAAGGCGACTGTCCGGAATCAGATTTAAAATGCCATCAAAGCGATAGTTACCAACATTGGTTGACCGGGAATCAGATACACCCAAATCATAATTTGTCGCGATGTAATCTCCTGATAATTCCGCTCCGAAGTATTTTGTAAAATTGTATCCCAGTCTAACACCGTAAACAGGGGCGTTGCTGAGTTTCTGGTCTTTGTCGAACAGGTAACCGCCTATGTAGGGCGTCATATATAACGTGGAAGGCCTCACCTGTGCGGACACCACGTTGCTTATAATATAGAGGGCGGATTAAATGTGTGACAGGTGGCGGACGAAAAGTGTGACACCTAATTAACGTTTAGAACAACTCATCGAGCTTGTCAAGAACCTCCTTAGTTCATTCTGTGACCGTATTTACAATATCTGTTTGTGATCTTTTTTGACGGGATTGCTTTTTGGCATGGCTGAGTCTGTAACTATTGCCGTTGGCTTCAATGATATGGCACCTATGGGTAATTCGATCCAGCAGAGCGCCTGTAAGACGTTCGGAGCCGAATACCTCGTTCCATTCCTCAAAAGGGAGATTGGAAGTTACCATAAGGCTCTGGTGTTCATATGCTCTGCTGATTACCTCAAACAGGAGTTCTGCGCCGGTTTTGGAAAAGGGGACATATCCCAGTTCGTCAAGGACGAGGAGGTGTAGCCGTTGCAATTGTTTCTGCAACCTCTGAAGGCGTTTTTCATCGCGGCTTTCCAGCAGCTCGGTTACTAATCCGTTAACCGTATAGAAGCGAACATTTTTACCTATGGCGCAGGCGGCAAACGCCAGTGCACAGGCCAGATGAGTCTTGCCAGTTCCTGAGTTACCAATGAGGAGAACATTTTCCTTTTTATCGACATACTCCCCGCGTAGTAATTCCCTTACCAGTTGTTCATTGATAGATGGCTGAGATTTAAAATCGAACGTATCAATGGTTTTAACCACGGGGAATGCGGCTTCCTTGATTCTCCTTTCTGAAGCCCGTTTCTCCCGATCCAAAAGTTCCCTCTCAACCAGGCGCAATAGATACGTCGGAAAATCGGAACGGTCTTCCCGGCAAACGACGGCCAGGGGGGCATATTCTCTGAGCATCGTTGGCAATCTCAACTTTTTAAGATAGAACTCCAGCAAGACAGTGGGTTTGTCTTTTTCATTCATGCTTCACCTCCACCAGACAATAGTTCCCGATAGGCCGATATGTCAGGGCATCTTACCTGTACCAGGCGGAGGTGTTCCAATCTGTCAAGAAGGAAAGTTGTGTTTCGCCATGATATGTGGGGAATAAGAAACTGCGTGATGGCATCACGGCTGCGAGCCCCCATGCTAAGACCCTTGTCAACGGCTTGTCTCACCATTTCCATGGGATACTCTTCGAGAAGCCGAAGTACCCGGATGAACTCTCGGATGCCTTCTCCCTCTTTGCTTTGTTCCAGAACCAATATGCGGCGCAACATGATGAAACAATCAGGCAAAGTTATATCTGCCATAGGTCTAGCGTAATCAAGCGAACCGGGTTTTTGCTCCAGCAATGGCAGATAATGAAGGTAATCAAAAAACACCCCCTCTTTGCCCCATGACCGCCTATGTTCAGCAACTACTTCTGGTCCATGACACAGCACTACCCGGTCTACATAGCCCTTGATCAAAATCTCACGGTGAGCATAGAAAACCGGAACAGAATAATCATTATCGTCAAACCGGATCAACGATAGTGAGTTTGCGTTTGTCAGATGCTTTCTGCAAGCATCAAAGGGTGATGGGGGTAAACTTATGAAAGTTTTCCTTTCTTCAGCCAAAAGTTCCAACTTGGTCCCACTGTTGCCTCGAATGCGACGTTTCAGATCATTACCGCACATCTCGGCAAGCTTCTTGTTCAGCTCATCCAAATCGCCAACCTTGGGAACTGGTACGAAAAAGTTAAGACGGGTAAACTTCACCACCCCTTCAACAACCCCCTTCTCGTTGGGTCGTGCTACCCTACAAAAATGCTCCCTGAACAGATAATGACTTTGTAGTTGCAAAAAACCGTCGGTTAACTTCCGTTCATGGGCACCCATGATCTTTGATACCAGAACCTTGGTGTTGTCATAGCTGATGCGCTGTGGCACGCCGCCGAAAAACTCAAAAGCCCGAGAATGTCCCTCCCAGTAACTCTCTGTACATTCACGCTCGAACGCCATGACAAAAAAAGCATCGGAAAATGGCAGTGCCATGACGAAAAACGCAACCTTCTTCAATACCCCGCAAACCCTTGCCAGGGCGTAACCAAAATCAACCTGTCCTTCTCCAGGCCGATGGCTCAAAGGCATGAACACTTCCTTATGAATGTTCCTTATCTCACGAACAGCTTCCTTTATTTGAGTGTATCCACCTCCATATCCCATCTCCTTTACCCGTTCATATATCCGCTTGGATGTATGGCGCTGCTTCTTGGGATAAGATTTATCGTTCTCGATGATTTGAGCAATCTGCTCAAGAAAAGGGCCAACCTTCGGCCGGGGACGGGGTTGATTTATCTGATAGCCTGGAGGTGAAGGATTCCCCAGTATCTTCTTGAGGGTCTCCCAGTGAATGCCTTCTCGACGTAATACCTCTCGCTTACTTGATTCTCCTCTTAATACTTCTAATCGGATATTTGTCCACCAATCCATACCTGTGTACACCCTTTCTCCTCCTTCAGAATAAAGATACGTTGAATATACTCTATTTTGAAAAAGGTTAGTTTAGGGTGTCACACCTTTAAACCGCCCTGTTTACCGTCACGGTTTTCAACCGCCATTTATAGTATAGAAGGGATACCAAGACAAGCTACTCTGCGTAGAACAGTGTTTGGTGTATCCTCAAAAGGGCGAGCTTGAACTTGCAGCCATGCATAAACTTCGTCATCAATACGAATTGTTGGCATTGCTATTTCCTCCTCTCT
>CAIWTU010000002.1 GCA_903915655.1 uncultured Geobacter sp.
AGGGCCTCAACAACAAAGCTAAATTGACTACGAAAAAAGCTTATGGCTTTAAAAGCTTTGATGTAATAAAACTTGCCTTATATCATACACTTGGGGGCCTACCTGAACCGGAGGTTACCCATGAATTTATCAGGTGAAGCGGTCGTAAAGCCCCATGGCATCGAGCGGTCGGGAATCTATTCTTGCCAGTTCAGCCGCTGCCAGCAGGTATTTGTGTCCGAAGTTGTCAGGGGAGTTCTCTGACCAGATGCGCAGTCGGGACATGATCCGCTCAACTTCCAGGTGCCAGACTTTTTGCTGGGCTTCATTTCCCTTCGGATAGAGCGCCGTGAGAATCAGGAGACGCACAAAGCAGTGCTCGGGCCAGGGTAGGAGACCTTGGGTTCCAACAGTGTAGATCAGAGGTTCCGTCTCCCCGGAAAGAGCCAGCGCACCCTCATGATCACCTAAAAACAGGAGTGAAAAGGTCTTGAGGATCTTGTAAATGCAGGAGACCTGTATATTGCGATGCTCCTCGACACGCTGGAGATACTCCGTTTCTGACCAGCGCCCCTCCGCCGCAGGGGGACCGTCTGACAATACTCTGAAGATCTCCACCCCCCCCTCTAGCAGCTCTATGGCCCATTGGTTAAGTCGTGTCCGGCTGAAGGCAATGGACCGCTCCGACTCCCGCATCAGGGCGTCCAGAGGAACCCCCTGGTAGAAACGGCAATACATGTTATGGCCAAAGGCATATGCTGCGTACTGCATATTGCCAGAATGCAGTCCAATCTCGCAGGCCTCCTTGTAATCCTGGCTGGCGCGCCTGAGGTGCCAGAACCAGTGCCGGATCGAGCTCCCGATCATCAGATAAAAGACGCTCTGGTCAGTCGGCGAATGGAACGTGTCGCTCATGAGGCGGGTCGCCAGCTCTCCGAACTCCCTTGCGACAGAGTAGTCGTCGTCCACCCACCCAAGCAGCCCGCCAAACGCCGTGTGACTGTAGCCTACCTGGGGAATGTTCCCGTAATTCAGGGTCAGGTTCACCACTTTCGGCACGATAACGCTCCAAAGCCGCTGGTCTGACCGGTAGCAGGGAGGGCCCATGGCGATCAGAGTTCTTGCCGCCGTCAGCATCCAGGGATCACTCATGACAGGGAGTTCTGCCAGCGAGGAGACCGAACGTCCTGCCAGCGCATGCCGAACCTGTGCAATCTCATCATTACGGGCCACCTCGTACCGGTCCCCAGGGAGAGCAATACCGAGCACGGCCAGAGCCTGCCGACCAGCCGCAATGGCCTCCGGATACTTGGCCAGCAGGGTGTATTGTACGATTAGGATATTAAGGGCATCCGCCTTTTCAATAGCTGTGCGCGCATGTGCAGCTGCCTCCTGAACGCAGTTTTCAGCCTCGGCGCGATCACCCTCGAGAAATTCACACTCCGCCCGCTCCTTGAAAAAGCGCATGGCAAGCTCGTGACGATCGCGCCAGAGTTGCCCACCCAATCCCGGCCTTTCCAGCAAGGATGCAGCGGCCCGATAAAACTGAAGCGCAGCTCGATAGGCACAGGCGACGTAGGCCTTGCGCGCTGCGGTTACGTTCAGTTCCAGGATCTTGATCTGCTCGAAAACATCCTCAACGAGAGCAGCCCCGGCGTTCAGGTTTCGTACTACCTCGAACAATCTTTCAGCCGGCTGTTCAGGTTGAAGTCTCGCGACCATCAGTCTGCCGATTCTCAGCAGAAGAGAGGGGAGTTCCGCAGGCTCTATAAGCGTATAAGCTGCCTGCTGCACCGAATCATGCAGGAACCGGCATATTCCGGAATCTTCGGGATCTGCGCCGCTGACACCCGGCGGCAGGAGCAGACCTTTTGCCTGATCGGAGAAAAGGAGCGTATGGCACTCCACCTCCGTTCGTCCGCTGACGATCCCCAGGGTTTCGAGATCAAAGCGATTGCCGAGGCAGGCGGCCAGAGAGAAAAGATTCCGGCTCTCTCTGTCAAGGCTGCGAAGTTTATGGAGAAAGAGCTCGACCAGATTGCCTGGGAGCTCCGCTCCGCTGATGCTCTCTAGCTGCCAGTCCCACATGTTTCGGGAGAAGTTAAACCCGATCATATTCATACCCAGGAGCAGGGTGAGAATCGACCGCACAAAAAATGGATTCCCCCCGGTCCTGCCGTAGATGACTGTCGCCAACCCCTCAATGTTTGCCGCTGCCGGCTTCAGAGTGTCAGACAGAAACAGCCGCACATCATTGACTTTTAGATTTCTGACCGGAAGCACTTCAACTGGAACGCCCACTCCCCGCAGATCCTCCACCATGGTGAAGAGAGGGTGGGAGGGGTCTACTTCGTTGTCGCGATAGGAAACTATCACGAGAAGGTAGCGCAGGAGAGTCCCGATTTCCAACCGCCGCAGCAGTTCAAAGGATGCGGCGTCCGCCCATTGCCAGTCATCAATGAACAGTACCACTGGATGTTCGGGGCGGCAGACTGCCTTGAGAAAGTTTTGAAAGAGACCGGCAAAGCGGTGCCTGGCCTCCTGCGGGGTGATATCGGTCAGGGAGTGCTGCTGCCCGAGGAGGGTCTCGAATTCCGGAACCAGTTCGAGCAGCAGCTGACCCAGGTTACCGACGGCATCAAGAATATCGACCTGGGACCGTCTGCGTTGCTCCTCGTTGCCAGATTGGAGCTGACCGCAAAGGTCCAACAACGCATCCCGAACCCCGGAATAGGGAATACTCTGCTGGTATTGATCAAATTTGCCCTGGATAAAAAAGCCGTTCCTCTCCTGCACCGGAATCCGTAGCCATTGCACCAGAGTCGTCTTACCCACCCCGGAATACCCCGGCACCAGCAAAACTCCGCCATGCCCGCGCCCTATCCACTCGAACAATCTGAGCAAAGAGGCAATCTCGCTGTCACGGCCGTAAAGCCTCTTCGGAATCATCAGCATATCCATGACGCCCACCTTATTTCCGCTACCCGCAAGAACCTCTCCAGCCCGCCGGTGGAGTTCGAACGCTTGTTCTGGCCATCCGTCCTCCACCCCCCCACACCCCGATTGCCCTGGCAGGACCCGCTACTTTCGACGCAGTTGACCCCCCCTTTTTTGCTTCCCGTCATACCGCCTCTCGCATACTGGTGGGCTGAACGAATCATGTAATTTTACTATCCCTCAAAGCAGATGTCAACGTGACCCCTCAACAGTAAGGGGAGATGGGAATATGTCGGGCAATGTCATGACCCACTACCAGCTTCAACCACCCACTGATACTTATAAGAGAGTCTGTATCCCCGGCAGTGCGAAAAAAATCGTTATTACAAAAGAGCCTCAAAGTATTATACGCTTTTCAACTTCCCCGGACAAATAATTGTTGCGGGAATAAATAAGTAGTTTAAGATTCCTGGAGAGGGTCGTCGTTTCACGGATAGAGGATGGCCCCTCTCTGAACAGGATAATCAGGCAGCCAAACGGGATTGAAGCTGACTACCGGATAAATTGACAAGACGAAGGAGGAAAGCATTATGAAGAAAATCGGCGTGGTTTTATCTGGATGTGGCGTTCGCGATGGGAGTGAAATACACGAGGCAGTCTTTACCTTGCTTGCAATTGACAAAAATGGCGCCGAATCGGTCTGCATGGCTCCTGATCTGGAGTTTAAGGAAGTTAACCACCTTACCATGCAGGAAACCGGCGCAAAGCGAAACGTGTTGCTGGAAGCAGCAAGGATTGCCCGCGGCAAGATCAAAGACATCAAAGTAGTCAAGGGGAGCGAACTGGACGCTTTAATATTTCCGGGTGGCTTTGGAGCGGCAAAAAACCTCTGCACCTGCGCGGAAAAGGGGGCTGATGCAACGGTTCACCCGGAAGTTGCGAGGCTGCTGAAAGAAATGGTCTCCGCCGGAAAGCCGATCGGGGCCATCTGCATAGCGCCCGCCCTGGTTGCGGTGGTTCTGGGCAAAGACTTTGCGCCGGAATTGACCATAGGAAATGACGCGGCAACCGCTGCGGAAATCTCCCGGACCGGCAGTCGCCATATCGACTGCCCGGCAACTGATTTTGTAGTAGATAAAAAAAACAGGATTGTGTCAACTCCGGCTTACATGCTGGCAGAAAGGATTTCCGAAACCGCCGAAGGGATAGAAAAGCTGGTCAGGGAAGTTATCACCATGATCTGAGACAGTTTTCGAATTCGAGACCGATATCTGTTGATGCGATGGTTGCCAGCTGTCCACAACCCGCCACGCAGCCTGAAACAGGGGTAACCCTCTATGTTATCTCCCTCTTTGCGACCTTCGGGTCGCTTTTTTTGGAAGGATACCATCCTTATCCCCTCCATGAAAAACAGGAAAAGGGGCGCAGCCCGATGGCTACCCCCCTTTTGACAGGAACATAAAATTTGACTCAGACCTCGTCTTCATCTCCAAAGGAGATCTCATTATAGACTCTTTCGTCATCCATGCGTTTGGTTTGTGCCTGCATTTTTTCTATATCGGATTTGCATTTTACACATTGTCGCGCGAAAGGGACCACCTTCAGCCTGCCGATCGGTATATCACACCCACACTCATCGCAAACCCCGTAATCCCCTTCTTCAAAGCGAAGCAGAGCCTCCTCGATATTACGCAGCTTTTCCCTGTCACGATCACCGAGAAGGAGCCCAAGCTCACGATCACGCTCGCTGGAAGCCTGATCATATATATCACCGCTCGGTTCACTGGCAGGTAGCTCGGAAGTGGATTTCAGCGACTTGTTGATCTCCTTGAGTGTCTCAGCTTTCATCTTGAGAAGGATGTTTTTTATTTCGTCTACCCGCTCTATCATCAAGTTAACTCCGTATTTTCTTGTATCTGGCATTTTGAGTTTCGAAATAATATCGTAATCTGAATATTTGTCAAGAAAAAAGCCCGGCTCCTCCCCCCTACTGCAGCTCCGATAGTGGAACTATTTCACCAATCAGGTCGTAATCGGACGAGTCGGTAATCTTCAAGGTGACGATGTCACCTACCAGGGCATTTCCATCCGTGATATATACCTGACCATCAATGTCCGGGGCCTGCCGCGACGAACGACCTTTGAGGAGCAAATCCGTTTCATCACTTAAGCCTTCGACGATAACCTGTTCAAGACTATTGATAAGGCGACGGTTTCGCTTGAACGATACGCGCGCCTGGACCTTCATGATCTTCTTGCCCCGCTCCCTCTTGATCCGTTCGGATATCTGGTCGGGCAGCCCGGCAGCCGGCGTCCCATCCTCCCGGGAGTAGCCGAAGATACCAAGTCTGTCGAACTGGGCTTCTTCTACAAAATGAAGGAGTTTGCTGAAATCTTCTTCGGTTTCTCCGGGAAAGCCGACAATCAGGGAAGTGCGCAAAGCGATATCCGGAATCTCCGTTCGGAGCTTTGCAAGCAATTTATGTATCTCCGAAGAAGTCCCTCGGCGCTTCATTGCGCAAAGGACCGGATCGCTGATGTGCTGCAACGGGATATCAAGGTATTTACATATCTTTTCCTCGGTCTTGATGAGCTGTATCAGGGGGTCGGTAATTCCATCCGGATAAACATAGAGGAGCCGAATCCACTGCAACCCCTCGATCTTGACCAGCTCCCGCAACAGAAGTTCCAGTGAAGTCTCCTCCGGGAGGTCCTTGCCGTAACTGGTTACATCCTGGGCCACGATATTGAGTTCTTTGACTCCTCCCGCAACCAGTCCACGAGCTTCCTCCATCAAGCGGGCCATGGGGCGGGAATGGTAAGGGCCTCGCAGGCTCGGTATCAGACAGTAGGAACAACAGTTCGAACACCCTTCGGCAATCTTCAGGTATGCCGAGTAGAGGGGCGTCGATTTCAGCCTAGGAAAGTTTTCATCATAGTCAAGATAAGGGTTGCCTATACAGTTCAGCTGCCCTGCAGTCTTCCGTTTTTCCTCAATAATTTCGGAAATCCGGGGGTAATCGCCGGTGCCGATGAATATGTCGACCTCCGGCAACTCCCTGCTCAGTTCATCCTTATATCGCTGCGGGAGACAACCGGTAACGATGAGCATGTTACAGCGGCCATCATGTTTCCTGTCGGCAAGATCCAGAATAGTATCAACACTTTCCTGTTTGGCCTCTTTGATGAAGGAGCAGGTATTTACGATAATAATATCCGCTTCTTTTTCATCAGTGGTAACTTCGTATCCGCTACGATCCAGAAAACCGAGCATCACTTCGGCATCCACCAGATTTTTCGGACAGCCAAGACTTACCATGCTGACTTTTTCCCGTACTTTAACGTCCTCCAATTCCTTTCTCCTTTTCACTTCCCATGCGGCTACTCAAACAAGCTGACAGCTGACTTCAGTTATTGCCTGAAATTTTCGAATTGCATCTCTACAGCAAGATCCTTATTTTTCAGGAGCGCAATGATTTCCTGCAGATCATCAATATTCTTGCCGGTTACCCGCACCTGGTCCTCCTGAATCTGAGCCTGGACTTTAAGCTTGCTCTCTTTGATAAGGGCAATAATATCCTTCGCCTTTTCCTTCGCAATACCCTGCTGGATGGTTATGATCTGCCGAACCAATCCACCGGACGCCGGCTCAACCTTCCCATACTGCAGAGACTTCACAGGGATCTTGCGTTTGATGAACTTTGACTGCAGAATCTCGATGATAGCTTTAAGCTTGTAATCGTCGTCTGCCAGAATTTTTATGCTCTCCTTCTCCTGGGTAATCTCACTTTTGGTTTTCTTGAAGTCGTAACGCTGGGCAATCTCTTTTATTGTCTGATTGACAGCATTGTCTACCTCCTGCATCTCTACCACTGAAACGATATCAAATGACGGCATCAGAAACTCCTTTCCCTGAGCAATAGATGAACAAGTTAATTGCACTTTTTTATCTTTTTATGACATCGACTCCCGAAGGAATTTTGAAATTGAACAGGGCGCCGCTTATCCCCCGGTTTGTCTTTGCCCGGCTGAATTCGATTGCTGTCCTGTTGCCAAAAGGATCATAGACAACCGAGGAAATGACGGGAAAGGGGTCCTCTACGCGGCCATCTTTGATAAATTGCTCGACGGCGCTGGCTGCAACCGTTATCTGAAGTTTGGCGATAACACGGTTTTGCTTCTTTGGTATCAATTCCAGGACAAAGTTGCCCTTTTTGTCCCGGCCAGTACCTGCAAAGCCGGCGGTGAAATCTTTACTGACATGATCCAGTCCTGTCAGGTAGTTGAGAGTAATTCCGTTTTGTGCATCGAACAGATTAGCAGCATCACTCACCAGGACCTGCCTGTTCTCCGGCATGTAGAACCATACCGCCTTGCCGTTGGAAACAATCTGCTGCCTCGGTTTTTCATAATTGAACCGGAACATGGCTGCCGCCCCGGACGGTTTTTTTATAAAGAGTGTCCCGGAACCGCGCTGCTCTTTTTTTATGGAGGCAATGGCGGTCCGTTGTGAAAAATCAGCTTGCAGATCATCCAGCAAAAGGTACCCCTGTTCGAGTGCAGTAACAACGTCCTTCAATCCTGCCTCGGCCCGGACTAACCCCGGCGCGACAGTGGTAAAAAGTAAGGCCCCGAAAAGGACCAATCTATATCCAACCCGTTTCATACGTATTCGTCCTTTCCCATGAAGGCAACTCATGGCGACTTTCAGTAAAGAGCATGTTGACTTGCTATCCCCCGGCGTTAACCTACGCCAACTGCAGTGAGTTGGAAAGACCCCATTTAGAAAAGGGGGAAGAGCGGTGATAGTGCCACAACTCTTTCCGGCAGGCAAACATTTTTCCAATTCTTTTCTATCTGGAAACCCCGGATAAAAAAACCGTCCCCGTACAAAACCCGGTTGGACCGTACCAGTTGCTACATTCCCAATGTATCCAGAATCATCACGACACTGCCATCGCCCAGGATGGCAAATCCGGCCACAACTCTCAATTTTCCCAAGGGCCTCCCCAACGGTTTAATGAAGAGTTCCTGTTGACCAACAAAACGATCAACAATAATTCCAACTTTTTTCCCCCTCACCTCGGTAACCAGAACAGGAATGGTTTTGCCCGTAAAAGGCATGAACGGTTCGCCAACGATACGATTCAGACTTAAAAGGGGTATCTCTTCGTCCGCAAGGGAGAAAACCTTTTGTCTGCCGCAATTAGTTATGAGAAGGCGATCAAGCTCAAGGGTCCGATGAATCCTCATCACCGGGATTCCAACCGTCAGAGAAGAGCAGCCTACCAACAGGACGTGGATTATAGCAACCATCAGGGGAAGCCTGACAGTTATCCTGGTTCCCTTTCCAACCACCGAGTCAATCGACAGGTTCCCCCCCAGCGAGAGGACCGAAGACCTGACGATATCCATCCCGACGCCGCGTCCGGAAATATCCGTAACCTGCTTCGCCGTGGAAAACCCCGGTATGCAAGTCAACATGAAAGCCTGCCGGGGGGAAATCGAGCCGCGCTCTTCCGGCTTGACGAGCTTTCTCGCAATGGCCGACTCAATCAACGCTGCCGGGTCCATCCCCCTGCCATCGTCTTCTATCGCCAGGGCTACCTGATCCTTTTCCCTCCGGAGCTGCAGGGTAACCGTTCCAGCGGCAGGCTTACCCGAGGAAACCCTTGCCGATGCAGTCTCCAACCCGTGATCGACGGCGTTCCTCAGCAAATGGATCAGGGGGTCGGCAAGCGCTTCAAGTATCCCCCGGTCGAGTTCAATTTCGGTCCCCTCGACAACAAAGAGCACTTCTTTGCCGCTTTTTTTTGCCAGGTCCCTGACCATCCTGGGGAAGCACTCTGCAATTGCCGCAAACGGCATAAGGCGAACCTTCATTACCTCGCCATGCAGAATTTGCAGCAGACGGGAAAGTTGGGTAACCGATTCGGTAAGAGCGGCAGACCCGAGCCCACGCTCCAGCATGACAAGCCGGTGTTTATTGGTAATCAGCTCGCCGGTAACATTGATAAGACGATCGAGCAACTCCGTTTTAACCCTGACGGTCTGTCGAAATTCTCTCCGCTCCAGCATGACTCCGGAGTTGATCTTGTCAACAGAGTTCTCCTCCGATTCAACGTTTAGAGGGGTGTTCGAGAGCTGAGACCGAGCGGCGTAAAGATCACCCACCCTCTCTTTTGGCGCCACAAAACGGGAAAGCCTCCCAAGAATATCCTGGACGTCATAACTCCCCTCTCCATCCTTCTCCAGATCACGCAGCATCTCCTGGAGAATGTCTACCCCTTCCAGCAGCAGATCAGCCACCTCTCCAGCAAATGTTACATCTCCCCTGCGAACCCCTTCCATCAGATCTTCCATCTTATGGGCAAGCTCCGACATATCGCTATAACCCATGGATGCAGCCATTCCTTTAATGGAATGGGCATAGCGAAAAAGGGAATCGACTTTCTCCTTATCTTCGGCGTTTATCTCAAGGGCAACGATATGTTCATTCATACCGCGGACATGTTCCGTGGCTTCCGAGAGAAACAGCTCTTTGTATTGGGACATATCCATAAATTATAACACTGGTCCATATATGGGCCGGTTCCGCTTCGACCGATCTAGCAGGACGTTATTCCGTTTTTTTCTTTGCCGTATTTCAACAGAGGGAACGGCCCGTCACCGGCTGTTCACCCCTTCCTCGAGCAGGAGCAGCAGTTTTTCTATTTCCAGCACGGCTATCTTGCTGCCACACACAACAACTGAATTCTCCACGCCATCGATGCCACCGGCGCCCGGGGCAGAATCAACCACGCCGGAAACGATCCCAAAGACAGAATGTACCCTGAGGGCAAGATTAGCTATCTTCCTGTCTAAAACAAGAACCTTGTTTCCGTCGTTCAATGACGCTTTTTTATAAAAAGCCGCGAGGTCAAGAATCGGCACGGGAGTGCCGTGCCAATTCATCACTCCGGAATAGTACGAGGGAGCTATTGGCAACGGGTAGATGTCTTGAAATTCCACGATTTCCTCAACATCCTGCAGAGGCAGGGCATACTTTTCTTCGTCCAGTGCAAAAATAAGGAAGCGGGACTCAGTATAAGTCATGGCAGAGGCGGCTCTCCATTCGAAATGCTAAAGCACTCCACGCTGCGAAGCAGGTCCTCCGAGAGCGCGGCGAGTTCCTGGGCAGCATGGGTCATCTCCTGCATGGCAACGGTCTGCTCTTCCGTAGCGGCGGCGACCTGTTCTATTGCTGCGGCATTGTCCTCTGCCACTCTTGAGATTTCGTCCACGGATTTCACCATCTTCGCTGCGCCGTCTGTCTGCATCTGGGAGAGATCAGCAATGCTGTTGGCCTTACTCTCGGCCTGAAAGACCGTTTCCACTATCTCCTGGAATGAAGAGGAGGTAATATCTATATTTTTCTTTCCTTCACTGACCAGTTTCGCGCTTTCCCGAATGGTTTCCTGCAACAGCCTGCTTTCCTCCCTGATTGCAGCAATCAGTTCGTTAATGTCTTCCGCCGACTTCCCCGTCCCATCGGCCAATTTTCTTACTTCCTCCGCAACGACAGCAAATCCCTTGCCGTACTCTCCCGCCCGCGCTGCTTCAATGGATGCATTCAGAGCAAGCATATTGGTCTGGCGTGCAATATCGCTGATAAAATCAGCAATCTTCCCGACCCTCTGCAACTTCGAATTGAATTCCGTGAACTGCTGTCCCGTCACCTCTACAGTTTCAAAAAAACTTTTCATCCTTTGCAGCGAATCGCTGGCAAGATATCCCCCTCGTCGGGCGGTCAGGCTCGTTTCGCGGGCGGCGCCAGCAGCTTCCCTGGCCCTCCTGGCAACCAGTTCAATGGAGATCGCCATATCATGAATGGTTATTGAACTTTTCCCCGCCATTTCCGCCTGGCTCTCGGCCCCGTGCGATATCTGTTCCATGGCATGGGCAACCTCTTCGGTAGAAGCATTGATTTCCAGCGCCGAAGATGAGAGGGTTCTAGCAGATTCTGATACTTTTTCAGCGATTTCCCTTATATACCTGACAAGCTCCCTCAGGTTTTCAACCATCTTGTTTATGGAGGAGCTGATATCATAGGTTTCGTCAGGGAAACGGGTCGATCCGAGTGCAGCGGTTCTGGTCAGATCGCCCCTGCTTATACAATCAGCAGACTCCGTCAGCGACAAAATGTTTCGGGTAAAGCTTTTGGAAAAAATCCAGCCTAGAATCAGTCCTATGGTCAGTGCTATAAGATAAGAAATAAGATTCGAAATTTCCGCAGAATAGCCAAGAAGCCTGATCCCTTCCGGGGTAAAGGCGACAACCGCCACGACTATCAGAAACCCCAGAATGAACTTATGACCGATCTGTACTCTCATACGACTCTCCTTTCCGGATCAAAACCTGGAACCAGAACAGCTCCCTCATGGAGAGGAAGCTTTAATTATTTAATCAGATTTTTCTGTAAATCTTCTCTACAGGGCAGACAGTTCTGAATGGTTTACGTGTCTCCCCCAAAAGGCTCTCCGATTTTCCAAGCACCAGAATGCCGCCGTCCGGCAAGGCATCGGCAAACCCTTTGAGGATTCTTTCCTGGTGTTTGCGTTCAAAATAGATCAGAACATTACGGCACATGATCAGATCGCTTTCCGGAAAGGAATCTGCATCGGAGATGTCCCGTTGCTCAAAAGATACCATTTCCCTGATTGACGGAAGCAATTTAAAATTGTCGCCGCAAGATGAAAAATAACGCAATTTCAGCTCTGGAGGGATCGCTTTCAGACGCTCTCCAGCGTAAATCCCCTTTGCCGCAATTTCCAGGACGGCGGAACTGACGTCGGTTGCATGGATGGAACAGGGGAGTTGCTCCATTTCCGCAGCAAACGATTCCTTCATGACGAGCGCAAGGGAGTACGGCTCTTCGCCGGACGAACACCCCGCGCTCCAGAGCTTCAGGCTCTTTTTCCCCTCTTTTACGCAAAGGTCGAACAAATGGGGGAATATTTCGTCTCTCAGTTTGAAATATGTTCCCGGATTCCGAAAAAACTCGCTTACATGGATGGTAAGCGCCTTCAATAATATTTCAAGCTCCCCATCACCGCTCAAGAGAAGATTAGCATAGGCCTCGGCTGAGTCGCTTTGCGTAGTTCTGATCCTGGTGGCAATACGGCGCATTATGCATTTATCTTTGTAGGGGGAGAGGTTGAACCCCTTACGGTCATTGAGGATATCCTGGATAAACCGCATTACTTCTTCAGATATTTCGAAAACTCTTTCATTGCTTAAAATCGGTTTGTAGGAATAGGGGTTCATATATGATAACCCGTCACCAGGCAGTGATCTGATTCCGACAGGGTGCTAGGAGCGTCTAAAGTGATCAAACCCTGTTTCCGGTAAATCCCAGTTCACACCTCGTTCAGAAATGATGGTAAGTCCCGAGCCTGCTGTTATCTCGCCTATAACCGTCACTGCAGTACCAAATGGGGCGAAGAGCGAAAAAACGTCCTCCGCCTTGGCGGATGGCGCGGTAAAGAGAAGCTCGTAATCTTCTCCACCGGCAAGGGCAAGGGCAAGAGCTCCATCGGATAACGGTTTGCATTTATTACGAAAGAACGGAGAAAGGGGGATTTTATGCAGGTACAGAGAACCCCCGACCAGGGAGTTGTCGAGGATATGCCCCAGGTCCGCTGTCACTCCATCACTCACGTCAATCATAGCTGTCGGAAGCCGGGCTGCTGCCAGGGCCAATCCTTCCCGGACGCGAGGATGGGGGTCAAGGTGCCTTTCCGTCGCCGAACCGCCCCGTTCGCCGGCTCTAAGCATCTCAAGACCCAGTGCAGAATCACCAAGGGCTCCGGTAACAAATATTAGATCTCCAGGGGTGGCGCCGCTACGCTTTATAATCCTGTCCGGCTGTTGCTCCCCGATAAGGGTGATCGAGAGAATCAGGCCTCCCTTTGAGGAAGAGGTATCACCGCCAATGAGAGCAACATCGAATTCACCTGCCAGTTCAAGCATCCCCTTCGTAAAACGATCGAGAAACGTAATCGAACAAGATGGGGGAATTGCCATGGAGAGAAGAAAATAGCGGGGTTCTCCACCCATGGCGGCAATATCCGAAAGGTTGACGGCAAGCGACTTCCGGCCTAACGTAAAAGGCTCGCACGTTGACAGGTCAAAGTGCACACCCTCCACCAGCATATCGGTTGTAATCAGGGTGAGTCGACCGGAAGTCGGCCTGATCACTGCGGCATCATCGCCGATACCGACCTCAACCCCCGGAGCAGGCGACACCTGTTCGGCTATCCGGGCAATCAGACCAAATTCACCGAGGTCTTTCAGCTTCACCCCTTTGCTCCGGCGGCATAGCCCTTGGGAGGCCCCAGCACGCGGCGCGGCGCGACCTTCCCCTTGGGCGTCACGTTCTTTGCGGCTTCAGGTGGAGACGGGGGATATTTTTCCAAAGCCGCCTTCAGCACATCGTCAATGGTTTCGGCAGTGACAATCGTAACTTTTTTCAGGATGTGTCTGGGGACCTCTTCCAGGTCCTTCTCGTTCTGTTTGGGGATAATGATGCACGTTATCCCTGCCCTGATCGCAGCCAGTATCTTTTCCTTCAGCCCCCCAATGGGAAGAACCTTGCCTCGCAGGGTTATCTCTCCGGTCATGGCCACATCCCGCTTGATTGGAACCCTGGTAAGCGCCGAAACAAGAGCCGTGGTCATCGTTACTCCGGCCGAAGGTCCATCCTTGGGGATAGCCCCTGCAGGAACATGAACATGAATATCCTGGTTGGCATAGAAATCCTCGGCAAGATGAAACTCCGGAGCCTTCGAGCGAATATAGGAAAGAGCGGCCTGCGCCGATTCTTTCATTACATCCCCCAACTGACCCGTCAGTGTCAGCCCGCCTTTCCCCTTCATGACGGTGGCTTCCACGAAAAGAACCTCGCCACCGACCGGCGTCCAGGCAAGCCCTGTCGCGACCCCCGTTTCATTCTTTTCCATCTCGGCTTCACGCAGAAATTTGGTCGGCCCGAGATATTTCGCGACTGCTGTTGTGTTTATCATGAAATGGTTATTCTTTCCTTCGGCAATCTTGCGGGCAACCTTCCGGCAAACTGAGCCAATTTCCCGCTCCAGGTTGCGTAACCCTGCTTCACGGGTATATTTGCTTATGATCGTATTTATAGATTCATCTGAGAAAGTAATGATTTTTTCTGTAATCCCGTTATTCTGAACCTGTCGCGGGACGAGGTAACGTTTAGCTATTTGAAGTTTTTCCTCTTCCGTATACCCTGAAAGATTGATAACCTCCATCCTGTCGCGCAAGGCGCTCGGCACCGGATCTATCTGGTTGGCTGTAGCAATGAACATGACATTGGAAAGGTTGTATGGAAGATTTATATAGTGGTCCGAGAAAGCATGGTTCTGCTCGGGATCCAGTATCTCAAGGAGGGCAGCCGAGGGGTCCCCGCGGAAATCCGCGCCTATCTTGTCAATCTCGTCCAGCATGAAAACCGGATTGTTTGTCCCCGCTTGCTTTAATCCCTGAATGATACGGCCGGGCAATGCCCCCACATAAGTGCGGCGGTGCCCTCGAATCTCAGCTTCATCCCTTACGCCCCCTAGAGATATCCGAACAAATTTACGCCCCATTGCACGGGCAATGGATTTGCCCAGAGAGGTCTTGCCGACACCCGGGGGGCCCACAAAGCAGAGAATGGGCCCCTTCATCTTCTTTTTCAGCTTGCGGACCGCAAGGAATTCAAGAATCCTATCCTTGATTTTTTCCAGGTAATAATGGTCCTCATCAAGAATTTCCTTGGCCCGTTTTATATCAAGGGAGTCCTTCGTCGATTTACTCCAGGGAAGCTCTACCATCCAGTCGAGGTAAGTCCGTATCATGTTCGCTTCTGCTGCGTCAGGGTGCATCTGCTCAAGCCTGCCTAACTGTTTCAGCGCCTCCTTTTCAACAGGTGCAGGCATTTTGGAATCTTCGATACCTTTTTTCAATTCGGCCATCTCTTCGCTGCGGGCATCCGTCTCCCCCAATTCCTGTTGAATTGCCCGTAACTGTTCACGCAGGTAATACTCACGCTGGGTTTTGCCCATTTCCTCCTTGGCCGCCGACTGAATCCGGGCCTGCATTGCAAGGAGTTCATGTTCCTTGCTCAGATATTCGTTAACCTTTTTCAGACGATCAATCGGATCAACCGTTTCAAGGAGGCGCTGTGCCTCCTCAACCTTCAGTCCAATATTGCTGGCAATGAGGTCGGCAAGGCTGCCCGGATCCTGCATATTCTCGACAATTACAGTAACTTCCGAAGAAATCATCTTCCCCATAGAGATTATTTTGGAAAGCTGCTCTTTGATCGTCCGCATCAAAGCCTCCGTTTCCAAGGCCTCTTCCACGACTACAGGCTCGAAGATTCTTTCTATATGGACGGAAAAGAACGGCTTTGTATCTACAAACTCCGTAATTCTCCCCTTTGCAAGTCCCTGGACAAGAATTTTTACCCGGCCATCGGGAAGCTTCAGCATACGCATGATCATTGCCACTGTGCCAACGGTATAGATGGAATCGGCAGCAGGTTCTTCGTCAGCGATATCCTTCTGCGTCGCAAGAAAAATCAGCCTGTCTTTTGAGAGAGCCCAATCTACGGCACTGATTGAAATCTCCCTCCCAACAAATAGCGGGATTATCATATAGGGATAAACCACTACATCCCTTACAGGAAGCAAAGGCAATATTTCAGGTATCTTCAGCTCTTCCTTTTCCTGATTGTTTTCCATTTTTCTCTCCTTATTCTATCGGTATAACCTTCATAATCACCCCGGCCTCAGATATTTTGCGAAAAGAAACAGAGAGTATCCCTTTCTCGTAACGGGCCTTGACCCCGCAAAAATCTACGATGAGCGGAATTTCCAAAGTCCTGCTGAAACGTCCGAATTCCCTCTCCAGACAGATGTAATTTACTGTTTTCTTTTTTTCTTCCTCAAGCTTGAGACCATCAATGATCAGTAAATTCTGAAAAATAGTTAGGTTCAAATCTTCACGGCAAAAGCCGGGCAATTCGATTTCAACAATATAGTGTTCAACCGTTTCAAAACAGTCAATCAGCGGCAGGTACTCCCTCTCACCATAATTCCCTTTCTTTTCTGCAGGGAAAAACCTTTCAAAGAGTTCATCCATCTGTTGTTGAAAAGAGTAAAACAGATCAGGCAAGTCTTTGGGAAGCAAAGCCATATCTCCCTCTTGGGCGCAAATCGCTCCGGCAAAAAATTTAAGTGAAATGGGTTTCAGCCATTTCACCGGAAAAAAACTGTTGCGGCAACTCTCCTTCACACTCCGTGCCATTACGAAATCTACCTGTCACAATGTAAGCCATATCCTTTACGGCGTCAACTCCAAAGTAGATGACTCTGGAGCAATTCCCGACCAATCAGCCTTAGGTTGCAGTCTACTCAGCCAAAGGGAAGAGAGAAGCCTCTCCTCCTCCCCAAACCAACCCGATTACAATTAAATCAAATCTAATTTGACTTCAACACGGATAAAATTTGAATTTAAAAAGCAAGATGTGTATAATCCGCTGGTTATCGAATTCCGTCTTATATCAGGACGGTTTCTGATGCGGGAATGCTTTTTGACCTGGGACGCACGACATAGGACGCCAATGCTCGGACGACTTTCCGTCAAATAACCGGGCAATAATGCCTATCCGCAGGTCAAACCGGAAAGCGCTCTTCCCGGACAGAAACATAATTCAAGAACAGGAAAAAGAGGACTGCTATGAAAAAATATATTGTCGTACCAGCACTAATTCTCTCCGCACTCCTAACCTGCGGTTTTGACTGGTCTTTAGGACTAATAAAAGACAAATGCATCCAAGCCAAGAAAGTTGCCGGCAGCCTGGCAGCAACAAAGGACGATCTGCAAAGAAGCCAGGCCGAGAAAAAGATTCTCGAACTCTGCCCTGCGGGTGCAGCAGGCCATTATGTAAAGGGGCTGAGCAAGGAGCGGGAGGGCAATCTGGATGGAGCCATATCAGAGTACAAGGAAAGCCTGAAGGATGACCCCCAGTTCCCCGAAGCAGACGGCAAGCTTGGTCTGGCTTATCTCCAAAAAGGGGAGCAGGATGAAGCAGCCGTTGAGCTCACCAAGGCGGTAGCCGCAATTGCGGACCCACGCTACCACAAGGCTCTGGCGAAAATATTCAACGAAAAGAAGCTCTACCCACTTGCCTTTTACCACTACAATGAAGCATTGAAAGGCTTGCCGGGCGACGCGTCCCTCCATGTCGGGCTCGCCGAAATTTACAGCAATCAGAAACGTTCGGACAAGGCGGAAGAGGAATACAAACAGGCAATCGCACTGGAGCCCGGAAGCGAAAGCGCACGACTCGGGCTGGCCAAACTCTACCTGCATACAGAGAAGTCGGACAAGGCGATTGAAGAACTCAAGAAAGCAGAGGGGTTAAACCCTCAAAACAAGGAAACCCACCGACTGCTGGGGGAGGCCTTCGAGAAAACGGGAGATCTCAGGACAGCTGAAAATGAATATCAGCTGGCAGGGGTAAACCGTTCGGAAGGGCTGATGCAACAGTTGCGTCAGGGAAACGAATATCTGAAGTTGGGTGACTATGATAAAGCGGTCACGGAACTTCGCCTGGCACTCAGGGAAAAACCTAAGGAGCACTATACCCTGCTGAAACTTGGTGACACATACACAGCTGCAGGACGTGATGAAGAAGCATTTGCCGCCTATAAAGAGGCTATACACCTCACCGACGACAACAGCGCTGTCCATATGAACCTCGGCGCATTATACGAGAAGAAGGGGCTATTTGACGAGGCGGTGGTCGAATACCGGGAAGCCCTGAAAAAATCTCAGGTGAAAGCCCCTATTCGTCAGCGACTGGCTGAAATCTATACAATGCGAGGTAGTTATCCTCAAGCTATAGAACAGTACAAGGAACTGATAAAAGAAAAAAATGATAATCCACTTTTACATTTCAAGCTCGCCAAGGTATACACGGGAAGCAAGAATTTTAAAGAAGCAATTAGCGAATACCGAGAAACATTGAAACTTGACCCCAACAACCTGGAAGCACACAGGGAACTGGCCAACCTCTACCGGAAAAACCTTCAGGATGATGAGGCCGAACCGCATTACAAAGAAGTGCTGCGCCTGAAAAGGGATGACGCTGAAGCAAGTAACTCGCTTGTTGCAATCTACGTGAAAAAGAAAAAATATGATGAAATAATATTTCTCCTGAAAGAAAATGTCGAACTCGCTCCCAGCAACCCTAACAGCCATTACAAACTCGGCCTCATTTACGAATTCAAGAAGGATTACGACTCTGCCACGGCTGAATATAAAAAATCAGTAGCGCTTAAAAGTGACCACGCCAAGGCTCTTAACGCAATGGGAAGGGTATACCTGAAGACCGGTCGCTTTGCCGAAGCCAGGGAAGCGCTGGAAAGCGCCAAGAAGGCTGATCCCGGACTTGAGGAAACTTCCGTACTGCTGAGCAACATCAAAGACGAGCTTTCACCGGAGCTGCAACTATCTCGCAGAAAATATCGTGGAAAATCGGCTAAATCGGCTAAGTCGAAACATGCTAAAGCGAATAGCAAAGTGAGCAAGACAAAAAAGAGCGGCAAGACGAAAAAAAAGACGGCCCCTGCCGGCAAGAAAAAACGGACTCAGTCGTAAAATAGTTTCCATTTGACAAAAAAGGAGGCCGGGTCAATCAATCGACCCGGCCTCCCTTTTTTGTTCGCCCAATTCATTTTTTTGTCAACAAGAGGTCATTCATCTCTTGTCAAGAGGGTTCATCTCTCAGGGGAATTATACGCACTCTTGCCAACCCCCTCCCTAAAAACCCGAGTTTTTTGGCCGCCGCCCTGGAAAGGTCAACATTCGGACACTTTCTTTTTCGACAGCGATCGTTAATCCTTACTGACACTTCATGCTGGTTCTCAAGATTTACTACCTTGATTTTTGTCCCCATGGGGAAAGTGGGATGAGCGGCTGTCAGCCTTTCAGGCCTGTACCTCTCTCCCGTTTTTGTTTTTCTTCCGTTATAACGTTTAGCGTAATAGGTCGCTACTCCTTTTACGCCGGCGGCCTCTTTTGCTGATGCAAGGTCACGGCCACCCTGTCCCTCTTCTACAACTGGTGCGATTTCTTCTGCTTGCAAGGGAAGTGTCTGTATCAGAAGAAGCGGCATTTGGCACAAAAACAGAAGCAGTGCCAAAATACAGCTACGGTTCAGCGATGCCACCGGCACCTCCTTTTTGGGCGAGTCGGGACTATACCGGAAAGTTATCCGCATGTCAACCAATCAACCGCAGGGCACCCGAACAAGGCAAGCTAACCACTTATAATAATTAGCTATTGTATTGTTTATAAAATGACTCGCACCAAATTCACTCCGGCTGATAGAATATTTTTTTTACAGATTCAGGCGCCAGCCCCTTTGCAGCGGCCCTCGCCAGAAGAGCAGTAAGCGCGGCCATCCCCTCCGGGCCAAGGTCAAGGGAAAAGTCGTTGACATACAGCCTGATGTGGGCAGCGCAGACCTCGTCGCTCATCTCATATGCATGCCTCCGTATGTAGGCAAGCGCCTCGTCAGGATCTGAACCGGCATAGGCAACACTCTCCCGGAGAGCCCGGTCAATACCGCTGAGCAGATTCTCCCCGAGCGAACGTTTGGCAACAATGCATCCCAAAGGGATTGGATAGCCAGTTTCAGACTCCCAGCAAACACCCAGGTCCATAATGTTTTTCAAGCCGTACGATGCGAATGTGAATCGTGATTCATGGATAATCACTCCGGCATCCGCCTCACCACGCGAGACCGCCCCCATTATCTCATGGAAAGGCATAAAGAGCGTTTCCAGGTCGCCGGGTCCATAAATCTGGAACAAAAGTGAAGCCGTTGTATAGCGTCCAGGAAGGGCCACTCTCTTCCCCTTCAGCGAGGCCATATCTATATGGCCTCGCGAAACCACCAGCGGCCCGCACCCTCTCCCGAAAGCTCCTCCGGAACGCAAGATGCAGTATTCATCGAGAATGAGACCTGCGGCATGACAGGAGACCTTGCTGACATCCAAGGTTCCCGTCAGTGCGAGCTGATTCAGTGTTTCAACATCCTCCAGACGTTCTCTGAAACGGAGCCCCCTGCTATCAATTCTTCCATGGATCAGCGGATAAAAGATGTGGGTATCATTGGGACAGGGCGAATAACCGAGGGTCAAAGGTTTCATGTTGCATCTCTCCTTTTCACATCCAGAAGTCGGCAGGGGAAAGCCGGCGCTCTTTCATTCAGGACCTTTTCGTTCGCCCCGAGCTTTTCAAAGGGTGGAGAGCTGAGACATCGAGGCTTCGACATCACTCTACTAAAGCGCCCCGATAAAGGCATGAATGAAGCGCTGAGCATTTTCTGCGGCAGTGGCAATATCCCAGCGGGAGAGATCCCTATCCTCAACCATATTGCTTATGCCGCGGATCTCCATAAATTCAACCCCGTGCATAAGGGCAACGTGTGCTGCTGCCGCCCCCTCCATGTTCTCGCAGATTGCACAGAAGCGGCCGGACAACTCCCTCCCCCTCTCCGCAGTCCCGCTGCAGGTGGAAACAGTTACAAACTTACCGCTCAGGAGCGGAATGGCCCCTGCAGCAGCAAAGCCGATCGCCCTTTCAACAAGGGATGATGAGAGCGGGATCTCGTTAAAATACCCCTTCCCCTGCACTTTCAGAAGCGGGATGCCGATGCAATCCAGGGGTCTCCACCCCAGAGGGGTCAACACCCCTTCATCCCCATATATTTCTGCAGTAGCAATTGCCAGAGCGCCTACTGCGAGTCGACTGCCGTTATAGGCGCCAGCACACCCGATGTTTATAAGGCGCCCGGGTGAAAACCTGTCGATCAAGATTGCCAGTAAAGCAGCCGTATTGGCCTTCCCTACCCCCGTAACTGCAAGAATGACCCGTTTAGATCCGCATTCCCACTCATGCAGATCAGTAAGGCCTCTTGACAGGGCCTCTTTGGCGTTCGTCATTTTTACCAGTAAAGAGATTTCTCCTGCTGTAGCGGCCGCAACGACTATAGTTTCCAATATCTCCACCAGAATGCCCAGTTATATGAACCTGAGCGAAAATGAAAAGCCTCTTCATATTTTCTACCTTTTGACTTGTTGTAACCGAGCAACTATATTATAGTTGCTCGAATCACCTTATACCACAACAGGCATCTTCATGCATAATAAGATTATTGCGGCAAATATCGTATTTTCGGTTTTCATAATCGCGGTGCTTGCCATGATTACCTCAGACCTGATTTCCTCCCGGTTGGCCAGAGCCTTTCCGCGAAAGGAAGTAAAAACCGGCGCGATTGCTTCGGATCCCGGTGGTGAAAACCTCCTTGATTATGCATCCATTCTCGAAAAGGGGCTGTTCGGTAAAGCAACACAAGGGAAACTTTTTCCCATTCTCCAGAGTTCGGCACAAAATCAGGGCACCTCTCCCAACGATCTCCTCCTTCTTGGAACTGCCATCGGTTCGCCCCGTGAGACATATGCAATGATCCTTCGATCGAGCACCCATGAAGAGCTGGTATTCAGACTGGGCGACAAGGTTTTTGATCTCGGCAGACTTGTATCCGTCAGACAAGATTCTGCCGAAATCCTCTCGGAGGGGAAACGGGTAAAGGTCCTGACACCCACCGCAGTGACCGAAGAGGGGGGAAAGAAGCCGACCCCTGCAGAGCAGACAGCCGGCGGACTGAATCCGAAGATGGTGGCTCCTGGAAGCTATGTGATTGACCAGCGGGCACTGAACGCCTCCCTGGACAATATGGGTCAGATTATGACCGATGCCCGGCTCCTCCCAAGCCTGAAGGACGGCAAAGTTGAGGGGTTTAAAGCGTTGGAGGTAAAGCCTTCCGGGATATTCGGCATGGTAGGGATCAAAAATGGTGATACGCTGCTCCGCATCAACGACTTCAGCATCGATTCGCCTGACAAGGCGATACAGTCTCTGGTCTCCCTGAAGGGACAGAGCAAAATCAAGCTCGACCTGATACGGAACGGCCAACCGACAACATTTAATTATGACATACGATAAAGGGGGGCGAATGGCAACCTGCGAATCAAGAGAGAGAAATCCGCTCCGGTCTCTTCCCTTGAACTTTCGCTCCTTGCCCCTGGCCGCTCCTGGAGGGTTATCTTGAAAAGAATCTTACCCGTTTTATGGGCTCTTGCCCTGCTCATTTCCCTCTTGGGACCGCTCCCGGCCCTGGCCAAGGGGGTTGTGCTCAATTTCACTGATGTGGACATCTCCACAATGGTAAAGTTCATCAGCGAACTGACCGGGAAAAACTTTGTGATGGACGAACGGGTAAAAGGAAAAATATCTGTTTTTTCCCCTTCCAAGCTTTCCCCCGACGATGCCTTTAATGTCTTCACTTCGGTGCTTGAACTGAAGGGGTTTACCTCCATCCAGGCAGGCAAAGTCTACAAAATTGTCCCGATATCCTCAGCCAGACAGGCGGGGATGAATATTCTTTCCGGCAAGGAAAAGGGACCGGTAAACGATGCCTATGTTGCCAGGGTCATTCCACTGGAAAATATTTCCTCCACGGAGGCTGTGACCTTTCTCCAGCCGGTAGTCTCAAAGGATGGGTATATAGCCTCATTCGGCCCTTCCAACATGTTGCTGATGGTCGATTCAGACCTGAACGTGCTAAAAATACAGGGTATTCTCAAGATAATTGACACCAGCCAGCGCCGCGAGGGAGCGGAACTGGTTTTTCTGAAGAACGCCTCTGCCGAGAATGTTGCCAACCTGGTCCGTGAATGGCAGGGCTCCAGGGATAAAGCGGCCTCAGCCAGGACCATGGGACAGGGTGTAACTTCCGCATCGGGAGGGTTGATAGTTCCGGATGCCCGACTGAACGCCCTGATCATCTTCGGTAGCGCCAAGGAAAAGGATGGTATCAAAAACCTGATTGCCATAGTCGACATCGCCTCTCCAAGTTCCAGCTGCAAGATCAATGTCTACAGCTTGGAAAACGCCGACGCCACCGAAGCAGCCAAGGTGCTCGAAGCAATAGTCAAGGAATCGGCCGTAACCCCCGGGCAAGCAGGCGCCAATCCGCAACAGTCCGCCTTTGAAGGGGGAAAGATAATCATGACTCCTGACAAGGCAACCAATTCGCTGGTCATCCTGGCTTCGCCCGGCGATTACCACAATTTGCTCCAGGTGATACAGAAACTCGACAGGCGGCGCAGGCAAGTCTTCGTACAGGCGGTGATTGCCGAGATATCTCTCGACAAACTGAAGGAATTAGGCACTCAGATAGGGGTTGCAGGGGGGGGGGTCTTTGGGGACACTGCCACAGCGGGGGTATTTGACCCGTTCAATATCCTGGGCCAATCGACTCCGCAACAGATTGCAATTGTTAAAGCACTTGGAACCTTGGGCAATATCCGGATCGGGGCTAATATCAACGCCCTTTTCAGTGATGGAACGGTCAATGTCCTCTCCACACCGACCATCATGACCTCGGACAACAAGGAAGCAGAGATCTTCGTCGGCGAGAACGTACCCTTTATGACATCAACTACTTCTTACAGTACCGGCGTGGCACAAACGTCCAATATCGAGAGGAAAGATACCGGTATTATCCTCCGTATCACTCCCCAGATAACCGAAGGCGACTACCTGAAGCTCGACATTTACCAGGAGATTTCGGCGATCAAGACTGCGCTTAGCTCGGGAGAAGCCTCGGATATTATCACAACCAAGCGTTCCGCAAAGACCTCGGTAGTTGTAAAAGATAAGGATACTGTGGTAATCGGCGGACTGATCCAGGATCAAGACAGAAACACGGTCGTCAAGATCCCGATACTCGGTGACATCCCTCTGCTCGGCTGGCTCTTCAAGACCAAGTCGACCCAGCGGACAAAGACCAATCTACTGATAATGCTGACGCCGCGCATTATCAAATCCGCACAGGATATGGCTCAGGTCTCCGAAAAGCAGAAGGCCCGATTCGAACAGGAGACGCAGAGCGACAAGCCGTTCAATCTCGACAGGGAGATGCGACCGGTTCCTTGATGGTGACACAATATACCATAGCGGAAGGTTGACGCTAATCAGGAAGATTTTGGTTAGAGTGAGGGGAGCAATCAGTCAGCCGCACCTAAAATCGCCCTTAATCCTCCCTCTGCAAAAGGGGGGCTTTGAGGTTACAGGAAATAATTATGACAGAAGCCTCTTCCCTGGAGGCCATTGCCACCCGGCTTGGCATCCCGTTCCAGAGCGAAATCATCGATTCAGAGGTGGACACCTCCATCTTGGCGCGGCTACCGCTGGCTTTCGCCCGCAGCAACCGCCTCCTTCCGCTCCGGGAAGAAAACGGGAAACTCCTCGTTGCCGCCAGTGAACCCGCCAACCTCCTTGCACTTGATGAAGTGGGTGGTCTTTTCGGGCTGCCGGTGCTGGCCATTGCCGTTCCGCCGCAGGCAACCCTGGAGGCGGTCAACCGCCTTTATACCAGGATGTCAAGCTCCGCACAGGAAGTTATTGAAGAACTTGAAGGGGAAGATCTCAACACCATCGCTTCCGAACTGAACGAACCTCGTGACCTGCTCGACCTGACCGATGAAGCGCCTGTGATACGGCTATTGAATTCCATCCTGTTTCAGGCGGTCAAGGAACGGGCCAGTGATATCCATATAGAACCATATGAACGTGAAGTGGAAGTCCGCTTCAGGATAGACGGAATTCTTTACAAGATGCTGGCGCCACCCAAGGTTGTCCAGGAGTCGCTGATCTCAAGGGTGAAGATCATGTCCGGACTCAATATAGCCGAAAAGAGGCTCCCTCAGGACGGCCGGATCCGGGTGATCGTTGCGGGGAGGAATATCGACATCAGGGTCTCCATTATCCCGACCTTCTTCGGAGAACGGGTCGTCCTCAGACTTCTGGACAAGAAAAAAGGGGTCCTCTCCCTGGAGGATATCGGAATCTCGGGTGACGGGGTGACCACCATGGAGCGCCTTCTTTGCCGCAACAACGGGATCATCCTGGTAACAGGTCCAACCGGCAGCGGCAAGTCAACCACCCTGTACGCATCACTCAGCCGCTTGAATTCATCGGAAAAGAACATTATCACCGTCGAAGACCCGATCGAGTACCAGTTGAAAGGTGTCGGCCAGATACAGGTAAATCCGAAGATAGATTTGACCTTCGCCAACGGGCTTCGATCCATACTCCGACAGGACCCGGATATTATCATGGTCGGAGAGATACGGGATACGGAGACGGCAGAGATAGCCATTCAGGCAAGCCTTACCGGTCACCTTGTCCTTTCAACCCTCCACACGAACGACTCGGCAACTGCCATCACCAGGCTGATCGATATGGGGATCGAGCCGTTCATGATCGCCTCTTCGCTGAGCGCCGTCCTTGCCCAGCGCCTTGTCCGCCTGATCTGCCCGCACTGCAGGGAGGGGTACCGGCCGGAACAGCTATATCCCGGAATAACCCTCCCCCCGGTTCTCTATCGCGGCACGGGGTGTGATAAATGCTTCGGCCTGGGAACCATTGGGCGTACCCTGATCCACGAACTCTTGCTGGTCGATGCCGATATCTGCTCAATGATAATCAGGCAGGCCCCTGCCGGAGAAATCAAAGAATATGCGATATCTAAAGGGATGAAGACCCTGCGTGATGACGGACTGGGAAAAGCAGCTGCCGGCATCACCACCATCCAGGAGGTAATGCGGGTAACCCAGGAGGATTATGCCGACCTTCCGCTATAGCGCGTATAACGCAGGGGGAAGCCCTATCACCGGGACCATCGAGGCAGACAGTGCCAGGGAGGCAAGGGCTCGGCTCAAAAAGGACTCTCTCTATCCACGGGAGATTGTCGCTCTTGACGATACCTCGGCAGGAGTTGGATGGCGCCTATTCCGCCGCCGTATCGGCCTGGCGGAGATTTCCCTGGTTACCAGGCGGCTGGCAACCCTGGCAGGTTCGGCGGTTCCGATCTTTGAGGCGATTTCGACCCTTTACGAACAGGAGGCGCCGGGCGAACTCAAGCAGGTCCTCGGCAGGGTGAGGGAAAGACTGGCAGAAGGGTCAACTCTGGCCAAGGCGATGGCTGGAGAACCCCATGTCTTCAGTGAAAGTTTTACCAGCATGGTTGCCGCTGGTGAGGCAAGCGGCGCGCTGGAAATTATCCTGGAGCGGCTGGCCGATTTTCTGGAAGATCAGGAGGAAGTGAGGAGCAGGATAACTACCTCCCTCGCTTATCCGGTGCTGATGGTAATCGTAGGCTCGGGAGTAATGATCTTCCTCCTCGCAGTCGTAGTTCCGAAAATCGTCGTCATCTTCGAACAGAACAAGGCCACTTTGCCACTCATCACCCTTCTCCTCATCAAAACGAGTAATCTGATCCGCACAGGGTGGTGGGCACTGCTGCTGTTCGGCGCAGTCGGCGTCCTGGCATGGAAAAAGGCGTCAAAACAGGAGTCGATGCGCCGCAAGATTGATGCTCTGCAACTCAAAATCCCATTACTCGGTCCCCTCTTTCGCAGGCTTATCCTTGCCAGATTTGCCAAGATACTCGGTCTGCTCCTCACAAGCGGAGTGCCTATCATGAAAGCCCTTGAAATAACAGGTGAAGTTGTCGTAAACAGAAGCTACCGCCTTTTTTTCAAGACTGCCAGAGAGGACCTTGCAGAGGGGGGAAGTCTCTCCTCCTCACTCAGAGCCAGCACCCTCTTCCCCCCCCTCCTGGTCCATATGGTGGCAGTCGGTGAACAGGGGGGGAAACTGGAGGAGATGCTGCTCAAGGCGGCAAAAGCCTACGAAAAAGAATTCACCTCGTCGGTCGCCCGGTTCATGGCCCTGCTGGAACCGCTCATGGTCCTGGCGATGGGTGTGGCTGTCGGTATTGTCGTCCTGGCAGTTCTCCTCCCGATATTCCAGTTAAACGAATTGATCAAGTGAGAACGTCAAGGTTCAGCTTAACTCCGGAGGTTATTGAATATGAAGTCACCTGTTCACGCTAACAGCGGTTTTACCCTTATTGAAATTATGGTTGTCATAGTGATCCTGAGCCTGCTGGCAATACTGGTCGGTCCGAAAATTATCGGGCGGACCGATGACGCCAAAATTGCAGACGCCAAGGTCCAGATACGTAATCTGGAGAGCGCTTTGAAACTGTACAAGCTGGACAACGGAGTCTTCCCCTCCACCGAACAGGGGTTGACGGCGCTTATCACCAAACCGACCACTGGTGTTATCCCCAAAAATTTCCGCGAGGGGGGATACCTGGAGGCCAGTACCGCGCCTAAAGATCCATGGGGCAATGAATATCTCTACCTTTCACCCGGTGAACATGGCGACTACGACCTCCATTCCTTCGGCACCGACGGCGTCAAGGGAGGGGAAGGTAAGAATGCAGACATCGAAAGCTGGGACCTCCGCTAGCCTTAACGGTGGCTTTACCTTGATCGAGATGCTGGTGGTCATCTTCATCCTCTCCATCATCGCACTACTGGTATACCCAAAGCTTCCTTCAGCGGGTGACAGGGGGGAGTTGCGTTCCTCGGCAAGGTCCATTGCCGCAACCATCCGGTACCTGGAAAATCTGGCCATCACCAGCAAAGGTTCCTACAGAATCTGGATCAACCTGGATGATTCCACTCTGGCGATAAAAAAGATCGGCGCCGATGGGAGCGAGGAAACAGCCCCAGACCTTCTCCTGAGCAGGAAATTGCTGGCAGGTGAAATCAGGATCGCCGATGTCATTTCTTCACGCATCGGAAAAATCACCAGTGGGAAATTCCCGCTTGATTTCGGGCCGATGGGCCTCCGTGAATTTGTCACTATTCATCTCCTTTCGACAAAAGGGCATTACTATGCCGTGCAGGCGTATCCGCGCAGCGGCCGGGTAAAGGTGTTCGATAACTACAGCGGAGGCGTGACATGAAGGGTTTCACTCTCCTGGAAATCATGATAGCGCTGGCCATCATGACAGGAGTTATTCTCACGGTAATTTCCGCTTTCAACTACCATCTCTCCATTGTTGCGCGAGACAGGGAGGAGACCACTCTCCTCCTCCTCGCCAGGGCAAAGCTCGAAGAACTGGAACTGGTAAAAAAAGCTGCGTCTCCGGGGGTCGAGGAGGGAACCTTCGGTCCGGACCGGCCGGATATTTCCTGGAAGATGGAGACTGCCGGCACTGCGATTGCTTTATTCAAAAAACTGACCCTTACGGCAACATGGGGAAAGGCGAGGAGGTCACTCTCTCTTGTCCATTATGTGGCAAAATAAAGGCTTCACGCTACTGGAACTTCTTATCGCCATCGCCCTCCTGGTCTTACTGAGCGGTACTCTGTACGGGACCTTTTTTGCCGTAATGAAAGGTCGTGACAGCGCCTCCGCCCGCATGGAAAACATTCGTGAAGTACGGACGACGCTTGACATGCTGAGGAGAGAACTCGCCTCAACATTCTATAAAAAGGATAACAAGAGGCTTCATTTTGTTGTCGAAGACCGGGACACCTTCGGCAAACCGGCCTCCTCGCTCGATTTTACGACTGTCACCATTTCGCTGGCGGGAACCGTCCCTACTTCCGACATTGCTACTCTCCGCTACAATACTGTTGAAAAAGATGGAAAGATTCAGCTGACGCGGGAGGAGACGGATCCCTATCTCCATAACAGACCGGTCACATATCCGCAGATGGAAGCTTTACAGGGTTTCCTGGTAGAATGCTACAACGGGAACGACTGGGTGAAAAGTTGGGATACTGCCTTGAACAACGGCCTTCCCAAGGCAGTGAGGGTGACCCTTACAGTTCAGGATGGAGAACAAAAGCAGGATTTTTCTGCCGTGACTAACCTGAGAGTGGCGCAATGACAGGGGAAAGAGGGTTTGCCCTGGTTATTACCCTGATAATTTCCGCCCTCCTGGTGGCACTGGCTACGGAGTTCATCCACGAGGTGTATGTAGAAACCACTCTTAACAGGAGTTTTGCTGATGCCCAGCAGGCGAGCCTCCTGGCCGATTCCGGAGTTACGGGAGGCACCAGGTTGCTGCAGACACTTTTGGCGGGCCAGGAATATTCTTCCCTCCTAGACCAATGGGCCAGACCACTGGAACTGCCGGATGAAAAAGGTACGCTCAGTGTGAAAATAGCCGAGGAGGACGGTAAGATAAACCTCAACTCTCTGGTCTTTCCCAACGGCACCCTGACCAATAGTCAGCCGATGCTCCTCAGGCTCTTTACATCTCTCAAAGTTCCCACCGACCTTTGTGATGCCGTTATAGACTGGACAGACAATAATGACTCGCCTCGCCCGGGCGGCGCCGAGACATCATATTATAAATCGCTGCAGAACCCGTACGAGGCAAAGAACGCGGCGCTGGAGACCCTCGATGAGTTGCGGCTCATCAAGGGTTTCGACGAAAAGACAGTGGAAAAAGTGGCCCCTTTTGTCACAATATATGGCGATGCAGCTGCAGGAATCTCTTCCGGCAAGGTAAACATCAACACTGCGCCGCTCGAGGTACTTGCCGCCCTTGAAGGAATGAACATTGACCTGGCTAGGCGGGTTCTTGAGTATCGCAAAACCACCCCGATAAAGAGTGGCGAGATAACCAGAATCCCCGGTCTTGAAGGGATCGGCATCGGCCTCCAGAACAAGGTGACGGTAAAGGGAACTACCTTTCGTATCCTCTCGCAGGCCCGGGTGAACGAAACCACCCGGAGCGTTGAAGCAGTTGTAACCTTAGACGGCAAGGTTCTTTATTGGAGAGAATTGTAATGGATTTACTGATTATAGAGGTCTGCAGGGATAGTGCTACTGCCACCCGGTTCCGCCGCAAGGGGAATCTCCTTACCTTCACAGCGGCGCTAACCCGCCCAATGGAAAACGAAGCCTCTTTCCAACTCCTACTACAGGAGCATGCGGCGCCTCTGGAGGGGAATACAAGGGTCGTTCTTTGTCTCGATCCGTCATCATTTTATTCTCGCGAGCTGGAAATACCTATTTCCGACCGTAAAAAGCTGAGGGAGATACTCCCTCTGGAATTAAAGGGTGAAACTGCGGTTGACAGCGATGAACTGATATTTGACACCCTGTCTTTAAAGGGGGCCGCACTCCTCGCGATCTGGACGAGACGTTCAGATGTCGCTGCAATGACAAAAATCATGCTCGACGCCGGACTGGAACCACAGATAGTGACCTCCGCACCTTTTCAGTGGCAATCGCTTCTTCCGGAAAACGCATATGGGACCGTGGCCCTTTCCGACGGTTCGGCCCTGGTCGTCTACCATGACCGGGAACCTTTCTACTTTCGTTCGCTAGGAAGAGATGCGTCGACCCGGGAAATCGAAAAGACCCTGGCCGCGCTTGAACTGGGCAAAGGGGTGACGGTCAGGCAGCTTTTCCTGATTGGCAACGCAGCCGCTCTGAAGGATCTTCCCATTTCCACGGGGGGAGAAGAACTCCTCTCCCTCTCAAGGCTTCCGGTCACCGCTGAACTGGCTGAGGCGTTCGGCGAGAACAGTGCGGTGGCGGTGGAATTAGCTAGTGCCTGGGCCACGGCTCGCGCGGCTTTTTCCCCTGGCATTGTCAACTTCAGGTACGGAGATCTGGCCTACACGGCCGGCTTCGAAAGGGTAAGGAATAAATTAAGGTTTACGGCAGCTCTCGCCGCCTTGTTCGTACTCCTTCTCTTTGTCGAGACGGCTGTCCGCTATTACCTGGTAAATAAAGATCTCGATTCGATCAACAGTTCGATCCGGGGAATGTACAAGGAAATATTTCCGAACCGGAAAAAGCCGGTCGATGAAGTAGCTGAAATCAAGTCGGAAATCAAACGAATGGGTGGTGGAGCCGCCACAGAGGATCCGCTCGGAACACTGAAAAAGCTCGCCGCACTGAAAGGCGACGGGATCAACGGTTTTTTCGAGACGGAGATTGAAGAAAACCAGGTACGTCTCAAGGGGGAAGCTGTCTCATTCCAGGCGGTAAACGACTTCAAAGCTCGAACTGGCAACATGTTCACCAAAGGCGATGTCGGTGAAATAAAGCCAAGGGCAGACGGGAACGTCACCTTCACATTCCATGGAACGCTGCAGGAGGGGAGCAAATGAGAAATTACCTTGGCTTCCTGGTCGAACGGTTCAAAAACCTTGAAAGCAGAACCCGGTTGCATTTAGGAGCGGGAGTATCGCTCTTCCTCCTTCTGGTAATTATACTCTCGCACACCAACGAAAGGATCACGCTCCTTGTAAAAAAACGGAGCTCACGCGAGAGCGACCTCGTGCAGATGATGACCCTGAAACAGCGTTATCTCTCCGCCCGGACGCAGTCCTCACGTTTCCAGAACCGCATCACCTCAACCCGCGCCGATGACTCGCCAGCAAAGATCATCGAGGAGGCAGGTTTCAAGGGAAAGATCCGCTTGATCACACCGATCAAAGGGGAAGATCGTGGAGAGTTTCTGGAGGATGCAGCCGAGGTCAAACTCGAGGGACTTACGGCCAATGATACAGTAAATCTTCTTTATCGTCTGCAAAAAGGGACCCGACCGGTTTCCATCAAAAAGGTCCATCTAAAGGTCCGCTTCGATGATCCGGCCAAACTGGACATGACTCTTGCAATGGCCTTGCTCAAAACCTCACAGCAGGGGCGAAGATGAAACCGGGGCAACCGCTGCTCATCTCTGCCGGGATAGTCGGGGCGCTGCTGCTGTTCACCATTCTCACTATCCTTTTCATACCGACGCGGGAAATCCTCGCAGTAATTACCAGCGGGCTGGAGCGCCAGGGCTATACGATGCGGGCAGGCCATTTCGGCAAGGCTTTCCCGATCGGAGTTCAGGCCCGGAACCTGGAAATCAGTGATCCCCGCGGCGGCCTGATAAGGCTGGACAAGGTCTCCTTCCGCGTCAGCCTCCCCCCCCTCTGTCTCGGCAGGGTTGTGATAAACTACCGTGGGGAAATAGGAAAGGGAACCATCGAAGGAGACTTTTCACCGCAAAAGAGGCGTAGTTTTTCGCTAAGGATGGCCGACGTAGCGCTGGGGGATATTCCGTTTTTCCGTACGGTCACCGAGGCGGAGGTAAAGGGAGCGCTCAACGCCAGCGCCATTATTCAGGGAAAAGAGGGTAACTACCGGGGAGAATTGCGCTTGTGGGTTAAAGGGGCAGTTCTTAGAGGGATAAAACTGAGCGGGATGCCGCTGCCGGACGCCTCCTATGAAACGATCCAGGGGATCTGCAGGGTGAACGGAGGAAAGGTCTCCCTGGAAAGTTTCACCCTGCAGGGAAAAGGTCTTTACGTGCGTCTCAAGGGCGACATGCCAGTCGCCTCGCCCCCAGGTTCAGCGCCACTCAACATGACCTTCGAACTTATGCCCAAACCGGAATTTCTGGAAGGACAGAAGTTTATCTTTATCCTCCTCAGCAAATACCTCAGCAGTCCCGGTCATTATCAGATTCCGATCCGCGGGACCCTGGCGAAACCAGCAATTCAGTAACGGTAGCCCTGCTCAGTATCGGACAGGCAGGTTGGTGCTTGCTGCCTAGGATGTACTGGAACGACAAGAAGTAAAGTAAGGAGTCAATTATGCTTACATCGCTACGTATTCAGAATTTCAAGGCCTGGCAAGATACAGGCCCGGTGAGGCTTGCTCCGCTAACCGTCATCTTTGGCGCCAACAGCGCCGGCAAGAGCAGCCTCGGCCATCTGTTGCTGGCGTTGAAGCAGACAGCTCTTTCAACTGACCGACGCAGGGCGCTGCATCTGTGAGATACCAATTCGCTGATTGATCTCGGTAGCTACAATGACTGCATATTTGAACATGATCTTACAAAACCACTAAACTTCCGCCTGGAATGGCGGTTGCCGCATGTTTTTCAGGTCAAGGACCCGTTGCAGCTTGCCCGTTATCGTGGTGATCAACTAGCGCTCGATGTTACTCTCCGGGCAGGCAAAAGACCGGCAGCTTACCCGAGGTCCGCGGCGACGTCAGCAGCCGTTTTCAGAGTTTATTGCATCCTGGCTTAAAGATCTTGGTATTATTCATGATTTTACCGTCAAACAGGTGGCTGCTGGCCGCAAGGAATACGAGGTGATGGTAAGAACACACGCTGGAGCAACTGCGGTCAAGATCACAGATGTCGGGTTTGCTGTTTCCCAGGTGTTGCCGGCTTTAGTACAGGCTTTTTATTGTCCACCAGAGTCGGTTGTCTGGATGGAACAACCGGAAATCCATCTGCACCCACAGGTTCAGGCAGAGCTGGCGAATTTGTTTATTTCCGCCATCAAAGCTCGTGAAGATGGTACCAACCGGAACGTACAACTCATAATCGAAAGCCATTCCGAACATTTCCTCAACCGTTTACAGCGGCGTATCGCTGAGGGAGAACTTACACCTGATGACGTGGCAATCTACTTTTGCAATCGTAATGGAAAAGCTGCCGAGCTGGAACCGCTCCAGCTTAATCTTTACGGTGATATTGAAAACTGGCCGGAGAACTTTTTCGGCGACGAAATGGCTGACCTGACAGCTCGTACGGTTGCCGCCATGAAACGCTGTGCGGGAGAAAAGCAGCAGTGACAACTCCTGTTACCAGCATTGTTGATACCAACCTCGTTCTCGTTGCCAACGGTCAACACCAGGGAGTGTCACTCTGTTGCGTCGCAGTATGTTCACTCAGGTTGCAGGCAATCATGCAGCAGGAACGCATTGCTCTGGACGACAGTTTTCGCATTCTGAACGAATATCAGCATAAGACGCAGCCAAAACGGGGCAATCGGCCAGGCGATGCCTTCGTGTGGGCATTACGTAACAATGCAAATTCTGCAAAGTGCGATCTTGTGCCTTTGCAGGAACAGCCTGATCGTAGGTTTAAAAGTTTTCCGGATGATAGCGATCTCGTAAATTTTGATGCACCGGACAGAATGTTTGTCGCAGTAGCGGCAGTGCATCCTGCTCATCCGCCCCATGCCACGTTCAGCCGTATAAAGATCCCGAATATCCTTCAGCACGTTATTGTACGAGGGATCAAGAAGCGCGGCATATTCGCCGGCGACGATCACCGAGATGATTTCGTTGCCGGGTCAGGGGTAACAGTTGCGTAAATGCGGGGAAGAGAGCTTATCAAAAGCCATCCGGAGCTTGCTCCCATCGTCAGCCAAAAGGTTGGTTAATGAATTAAGAACGTCCACTTAGTCCACTTAGTCCACTTAGTCCACTTAGTCCACTTAGTCCACTTAGTCCACTTAGTCCACTTAGTCCACTTAGTCCACTTAGTCCACTTAGACCACTTAGACCACTTAGTCCACTTAGACCACTTAGACCACTTAGACCACTTAGACCACTTAGACCACCCGGAATCTCTCCCCGTTTACCCCTTTTATCGAGACAAAACTATGCTACACTCTAGGTAAAACCTGCCGAAGAGGTGAGTGAAAGCAAGACCCTAATGGATAAAATATGAATGGTATCCGATCTGATGGTGATGTTTTCAACCTGAATAATCCATACAAGGTCGCGAAGGGACTTATCGATCTCATGAGAACATACGCTCGACCCAGCGGTGCCCTTTCTGCTGAGGTTCCCTTAGCATGACTGAGAGGAGATAACTATGACCTACTCCACGCTCTCGTTACCAGAATATCAAGCCTTGGTTGAACAGGCTCCTATATTAATATGGAGAGCCAATACAGCTGCCCTCTGCGATTACTTTAACTCCCGCTGGCTCGAATTCAGGGGTCGAACAGTTGAACAAGAGTACGGCAACGGATGGGCGGAAGGTGTACACCCTGACGACCTGGACCGTTGCATCAAGATTTTTATAGATAATTTTAACAAAAGAAATGTTTTCGAAATGGAGTATCGTCTAAAGCGACATGATGGGGTCTACCGTTGGATATTTGATCGCGGAGTGCCTTTTAATAACGATAACAGTGAATTTGCGGGATATATTGGCAGTTGCGTTGATGTGACTGAGCGAGTTGAAGCACAAGATGCCTTGCGTCTTAAATTAGAAAACGACATAAAGGTATTGAAAGGGATCCTCCCGATCTGTAGTTATTGCAAGAAAATAAGAAATGACAAGGAAAGTTGGCAGCAGTTAGAAGCGTATATAACAGAACATTCGGAAGCGTTCTTTAGCCATGGAATTTGTCCAAGCTGCTACGAAAAACAGATGGGACTGCTTAAAAATCCGAAAAACCCTTGATGATGCCTAAGTGCATTGGAGGTAGAGTAGAGACCAGATCACCCTTCCTCATCTACACCTTTGCGTCCGGCTAGACCCTTACAACCATTTACGGCGAAAAAACAGGTTCCAACCAGAGCAAAAAAACAACCGACGAACTCTTCATTACCCCTCCTCCCATGCACCAACGACAGACAGAACTCAAATAGCCCGGGCAACGGTAACCACATGCACCTCTTCGGCCCCGGCCTTTCTCAGAACCTTTGCACATTCGGTTACCGTGCTGCCGGTGGTGTATACATCGTCCACCAGGAGTAAACGTCTCCCTTCAAACTCTGCCGGATCTTTAACAGAAAAGGCACCCCGAACGTTTTTTACCCGATCTGTCATGGAAAGGTGGATCTGTGGCTCGGTCCAGTGGAGACGTTGCAGATTGTTTCTGGAGAGGGGAAGCTGCCAGGACTTTGCAAGACTCCGAGCCAGGAGGAGCGACTGATTGAAACCACGGTCACGCAGTCTCTTCCGGTGCAGGGGGACAGGGAGAAGGAGCTCGGCGCCAGATCCTGCAACATAAGGGGCAAGAGTTTTTGCAGTCAATAGCGCCAGAGGAGCCGATAAATGAACCTTTTTACCATATTTCAGGCGGTGAATAAGCTCCCGAATCGGGCCATCAAAACGAAAAGCTCCCCTTGCCGAGGTGAAAGGAGGGGGATCCATCACACATCCACCGCAGCTATGGTCCATTCCCATCAGAGTAAGGAAAGGGAGGCCGCATCTGGTACAGAATGGCGACTCGACGGCAATTATCTTTTCCCGGCATACGTTGCACAAGAGGATCTCGGCTGCATCGGCCACAAAAGATCTGCAGGCAAGGCAGAGCGGGGGAAAGAGTATGTCAAGCAGCGCCCTGAAAAGCAAGGATCAAAGCCCCATCTCTTCATTCACCACCAGAACCCTGATGTCGGTATACAACGGTTTCCGGTCTATTATCGTTGTTACCCGGCAGATTCTTTCGGGGGAGTTGCAGTCACAACAGAACCCGGTCTCTGCACAAGGAGTTTTGTATTTGAGCCGTTTGGCGTTGGGGGGTGATGCCGACTCCTTCACCCGCCTGATGGCAGCGGAGATATCGCCATCTACCAGTTTGTTGCGCCCTGCAACTACGATCACCTGTTTCGGGCCGAAAACCATTGAACCGACCCTGTTACCTATCCCATCGATATTAACCAGGAATCCCGAGAGAGTCAGGGCGTTGGTACCGGTCAGAAACAGGTCACAAACGAGCTGGCGGCGCATGATCTCCCGTCGCTCTTCCATCGACAGCCCGGGTTGGCCATGGTTAAGGAGCTCTTTCCCCATCTCTCCAAGCCTTGCGGCAACCTGCAGCCCGGCTACCGACAGCGAACCGCCAAAACCGACCGTCTGCGCATTGACAGCCTCCTTGACAATATAGTCGAAGGCTTTCCGCGCCGTGTCGCAATAGATGGAGATAAACCCGTTCTTCTCCAGAGACTCCACCGCTTTTTTGCATTTTTGTTCAAAGTTCCAATCCACTAGTGCTCTTGTCATAACCATGGTTTTCTCCGTCAGGGGTTTTCTCGCATTATATCATAAAAAAACCCGGTTACTACAGGGATTGGAAGTGAAGGGGTGAAGATTTCAGGAAGTTAGTTATCCTTGACGAGCTTTCTCGGGGAGGATTTTCAGTGGCCACTGCAAAAAATTCGGGGTTGCCAACCTGCTAGCCGATAAGGCTCTTCCCGGTCATCTCCAGAGGCTGCGGGATACCAAGTAGTACGAGCGCCGTCGGAGCTATGTCAGCAAGGATACCTGACCGCAGTCTGACATTTTTTCTAGTTTCGTCAACCAGGATAACGGGGACCGGATTGGTAGTATGGGCCGTGTGGGGAGCGCCGTTTTCGTCAACCATGCTTTCGGCGTTACCGTGATCGGCAGTAATGATGACAGAACCTTTTTTTGCGAGAACCCTGGCTACTATTTTCCCCACACATTCGTCTACCGTTTCTATCGCCCTGACAGCAGCCTCCATGATGCCGGTATGACCTACCATGTCGGCATTGGCAAAATTCAGCACGATAAAGTCATATTTGTTTTCGTCGAGCTGTCGCAGCAGTTCATCGCAGACGAGAGGAGCGCTCATTTCCGGTTTTTTATCATAGGTTGAGACCTCCCTGGGAGAGGGAATCAGGATACGATCCTCACCCCGGAAAGGGACCTCGTTACCACCATTGAAAAAGAAGGTAACATGGGCGTATTTCTCGGTTTCGGCAATCCGGAGCTGTTTAAGGCCTCCCCTGCCGACCACCTCGCCAAGGATGTTTTTAAGCTCTTCAGGAGCGAATGCTACAGGGAGGTTGAATGTTTCATCATAGAGTGTCAGGCAGACGTAAGAAGAAAGTCTGGGACTCCGTTCGCGTACAAATTCCGTGAAATCGGGGGCGGAAATTGCGCTGGTGATCTCCCTCGCACGATCCGAGCGGAAATTGAAGAAGATGAGACCGTCTCCATCCTTGAGTCTGCCAACCGGTTCACCATTCTCGACAATTACCGCAGGGGTGACAAATTCGTCGGTAACACCCTCAAGATAGCTCCGCTCGATAGCCTGTCGGGCCGAACCAAAGGGGTTACCTGAGCCGAGGACAATCGCTGCAAAGGCTTTTTCGACCCTGTCCCAGCGTTTATCCCGATCCATGGCGTAGTAGCGACCGATAACCGTTGCAATCCTGCCTGCGCCGATCTTTACCATCTCGTCTTCCAGTTGCTTCAGGTATCCGGCGCCGCTTTTCGGCGGTGTATCGCGACCGTCCATGATACAGTGGACAAAAATGGTTGCAATCCCTTCTTTTTTGGCGAGTTCCAGCAGAGCATAAAGATGGGTAATATGGGAGTGGACCCCCCCATCGGAAAGAAGTCCTGCCAGGTGGAGACTGCCACCCGACGCTTTTGTCCTGGCCATGCAGTCGAGCAGGAGGGGGTTGACAAAGAAAGAACCGTCCTCGATAGCCTTGCTGATACGAGTCAGCTCCTGGTATACGACACGCCCCGCGCCGATATTCAGATGTCCGACCTCGGAGTTTCCCATCTGCCCGGCAGGGAGGCCTACCGCGAGACCGGAAGCCTCCAGCTCCGCAGAGGGGTACTCCCGCAGCAACCGGTCCATGTTAGGGGTTCGCGCCTGGGCAACTGCATTATTTTCGCGATGGGGATTTAACCCCCATCCATCAAGAATCATGAGCAGCAAAGGTTGCAGCATTTTCACTCCATAAATGAACGGCAGGCCCGGCGCGCACGGTATTTTGTCAGTGGCAAACGGTCGGTTTCAATGATGATACGGCTCATTGTTAAGTATTGTAAAACCCCGATAAAGCTGCTCCAGTAAAAAGATCCGCGCCATCTGATGGGTAAATGTCATCGCCGAAAGGGAAATAACCTTGTCTGCTTCTCTCCTGAATCCATCTGAGAAGCCATAAGCGCCACCGATGATGAAAGCTATCTCGGGAGTCGCAGCATCACGGCATCCGGAAATGAAGGAAGCAAACCGCAGGGAGTCCATCGTTTCTCCTTTTTCATCCAAAAGGAGAACCTTGGCATTCTTAGGGAGGGACTTTCTCAGACGGTCGCATTCCCGCGAACGCATGGTTTCGGAACCTGCCCCCTTTTCCTCCTTGACCTCAATAATCTCCAGAGGCGCATATCGCTTGATTCGGGCAGCATATTCCCCGATAGCTTCCCGCACCCACTCCTGTTGGGTTTTACCGACCCAGAGGATGCGGAGCCTCAACCCTTTTTAGCTTCCAGTACCGGCTCTGCAGGAACCTCCAGGAGAGGGGCGTGGGACCAGAGCGAATCCAGATCGTAATAGTAGCGGATATCTTCCTTGAAAACATGAACTATCACGTCTCCATAATCGATAACTACCCAGTTACCTTCCTTCAACCCCTCAATATCGATAGCCTTGCCGAATTTCTTCAGCCCCTGCTTGACTGAATCGGCTATGGCCTGGGTCTGCTTGTCGGACTGACCGGAGGCAAGCACGAGATAATCGGCAATCGATGATATACCGCTGATTTTCAGAATTTTTACATCAAGGGCTTTTTTGTCCAGGGCACGCTCGGCACACTTTATGGCTCTATCTTGGGAAGACAATCTTATTTCAGGTGGCATTTACATAAATCCTTTGTTTGTGTATGTATTGTTCAACCGGGTCCGGCACCAGATATTTTATGGAACGGCCCTTATTTGTAATTTCACGGATTGAGGTGGAAGAAATATCGAGTTGCGTCCCAACAATATAATAAACGGAATGGCCCGATTTATGGGCAAGCCGTTTCTCTGTTTCATGGTAACAGAACTCGTTGCGAATATCAACCGGGAGGGCATCTTTAAGGCTTGTCACGGCGGCGCCCGGCCGCATTATGGCCACAATGTTGCAGCAGGTGAAGATCGATGAGTATTCTTTCCAGGTACTGAAATCGGCGAACGAATCACTTCCCATGATAAGATAAAATTCATCTTCGGGATAGAGTTCGCGAAACAGCTGCAGAGTATCTATCGAATATGACTTCCCCTCCCGTTTCCCCTCAATGTCGGAAAAAGTAAAACAGGGGTTTCCGGCGATCGCCATCTTTACCATTGCAAGACGTTTCTCAAATGAAAGATTTTCGGCAAGCGGCTTGTGGGGCGGGGTGGCAACCGGCACGAAAACAACTTTGAAAAGCTCGAACGAATCGCGGATTTCCTCTGCGATGCGCAAATGGGCCATATGTATTGGATTGAAGGTCCCGCCAAATATTCCAATTTTCATATAATTTCCGAATTTCCGCCTTTCTTCTTACAACTTGGCAGGTTCTTGACTTTTCCAGAGGTTATCTGGAATTCTGACAGGATCATTCCCTTATCTGCCCGTCTCCATAAACTATGAACTTGGTGGTAGTTAAATCCTCAAGCCCCATCGGACCGAACGAGTGAAGCTTGGTGGTGGAGATGCCGATCTCCGCGCCGAGGCCCAACTGGTTACCGTCGGCAAAACGGGTAGAGGCATTGACCAGAACCACCCCCGAGTTCACTTCACGGATAAAACGGTGGGCATTGCTGTAGTTGGCGGTGACAATAGCCTCGGTATGGAGCGATCCGTATTTGTTGATATGGGAAATTGCCTGGTCAAGATCATCCACAACCCGTACCGCGAGGATAAGATCCAGAAATTCAGCGTACCAGTCGTCCTCTGTTGCCGCCTTGGCGCCTGGCGCAAACACCCTGAAACAGGGATCACCTCGCAGTTCAACGTCTAACCTGGATAGGGTCTCGTAAATACGCGGGCCAAAAGTCGCTGCCACGTCCTTGTGGATAAGGAGAGTTTCCAGTGCATTGCAGACTGCTGGACGCTGGGTCTTGGCGTTTATGATTATCTTTTCTGCCGAGTCAAGGTCGGCTTCGGCATCAACAAACAGGTGACAGACCCCCTTGTAATGCTTGATAACCGGGATCTTCGAATGTTCGACGACGAAGCGGATAAGCCCTTCTCCGCCACGGGGGATGATAATATCAATGCTTTCTTCCTGCTTCAACATTTCCAGAACCCCTTCTCGATCCACAAAAGGTATTACGGAGAGCGCAGCTTCGGGGATACCCGCTGCAGTCATCACATCGCGCAGGACGCGGGAAATGGCCATATTCGAATTTATTGCCTCTGAACCACCCCTGAGGATAACCGCATTACCGGCCTTGAGGCAGAGTGCGGCAGCATCTGCTGTAACATTGGGGCGCGCCTCGTAGATAATTCCGATCACGCCGAGCGGTATCCGCATCTTCCCCACCATCAGGTCATTGGGGCGCCTCCACATCCCGGTAACCTCTCCCACCGGATCGGGAAGTGCTGCCACCTCGTTGAGGCCATCCGCCATTGCCTTGATGCGCCCCTCATCGAGCATCAGCCGATCAAGCATGGCGGCAGAAAGCCCTTTCCCCTCTCCTGAAGCAAGGTCCTTTCCGTTCGCCTCAATAAGAATGCCGGTATTCTCAACCAGGGCCAGGGCCATTTTTTCGAGCAGAGCGTTCTTTACCCCCGATGAGAGTCTGGCGATGGCAAAAGAGGCCTGACGCGCCTCTCTGGCTATTTTCCTGATTTGCTGAGCTATGGTCATCTTATTCTCCAACAGTCTGCAGAAATAAACTCCGGGACCTTATTCTATACGGTTATTCCTTTTGGAACGATTACAGCATAACCAGGTTATCCCGGTGAATAATCTCGTCCCCATAACGGTAACCGAGTATGGCTTCTATCTCTCGGCTCTTGTGACCGAGAATTTTCTCGATCTCCAGGTGGGAGTAGTCAACGATTCCACGGGCAAATTCCATCCCGTCCGGTCCGCAGAGCCGCACGGAGGCCCCACGTTCAAACCCCCCCTCCACCCTGGAAACACCGGAAGGGAGAAGGCTCCTTCCCTCGGTCGAAAGCACTGCCACCGCCCCTTTGTCAACAAAAATCTTTCCGTTGGGGCGGAGAGTATAAGCTATCCAGTGCTTGCGCCGGTTCAGAGTCCCCTTGACCGGCAGAAAGAAGGTGCCTACTTCCAGACCTGCCAGTGCCTGAGTAAGGGTTCCAGGGGTACAGCCATTTATAATGATGCTGGGCACACCATACTGGCTTGCCTTTTTAGCCGCCGCCAGCTTGGTAGCCATTCCACCGGTACCAACGGAAGAAACTGCGGAGCCAGCGGCCAGTTCGATCTCCCTTGTTACGGATTTAACCAATGGAATAAGCCTGGCATGGGGGTTGAGTCGGGGATCCGAATCATAAAAACCGTCAATATCAGTCATGATTACAAGGAGATTGGCTTCGATGAGATTGGTCACAAGGGCCGAGAGATTATCGTTATCCCCAAACTTGATTTCCTCCACCACGACTGTGTCGTTCTCATTGATGATCGGAATGACCTCGCAGGAGAGGAGCATATCCATGGTGGCACGGGCATTCAGGAAGCGTTGTCGGTTTGCCAGATCATCTCTGGTAAGTAAAATCTGCGCCACCTTGAGGCGGTGCTGCGAGAATGCGGCTTCGTACGACTGCATCAGACGGGACTGACCGATGGCAGCAGCAGCCTGTTTCTGCGGTATGCTCCCGGGCCTGCCGACAAGCCCCAACTCTTTGCTTCCGGCCGCCACAGCTCCGGAAGTTACGATGACTATCTCCAGGCCGTCTCTTCTGAACTGCGCCACATCCAGAGCCAGAGACCGGATAAAATCATGGTCTATAACGTCCTTACCGCCAGTAAGAACACGGCTGCCGATTTTTATAACGACACGTTTTACTGTTTTGAGGGTTTCTTTACGCATGGTACCGATCCAGCCAGGTAATTTTATATGAAAACGGGGACAAAAATGGTATCACGCCCCCCTGTTAATGGCAAATCATGCAGCTGCCAAACGGGTTACCCCCACAGATTTCCGGCAATTTCATCCAGGAGCGCTTCGATCCCTTCCCCCGTAACTGCCGAAATTGGAAAAAGCTTTATCCCTTTTTTCTCAAAATAGGGGAGTATTCCAGGCAGATACTCTCTTACATTCGGCAGATCAATTTTGTTGACAACGACTATCTGCCTTTTCTCGAGCATTTCTTTGTTAAACAGGGCAAGTTCCCTGTTGAGCACTTCATATTCTTGGATCGGATCCCGGTCCGGCAGAAAGGAGAGATCAATGAAATGAAGCAGGAGATCAGTCCGCTCGACATGCTTCAGAAAGCGATGTCCAAGGCCCGCGCCCGTGTGCGCCCCTTCTATGAGGCCCGGGATGTCAGCGATGACGAACGAGCGGTAATTCTTGTAGTAGACCACCCCAAGGTTTGGCGTGAGGGTGGTAAAATGATATTCGGCGATCTTCGGGCGGGCAGAGGAAACTTTGGCGATGAAGGAGGATTTCCCGACACTGGGAAAACCGAACAGCCCGACATCAGCCAGCAACTTCAATTCCAGCTTCAGCCAGCGCTCCTCGCCAGCTTCTCCCGGCTGGGCAAACTTTGGTGCCTTATTCGTTGCACTGGCAAAGCGCGCATTACCCTGGCCGCCACGCCCACCTTTGAGAAGGATGACCCTCTCACCCTGCGAAATCAAATCGGCAATAACTTCACCTGTCTCAGTATCCCTGACGGTCGTGCCGGCCGGAACATAAATATGCAACTGGCTGCCGTTAGCGCCATGACGATTTTTGCCCATCCCGTGTCCGCCACGACCTGCCTTCATGTGCGGACGTTGCCGCAAGTCAAGCAGGGTCGAAAGATTGGGCGCCACCTCAAATATTACATTTCCACCTTTGCCGCCGTCACCACCATCCGGGCCACCACGGGGGATGAATTTCTCCCTGCGGAAAGATACGCAACCTGCGCCTCCGTCCCCGGCCTTTACGTGCATTGTAATTTCATCTATAAATTGCATAAGTACGATACCATCAAGCTGTATTTAATCGAGTTTGTCCCGGAAGGCTACCGGAAAGAGGATAGACCCGTGATTCGACCGGCTTCAGTGCCTGCAGATCAACGGGGATAGCCCTCATGAATAAAAGGAGCGGTTCAACGTTACCACCCCGGTACCCTCTCAGGCCATGTCGGGCAGTAAAGACACAAAGCCTGAAGCTGGTGAGCCTCAGGCTTTGCGGAATGGATCTGATTTTCTTGACTGTCGGGTCGATGCGGAAGAGAGGCTGATTTTTCAGCTACCGCAGAGAAGGATTTCCCTTCCTCAAGTCAGAGATTAATTAGCCGGGTAAACCGATACCTTCTTCCTATCTTTTCCCATGCGCTCAAACTGAACAACCCCATCAATCAGCGCAAAGAGGGTGTAATCCCTGCCGCAACCGACATTATTTCCGGGGTGAATTGACGTCCCATGCTGACGATAAATTATATTGCCGGCCCTGACCGGCTCCCCGCCGAACTTCTTGCAACCAAGTCGCTGACCTGATGAGTCGCGACCGTTTCTACTGCTTCCGCCTGCTTTCTTATGTGCCATATCTATTAAGCCTCCTGAATCAAAGAAAAAACTCCTTAAGCGTTTATCTTTTCAATCTTTAAAACGGTTCTGAATTGGCGGTGCCCGTTCAGCTTCCTGGAGTTTTTCCTCCGTTTCGACTTGAAAACGAGTATCTTTTTGTCTTTCCCCTGCTGAATGATCTTGCCGACAACAGAGGCGCTGGGCACTAAAGGTGTTCCGATTGCTACCTTGTCGCCGCCAACCATCAGGACTTCATTGAGTTCAACGGTATCGCCTACCGCACCCTCCAGTTTTTCGACCTTTAGCAGGTCTCCCTCGGAAACTTTGTACTGCTTCCCTCCGGTTTTCACTACTGCGTACATGAACTTCACCACCTTCTGTAATGTTTTTAGTTGAGCAACTAAAAATAAACAAATAGTGCCCATGTGTCAAGTTTTTTTCTGCAGTCGTTGCCATACAAAACTGCGGGAATTGTATTAACTCGTCACTAACTCATTAAACCGAGCGTATTATTACGGAATGGGCCGCCTGTTCAGCCCGCTCTCTCGCCTCAACGGTATCTCTGCCGCTTGAGAGGGCCACACCCATCCGCCTGCCGGGACGAGCCTCCGGTTTCCCGAACAGGCGCACCTTGGTTTCGGGAACCAGGAGGGCCTCGGCAAGACCGTCAAATACCACCTCATGAGAGGCTTCAGCTGCCAGAATGACGTGCGAAGCAGAACAGGCCAGAGATGTAATCTCAGGCACGGGGAGGCCGAGGATTGCCCTGACGTGCAATTCGAACTCGGAAAGATTCTGGGAGACCATGGTGACCATCCCGGTGTCATGGGGGCGCGGCGAGACCTCGCTGAAATATACCTGGTCCCCTTTGATAAACAGCTCTACTCCGAATATGCCATAGCCGCCAAGGGCATCCGTAACCGTCTTCGCCTGTCGCTTCGCTTCTTCAATGACCAGAGGAGCCATCAACATCGGCTGCCACGATTCGTGGTAGTCACCCTTGATCTGGATATGCCCGATAGGAGGACAAAACCGGGTCCCCCCTGCATAGCGCACTGTCAACAGGGTAATTTCATAATCGAAATGAATAAACTCCTCGATAATAACCGAATCCGAAGCCCCCCGTGCCCCTTCCACAGCGTAAACCCAGGCCCTTTCGATGTCAGCCGACTCGCGGACGAGGCTCTGTCCCTTCCCGGAAGAACTCATGGTCGGCTTGACCACGCAAGGTAGTCCGATCTCCTCTATCCCACGCCTGAATTCATCCAGAGTCGATGCGAATTTGTATTTTGCCGTCGGTAAAGCCAGCTCTTCGGCCGCCAACCGTCTTATCCCTTCCCGGTTCATGGTAAGATTGGTTGCGCGAGCCGTAGGGATTACCGTAAAGCCTTCCTCTTCAAGCTCCAGCAGAAAGGGAGTATTGATTGCCTCGATCTCCGGTACTATGTAGTCCGGTTTCTCAAGCCTTATAACCCGGCTGAGCTCTTCCTTGTCGAGCATGTTCACAACATAACTCCGGTGAGCTACCTGCATGGCCGGCGCATTGGCATACCTGTCCAGAGCAATCACCTCTACTCCGAACCGTTGAGCCTCGATGACCAACTCCTTCCCCAACTCACCCGAGCCGAGTATCAGAAGTTTAGTTGCACTTTTTTTTAATGGCGTTCCGATCATGGGACAACCCTCCTCTTTTCAATAACTTACATAAAATATTCTACTCGCAATCCAGCGACTCCCCCCTGAAACTCCGGGGGAATCTATGTCAGGCTGATCTCGAACTGCTCCTGATGGAAGCCAGGCTTTGCCCGGACCGTTATCCTTTTTTTGAAACGCTTCTCCAAGTCTTCCAGTCCGCGCCTTTCCTCGTCATAGAGGAGATCCGCTACCTGCGGGTGAACGGTAAGCATAGCCTTGGTGCCACGCTGCCCAAGCATTTCCCTGCGCAACTCACGGAAAATTTCCTGGCAGACGGTCGTCTTTGACTTCACATAGCCAAGCCCTTCGCAGTACGGGCAGGGTTCGCACATCAACCGGCCGATGCTTTCCCGTACCCTTTTCCGGGTCATCTCCAGCAGGCCGAGGTCCGACATCTTCAGGATGTTGGTTTTAGACTTGTCCGCTTTGAGCGCATCTTCCAGGGCCGTAAAAACTTTTTCGCGATTCACCTCTTTTTCCATATCGATAAAGTCGATTATGATGATACCACCAATGTTGCGCAAGCGAAGCTGATAGGCAATCTCTTTCACCGCCTCCAGATTGGTCTTGAGAATGGTGTCTTCAAGGTTATGTTTCCCCACATAACGGCCGGTGTTCACATCAATAGCCGTCAGGGCCTCAGTCTGCTCGAGGATGATATAACCGCCTGATTTCAGCCAGACTTTTCTCCCCAGCGCCCTGCTGATCTCCACTTCCAGACCAAAATGGTCAAAAATCGGCTCATTCTCCTCGTACAACTCGATGGAGTACCTGATCTTCGGCATGAAAGTGCTGATAAACTGAATGATCTTGTCATACTCGGGTCTCGAATCGACAACGATCCGGTCGACGTCCTCGGTCAGGATATCACGCACCACCTTCTGGGTCACATCCAGGTCGGAGTGTGTGAGAAACGGAGCGTTCACCTTTTCATTCTTTCTGACTATCTCCTCCCAGAGCATCGTCAGATACTGCATGTCGGTCAGGAGATCTTCTTCACTTTTCCCTTCGGAGACGGTCCGGACAATGAATCCACCTGATGCAGGTTTAACCCTTTCTATAATCTCCTTTAGCCGTTCCCGCTCAACTTCGTTCTCAATCCTGCGGGAGACGCCAATATGGTCGACGGTGGGCATGTAGACGAGATGCCTTCCCGGGAGCGATACGTGCGCAGTTATCCTTGCTCCTTTTGTGCCAATAGGTTCCTTGGAAACCTGGACAAGGATTTCCTGCCCCTCCTGGAGCAGTTCCTCTATTGGATGCATCGGATTGATGGCGTTTCCAGCCCCATCCATTGCCCCCTCCTTCTTGTCGGCGCCGTCCATAAAAGATTCATAATCCTCAATCGCCTCAAATACATCCGCAACGTAAAGGAAGGCTGCCTTTTCCAGCCCGATATCGACAAAGGCCGCCTGCATTCCGGGGAGGACCCGGATAACCCTTCCTTTGTAAATATTGCCCACGATCCCCTTGACCCTGCTCCGTTCCAGGTAAAGTTCGGCAATTGTGCCGTTCTCTATCAGGGCGATGCGTGTCTCGTGGGGAGTGGTATTAATTACCAGTTCGTTTGCCATACGCTCCTCTTAACGGCTCTGCAAATAAATCCCGGTATCCGGAAATCACCCTCTGTACGGCCGTCCATTCGACCCGAACAGCGCCTGCAGGGTTGATTCCCCGAGTTTTAAAAGATGAACTTATTGCATTGCCATTTAATTATGGATTAATTCCGCCTTGCTTTTACAGAATTATAAAAGAGCCGCCCCTCTTTTGAAAATAACCTCGAGTTTTTCGATTTTTACCCCGGTCAACACCGTTACAGACAGACCGGTAATGGCTGAGACAAATTCCAGCGGTTTTCCCCTCCCGATCACCATCTCAATAGTGGCGTCGGCTATCCTGAGCTCATGCAACTCCTGCCGCAAATCAATTTCTATCCTTTTACCCTGCTTTTCCCGGCAAAAAACAAATTCCTTCAATGCGAGAAAATTTTTCACCAGAACCGGCAAATCATCTATCGGCTTGGACGGCAGGGTGACCCGGTAACGGACCTTCTCCATGATAGTAGAAAGGGATTCACTCCGCAAAGGGATTTCCTCTGCTTCCAAAATTTCCATCCCTTCCGGCAGGGCTGCATTGAGATCCGCACGTACGCGCGCCACACCATACCCTGGGGCAATCTCCATATCCAGATATTCCGCCACCGATTCTACACCCACGGAGAGGGCAGTGGCAAATGAGAATTTGGGATGAGGGTGAAAACCTTGGGAATAGCGAATCGGTATGCCAGCCCGTCTGACGGCCCTGGTAAAGAGGTTGAGCATTTCGAGATGCCCCAGCAAACGCATCTTTCCGACTTTGGTAAACCGGAGACGGACTCTTTCGCTCCCTCCCGGATGAGTTGATTCATCGCCAGGTGTACCGAAGGGGATCGGACCTTCGCTCTTCGGCTCATGCGTCTCGGCCAGCCTCATTTTCACCAGATAGAAATCGCACACTCCGCAGCCGGAGCAAATACCTTTACGGCAATCTGCGGTACTTCCGCCGACCAATGATTTTTCCCATTCCTTGAGCAGGAACTCCTTTGTTATGCCACAATCCAGGTGGTCCCACGGTAAAATTTCATCAAAATCGCGCCGACGATGATAAAAAAGAGGGTCAATCCCCGTGGCGGCAAAGGCATCCTGCCACTTCCGGAAATCGAAATGCTCTCCCCAGCCGTCAAACCGGCAACCAAGCTCCCGGGCTTTAAGCAGCAGTGCGCCAAGACGCCTGTCGCCCCGGGCAAAGACCCCCTCCAGAACCGTTAATGGAGCATCTTGCCACTTGAAATTCAGCTTTCTTTTTTTCAATTCACGACGGATAAACTGCTGCTTTTCAACTGTCTCCTCATAACTTATCTGCTTCTCCCATTGAAAAGGAGTATGGGCCTTCGGAACAAAACTGCCCACCGATACATTTACATCACCGCCGCCCCCGGCTTTTTTACCTTCTGTTTTAACCTTTTTGCCCAGTTCCGCTATGCCGAGGAGATCATCCATAGTTTCGCCTGGCAGCCCAATCATGAAATAAAGCTTGATCATCCGCCAACCGGCGCTGTATATAGAGAAGGCATCCAGCAGGAGGTCTTCCTCAGTTATCCCTTTGTTTATCGCCTGTCGGAGCCTATCGCTACCCGCCTCCGGCGCCAGGGTAAAACCAGTCTTCCTTACTTTCTTTATCTCATTCACCAATTCCCCTGTCAGGGTCCCGACACGGAGGGAAGGAAAAGATACTGCCACCTTTTTATCTGAGTACCTCTCCATCAGGCTCCTCATCAGCGGCGAAATGCAACTGTAATCTGCGGTTGAGAGCGATAGAAGCGATATTTCCTCATAGCCGGAATTTTTCAGTGTCGCTTCGATTACTTCCAGGATTGTCTCCTCTCTCCTTTCACGAACCGGGCGATAGATATAGCCGGCCTGACAGAAACGGCAACCGGCAGTGCAGCCGCGGGCAATTTCCATACTGACGCGATCATGGACTGTCTTCAGGAATGGGATAACCGGTGAAACCGGGCAGGGGACTCGTTCAAGGTCGGCGACAATGCGCCTTTTTACCCTTTCATACCCCTGCATGAGGGGGTCTATCCCGGCAATTTTGCCGCTTTCTGCGTATCTGACATTAAAAAAGGAAGGGACGTAGACACCATCGATCGCGGAAAGGAGCTGCAACAGTCCGTCCTTCGAGGTGCTCCCCCCCCTCCAGACCCTGTAAGCTTCGGCGATCTCCAGAACAGCTTCCTCGCCGTCTCCAAGGAGGAACGCATCGAAGAAATCCGCCAGTGGCTCAGGATTCAGCGCACAGGGACCGCCGCCTAAAATGAGCGGATACGCAGCATCGCGATCGGATGCCAGCGGGGGGATTCCTGACAGTTCGAGCATATTCAGAATATTTGTATAGGAAAGTTCATGCTGCAGGGTAAAGCCTATAATACCGGCCGAACCGAGCGGGGTCGAGCTTTCCAGAGTTGACAGAGGATGTTGCATGCTACGCAGCATCTTCTCCATATCCGGCCAGGGTGAGTAAACCCTCTCAGCGGCAATCCATTCAACCTGATTCAGTATATTATAGAGGATCTTAAAACCAAGATGACTCATCCCGACTTCATATACATCCGGAAAGGCAAGAACAAAGCGTACCTCAGCATGCTCTTTTTTCACGGCGCCTATTTCACCGCCCATGTATCGGGCCGGCTTTTCTGTTAAGAGCAAATCGCAATCTGGCAAATGACCTCCAATAAAAAAAGCCCCAACGGGGGCTATCCGCCACGGCCTGATTTACCTGTAACATAGTATATATCCTGCTCTTTTGCAAGCAGTAAAGTGTGTCTCGGAACTACTCCGGTCGGCAGAGCGGCGCCGCACTGCCCAGGCCTAAAACAGTCTTATCAAGAATTTCGCATACCCCATTTAAGGTATGCTCTGGATTATTTGCGGCCGACATAAAAGAGCTTTCCCTTGGGGTGGGAATAAAATGCCTTTATTTATCGGGCTGATAAAAATATTCCGTCATTGGCACACTCCCTGCTATATAGACCACAAATACCCAATTTTCAGGAGGATGTAAAATGAAAAAAGTTCTGTCTACTCTCGTTGCTGCAATCGTTGCTGTTGCTTTCGCCGGTGTTGTTTTCGCTGCTGAGCCTGCTGCTGCTCCTGCCCCTGCTGCTCCTGCTGCTGCTGACGTGAAAAAAGAAGAGAAAGCCCCTGCAAAGAAAAAAGTTGCAAAGAAAAAAGTTGTAAAGAAAAAAGCTGCAAAAAAACCTGCTGAAGCTGCTCCTGCTGCTCCTGCCGCTCCTGCTGCCAAGTAATTCAAGTAAGCGCAAAACAAAAAAGCCGCATCGATTTCGATGCGGCTTTTTTGTTTATGATACCCCTTACCTGCAGAATTCATTTTGCGACCTCTATTCAAAGCCTGTCAACGTAATTTGATTCTATTTGATATCACCACTAATGCCAATCGTCACTACTTTCAGTGGAATCTCCTTGCCGCACCCCGCCAGAGCCTCTTTTGCCGCTGCAACGATGCCACCGCAGCAGGGCACTTCCATCCGGAGAACGGTAACACTTTTAATCGTCGATCTCCGGAATACGTCCGTTAGTTTCCTTACGTAATCTCCGGCATCCGGCTGTTTCGGGCAACCGATGGCCACCGCCTTGCCAGCAAGAAAATCCCTATGGTAATCCGGGTAAGCAAGCGGTACACAGTCGGCGGTAATCAACAGATCGGCATCCTGGAAATAGGGGGCGCCAGCAGGAACCAGGGTTAGTTGGACCGGCCATTGACCCAGCTGACTCTTCCGCCGAGAGTGATCCTCTCCAACCGGCGCTGCCGGGGCAAGCGTTATGCTCTTCGCACCTGGACAGCCACGATTTTCATGCGCGTGCGGCCGCAGGTTCTGACCCCCTGCAGCTTGACCGCTCTCCTTGAGAGCCTTCGCCGTTACAGTCTCGTGAAATGGCTCCGCATCGCGTTGAATGATGGTTATGGCATTCTGCGGGCAGTTGCCGAGGCAGGCGCCCAGTCCGTCACAAAGATTATCGGCAGAAAGAACTGCCTTGCCGTTAATTATCTGAATAGCGCCTTCTGCACAGGAGGGAACGCATTCACCGCAACCGTTACATTTCACCTGATCAATCAAAACTATTTTTCTCTTCATGCCAAGCTCCTTTTACCTGTCCAATTAATTCCACGCCGACATTACAATCTTTACTAAGCCAGCACACTCCCCCCCTCATGGAAAGAGCTGTTTCTGCGGTGAATCCTCCTCTTACGAGAGGGAGGTCAGGAGGGGGACCGAGTTATATGAAGAAAAGCTATCAATTGAGGGTTTTGACGGAATTACTTATACGATGAAGCGAGCGTAGCACTTTAGCCATTGATCCGTTATGACTCAGGTCAAAAAACGTGGACATTATTGGCATAAGTTGGCATAATTAAGACCCGTAAGGAGCTTTATTTACAACTCTTCATATCTGTTGATATCCAGCCTTAGGGACAAACATGCATTCACCTTCATCAGAAACCATGCCACCAAAATGTGACAACAAAATATCCGCTGAACCACTCGACGGGAAGATTCTCTCTTTATTTTTTTACGATCTGAATATTTTTCTCAAAAACCTCTCCGCATACCCCAAGCTACACCCCATGATCAATTATTCAAAACTAAAGGTTCTCTCCAGACTCGACAGGCTCCTGTCGTCAAGGGAGGAACTTTGCGTAATTATTTCGAGGAACTCACTCCTTGTTGACAAGAACAACATTGACCCTGAAAACCCGGTTTTTCGTAATCTTGCCGAGAACCTGTTTGCCAAGGGGATTGCCGCCGTAGTTTTCAAGAGGGGTCTGGAGGGGGAAGAGCTTGATCTCTTACATGAAATACTGAGCCTCGACCGTGAGCTTACCTGGCAGGAAGGGGTTATAGAGAAGAGGCTTGTTGAACGCGGTGCAGGCCATCTCCTTATCGAACGGGTCGACTATGCTTCATTTTATTCCACGGAAGGCAACGAATTTTACCCCCGGCAAAAGGAAGCCATTGAGGCCGAAGCAACCCTTTTCTGGCAACACTTTATTCAGAGGATCCTGAATGAAAAAGAGACGATGCCAAAAAAACAAACCAGCTCCAGCAAAAAATTCCAGCCGGAAGGCCTTGCAACAACCATGAACAGCCGCTCAAAAGAAGCCTCCCCAACCGCCGGAGATGAGTATGAAGACGCTGTCGACTATTTCATATCACACCTGAAGGAGGAAGTCAGACCCAAAGATCGAGCCGATTTAATAAAAAACCTTGATACCCTTGTCCGCACATTGAACCCCGAGCTGCGAAGCCGGTTCGTAAGATGCCTGTGCAATTCGGTTAACGGAAGTGAAGATTTGGCAGGAGAAATTTTTGATACTTTTCCTAAGGAAATCATCCAGGAAACGCTGGCGGGTATCGGTCCGAATCGCGATAATGTCCCATATACCATTCTGCAACTGCTTGAAAAACTTTACGAAAAAAAACTATCGACAGGAGCCGCTTCCCCGACATCCGTATCCACAACTGTAACCGGGGCGGAACTCGATACGCTGAAGATAATTTCCCGTGAGGAGAGTTCCGGATATTTTATTCCCGCCGGATACCGGGAACAACTCAGCAACACCATCTCGACCAGAGGGATTCCGGAACATTTACGACAGACAGTTGAAGATATGAAAGGCACGCTATCAGTCAACTTTATAGAAAACAGCATAGGGATGATAATTCTTGAACTATTCGATATCGCCCCTGACGAGGAACAAACCGAGCAATTAACGAAAACTTTGCTTGACCTCTCCTCTTATCTCCTGGAAACAGGCGACTTTGTTGCTTTGACGACGATATACGACCGGTTCAAGAGGATCAGACCATCTTCGGCCCCCGGCATGCAATCAGCTTATGAAAAAATAACCGGCACATTCACTGATCCGACCTTTCTGGCCGAGGTTCTGAACGGCCTCGACTTCTGGGGAAAAACGAAATTTGAAGGAATAGGGGGACTGATTAAACAGATCGGAGCGCCGTTTGTTACGCCGCTGCTGAATCGCCTCGCCGACGAGCCAAACATTTCGACACGGCGTTACTACATGGAAAGGCTCACGGAACTGGGTGATGCAACATGCGAAGCAGTACTGACCCGACTGGATGATAGCCGTTGGTACTTCGTCAGAAACATGGTGATTCTCCTGCGGGGGACGGGCGGCCCCTCGATTCTCCCGACTATTCGCATGCTGGCATTGCATCCCCGTATCAAAGTACGTCAGGAGGCATTGAAGACCTTACTCCATTACTGCGATCCGGAAGCAGACCGGCTGCTGCAACTGGACATGCTCAGCAAAGACAAGGGAATATGCTTAAGCGCCATAAGGCTTGCAGAAAAGAGCCGGAACCCGGAAACCTGTAGAATATTGTTCTGGTTTATCGGAAAAACCGGTTTCACCAACTTTGAACTGGAGCGTAAACGAGCTGCGGTTCAGGCTCTGGCCGTGACAGGAAACCCTGAAGCACTCCCCATACTTCTGAAACTGTTCCAGACTAAAAATTTTTTGCACCCGAAAAAACAGTATCAGCTGAGATTGGAGATAGTCCGTTCGCTCGGCAGGTATCCTGTCGCATCAGTGACCAAGGTCCTGGAGGATATTGTCGACTCTTCTCCCCGTGAGCTGTCGGAGTTGGCGAGGGATCTACTGGACAATATCGGGGGGAATGGGGCATGAAAAAGGAGCAGACAATAGAGCTTACAAACTTCATCCGGAACATGGTAACCGCCATTGCAAATGTCTCCCTCTATTCCTGCGAGCATCCACAAGTGCTGCGACTTTGTGCAGTGGCGCACAAAACTCTTGACCTGGCGATAGGCTCCGATCCCTCGATTTCATTGATGCGGTTTGAATCCCAGCTTGTCGTCGACGGGGTGCCACTGGTAACCGACATATACATAACCCGGTTCAGTCAGGCGCTCGAGCAGTATGGCATAAGCCATGTTAAATTCATGCATGGAATCAGGCAGCAGGAATTACACTCCCTCATCTGCAGCCTGTCAAAACAGAAAGATTACCGAAAAAAGATCAGCCCCACCGATAATATCCGCTTCGGCAATATCGAGGAACGAACGCCGGAAGGGGGAGTGGACTTATCTGACTCGGGAAATGGCATAAAAGCAAGAACCATAGAAGATATCCATAAGGAAACGATCACCCTTTTCAAGGAAATTCATGCCGGGATAAACAAAAAACGGCCGATCGACATTCGAGCTATTATCAATCTGGTGAACGGGTTCGTCGTAGAGTGTAAAAAAATGACTTCCCCCTTACAGGCTCTTGCCACTTTGCGCGACCAGGATGAGTATACCTTTGTGCATTCCGCCAACGTCTGCATACTTAACCTCGCCCAGGCAAAATCCATTGGTATTAACGGGTCCCATCTCTATGATATCGGCATTGCTGCCTTGCTCCATGATATCGGCAAACTATTCGTGCCGCAGGAGGTATTGAACAAGCCAGGGAGCCTGGACGAAGCAGAAATGGAGCTAATAAGGCAACATCCAGTGAAAGGGGGTCGATACCTTCTTAATTCACCGGATGTCCCGCGGCTGGCTGTCATAACAACATTTGAACATCATATGAAGTTCGACCTTACCGGCTATCCTCAGGTCACACCAGGCTGGAAGCTGAATATCTGCAGCGAGATTACGATGATCTCCGATTTCTTTGACGGCATGAGAACCGGCCGAGTCTACAGTGACCCCCTGGATTATGACGGAATCGCCTCCAGAATGTTGAGCCTGGCCGGGACTGCATTTAATCCTGCCTTGACCGAGAATTTCCTGCAGTTGACATCTGCAGCGCAAACCAGCCCGCTTGTAAAATCACCAGGAGAGAGCGGATAGTCAGAAGCTCCTCGACTCCGACGAATCTCCGGAAACCGGTTTTAACGGGTGAAAAACTTCTTATTCTCACCTCCAATGTAGTTGTTGCCCACCACCAGGGGGAGAAACGCCGGCAGCGAGACCAGGGCAAAGAGAACCGTAGCGCCGACGCCGTAATTGGTAGCCCAACCGATAGAGGACATGGCGCCATAATCGGCAAATGCCAGGGAACCAAACCCGGCAATAGTTGTCAGAGCCGAGAGCAGGACGGCGCGCCCGGCCTGAACGAATTCGATCCGCCGTTCTTTCTGCAATCTCCCGGAGACCCTGTGCATGATATGCAGACCATAGTCGCTCCCCATACCGAGGATCGTTACCAGGACCATGGAGTTCATGAAATTGAGGCGCATTCCGGTGAGCGCCATAACGCCAAGCATCGCGATGACCCCGGCAAGGACCGGAAAGAGCGTGCAGACAATGCCTGCAAGGGACGCGAAATGGGTCAGAAGCAGCAAGAGTACCAGCGCGCCGCCAAGGATACCCCCCCAGAGAAAACTTTTCTTCACTGACCCTGCCAACTGGTTGCTGACAAGATCGACGCTGGTTGCCCGAATGGTCGGATCCAGCGCCGTCAGTTCCCGGAGAAATGCCGTCTGATCGAATTCCGTCCCGGAGTAATAGAGGTAGATGAGGTAATGGAATTCTCCGGCGCCCCGCACCAGATGCCTATCCACCACGCCTCGCAGCGGCGAAGCCAAAAGCCGTTCTACCGCCTCTGCAGTGCCGACAGGGGCACCGCTTCTCAACCGCGAGAGCCCTTCAACTGCGGCCTGGAACGGTTCAGCGGCAAAACCATTTCTTTCCAGGGAGGCGCGGAGTCTGCGCCCCTGGTCACCCCCCCCCGAAGCAGTGACCAGGCGCCCCAGAATTTCCCTTTGCACAGGTTCGGCATTGAGCGCCTGGTCGAGGGAAGAATAGGCAGAGATATGCCTGCTCCCCTTGTATTTTTCAGCAAGGGTGGCGACGCGCCTGCCACGTGCCGTAACATCGTCCAGACTCTTCCCATCCACGACAAGCAACATCTGTTTTTCGCTCAGGCTCAGATGTTTTTCCATCTTCTCCTGAGTCAGGAACGCCTCAGAGTGGCGTGGCTGCAGGTTTTTCAACTCCCCTTCGAAGGAGATGTAAAATGAAGCAGCCAGAAGGACGGCAATCAACAGCAGCGTACCCAGGCCCAGTGGTCGAAAATAGCGTCCGGCAAAATCCCATACGGCACCTAGTCCAAACCCGGGCAGAGGTTTGTAGTCGGCACGCGGAAATTTGCGCTCAGTAAAAAAAAGTAGCGGCGGCAGAAAGAAAAAGGTGGCGTAGAGGGAAAAGATCACCCCTAGTCCGACCAGAAGCCCAAGTTCGGACAGGGCACGCACATCGGAAAGGGTCAGGGCGAGGAAAGGGAGCGCCGTGGTAGCTGCCGCAGTGAAGACCCCATGGCCGGTATCGATAACGGCCAGCCTGAGGGCTTCTTCCGTATCCCTGCCGATACTTCGCTCATGATAGAAACGGTCATAAAGATGGATGGAGTAATCGGTACCAAGTCCGATAATCAAGGTGGTGAAGGCAAGGGATATGATGTTTATGGAGGTGAGAAAGAGTCCCGCACTGCCGAGCGCCAGCGCCGTTCCGAAAAAAAGTATCCATGGTATCAGGAGCGTGGGAAGAACGCGCCGGTAGGTGAAGTAAAAGAGCCCGAGCACCACGAACAGGGACGATACCACGCAGGAGATGATGTTTCGCTTCATCACCGATTCATCGATCACTGCGCTCAGATGGGCGCCGGCACAGGTAATCTTCACGGTGAAACCTTTGCGGGCGCCATTGATCCCGGCGACCAGCTTTCGTGCGAACGGCATGTCATTTACCGGCTGCGCCGGCTCTGCAATCATGATGAGCAGACGGCCGTCCCGGGAGAGAAAATAGGGTGACGTGCTGTCCAGGGCAAAAGCCTGGGTGGCCGCCTTCAGACGGGGGAGAAGGAGGTCGCGCAAGGAGAGAGGGTCTGCTCTGATAATGTCGCGCATCCCCATACCAGCCTGGCTGGCAAGCTCCGTGCCGACTCGCCGGAGTGAGCAATCCATGGCCCGTGGATTCAGCTTTTCGGCAAGGAGACCGGCATCCTCCGGGGGGAGAAAGAGCTGGGGATGAGCTGCTGCGTACCCGACAAAAGCTGCAAAGGCCCCCGCTTCAGCCGGGTCATAAACCTGGTATACAACTTTGTTGAAGGCGGGCTTCCCCTCCACCTGCAGAGCTTTCAGTCGAGAGGCAAAGAGCTCCGCATCGGCGATGAGAGCCGGACTCTCCCCTTCCAGAAGGAAGTAGGCATCCCTGGCGCCGCCGCTCCACTCCATCGATTCAAGGAAGAGCCGGAGCGGTCCCTTCTGGGTGGGAAAGAGTTTGAAGATATCCGATTCAAACCGGATATTACCGATGGAGAGAAAGGCCAGGCCGAGGAGAAGAAATGCTGCGCAGAGCACCGGCAGCGGCCTGGTCCGGGTAATCCGGCAGATCCATTCCAGATGGGCCTTTATTAGATTTCGGGCAAACGCGGTTGCATGACCGGTCAGATTACGCAGCATGACGAGCTACACCCCACTGAAGTCGGTAATGGGACGCAGGTCAAGACCATCCAGGAGCGGAACCAGCGCTCCCTCCTCCACCGGCTGGTTTATTTCCGGCTCATCGAAGGAGACTTTCACCGTATTGCCCCGCCTGTCGCGCATTTTTATGACTGCAGGGAAGGCAACCCCATTAATTTCCTGGTAGTTGTCATAAAAGATCTGCTCACCATCTTCGTTTATTTTCCGCTGCAGAAGCCCCCTTGCATCAAACAGCAGAAATTCTTTCCTCCCATCCTGCCGCACCTGCTCCTGTTCGCCCCCCGCAGAGCCGTTTGCCGCCGGCGGGGTCTCCACCACCCAGCGCATCAGGCTCCACCCTTTGAGGGGATTTCCCTCGGGGAGTTCGGAAAAAGTGCCGGTGTAGGCAATCTGCTTTGAGGGGATAATGCAGGTCACGCTCTCACCGTTGACGAAAACCTCCATCACAGTAACGCCAAACGGCGCAAGCAGGACAAGATGAAACCGTCCGGGACGTTTGAAGATGAGGTAGCCGTTCCCCCCTATGCTACCGGTGGAGCTCTCTACCGCCAGGGAAACAACCGACTGCAGGGTTTCCACTTCCTTGCCGGGCTTCATGGGTAGAGGCGGCTTCGCCATTGTAGCGCAAGACGATAGCGCCAGAATCAGCAGTGACGCCAGAATGATTTGCCTGATAATCAAGGGGGTTTTTGTCAAGGACATCACAACTCCTGTTTCGTTTTTCCAACCGTTATTTTCGTGGTTGTTCATCATAGCACAACCACCCGGAGAGATGCCACCCATCTCAATAGTTTCCGAATTGGAAACCAAATAAATCCCGGCGACATGACAGGTTATTGTGGCTTGAAAAATAACGACAAGCTGTGTATTGTTTCATCATGCAAAAAGTTGTCGCATAAATTGACCCTCGGGATGCTGTACAGCACCCCCAATTAATACAGTTCTCTTGTCTCGCTCTGCCGGAAGATTAGTCCCTTGAAACTTATGGCTCACTTGAAGTATTTGTGGGTAGATTTCAGGGAATGGAGGCCTGAACAGCTACCCGGTTAATGAAAATAGAGCATCCCGTCTTCAAATCAGGCATTATGGGTTTCGACCAAGAAAACCAGTGCTGGAAAAGGAGAAC
>CAIWTU010000003.1 GCA_903915655.1 uncultured Geobacter sp.
CCTTTGCATGAAGGAGTATGGGTGATTGTCCCTGAGAGATAGTGTGCAGCCGATCACAAGATCGAAAACAATTGATTATTGACTACGAGAAGGCAAATGAATATTGATGGTTTCCTTTGTTCAGTCTGGCAGCAATTAGAAGCAGTACGAATTTCTCGTGAAATGTATGCTGCTAAACTCAGCCCGGAATTCAATTGCTTTGGCTATATTTCCCCGAACGAATTGTGTTTATCACAAATCATAGCCGATCTACTCGACCCGCATGGAAATCATTCACAAGGAGATAAATTCCTTTCTGCATTTTTAGGTCTTATTGGCTTAGGGTGCTGGACAGACAATAAAGATGCTCAAGTCAATACGGAGGTTACAACTTTCAACAACCGTCGATTCGATATTGAAGTCAAATGGCCCAACCGTAAACTGAGACGGTCGACTTTATTTGACAGAAAATCCGGGATTCTTAGTTGTATCCTATAATTCATTATGTCAAGCTGCCTTCAACAGGGTGGCACTGCCAATATAGATTTCCCACGGATAATAGTTACAAAGTGATGAATGTTCCCTTCTTGTGTTGTACCGTTCAAAGAACTCAGAGAGACCGGATCGGCATTCCGGGACGGTGGTGTACCCCCGGATAAATATGTCCTCATACTTGACAGTTCTCCACAGTCTTTCGACGAAGACATTGTCCAGGGCGCGTCCTCGACCGTCCATGCTGATTTGAATATTCTTTTCACGAAGCACTGTCGTGAAGTCCTCGCTTGTAAACTGGCATCCCTGGTCGGAGTTGAATATCTCCGGATTGCCGTACCGGTCCAATGCTTCCTTCAGAGCTTCGATGCAGAAACCGCTATCAAGAGAAATCGAGAGTCTCCATGACAGGACGCATCGACTGTACCAATCCATAATGACACAGAGATACGCGAAACCGCCGGTCAAGCGGATGTAGGTGATGTCGGTGCTCCAGACCTGATTGGCGTGGGTGATTTTCACGTCACGAAGAAGGTAGGGGTACTTCTTGTGAGCCTTGTTCGGTTTCGAGGTGTTGATCGAGCGGTAGATCGCGCGGAGCCCCATACGAGCCATCAGGCCTCGGATCTTACTGCGACCTACATCAACGCCGAAGCGCCGCATCAGGGCTGCACGAAGCCGTCTGGTGCCTCGTGCAGGGTCTTCTGTGAAGAGTATGTCGATCTGATCCATGAGCAGCTTGTTTGCCGGGCTGGTTTGCGGAGTATAATAAATCGAGGTCCGACCAATCGAAAGCAAATCGCACTGCTTTGTCAAGGTCAACTCGTCATTTTCCCGGTCAACCATTTCGGATCTCACAGCAGGCCTAGCTTCCGTAAGTTTTTTTTTAAGAACTCGACATCCATCGTCAGCTCACCGACCTTCCGTGCGTATTCATCACGCTCGCTACGGATGATCTCAAGCTCCTGTTCAGCATTCTTGTCACCGGAGAATGCCATCTGTGCATTGCCCAGGAACTGCTTGCGCCACTGGGCAATCTGGTTGGGATGAACTTCGTACCGGCTTGCAATAACAGCAAGTGGCACAGTGTCTTTCAATGCCTCAAGAACCACTTTCGTCTTTAATGCATCATCAATTTTCCGACGAGTGCGCTTGTTGTGAGAGACTGGTGTTCCGGCTGGCTGCTTCGCAGATTCAGACTTCTGGTTCTTCATCTTGGACTCCTTTGTGTAAGGTTAAAATACCTTGGAATCCAACTAAGAAATCCTTAAAATCTGTTCAAAAATTCTCGACCGTCTCACGATAGCCAAAGAGCTTGAGCAGATCAATTCCCCGATAGACCTTTGCCCTCATTTTTTCGGGCAAACCTTTGATGAAATCATATGCCGTTGGCAAGACATTCACATCGAAGTCCATGCCCATAATATACCAATATTGCGATAA
>CAIWTU010000004.1 GCA_903915655.1 uncultured Geobacter sp.
GCAAATGACGGGGGCGGCATTTCAGACCCAAGTGAGTCTGAATTAACAGCCCACTGACCCCATTAGCCACACCCCCGTCGACGTGCATTCTACATTCTCCGGGGCTGGCTGTCATCTGCTAAAATCCGATGATAGACCCCTTCTCCCCTGATCCTATACATCAGAGAGAGGGGCCTGTATAAAACCAGAGCTGAAGATCAGCGCCAATTGGACGAATAAAGGAGATATATACGGTATTTTGTAGGGAAAAAGCTTACTTTAGAAAAAACTAAGTTATTGACTTTCAGCTTTTAAACTGCTAGTATTCCCCGGTTTTGAGGTGCGGCAGGTTTCTGTGGCAAGGTTTTCAGGGTCGGTACCCGTCCAAGGACAGAGAGAAAGAAAAACAGTGAAAAGCATAAAAAGCATAGAGGCCCCCTTGCCCAAGGGGGTTACTGATTTTCTCCCGGAAAAGGCCGCCAGAATCGGTTTCATCGAGGAGAAGATCCGCAGGGTATTCGAGCTTTGGGGCTTCAGGCGACTGATTACCCCGCTCCTTGAATTCGAGGATGTGCTCGCTGTCAGCATGGGGGATGAGCTCAAGGAGAAAACCTTTCGCTTCGATGACAGGCAGACAGGGAAACTTCTGGTCATCCCTCCTGATATAACCCCGCAGGTGGCGCGGATCGTGGCTACGAGAATGCATGCCTCTCCGTTGCCCCATCGGCTTTACTACAATGGGAGGGTCCTCCGTCATGCCGAGATCCAGTCCGGGCGGAGCCGGGAGATTTTTCAGGCAGGGGTGGAGCTGATCGGTCTTGATTCACCGGAAGCCGATGCGGAGATGGTTGCGATGGCCGTTGAAGTCCTGAAAGGGCTCGGTTTTGATGATTTCAAGGTCGATATCGGGCAAGTGGAGTTTTTCCGCGGCATCATGGCCGCCTCGGGGATAGAGCAGGCAGCCCGGGGCCGTTTGCAGGAGGCTATCAGAAAAAAAGATGCATCGGCAGTGGGAGAAATTCTTGCCAGAGTAGACGCTTCCGACGCCACCAAAGAGCAGATCTCCGCCTTGCCGCGACTCTTTGGCGGTCGTGAGGTCCTGGCGGAAGCCGGTCGGGTAGTGGCTAATGACCGTTCCAGAGCGGCGCTGGATAACCTTTCCCATGTGCTGGATATTCTGGATGTCTATGGCGTCAGCGATTATCTGACCATAGACCTGGGGGAGATCCGCGGGCTCGATTATTATACAGGGATCACTTTTGAGGGTTTTGTCAGCGGTTTTGGCGAAGAGGTCTGCGGTGGTGGGCGGTACGATAATCTGACTTCGAAATATGGCTTTCCTTCCCCGGCTACCGGGTTTGCCTTCAATGTCCTGGCGCTGTTGAATGCCCTGGAGAAGAGACCGGAGCTGGAAGGAGGGCGGGGAACGGACTTCCTTATCTTCAACGTAAAGGAAGACCGTCGCGAGGCGCTTGAAATTGCGACATCGCTCCGTAACAGGGGCTTTACGGCCGCGAGGGATATCATCCGGAGGGATTTCGACAGCTCCCTTGCCTATGCGAAAAAAATGAATATTCTGCGGCTGATGGTTATAGGCGGGAACCTCTGCTCTGATGACGAGGTCTATATTGTACGGGTTGCCGATAATAAAGGGGTTGCAGTTAAAAAGACGGAATTGCCGGGGATGAATTTCTGATTCTGATCCCCCGCAAGGAGATAGCTGATGGCTAATGTTGTAATAGTTGGAGCCCAGTGGGGTGATGAAGGCAAAGGTAAGGTAGTTGATATCTATACCGAGTTTGCTGATGACGTAGTCCGTTTTCAGGGTGGAAACAATGCAGGACACACACTGGTAGTGGGTGATGACAAGGTTGTACTCCATCTTATCCCTTCCGGTATATTGCATGAGGGTAAGAGGTGCATAATAGGTAACGGAGTTGTTCTCGATCCAGAGGTCTTTATTACGGAAGTCGATAACCTTAAAGCCAATGGCCATCTCCCGGATGACAGCTGCCTTCTCTTAAGCGAGTCGCTCCATATCATCATGCCGTATCACAAAAGGATCGATATCGCCAGGGAAGTCAAATCGGGAGAAAGAAAAATCGGTACAACCGGGCGAGGGATCGGCCCCTGTTACGAAGACAAGATCGGTCGACGGGGGGTCCGCCTCATGGATCTCCTCGATAAAGAGCGGTTTGCGATGAAACTGAGGGAAAATCTCGAAGAAAAAAACTTCATTCTGGAGAAGATGCTCGGCGAGCGCCCTTTCACCTTTGAGGAAATTTACGAGCAGTACCTGGGGTATGCGGAAGTACTGAAAAAGTACGCGGCTGATACCTCGATGCTCCTCTATAATGATATAAAGGCCGGCAAAAAAATATTGTTTGAAGGGGCGCAGGGCACCCTGCTCGACATCGACCATGGCACCTATCCATTTGTCACCTCTTCATCCACCTGCGCCGGTGGCGCCTGTACCGGAAGCGGGGTCGGTCCGACAGCTATCCAGGAAGTAATCGGCATTTCGAAGGCATACATAACCCGTGTCGGCAGCGGTCCTTTCCCGACCGAACTGGATGATGACAACGGAGAAAAATTGCGAAAGGCGGGGCATGAATTCGGCTCCACCACCGGCCGTCCGCGACGTTGCGGCTGGTTTGACGCCCTGGTGGTCAAATATGCCGTCAGGGTAAACGGCCTTTCCGGGATAGCGCTGACCAAACTGGATGTCCTGAGCGGCTTCGATACCATAAAAATCTGTACCGGGTACGAGTACGACGGCGGGGTAGTGGATGAATTGCCGGCCTCGCTGGAGATCTTCACCAGGTGCCGTCCGATCTATGAAGAGATGCCCGGCTGGAGGGAAGATATCCAGGGGGTAAAAAAAATGTCCGAGCTTCCGGTAAATGCTCTAAAATATGTAAAAAGGCTGGAAGAGCTGGTAGGATGCAGGATAGTGCTGGTCTCCGTCGGGGCGCGGCGGGACGAAACATTGATATTGGAGAACCCTTTTTGATAGCCTGCGAGCGAAAAAATTGAATAGTTGTAAAAAAAACTTGACGAAAAGGATAAAATTTATTATAAAGTTCTTCTTGCTTAGCATTGAGCCGCTAGCTCAGTAGGTAGAGCACCTGACTTTTAATCAGGTGGTCGTTGGTTCGATCCCAACGCGGCTCACCAAATAGATCAAGGTGCTGTGAGTTTATCTTCACCCCCTTGTTGAAATAACCTGATTTATGTAGCACATATGTTGCTGCAGCCGTCCTGTCCCCATCGTCTAGCCCGGCCCAGGACACCGCCCTTTCACGGCGGCGACGCCGGTTCAAATCCGGCTGGGGACGCCAAAACATAATGCGGAGAAGTCCGGTTAAGTACAAAAAGCCTTGAGAAATCAAGGCTTTTTGTTTTTTTGTCCGGAATGATCCTCTTTGGCAGGATGAACTCCGGATGCTTAGATGGTTTTCTTGCTGGCGTCTCGTAAAGGGTAGCTCCCTCCTCACATCGAAAATTCCCCAATTGTATTGACTAAAGCAGGTTTCGGGTGGTATTTTGACACCCTCTGAAAAAGCAAGTTCCTATCCCTTTCTTCCCCCTGTCTGCCAACCTGCGAGATAGAGGCAAAGCCCCGCCAGGCTGACATTACGCTCCTGCATTGGAGGATAGACCTGTGAAAAAGACAATCATCCCGTTCCTTCTGTTACTTCCCGTCCTGCTGCTTCTTGCGTCCTGTGGCAACAATAGCTCATCAACACTCAGGGTAGGTGTGGCCTATGATTCCGGCGGCAAGGGGGATGGCTCGTTCAACGATTCTGCCTATGCCGGGCTGGTGAAAGCTCAGCGGGAGCTTGGCGCAACATTTATAGAACTTACGGCAGGAACCGACGAGACTGACGCCAGCCGCCAGGAACGGCTGCGGCAACTGGCGGCCAGAGGCTGTAACCCGGTGATTGCCGTCGGGATATCCTACCAGGGTGCGTTGGCTGTTGTCGCAGCGGAATTCCCCGCTACAACTTTTGCGATTGTAGATGCCGAGGTTACAGCGCCGAACGTTGCCAGCCTCCTCTTTACTGCTGAACAGGGATCGTACCTGGTCGGGGTGATAGCCGCTTCAGCCAGTAAAACCGGAAAGATCGGCTTTATCGGCGGTATGGACAGTCCGCTGATCAATGCATTTAAAGCGGGCTATCTACAGGGTGCCCGATCAGTGAGGCCGGATATTGTTCTTGAATCAGCTTACCTGGGGGTTAACGGCGACAACACAGTCTGGAATGCGCCGGACAAGGCGCAGAGCGCAACTCTGGAAATGCTTGCAAAAGGGGTTGATATCGGCTATGCAGCAGCCGGTGCATCCAATGCCGGTATGTTCCAGGCCATCAAGAACACCGGGGGGGGAGCTAATGGGGTGTGGGGGATCGGGGTTGACTCGGATCAGTATACCATGCCGATGTTCGCAGATCTGAAGGAGGTTATTCTGACTTCTATGCTGAAACGGGTTGATGTCGCTGTCTTTGAGGTGATCAAGGGGGTTGCTTCCGGCTCACCGATGACCGGCCTCCAGACCTTTGACTTGAAACGGGGCGGTGTTGGCTATGCCGTTTCAAACCGTGCGGTTGATCCGTACAGGGCCGCTGCAGATAGTGCCGCCGCCAAGATCAGAAGTGGTGAGATTATTGTTACACCCCAGTGAATAATGTAACATTTCAAAACCAACTGTCTAAGGGATAAGGAGGCTTACTATGTTCCTCCGCGTCGCAGCGGTTCTTCTCTCTCTGCACTAAATATGCAACAGGAGAAACCTGGTATCGACAAAAATATTTATTTGGCCCGAGCACGAGCGCGACAGTGGCGGAAAGTGATTTTGATTTTAGAGGAGAAGAGATATAGGCGAGTAATCAAAGGCTTGCTACTGTATTTTGCATCGAATATTATATTGTTAGACGAAATGCCTATCGATGGGAGTAAATCATGAATGCCGTAAAACTTTCACCAAAATACCAAGTAGTTATTCCGCGTGAGGTCCGTGAAAGTCTACATCTCATCCCCGGGCAAATGATGCAGGTCATAGCCTACGGCAATAGGATCGAGCTGATGCCGTCCAAGGATATACGAGAAATGCGCGGTTTTCTCAAAGGAATTGATACAACCGCGAGGAGAGAGGAAGTTCGCCTGTGAACATCGTTTGGACCCAGGACAATGATTTTGAAGGACTGCCGGGTGTCATCTATTTCCCAAAAACATTATTTTGACTATAGATATTGCAAGTGAACAACTTGGGGGTCTGACCCCATAGTCTCTTGTGAGAGAATTTCGTCAGAGTCTTTGCAGCTTGTCTTTGAAGGATGTCCTAAAAAATAGCGTCAGCGTTGTGTGATTAGTGCAAAAACAGGGTTAATCTGTTCTTGTTGTCCACGCGCTGGTAATCAATGGCCTGCGTCATGCTGTGGATCAGGCTCAAAACCGACTCATCAGGCAACTGTTTATTTTCAAGCGGGTTAACTGCCTCTCCTGCGCATTCCAATACCAGCTCAACGCTTTCTTTCTTTTCAGAATAGGCAATAGTCATATCAAGAAAGGCGGTCAAAAGAAGAGGTTTGTAAAACTTGAGCAGCTCTTCAATAATCAGAAGCAGATTCTGTCGCGTTTTTAACGGCAGGAGCTGCTTTTCACAAAAAACCGCTATCTCGGCAGTTATCGTATATAGATCATAATTGGGGGATGCTATATGATAGCGGATGCTTCTTATCCTGTTGATGAAAGCCCTTGTCTTTTCCTTTTGCGGATTGTCGAATATCTGCTCTGGCGTACCTTCTTCATAGATAATCCCTTCATCCATATACACGACGCGGTTAGAGACATCTCTGGCAAAATCCATCTCATGGGTGACAATGACCATTGTAATACCTTCTTTGGCCAGACGACGAATAACCGACAACACCTCACTGACCATGGTTGGATCAAGGGATGAAGTCGGTTCATCAAAAAGAATAATTTCCGGATCCATAGCCAGACAACGGGCAATGGCAACCCTCTGCTTTTGCCCGCCGGAAAGTTCATCCGGATAATTATCTGCCTTTTCGGCCAGCCCCACCATTGCAAGAATATGCATGGCTTTGTCTTCAGCCTCTTTTGTACTCTTGCCCAACAGTTTAACCGGGGCGATAGTTAAATTGTCCATGACAGAGAGATGAGCGAAAAGATTAAATGACTGAAAAACCATGTTCATTTTTTGTCGAATTTTCGGCACATCTGTCCTGGGATCAAGGATATCCACCCCGTCGATATGGATTGAACCTCCAGTTGGCCGTTCAAGCAGATTGATACATCGCAGAAAGGTACTTTTTCCTGTTCCGGAAGGACCGATTACGGAAATAACCTCTCCCTGTTTGATTTCAATGCTGACATTATTGAGTACAACTAGGTTTCCGAAATTTTTTGAAAGATGCTTTACCGTTATCATGCGCTTTGAATCTGCCTTCTTTTTGATTTAGGATCCGCCAGGCGTTCGACATACTCAAGGAAAAGCATAAGAATCCAGGAAATTAAGAAATAGAGGATTGCCACCATGGCCAGCGGGAAAAAGGCATCAAAAGTACGACTTCTAATAATATCGCTGGCCTTCGTCAAATCCTGCACAGCGATATAACCGACAACAGAAGTCATTTTGACAAGCGAAATAAATTCGCCCTTGTAAACCGGCAAAATGCGCTGGATAGTTTGTGGCATAATAATGAAAAGAAAGGTCTTCATTCGGGTAAAACCCATGGCAATACCGGCCTCTGTCTGCCCCTTGTCTATGCTATTGATTCCGGCTCTGTAGATCTCGGCGACATATGCAGCAAAATTCATCCCGAATGCAATGACGGAGACAATGACAGGGTTGATATCTACCGAAGCAAAAACAACATAAAACATCAACATCAAAAATACCAGCACGGGCGTGCCGCGCAAAATAGATATGTAGACCTTCGCAAGGTCTCTCAGCAGCCTGTTGTGAGACATCCGCATGAAACAGACCAACGCACCAAGGAACGTCCCTAAAAGAGTTGCGCAAACCGAAATAATGACGGTGGTTTTCAATCCGTCCAGAATGAGGAGATAACGGTTCTCCTGGATGACGTTGCTCTGAAAGCTTCCGACAAAAGAAGCAAAAAAAGACCGTAATCCCCCGCTTTCCATGCCAACTGAACTCAGTTGGCCAAGAAGCAGGTTTTTGGGCAGGGCATAAAGGAGGCACCCTGTTGCAATTAAAAGTAATAGATGTTTTACTGTAAACTTGTGCATTCGGGCATCGTTTTCTTTAAAAAAACTCAATTTGAATCTCCTTCCCGGATACCCCTCTCCCCCCAAAGCAAACAGATCTTCACTATTTACCGCGACAATTACCTTTCATACGATGTTACTGAAAGAGGGGAAGGGGTCAAAACCGGTCATTCTTTGACAAGCGCAGCAATGCCTCCGACGTAATACGGTGTCGAAAAAAGAACCTGCTTCGACCGTTCGTCTGTTATCGTGATGCAGGCAGCAATCATGTCAACCTTGCCGGAAATCAATGCGGGAATCATTCCACCAAAGTCCATATTCACAGTCACGAGTTTCTTTTCAAGTTTTTTTGCAATCCGCCGCCCAAGCTCGATATCATACCCTACAATTTTTCCCGAGCCATCCACAAATGAAAATGGTTCGGTTACGCTTGCTGTACCGATCCTCAATTCGCCGTTCTTTCCGCTTGATGTAATTTCCGGCATTGGAGCAGGATTTCCCGATTTGGGGAACCAGCGCTTCATCATGTTGTCCGTCGTACCATCTTTCTTCAGGTCGTTCACCACCGCATCTATTGTTTTTTTCAACTCCTGATCTTTAAGCCGGACTGCAAACCCATAGTTATCGACTGTAATCATCTCCTTAAGAACAACAAGGCCACTGTTTTTAGCTGCAATGTTTGGCTCACTTGAAGTATTTGTGGGTAGATTTCAGGGAATGGAGGCCTGAACAGCTACCCGGTTAATGAAAATAGAGCATCCCGTCTTCAAATCAGGCATTATGGGTTTCGACCAAGAAAACCAGTGCTGGAAAAGGAGA
>CAIWTU010000005.1 GCA_903915655.1 uncultured Geobacter sp.
ATATAAAATCATCTCCACAGACGCATCTTCCGGGCCCGATCAAGAATACGGACTGGATATATCGGATAAACGCAGATTATCGCATCCGTTTTGGCAAAACGAAGAAACGAATCGATGCCCGGGAGCTAAAAATTCAGGCACAGCAAATCGATTTGTTTCCCCGAAAAAAGTTTGCTGTTAAAGATTTATGTAAAGTAGTCAGATAACCCCGGTCGTGTATAATAAAATCAATGAACATCCTGCGGAGTAAACCATGACTGACAAAACGCCCCACAAAAGAATCATCCCGCCTCTGGCCGAACATCTCGCCCAGGAGGCCGGGCATGACCTGATAAAACGCGACATACGGCAGAGGCCTTATATGCTCGCCGGTCCGATGTTTTTCATCTTCAGCTACTGGCTTTTTCAGACCGGGGGACTGCTGGGCTACGGCCTTCAGAAGAAAATCGGACTGCTCACAAAGCTGTTATTCGAAACGGGCGCAGACCCCGCCGAAGTCGAACGATACCTGGGCGAAGAAAGCGCGGGACTCCTTGCCAAATCCAAGAGTCCTCCGACCAGCCTGCTCGAACTTTATCTCGTGCCCCTGCTGGCAAGCGTGGGCATCGATTTTCACGATCAAGACTTCATCGACGGCAACAAGTCGAGCTGGGCGGCCGAAAAACAGTACGACATGGAAACCCTCGACAAAAATGCCTATCTTGCGCTGAGGCAGGGAGCCGCATTGGGCTACCTCCACCCCGACATCTTCCGAAAGGGCTGGGAAGAAACCTATGCCGCCGAATCCAAAGAGGAATGGGCTGAGGCGTTCAAGAAGGGGCTGGTGGATTCACCTACACAGGAAATAGTGCTGTTCCCCGACGAAATTTTCAGGGTGCTGACCGAAACGGCAGAATGGGCCGGCAAGAACAGGGAATCAGGGCTTTCAAAAAGCGAGATTGAAGAAATAAGCAGGATCGCGGGTGAAATAAAATAGCGCGCAATAAAGAAAAATCATTTCAACTCTCCCCAAATTCACGATATAATTAATCTCACCATAAGAGGGCCTTTTCGATTCAGACAAACGGAACAATTTTACCGAGTTATTTACAGGGCCCTTCGTCATCAGGGGTTCCGTGCGTGAAGCCGCGCAGAATTTACACCAGGCCGGTCTGGTGCCTGAAAAGGCATTATTTTTGTAAATAGTCAATGGTTTCTGCTACTATCGCGACAGGTATCAGACTGTGCGGATATCAAAAAAAGAGAACCTCGCCCCCTTCATCCTATGGGTGCTCTTCGTAGCGTCGACAGGGCTTGTGCTGTACTACGTCGTCGTTAACCTCACCGGCAATGACGGCCAGCCCTCTCTGGCGGAGATCTTCAGCAACCGTCCTATCTTTATCCTCTCCGCCACAGTGGGCTTAGCCCTCATCTTAACCCATGCCTGGGTTAGCCTGGGGCTTTTACGCGGCACGTTCTTCGTGTTCCTTGCTTTCAGCCTCGGACTCGCAGCGGAAGTCGTAGGGGTAAAAACCGGATTCATCTTCGGCGGCAAATACATCTACACCGCGGGCAACACGCCCGTATTTATGGGTATTCCACTTCTCGTTCCCATCTTCTGGACGGCGTTCGTCAGCACGAGCTGCGGACTAGTGAACGCGTTTGTGGCATGGTTGGACAGGAACAAGAACCATAAAAACAACTCAAGCACGACTCATCTTCTCCCAACGATTGTGCTGGATGGCCTGGCTGTTGTGGCCATTGACCTTATCCTGGATCCCCTCCAGGTTGCGGCCGGTAACTGGCGGTGGCTTACACCCGGCGGATTCTACGATGTGCCGTGGGGCAACTTTGCCGGTTGGTTCCTGGTGGTGGTGTTCATCACCGGTATTTTCCGCACGGTGGAGCATTACTTTCCCGTGAAGAGGGGAGTAAACCCCGCAGCCCCTCTCATCTCCGCGGCCAGCTATGCCCTGCTGGGCATAGTTTTAGGCGCATTCGCCCTTAAAAGACGAATGTTTGGCCTTTCATTGATCGGATTGGCGGTGATGCTCCCCCTCGGGTTGGCAGGTATCTACAGCTCATTGAGGAAGGCCGCGCTGCAACCACCGGGCACCCCTGCCGAAAACCAGCGTTAACAGGGCGACAGGCGCCATGGGAATCAAAAACCACACCCCTAAGGCGCTTACCCAAATTTCCGATGCTCCGAATTATATGGGGGCGATAATCAGCGAGCCCCCCCGGCGCGGCCGTCGCAGCGTGGAACAAGCCGCCCGCCCAGATACCGGCTTAACCGGTAAAAATACCTTGGAGTGAAGTGGTTAGCGTTTTGCTTTTCCGCCCTTAATGGATTGGGTTTCAAACTCATCATGGATCGAAAGTTAGAGAAATATTATTAGATTGCAACCAGGTGTATAATACCCCGACCCTTTTAGTCGGTTATTCCCAATTATTAGAACCCTACCTAGGTATGAGGCAAAATGAAGAAGTATCCTTTCACCTTTCTCGTTTCGCTGATCTGTGTTTCATTTCTTCAACTAACCTTGCCGTCAGCGGTCCAGGCTACGGAAATCAATTCTCAACTGGTTAAACAGGCAACAGGCGCCGATTCAATCGTAATCGGTGCAGTTGTAGACCTCTATTCATTCTATGACGGCGATCACAACAATATCTACACTTCAATTGAAATTTTGTCCCAAGAATATCTGAAAGGGGACCTGAACCAAACTCGACTTTTTCTAACGATACGTGGAGGACAAGTCGGGGACATCCAGGAATGTGTGTCCGACGTGCCGAATTTTGAACAGAATGAGAAAGTGGTCATCTTTCTAATGGAAAATGCTGCATCCACAACGTTTGGAAGCAGCCTGAGCTTAAATCCCGCAAACAGCCAAGCATATTCCCTCTATGGCGGCAAGGATAGTAAATTAACAGTTCACGGTAACAAAGTAAACGACCTGGAGCTGAACGACTTCAAACACCTCATCGGAAATATTCTAAATGGATCGACTATCAGCCCGGCGGTGTTTCAGTTCCCCTCGGCTGCGATAACGGCACCTTACTTGATAAAACCCTACGTTTGGCTTCATCCGCCTTCTCCTGTAATCACCTTCCGGGTCAACGAAAATATACCGGATTGCACGGGGGAGGGCGCTGCTGTGCAGACGGCTGCCTCAACCTGGGGCTCTGCCGGGGCTCTATTTTCCTTTGCTTATGCAGGGCCTACGTCTGCAATTTCATCCAGCCTGGATGGCGTAAACGATATTAGTTGGAATTATCTGGGTGCCGGAGATACTGTTGGGGTAACAACCACATGGCATAATGTTTCAACAGGGTATCTGGTTGAGTTTGATATTGAATTCAACAGTTATCATTGGTGGAGCACTGCTTCAAACCCAACATATCCTTATTTCGATGTCCAGACGATAGCGCTGCATGAATTAGGGCATGCAGTCGGACTGGCAGATTTGTATAACAGTTCAGACAGTGCAGCAGTTATGTATGGCTATGGCACTCCCGGAACAAAGAGGCGAACGCTTACCGCCGATGATATATCCGGGATCAAGGCCATCTACGGAACAACCCTGCCGGCATTTGCGCCATCTGTTACTAACCTGGCAGGCCCGAGCAATATCAGCAGCACGACGGCACGCTTGAACGGCGAATTGACATCTACAGGCGGGCAGACAACTACCGTTCACATCTATTGGGGTTCGTTTGATGGTGGGACAAACCCTTCGTTATGGTCGCATGACATTAACCTGGGGGTAAAACCCACCGGCGTATTTAGTGCAGATATCAACGGGTTGACTCAACGTACGATGTATTATTACCGTTGTTATGCGGTGAATTTAACAGGAGGAATTTGGACCGGCAGTTCTTCTTTTTCCACCCCTAGTACAACAGTGCCTTTAACGTGCAGTTATTCAGCAAACGGAAGCGGAGGCATTCCAAGTGCGCCAATGCTGACCTTTACCACTGCCGGTATTCAAAATACGGTAGCGCTAAGCACGGCGGCTCAAGTATTTCCAGCTGATTACGGCACATCGTGGAGCATCACCAACCCCCTGTATTCGTCCACATCAGAAGAAAGGTGGCAAACCAACCAGGCGACCTCAGGCATCGCCAACTCTCCTGTGACCATCAATTTTGTGTTTTATCACCAATACTCTGTGAAGTTTGGGTTTACAGTTTATGGCGGCGGTTCAGGATACTCGCCTCCGAATGGCACCTGTAACCAATTTGGTCAACAGGTCAGCACATCAATTGGCTCTCAGATTTGGGCAGATACATCCCAATTTTCCTACCCTGACTCGTTAACCGGGTCATCTTTATCGGAAAGGTGGAGCGCCTCCTTATTTTCCGGTTCAATCACGTCGTCAAATACGATTGATATCAGATATTACCATCAGTACTCGATCACAGGCAGTTTCCAAGTCGTTGGCGGCGGAACTCCCAACGCCCCTGCATTTCTTTCAACGGCCTTTACCTTACCGTTATCAACGCTATTAACAAACCAACCGCAGGCCATCTGGGTTGATAGTGGTTCGGGTTTCTCTTTCACCAACCCCATCACCGGTTCATCTTCAGGGGAAAGGTGGGCAACCAGGTCCGAACCTGCCTCGGCAACTTCTGCCAGCATCATTGCAGTTAACTACTATCACCAGTACCTTTCCGGAATTTATTCAGTAATCGGCGGCGGGGTTCCGACACCCCCAACATTGAACTACATACAGCTCGGTTCGAAAGTTGCCAGTCCTTTGTCCCAACCGGTGTGGGTAGATGCGGGATCTACTTATACCCTTTCTAACCAAATTATGGGCAATTCTCCCACGGAAAGATGGTCCGTCAGCCCGGATTCAGGCTCGGTCACTTCACCGACCAGCATATCCGCCAACTACTATCACCAATATCAATCTACGGTCAGTTACTCTATCGCCGGAGGAAAAACTCCGGGAGACCCGACGCTCAGTACTACGGCGTTTGGTTCACCGCTTTCACTGACAATAACAGCGCAACCTGATACTTTCTGGGTAGACGCCGATGCCTCCTACTCACTTCCTAATCCACTAGTTGTTTCAACAAGCACCGAGCGCTGGAACTCTGCAGCCTTCATCGGAGGGAAATTCACTTCTTCAATGGTTATCGCTCCAGTATACGTCCATCAATACTTCGTAACGGTTTCTGCCGAACCGGCTGAAGGAGGCACACTCTCGGCCCAAAATGGATGGTATGATGCAGGGTCAACTTTACCGGTGCAGGCGTCGGAGCAATCTGGATGGAAGTTAACAAGTTGGACAGGTTCGGGGCGGGGGGCATATTCCGGGGAAAACCCTATTGCCGCCCTGGTTATTAACGGGCCGTTGTTTGAAACCGCAACTTTTTTTCCCGGCCTGACAGTCGTGGCCCCAGATAATATGGCTATTTTATACTCTTATGGAACTACCTCGGGATCGATACATCCAGGTTCTACAAATACCGTGTTTGCACCTAAGGGGACGAGCATACGACTTCTGGCCGAATCTAAATTATTTGTATTTTCCTTTACCGGGTGGAGCGGTGCATCCTCAAGCAATGAAGCAGGCATCACGCTGGCCATGAATAAGCCCCAAAGTATAACGGCCAACGAACAGATCAATTATGGAGTTGTTTCATTATTGGGATTAGGTGCCTTGGCATTGGTCGGGATGGTCATCTTCCTGGCCGGTTATAAACCGAAGGTGAAGACGCTGTAAGTTAAACCGGAACAAATCCCTATCTCATCTCTTCACTGAAGCTGGTTCTTTCAATTCAGATAAAGGGACCATTTATTCAAGAGTATTATGTTATTGACACCCGGGTAATACGAGAATAAAATCTCATCTCGAGCGTGACGCTGGCTCTGTATCTTGTACAGGTATGGGGGGCAGGTCGATTTAATGGACGCGGAACTCATAGCTCCATGCGGCATGAACTGTGGTGTATGCGCCAGCTACCTGGCGATGCAAAACGGCCTGAAAACGAAGGGATTCGCCAAGTCGTACTGCGCCGGTTGTCTGCCACGCGGGAAAAATTGCTCCTTCATGAAAAAGCAGTGTGATTTGTTGGGCAAAGGCCTAGTTCGCTTTTGTTACGATTGCAAAAATTTTCCCTGTCAGCGCCTGAGCGCCCTCGATAAGCGCTACCGCACCTTTTACCACATGAGCATGATTGAGAACCTTGAATTCATCAATGAGCATGGCATCGATCAGTTTCTGAAAAAGGAAGCGGTAAAATGGCGCTGCCCTGAATGCGGCGAGGTTATATGCTGCCATAACGGGGTGTGTTTCAGCTGTAGTCTAGATAAGCTGCGTCAAAAGAAAAAATACCGGTGGGACGAAAATGGATGAAGGAATAATGGCAGAAGAAGCTGCGGCTAAATCTATCGAGGACACACTCCACCGCTATTGGCTTTAGAGGAAATCGGATGTCCCAACAGAAATCCATCGTGATAATAGGCGCCGGGCTTGCCGGGCTTTCCGCCGGCTGTTATGCCCAGACAAATGGTTTTAAAAGCCAGATCTTCGAACACCATACCGTACCCGGAGGGGTAGCGGCTGCCTGGAAACGCCAGGGATATCTGATCGACGGCGGTATCCACTTCATCATGGGGCACAAGCCGGGCACTGCACTATACGAAATCTACAAAGAATTGGGGGCTTCTGACCCATCTCTCTATGTGGACATGGCATCCTACGGCCGCTTCATCCAAGAAACAGAGGGAATAGACCTGTTGGTAGGTATGGACCTGGCCCAACTGGCTGAAGACCTTAAATCATTGGCCCCGAAAGATGCTTCAATAATCGACGAAGTTATTCAGGGCGCCAGGTCTATGAGGGGACATGACTTAAGCACGGTTGGTATGAGCCAGCCGCCGGAACTGACTTCCCCCTTGAGCCAGTTTAGAGAGCTGTGGCAGATGCGCACGGTAATGAAGTATTTTAGCGGTCGTTACAGCCGCAAAATATGTGACTTCGTTAAGGATGTGAAAACACCATGGCTGAGAGATTTCTTCTGTTCTCTTTTTCTTCCTGAATCACCTGCCTGGTTTATTATGATGGTTCTGGCCCTCCTGGCGGACAAGCAGTGCGCTTTCCTATCCCGGGGCTGCCTCGATTTTGTTCAATCTATAGAAAAGCACTACAAGGCGCTCGGTGGAGAAACCACTTACCATGCGACCGTTGACAAGATTCTCGTAGAACACGACCGAGCCGTGGGTATCAGACTGACTGATGGGCGGGAGTACCGCGCGGACTATGTTATCTCCGCCTGCGATAGCTATAGCACCATCTTTGGAATGCTTGAAGGGCGTTATGTCAATGCTAAAATCAAAAAGCGCCATGAGACCTGGGAAACAAGCCGCCCATTCCTCTCCGTAAGCTACGGCGTGAATCGCCGGTTCTCCGGTGAAGCCCCCTTCTGGACTATTATGCTTGATGATCCAGTGGTGGTTGCCAACGAAACAATAAGAGGTCTCTTCATCCGTATCCTTAACTACGGCGATGGCTTTGCCCCGGCGGGCAAATCGGTCCTCCAGGCAGAGATAGAGACCAGCTTCGCCTACTGGCATGACCTGCAATCCAAAGACCGTTCCGCGTACGACCTGGAGAAGCAGCGTGTGGCCAATGAATTCCTCTCCAGGATAGAAAAGTATTTTCCGGGTTTGCCGTCGCAGGTGGAGGTGGTAGATGTGGCAACTCCTTATACCACCTGGCGCTATACACTCAATCGCAACGGGGCCTGGGGCGGATGGCTGATGACTGCCGATACCATCATGAAACGGATCGAACGCAGGCTACCCGGGTTACAGCATTTCTACCTGGCAGGGCAATGGGTAATGAGCGGGGGCGTTCCACCTAGCTTGTATTCCGGACGCCATTCCATCCAACTCATCTGTCATGACGAGAAGAAGGTTTTTGTTAACACCGCGGCCTAGATTTTCATTCACATTTTCTGCATCATCTCTAGCTAAGAGTTGCTTTCTTGTTCCTCCAGCACCTTAGGCTGCAAGGTTAAATCAATTAACTAACTTAGCAATTTTAGTCATGTTTTCTCACTCCGCGAATAGTATAATCAGCGCATGAGGAAACAGATGGAAAACCGGGACAGGATACAGGCAGTCCAACGCATGCAGGATTGCATCGACCGGCACCTCATGGAACCGATCAGTTTACTCATGCTCGCGCGGGCAGCCGGTTACTCCCCTTTCCACTCGGCACGCCTCTTTAAGGAAATCACCGGAAAGACGCCCTTTGACTACATCAGGGCGCTAAGGCTCTCTGAAGCTGCCATCAGGTTGGGTCAGGGTAGTGTCAGAGTAACGGATGTGGCCTTCGACTTCATTTTCGAGTCCCACGAAGGCTTCACACGGGCTTTTTCCAAGCAATTCGGCATCAACCCGCGGTTATACGGTCAGAAAAAACCGCCCTTGAAGTTATTCATGCCTGAACCAGCCTCTGATTATTACCTCAATAAACAAAAAGGAGAAACAGATATGTCAAACAAAACCGATACCAAAACCGTTTTTGTGCAGGTTGTGGACCGGCCTGAGCGAAAGTTAATCCTCAAAAGGGGCAAGAAAGCTACCCACTATTTTGACTATTGTGAGGAAGTGGGCTGCGATGTCTGGGAAGAGCTCACAAAAATCAAAGACGCTCTATATGAACCCATCGGGATGTGGTTGTCGAAGAATATGATCCTTCCTGGAACCTCGGCTTACGCCCAGGGAGTAGAGGTATCAAAGGAATACAAAGGCAAAGTACCCCAGGGTTTTGAAATAGTCTCCCTGCCTGCCTGTAAGATGATGGTCTTCCAGGGGCAACCATATGACGATGCCAAGTTCGAAGAAGCCATCGGTGATCTTTGGGAAGTAATGAAAGTGTATGACCCCAAGATCTACGGTTTCGAATGGGCGGACGATGACGGCCCGCGTTTCCAGTTGGAACCTATGGGGTACCGGGGCTACATCGAAGCTCGTCCCGTGAGGCAACTGAATGCAAGGCAATAGCCGATAGGGAGACGGAGTGCGACAGCGCGCTCTGTGAGAAGCTACTTTTTGACTTCACCCTCAAGGTCATACACCGTAGCTCCGGTGATACGAACAGAAATCATTTCACCGGCGGCGATTTCACCTTTGACCAAAACAAGCCCGTCAACCTGGGGTGCGTCGCGGTAACTGCGGCCGATGGAGATCCCCTCGCCTGCGCCCTCTATCAAAACCTTCAGGTCGCGCCCTACGAAAGCCTCGTTGCTCGCGAGGGAAATGGCCTGCTGCCTTTCCATCAGGCAGTCGAGGCGTTCCTGCTTCACTTCTTCGGGAACGTTATCGCCCAGCGCTTCGGCGGCGGTGCCCGCCTCCATCGAAAACTTGAATGCTCCCAGCTTATCGAAACGTATCTCTTCGATGAAATCTAGCAGGTTTTTAAATTCGGCTTCCGTCTCGCCGGGATATCCGACGATGAAAGTGCTGCGGAGGGTCAGCCCGGGGATAGTCTTCCGCATCCTAGCCAATGTCTTGTAGACCCAGTCGGTATTCGTCGGGCGGCCCATCCGCCGGAGCACCTCGGGGTCGGCATGCTGGAGAGGCAAGTCTAGATAAGGAACTATCTGCTTGTGGGTCGCCATGACTTCGATAAGTTCGTCGGTGACGTAGCCCGGGTAAGCGTACATGATGCGGATCCAGTCCACTTCAGGCGCGGCGGCCGTCATCTTCGTGAGGAGTTGCGCCAGGCCGTTCTTCATCCCTAAATCATGGGCGTAATCGGTGGTATTCTGGGCGAGAAGGACGATTTCCTTAACGCCTCTCGACTGCAATGAAACCGCTTCTGCCAATACAGTCTCCATGGGTCGGCTGACATGAGGGCCTTTGATGAGGGGGATGGCGCAGAAAGCGCAGGTGCGGGAACAGCCGTCGGCAATCTTGATGTAGGCACTCGCTCCCTGCATAGATACACGCGGGACCCCATGTTCGTCGGTGCCGACAGTCGGAGCCGCTGAAAGTTTATATCTCGATTCGAAATTCTTGTCGCCGGTCAGTTTTTCAACCAGTTCCACGATATCCATCCAGCGGCGCGTGCCCAGGATGGCATCGATACCGGGAACTTCGGTGACGATTTCCTTGCCGTCACGCTGCGGCAGGCAGCCGGTAGCTATCAGGATTTGGCCTTTTTTCTTATGATCTGCCAATTCGGAAAGAGCGTCGAGGGATTCCTCTTTCGCGCTCTTGATAAATCCGCAGGTATTGACGATTAAAATACGAGCTTTCTTCGGATTCCCGACAAGCTCATAGCCTGCCTCAGTCAGCAGTTGAGCCATAGAATCGGCATCAACCGTATTCTTGGCGCAGCCGAGGGAGACGATGTGAAATGTTTTGTCTTTCATACAAGAATCTTCACCCTCGCAAAATTGGGATGCACTAAAGCGACTCTATATTGTACCGTAGATGAGGGTTTGTGGGCGAGGGCGAGACTAGCTAGCAGATGCAAAACATATGCCAGCGTAATGTTAAAATATTGACTCAAATATTTTCGAAGCCTATACTTTTGAAAAATTCCTCACACGCGTAGCTGCTAACAATCGGGAGGGCTTAATGACAGAAGAGCGATCTCTTTTCGACCTAGGTGTTCGCCCTGCTGAATGCTTAGAAGGGTTAGATTTGGATGAAGGTTGGCATGTTGAATCGATAATAAACAAACATCCCAAAAGCACGGGGGGTTGTTTCTCAGTAAGTTATACGGTTTCCCATAAAACCGGCCATCATGCATTTTTAAAAGCTCTCGATTTTTCGAGTGCATTCCAATGGCAAGGAGACCAGGCCATGCTGTTGGAGAGCATGACCGCCGCTTTTAACTTCGAACGAAAACTACTAAGCCAGTGTGCAGGGCTTTCGAGGGTTGTAACAGCTTTAGCTAATGGGTATGCAGACATAAAACGCCATAGGCCATTCAACAGAGTTCCATATTTGATTTTCGATCTAGCGCAAGGGAATATCAGAACTGAGACTTCAGAATGGACGGATTTTGATGTTGCATGGGCATTACGTTCATTACACAACAGCACTGTAGGTCTCCAGCAGCTGCATCAAAAAAGAATTGCCCATCAGGATTTAAAACCTTCAAATATCTTGGTATTCAAAGATGAAGGCTCAAAATTATGCGATTTAGGAAGAGCATCATCTGCTACTCTTCCATCACAAAATGATAATGGGGGTTTAGCTGGGGATTGGTCTTATGCTGCCCCAGAACAATATTATGGGTGGGCTCATGTTTCTGGTTTTGAACATAGATATATTTCTGATATTTATTCTCTGGGCGGGCTGCTATTTTTCTTTTTCATCGGGGTTTCTCCTTCTCAATTAATGTGGAAAATTATTGATGAATTAAATCACCCACATTCAATGTCGAAGTGCAACAGATGAAGCAGCGGCTTCAATTGGCGTTCTGAATCCCAGGCACTTTCTTGGTCGATTATTCAAACGGCTCTC
>CAIWTU010000006.1 GCA_903915655.1 uncultured Geobacter sp.
ATTCAGATGATGAAACTTGCCATGGTGACGACAAGCCAAGGGCTAGTTGAAAAAGTTCGGTGTCTCTCATAATGGATCTACAAGTATCATTTTTAACAACTCATTAACAAGAGACTACCCACTTGTAATAGCGAGCAGCCCAAAAACAGAAGGGGGAAAAGATGGGCGACTCCACTACCTGGCACTTCATCGGCCTGGTTTTGATTATCTTTCTTGCCTCAATTCAGGGGAGGGCAGGGAGAATGGGTACTTTAGGAATGGTTCTTTGCTCTTTTCCTGCCACGCTCCTGCATGAACTTTCACACTGGACCGTATGCCTTGTTTCAGGTGGTGGCCCGACCGGTTTCACTCTCCTACCGGAACTGGTGTCGAGCGATATGGAGGATGGAAGCGAACGGAAAAGGTGGCGGCTCGGTTCTGTCGGGATCTCCAAGCCGGGAATTCTTTCAACGGTCCCTACTGCACTCGCACCTCTCCTCTACATTCCGGCCGCGCTTCTGGTATTCCTCTATTGGGATGACTTCTTCACAAAATCGCTCGTGAGCACGTTGCTGATGTATGTCACAATCTGCTTTCTTGTGACCGCTGCCATACCATCATCCCAGGATATAAGAACCGCTTTTTCGAACCTTTCAAGTGTGGTCTTGTATATGGGTATAATCGGTCCGTCGATCTTTCTATGGTATGTCTTCTGATAAAACGGAGACCGGCATCAGAAGAAATAGTCGGGGGGGAGTTGTCGTCGTCTTCTGTCATTGCTTCCGGATATTGATTTCAGCCACATCTGCCGAATGGGGTCCTGTCCAATGACGACCCATCCCGTAGAACGGTAGAAAGCCTTGATTTTTTCGTTTCTAATCAAGTCATCAAGAATATAATTTTCAATCTCCCCCCTTTTATTGTTTTTGTAGATAACCTTTATACCCATCTCAATATCCTCCTTTCGATCTAGCGGCAGATAGATAACCCGGCGCCACTACTTTGCGGTCCGAGGCCGCAATATCAACAGATTTGAGAGGTTGGATCAGGTAATTTCCAACCTCACGCCAACCCTTACCTGTCAGAGGGAGGAGCAGTATGGAACTGCCTGTTAATACCTGAAGGAGATAGACTACTTGCCATTATTATATATAAAATATGGAAAAATGTCACTAGATAAGGAGAAATAAAAGCGTCTCAAGATAGAGTTTCTGCCGGTTTTAATTTACAACAAGAGACGATTTTGTTAGGATTAAAAGCCGTAAAATCGTGCAGTAAAGGTTTCTTATGACCGCAACTACCCCCATGATTCGACAATATCTGGAAATCAAGGCAGAGCATCCCGACTGCATTCTTTTTTTCCGTTTGGGCGACTTCTACGAAATGTTCTTTGACGATGCAGTGAAAGCCTCCCGGATACTCGACATCACCCTGACCTCACGCAACAAAAATTCGACAGGCGGAGATGTTCCCTTATGTGGGATTCCTTACCACTCCGCTACTCCCTATATAGCAAAACTGATATCTGCCGGTGAAAAGGTTGCTGTCTGCGAGCAGGTTGAAGATCCGAAGTCTGCCAAAGGGATTGTAAAGCGAGAGGTTGTAAAGATTATAACTCCGGGGCTTGTTGTCGATACCGAAAGCCTTGCAGCGAAAGAGAATAACTACCTCTTTTCTCTCTGTTCCGGGAAGAAGGGCCTTTGGGGGCTGGCTTACCTCGATATTTCCACCGGAGAATTCAGGGTTACCGAACTGGAAGGGGTTGATGCCCTGTCAGGAGAAATGCTATGTGTAAATCCGCGGGAAATTCTTGCCCCTGTTTCCTACCGTGATAATGGAACCATGAAGGAAATAGCCGCTGTTATCGGCGAGCGGGTAATCACCCATATCGATGACTGGGTATATGACCGTGACTATGTTGAGAGGTTACTCCAGGCGCAATTCGCCGGCGCCACGCCCGAGGGACTTGGGTGTGGCGACCTATCCGTCGGTTTACTGGCAGCGGGTGCAGTCTTGCACTACCTACAGGAAACCCAGAAGGGTAAGGTAAGTCATATACAGGGGATTTTTCCCTACCGGATAAGGGAATATCTCGTCCTTGATGAGTCGTCCAGGAGAAACCTCGAGTTGACTGCTACTCTGGCCGAAGGTAAGCGGAAAGGGTCATTGCTGGGACTTATGGATCGTACGGTCACGGCCATGGGGGGAAGAAAGCTTAAACAATGGATTAATTATCCCTTGGTAAATGTTGCAAGAATAATCGAACGTCAGGATGTTGTGGAAGAGTTTGTCCAGAATTCAGGTTGGCGTTCCGGAATTATTTCATTGCTGGACGGGATTTACGATCTGGAACGGTTGAATGGTCGTATCAGTCTTGCGAGCGCCAACGCCAGGGATCTGGTGGCGTTGAAGAATTCCCTGCAGGGGATACCGCAAATTCGGGAAATGCTCTCGCGCACCGCAACAGAACTGTTACGGATTCTCCATGACGGAATGGATCCTATGGAGGACCTGGTTGAACTCATTACCCGTGGGATTCTGGACGACCCTCCTTTTCTTCTTCGTGAAGGGGGTATCATAGCAGATGGTTACCATGCGGAACTGGATGAGCTACGGACTTTGAGTCGGGAAGGGAAGGGGTATATAGCTCGTCTCGAAGCGAGGGAAAAGGATCGCACCGGGATCAGTTCACTTAAAATCCGTTACAACAAGGTATTCGGTTACTATATCGAGGTTACCAGGGCAAACCTCGCCGCTATACCTGACGATTATATCCGCAAACAGACGCTTGCCAACGCCGAGCGCTTTATTACTCAGGAGCTGAAGGAATATGAGGAAAAAGTGCTGAGTGCCGAGGAACGGATTACCGTAATTGAATACGAGTTGTTCCAGGAAATCCGTGAGAAAATTGCAGCGGAGGGGGGCCGGATTGCCAAAACCGCTGATCAGCTGGCAACCCTCGATGCCCTCGTATCTCTGGCGGACCTTGCCCATGAGCGTGGTTACAGCCGACCACTGGTAGATGAAAGCGATCTGATTTCTATCAGTGAGAGCCGACATCCAGTGATCGAGGATTTAAACCTTTCCGAACGTTTTGTCCCCAATGACGTCTTGCTGGATAATTCCGAAAACCAGCTGGTTATAATTACCGGACCGAATATGGCAGGAAAGTCCACCTTTATGCGTCAGGTCGCGTTGATTACTCTTATGGCGCACATGGGGAGCTTTGTCCCTGCGAAGGAGGCCCGCATCGGGCTGGTCGACCGGATCTTCACAAGGGTCGGTGCGTCGGATAACCTGGTAAAGGGGCAATCGACCTTCATGGTGGAGATGATGGAGACGGCAAACATTTTGCGCAATGCCACACCGAAAAGCCTCCTTATCCTCGATGAAATCGGCAGGGGAACCTCTACCTTTGATGGTGTCTCCATTGCCTGGGCTGTGGCCGAGTACATTCATGATGTCGAATCGTGCGCTGCCAAGACCCTTTTTGCAACCCATTACCATGAACTTATCGAGCTTGCAGTTACCAGAAACAAGATAAAAAATTGCAACATTGCAGTGAAAGAATGGAACGAGCAGATAATATTTCTCCGTAAGATCGTTCCTGGCGGGTCGTCTCACTCCTACGGAATCCAGGTCGCCAGGCTGGCTGGCCTGCCGCTCGCAATAATAAAGCGCGCAAGGGAGATCTTGGGCAACCTGGAAAAGGGTGAATATACCGAGGGCGGCGTACCGAGGATTGCGAGGGGTAAAAAGAATAGCCCCTTGCCGGCTTCACAGCTCTCCCTTTTTGCAGATACCGAAGATCTACTCCGCAGGAAACTCAGTAATATTGAAGTTTCGACCATGACCCCCCTTGCTGCGTTGACTCTGCTGGATGAACTGAAAAGGATGGTCTAAGGTGAGATTAAGAAATAAATTATTGGTATGTATCGTATCCGCTTTTATTGCACTATTCGTGGCGGCTTCCCTGCCGTTATCCGCAGATGCCGGAGGCCACCATAAAAAAAACCGCAAAAAGGTGGCCGATGCTGCTGAAAGTGAGATGGTTGCAAGCGGCGCCTCTCTTGTCACTGAATTGCGATACTGGTCAAACCCCGACTACACGCGCATTGCAGTTACCACAGACAGGGATGTCACCTATGAATACCATCAGCTGAAGAAGGATCCATCCGGAAAACTCCCACCACGTCTCTACCTTGACCTCAAGGGGGCGCGTGTAGGGAAGGGGGTCAGGGACGTACCGATCGGTGACGGCCTGCTGCGGATGGCAAGAATAGGGCAGTACCGGCCAGATACCGTTCGCATTGTGCTTGATATCGATACGATAAAGGATTTTAAAATTTTTCCTCTTTCCGATCCTGCCAGGATAATAATCGACGTAAAGGGAGAAAGAAGAACGGAAATTTCCAGATCGGTAGAGACCATTCAGGAGTCCCTTCACCTGACGGAAGGGGTGAAAGAACCGGAATCCGAAGTGAAAAAAAATGTGCTAGCCAAGTTCAAGCCTGGAAAGATTCGTAGAATAGTGGTCGATCCAGGGCATGGAGGGCATGATCCGGGGGCTGTTGGGGCCAATGGAATGAAGGAAAAGGACATAGTTCTCGAAATTGGCCTGAAAGTAGCGGGCAAACTCAAGGATGAATTGGGTATTGATGTTGTAATGACCCGTTCTAAAGATGTATTCATTCCGCTGGAGGAGCGGACGGCGATAGCCAACAAGGTTAATGCGGACCTGTTTATCTCCGTTCACGCAAATGCCTCTTTGAACAGGTCTGCGGCGGGTATCGAGACCTACTATCTCAACCTGGCCAAGACCGAGAAGGCTGCAAGGGTTGCTGCCAGGGAGAACAATACCTCCATGGAAAAAGTAAGCCTTTTGCAGGCAATCCTTTTCGATTTGATGGCCAACTACAAGCTTAACGATTCGGCACGGTTGGCGGATGAAATACAAAGGGCACTTTTTAAAAAAGTGTCGAAGCAGTATGATGGGACGAAGAATCTCGGGGTGAAGCAGGGGCCTTTTTATGTGCTTGTTGGCGCGACGATGCCGAGTGTTCTTGTTGAAACTGCCTTTGTCAGTAACGAGAACGAGGAGAAGCGGCTCAAAGATCCTCTCTTTCAGGAGACTGCCGCAGCCGGCATTATCGACGGAATAAAAGGCTACATCGCCAATCAGAAGCAAACCGGTGAACAGTGAGCAGTATACGCCATATATTTGAAGGGTTTTAATGAAAAACATTATTTTTGATATAGACCGCTATTTCCCCGATGATAACCAGGAATTTGGCGATGCCGGCAGGGCGTCTTTTGAAGAAAAGAGACCACTCTACCTTGCAGCCGGGAAACACTTTTTCAAATATTACGGCGAACAGATCAAGAGAGCCCATCGCTCGGGTTCATCTGGAGCATCGGTTGTCAAGGCTATCTCGGAGATGGTTGACACACTGATTAAAAAACTTTTCAGCAGTATCAACTCAGATCTCGGAAGGGTTAGTCGGGGGAAGGATCTGATAACAGTGGTGGCAACCGGCGGGTACGGACGGGGTGAGCTTAACCCTTATTCCGATATCGACCTGATGTTTCTCCACAGTGGCCGGGACAACAGACATGTTGAGAGTGTTGCCCAGAAAATTCTATATTTTCTCTGGGACTTGCGACTTGATGTGGGCTATTCCATAAGAACTGTTGATGACTGTCTGGAGATGGCCAACTCCGATACGACTGTCAAGACAGCCCTGCTGGATACCAGATTTCTCTCTGGCAGCCGTAATCTCTTTAAAGAACTGAGAAAGACCACCCTTACCCAGATTATGACGAAGGGGAGTGATGCATTCATCCGAAAAAAGATGGTGGAACTCGACCAACGTCGGGAAAAATATGGTTCAACGGTATATCTGCTGGAGCCGAATATCAAGGAGGGGGAGGGGGGGTTGCGAGACCTGCAGACAGCCATCTGGGTTGCAAAGGTAAAATACAAGGTTTTTGATCCCGCTGAATTGATCATAAAAGGGGTCCTTCTTGAAGGGGAGTTGGAAAACTATAACAATCAACTCTCCACCCTCTGGCGGATACGTAATGAGTTGCACTACCTCTCTAACCGCCGTAACGACCAGTTGACTTTTGACGCACAGAGTAACGTAGCGGCCTTTCTAGGTTATGTCGACGGAGGCAAGGTCCTTGCCGTAGAGGAATTCATGCGTGATTACTACCTGCACGCTACCAAGGTTGAGCAGTTCTGGTCTCAGATTTTATCCAAATGCCTGGTGCGAAAGGATACCTCTATCAGACTTTACGGCTATTTAACCAGGCGGCACATTGGTGACGGCTTCTATGTCATGCGTGGTGAACTTTTTCTGCCGAACGATGAGGTGATTGTAAAAAACCCGAACACCCTTATGAAGGTCTTTGAATATGCACAGAAGCATGGTGTTTCCCTCAGTATGCAGTTGAAGGAGTTGGTGAGGAGAAGTCTTCATCTTGTGAACGATAAATTCCGTCGTAGCAAGGAGGTTAACCAATCCTTTTTCAATATCCTTCGGAAAAGAAAGGGGGTCGCCGAGACCCTGAAAATGATGCACTATTTGCAATTCCTGGTCCGCTTCATTCCCGAATTTGAGCGAATTTACTGTAAAGTGCAGCACGATCTCTACCACATATACACGGTGGATACACACTCACTTTTTGCCGTGGAAGAAATAGAAATGCTCTGGAACGGCAGATACAGTGAGCAGTTGCCGTTGCTTACGCAGATTGCCGGAGAGGTTGACAAGCACGAACTACTGCTCCTGGCGGTGTTGTTGCATGACATAGGCAAGGGAGAAGGGGGGGGGCATGCCGAAAAAGGGGCGTCCATGATTCCGACCATTGCCAGGCGGATGGGGTTGTCGAGGGAGGATAGCGACAGGCTCGAATTCCTGGTCCGGAATCATCTCCTGTTTGCTCATATCTCGCAGCGTCGCGATCTGCACGATGAAAAAATGATTGTGCAGATAGCCAGGCAAATGCCGAAAAGTGAGCATGTGAAGATGCTCTACCTGCTGACATTTGCCGATATAAAGGCTGTTGGGCCCGATGTCTGGACTGAATGGAAAGCCCTTTTGCTCGAAGAGTTGTATGAAAAAGTCTTCACTGTCCTTGAACGTGGTGATTTCAAATACGAGACACGCAGCGAGAAGGTAAAAAAAGTTAAAAAGAGGGTTCTGGAAATTATAGATGGCGACTACTCTCCAGGAGTGGTAAAAGATGAACTGAAAGCTCTGAGTAATCGCCACATCCTGGCCAACTCACCGGAAATACTTGCCGGTCATGTGAGGATACTTTTGCATCTGGGGAAGTCGACTTTTGTTTCGCAAGTCACCCATGAACTTGAAAGAGGATATTCTGTCTACACTATCTATACCTTCGATGTCCCCGGGCTTTTTTCTATGATAACCGGAGTCATGGCCGCAAATGGCATGAATATCCTTGGAGCGCAAATAAATACCAGTAGCAATGGTAAGGCGCTTGATGTCCTGCAGATAAACTCGCCGCAGGGTTTTGTTATTACGGATCCGGGTCGTTGGGAAAAGGTGGACGAGGATATGCGAGGGGTGTTGCAGGGGAAGGTACCTGTCAGGTCATTGGTAGAAAAACGTCGCTCTCCTCCCATGTTCGGTGAAAAGATAAAGCCACGGTTCCCTACGAAAGTGGAAATTGACAACGATGTTTCAGATGATTACACGGTAATCGACATCTTTACGCACGACAAGGTCGGCCTCTTGTATACGATAACAAGCACCCTGACCGGTATGGGCTTATATATCGGTGTCTCCAAGATTTCAACAAAAGTCGACCAGGTTGCCGACGTGTTCTATATCAGGGATATTTTCGGTCAAAAAATATTGAATGAAGATAAACTCGAAGAGATAAAGAGCCGGTTACTGAAGGTGATTGATGAAGAGTAAGGCAGGGGTGGCGGTTAGAAGTCAGAAGTTACCGTACGCTAGACGCTGCTCTCTATTCAGCAGAATTGAGTGTTTATGAATAGATACCTCGACCTTTTCCTCAATTATCTCATTGTTGAAAAAGGTCTGGCAAAAAATACCCTTGAATCGTATAACCGTGATATTATTAAATATCTCGATCATCTTGATTTGCGAGGAAGTGACGAACCTCAGGAAGTAAGACCACTGGATGTCGCGTCTTTTCTGGTGGTTCTGAAGGAAGGGGGGCTCTGCTCCCGGAGCAGAGCCCGGGCTTTGTCGGCAGTGCGCATGTTTCACAGATTCCTGTTGATTGAGAATCATTGCGATACGAATCCGACTTCGATTATCGAGGCGCCGAGAACCCTTAACAGGCTCCCCGAAGTGCTGAATTACCGGGAAATTGAAGCATTGCTGGCAGCCCCTGCCGGCCACGATGCGACTGACCTCCGTGACAAAGCGATGCTGGAACTCCTGTATGCAACCGGGTTACGGGTATCCGAGCTTGTAGCGCTTAAGCTGGGCGAGGTGAATACTGTCGCAGGCTATCTTCTTGCTTTCGGTAAGGGAGAGAAGGAGCGGCTCGTGCCGATGGGGGAATCGGCATCTCTTTCCGTGGAGGTATATGTTCGTACCGCCAGAGCCGAACAGGACCCGAACGGATTGAATCTCTTCCTTTTTCTGACCAGGCTTGGAAGCAAGATGACTCGCCAGTCCTTCTGGAATATTATCAGGAAAAGGTCCCTGCAGGCGGGAATATGCAAGAAAATTTCTCCCCATACGCTTCGCCACTCATTTGCCACGCACCTCCTCGAGAATGGCGCGGATCTGCGCAGCGTACAGATCATGCTTGGGCATGCAGACCTGTCAACGACCCAGATTTATACACATGTTACTATGGAACGGCTGAAAAAAATTCATAAAGAGATACATCCAAGGGGATGAGAATCGTAGTTTTACTTCTATATGATTTAATTCTGTGATGTTAACGTTTATTTTGATATGTTACAGCATATATCCGTATTTTGAGTCATTTGATGACAGGGAAAGGACTAACGCATGAAATACATCGTGCTGCTTGGTGATGGCATGCCTGATGAGAGAATCATAGAACTGGGTAATAAAACCCCGTTACAGGTAGCGCTAACCCCGAATATGGACCGAATGGCCCGGCATGGGCTGTTCGGTCTCGCGCAAACGGTGCCACAAGGTCTCCCTCCGGGGAGTGATGTGGCCAATCTATCGGTTTTCGGATACGATCCGCATGCCTGTTATACCGGGCGATCACCACTGGAAGCTGCCAGTATGGGAGTTGAACTTGGCCCTGATGATGTCGCTTTCAGAGTCAACCTTGTTAATTTGAGCCAGGTCGGTGATAGTTTCTGTATGCGGGATTACTCATCAGGTCATATTACAACCGATGAGGGGATGGAGTTGATCTCTTCACTCCAGAAGCAGTTTGGTAGCGATGAGTTTCACTTTCATGCAGGAGTTAGCTATAGACATTTACTGGTATGGCGCAACGGCAGGGAAACCGTCAAAACCACCCCCCCCCACGATATTACCGGCAAGTACATAGACGGTTATCTGCCGCAGGGCGAAGGAGCGGACTGCCTCAATCAGCTGATGAACATTTCCCGTCAGTTTCTGGCCAACCATCCAGTAAATCTGCTGAGGCTGGCACAGAACAAGGTGCCGACAAACTCCATCTGGTTGTGGGGGCAGGGGAAGGCCCCCCGGATGCAAACCTATAAGGATAAATTCGGGCTGACCGGTGCGGTGATTTCGGCCGTTGACCTTATCAGGGGGATCGGCGTATATGCCGGACTTGATATCATCAAAGTGCCAGGGGTGACCGGTTATATCGACACCAACTACCAGGGTAAGGCAGAAGCTGCGCTTGCGGCGCTGGAAACCAGGGATTTTGTATATCTGCATGTTGAGGCCCCGGATGAAGCATCCCACTCCGGAAACCTCGAAGACAAAATAAGGGCTATAGAGGATTTTGACAAGAAAATTGTAGGTCCGATACTTGAGGGAATACGAAAATACGGAGCTTATCGCATCCTCTGCATTTCGGATCATCCGACACCTCTCCGGATCATGACCCACAGTTCCGATGCTGTACCTTTTGTCCTGTATGATGGCAAGGAAGATCAGGACTCCTTGCTGAAGGGGTTCGACGAAGAGTCAGCACGGATGACTGGTCTTTATATCGAGGAGGGGAACAGGCTTATGGAAATGATGTTGCAGCAGAGGTAATTCCTGCGCTGACAAAACAGTTGAGCGTAAAATCATTAAGTGAAAAAATTAAAATGAATTATTCCTTTGAGAGGGCCTTTTCGGTATTCGCTGAAATTTTCCAGGGCTGAATCTACCCGGATAAGCGGAATCTTTGCGAAAGCATCGTTATTACAGTACAGTTCAGGCGTACTTTACAAGATCAACCATATCACGTACTGCCCGGTCGAGCCCCACCATTACCGCCCTGGAAATTATTGAATGTCCAATGTTGAATTCTTCGATTCCCCCAAGGGCGGATATCTTTTTTATGTTGCTATAATTGAGGCCATGTCCTGCATTTACTCCCATTCCGAGTTTACTTGCCAGTTTGATCGCATTTTCTATCTTGATAAGTTCCTGGTCCTCGTTTTTAATGCCTTTGGCTTCTGCAAAGGATCCGGTATGGATTTCTACGTAATCGGCACCAATCTTGTTTGCCGCTTTAATCTGGTCGGTATCAGGGTCTATAAAGAGACTTACGATAATTCCTCCATCCTGAAGAGACTCTATCGCCTTTTCTATCAGGGAAAGGTTTATACGTACGTCCAGGCCACCCTCGGTGGTAAGTTCCTGCCGTTTTTCCGGTACGAGAGTACAGATGTCGGGTTTAATCGAAAGTGCTATTGCAATCATCTCTTCAGTTGCCGCCATCTCGAGGTTGAGCCTTGTTTTAACGGTTTGCCGCAATAATTTCAGATCTCGATCCTGGATATGTCTTCGATCCTCACGCAGGTGGACTATAATCCCATCTGCACCCGCCAGTTCTGCAATGGCGGCTGCAGTTACCGGATCGGGTTCGACTCCGCCTCTCGCACGACGAATTGTGGCAACGTGATCAATATTGACACCCAATCTCGACATAATTATATCCCCCCGATTTTGTTGCTTACCATGTCAGCAATTTCATTGGCCCACAGCGTTATCTGTGAGTGGTCAGACCCCTCCAGCATGATACGGAGAAGGGGCTCGGTCCCAGAATAGCGGACCAGTACCCTTCCTTCATCTCGCATAGTAAGCTCTATACTATCTATCAGTCTGCCGATTTCAGGAATGGTTTTGATATCCTTTTTCGACGGGACCCGGACATTTACCAGAACCTGTGGTAATGGAGCCATTATCTCTGCAAGTTCCGATAACGATTTTCCCCTTCCTCGCATGATGGCGAGTACCTGCAGGGCAGATTGGATGCCGTCTCCAGTGGTATTATAGTCAAGGAAAATAAGGTGGCCTGACTGCTCGCCACCGAGATTGTAACCACCCCGAAGCATCTCCTCTACGACATAACGATCGCCTACAGCCGTTCTAATGACTTTACCGCCAGACTTTTTCACAGCGATATCCAGCCCCATATTACTCATCACGGTCGCTACCAGGGTATTATGACGAAGTTTCCCCTGTTTGATCAGTTCTGCGGCGCAGATCGCCATGATATTGTCGCCGTCAATGCCATTGCCGTTTTCGTCGACAAAAATAACACGGTCGGCATCACCATCCAGTGCAATACCGAGATCGGCGCCATGTAATTTGACAGCTTTGCTCACTCCCTCGGGATGTAAAGAGCCGCAACCATCGTTAATATTCGTGCCATTCGGTTTAATCCCGAGCGGAATCACCTCGGCTCCCAGTTCTTCAAAGACAGAGGGGGCAACTTTATATGCAGCGCCATTAGCGCAATCGAGCACGATTTTCATCCCGCTGAGGTCAAGTTCTTTGGGAAAGGTGTTTTTAAGAAAAACCACATAACGTCCGACTGCGTCATCAATCCTGTATGCTTTGCCGACTTCAGTGGCTGTGGGACGTAATGAATCGATATTGTTAGAAAAGATCATCTCTTCTATCCGGAGTTCCATTTCGTCGGGAAGTTTGATTCCGTCGCGTGAAAAAAATTTGATCCCGTTATCCTGAAATGGGTTGTGTGAGGCTGAGATTACAACGCCGGCGTCTGCACGCATGGATGAGGTTATGTTGGCGATACCTGGTGTTGGGAGCGGACCCACGAGCAAGACATCCACACCCATAGAGCAGATACCGGCCGAGAGAGCATTTTCTATCATGTAGCCGGATAAACGCGTATCTTTTCCTATTACGATACGATGGCGTCTTTTGTCGTTTTTGAATAGATAGGCAGCAGCCCTGCCTATTTGCATGGCCATTTCGGTCGTCATAGGATAAACATTTGCTACCCCGCGAACTCCGTCTGTTCCGAACAATTTTTTCATCTAACTCCCCAATAAATGTCTTTGTATCACGGTTGGTTTTCCAAATCTTTTATCAACTGCACTTCTATCCTGGAAGGGGATATTCTAGTTAAGCTCAGGCCGGAAGGGATTTCCAGGTATTTTGCTATTTCGGTGAAAGAGACAGGGCCTTCCTCCAGTTTTTTCATATCGAGTGTTAATCTTTTATTCTGCCGCTCAAACTGGTGTAAAATCATTTGAGAGCCAACCAGTCGGATATTAACCTTTTCCGGGAAAGCACCCGCAATACGGAGGCCTGACGGAATATTATTAAACAGGAGAGGAACTGCAAACTCCTGTTCAGCAGGTGTTTTTACTGCAACAATAAACCAGAGGATAAGGGCAAAAGTCAAGGAAAGTATCTTCAGAGGAAGATTATTGGTTACAAAATCAAACCTTATCATCGCAACCACCTGTACTGCCTTGGTTCAAGTAATTTTTTCAACAATTTACGCAGTCCGTTCTGATCGAGATCCTGCGTTATCCTTCCCTCAACCGCGATGGATATCTTTCCGGTTTCCTCTGATACGACAACAACAACTGCATCAGTGCGCTCCGTCATGCCAATGGCTGCTCTATGGCGGGTGCCGAATGTCTTGCTTATCCCTGGCGTTCTGGAGAGGGGAAGAAAACATCCGGCCCTGGTCAGTTTCCCCTTTTGTATTATTATTGCTCCGTCATGGATTGGTGAATAGGGGAGGAAAATTGAGGTTATAAGTTCGCAGATTACTTTTGCGTCAATTTCCGTTCCAACCTCAAGAAAACTATTAACCTCTTCTTCCCTTTCTATAACAATCAATGCGCCGATATTTTTCTGCTTCAGAGCGATGGCAGCGGTAACTATTTCTTCGATCAATTGGGGGACATATGGAGGTTGTTCCCTTACATGGCGCTGTCTGCTGAAGGTAAAGAGGAGCCGACGTATTTCATGTTGGTAAAGCACTACGATAACAAGAAGGAGCGATCCGAGAAAGTTTTCCATAATCTGGTTTAAGGTTGTCAGACCGGAAACTTGCGTGATTATCTGAACGACAAGCAGCAGACAGAGCGCTGCAAGTAGCCGGACCATACGGTTACCCTTTAAAAGGAGGATTATCTGGTAGGTAAGGATAGCTACAAGGAGAACATCCAGAAAATCCAGCCAACCAAAATTTTTCAGAGTATCAACTATAACCATTTACAAAATACCTGGATTCATTGCCTGTTTCTGCAGGCTACTAAATGTTCATGGTTTACCCGTCTATATGGATGGTACCTGTTATCCGTGGGCCCTGGAGAACGGCGATTGTCATGTCGGCGACATCCCGCATCTCCTTGACGTCATGGACCCTGATCAGGGATGCACCGTTAGCAATTGCAAGAGCGTTTGTCGCAGCGGTGCCGGAGATCCTCTCTCCAACATCACGGTGTAAAATCTTTCCTATGAAAGACTTGCGTGAGGTGCCGACCAAAATTGGTCTTCCAAGTACGGTAAATTCTTGCAGTCTGCGCAATATCTCAAGATTCCCGCCGGTGCTTTTTCCAAAACCTATGCCGGGGTCGATTACTATGTTTTGTGCGTCAATACCGGAGCCCTGAGCCAAAGAAATTGCCTGACGCAGAAAAATAATGATTTCTGAAACAAGGGAAGGATAGTCAGTATTGTCTTGCATGTCGGCGGGAGTGCCCCTGGTATGTGCCAGAATAACACCTGCCTTTGCAGATGCAACGACTTCGGCCATTCTGTCGTCAAAGCTGAAGCCGCTTATGTCGTTAACAATTTCTGCTCCGCAATAGATTGCTTCGCGTGCCACCGAAGATTTGTATGTATCTATAGAAACCGGGATAGTCAGTTGCCCTTCCAGTTTTTTGAGAACAGGGAGCACCCTTTTTAATTCTTCCCTTTCGGATAGCGGCGTAGCATAAGGGCGTGTGCTCTCGCCACCGATGTCGATGCTATCGGCTCCTTCTGCTTCCATCTCCAGTGCGCGTTCCACTGCCCTGCCAGTATCATAAAAGAGAGCGCCATCTGAAAAAGAATCAGGGGTTATATTGAGAATCCCCATAACATGCGGGCGATGAGCAAGTTCAAGGATTTTGGTGCCGATATTCCATCTGGCTGAGAGTCGGCTTGATAAATCAGGAAGTTCCTCGATTGTTAAGGGCAATTTCTGCAGAGGCGAGGGATGTTGCGCCAGCCTTTGACAGAGACTTCTGAGCTGTTGGTCTGTTCCGGACAGGAAGACCCTTTCAGAGGCGCCTGAGGAATCGACCGGTTTAACGGCCAGCAGAACTTCTCCGCCCAGGCTCTGCATTTCCTCTCTAAGGATATCTGCTTCCGAAGGAGAAATGCCTTCGATCAGAAGGGATTGATGCTTCATCCTGGATGTTGTCCGGTTTATCAGCTGTATTGAAGTAAGATCAAAGTGCAATGCAGTCAAGCGCCTGACAGTATCCTCAGCCGATTTCACCGTCAAAACCGTAACAGAATACATTACTGCTGTATAGCAGCAGCAGATGCAAAGTCAGACATGATTCCATCAACTTCGACACCTGAAAGATTTTCTTTTTCTATAAGTACCTCGGATAATCTTATAAGGAGCTTTATGTTTTCACGGAGAAGGTTACAGGCACGGGTATAATTACTTTCTACAATCCGCCTGATTTCGTTGTCTATTTCAACTGCAGTTGCCTCGCTATAGTTTTTGGAGAGGGCCATTTCCCTGCCAAGGAAAATCTGTTCGTCTTTTTTACCGAAGGAGAGAGGTCCCATCTTGTCGCTCATCCCCCATTCACAGACCATTTTTCTGGCGATATCGGTGGCATGCTCGATATCATTTCCTGCGCCAGTGGTCATGGTTTTGAATATCAGTTCTTCTGCGGCTCTGCCACCCATAAGTACGGCAATTCTATTGAAGAGGGTTTCCTTGGAATAGCTGTGTTTGTCCTCAGTCGGCAACTGCATTGTAATACCGAGCGCCCTACCGCGGGGAATAATAGATACCTTGTGGATAGGGTCGGTGCCGGGGATAAGTCTCGCTACCAGAGTATGTCCAGCTTCGTGATAAGCGGTATTTTTCTTTTCTTCCTCTGAAATCACCATACTGCGTCTTTCTACGCCCATCAGGACCTTGTCTTTTGCATCATCGAAATCCTGCATCTCAACTACACTTTTATCCTTGCGAGCTGCCAGGAGCGCGGCTTCGTTGACAACATTAGCAAGATCAGCGCCAGAAAACCCCGGGGTCCCCCTTGCTATGACGGTCAGATCGACTCCCGCTGCGAGGGGTGTCTGCTTGGAGTGGACTTTAAGTATTGCTTCACGCCCTTTGACATCCGGCCTCGGAACTACGACCTGCCTGTCGAAACGACCGGGACGTAACAGAGCAGGGTCCAGAACATCCGGTCTGTTTGTAGCTGAAATGAGGATAACCCCCTCGTTGGATTCAAATCCGTCCATTTCGACAAGTAGTTGGTTCAGTGTCTGTTCACGTTCGTCATGACCTCCTCCGAGTCCAGCGCCACGATGACGTCCTACGGCATCAATTTCGTCAATAAAAATAATGCAGGGAGCATTTTTCTTCCCCTGAACGAAAAGATCCCGAACCCGGCTTGCGCCAACCCCCACAAACATTTCAACAAAATCTGAACCGGAGATAGAAAAAAACGGAACACCTGCTTCACCAGCAATAGCACGGGCAAGAAGTGTTTTGCCGGTTCCTGGAGGGCCTACGAGCAGAACTCCTTTTGGGAGACGTCCGCCGAGCTTGGTGAATTTTTTTGGTTCCTTCAGGAAAGCTATTATTTCAGACAGTTCCTCCTTGGCCTCGTCAACCCCGGCAACATCTTCAAAGGTGATTTTCCCCTGGGCTTCCGTAAGGAGTTTGGCGCGGCTTTTGCCGAAAGACATTGCCTTGCCTCCACCGGACTGCATTTGCCGCATGAAGAATATCCATACACCAACAAGCAGAACCAGGGGAAACCAGGAGATCAGCATGGATAACCAGGAAAACTTTTCTTCTTCGGGGCTGGCCGTTACAACTATCTTTTTCTCCAACAGCTTCTGCGTCAGCTGGGGATCTTCAGGTTTGAAAGTCTTAAATACTTTGCCATCAACATATTTTCCGGATAAGTCACTACCCTGAATGGTGACTGAAGCAACCTTTCCTGCATCCACTGCGGCAACGAAATCGCTGTAGTTTATTTTTTCATGGGCTGGACCTGGTTTGTTGAAAAGGTTGTATACGAGGATCATCATCAGGCTGATCACCAGCCAGAGTGCCAGGTTCTTGTAAAATTGGTTCAAGTTTGCCCCCCATGTTCTGAACGGTCCGTGCGGAACGGCGTTTTTTCTTCAAGAATTTTCACTTGTCAAATTGAATTATCAAGCGGAAAAAGTAACATAATGAAGCCTCTATTACAAGCAATTTAAGGTTCCAGATCAAGAATATCAACCCTTGCCACGCTCCTTGCACTGGCGCTGATTGCAGCCCCGGCGGCAACTCTGACCCCGCAGATCCAGATCAGTTTCTCGTTACTGAATATTAATGGTATCCGGCGCCGAGTCTTCAAGGGGATTTTTAAATCGATAAACAGATCCTTGACCTTTTTATTTCCAGTCATTCCGGACGGGATTATGCGGTCTCCGGCCCTGAAAGTTCTGACTAGCCAGGGGAAAGGAAGAGCAGATAAATCAAAATAAGCTGATGTAACAGGAAGATGATTCCAGTTCTCCGGTGGGGCAGTAATTACTATTGCCAAGGCCTTCCCCATGGGAAGGGTAAAGATACCCGGTCCTGTTATTTCCAATTCGAATCCGGTCCCCTGCTGTTCATTGTCTCGGGGCCCAAAAGAGAGTTGTTGGTAGCTTTTGTTTCCCCTGATTCCTCCAGGAAGGTCAACCCCGGAGTTTGCCTTGTCCGAGAAGAGAAGGGTATCGATATCCTTGAGATGCCTGAAGTTGATCTCCGCAAGATTCCCCCTGGCAGCAAGGATAGATCTTCGGTAGAGACGGAGTCTGAGACCGCGGGGTTCATTCCGTAAAGGTGGTATCTCGATAACAACCTCGCTGGCTGAGACTCTTGCCAGACGAAAGAACGCTTCCTCGGTAATATCTTCCAGCAGGCTTTCGTCGGCGGCGAGTATTTCCGCAGTATTTGCCAACCTGTCATTGATCAGGGGATTAAATGTCTGCAGGTAAGGAAGTAACTCATGACGGATACGATTGCGGAGAAAATTGATGTCGCTATTTGTCTGATCCGTCCTGAAGTCGATTTTTTTGAGCTGGAGGTGTTTTTCGATTTCATTTCGCTTGCAGCCTAGCAGGGGTCTGACATATCGGCCTGCCGACTTAAGGGGGATACCGGAGAGTCCTGTTGTACCCGAACCGCGCAAGAGTCGCATCAAGACTGTCTCTGCCTGATCGTCGGCATGATGAGCCAGGGCAATGGCCGTCGCGCCGTATCTGGCGGCAACATCGTCGAACCAGGCGTAGCGTGCCACTCTTCCACCCATCTCCAGGGAAAGCCTTTCCCTCCGGCTCAACTCCCGTACATCTACCGATCGCAATTCAAAATGAAGTTGATAACTTCGGGCAAGTTCCCCGACGAAACCGGCGTCCGCTGCTGCTTCCTCTCCACGCAACATGTGATTGAGGTGGGCAACCACCAGGTTAAGCTTCAATTCTCTCAGGTTGACGAGGATGTCCAGGAGGGCAACGGAGTCTGCCCCTCCGGAGACGGCGACGATGACGGTTTCGCCAGGAATGAAAAGATTGTTGTCTGTAATAAATTTTGCAGTTCTCTTCAGCATGAAATCACCGGTATTCTCAAGTTATGCCCGATTGGCTTCAACTTGGTAGATTGTAGTCCGACGCTCTCTAAGGCGTAACAAAAAACTCCCTCTTTCTGGTTTAGAGAGGGAGTTTTCGTCATTTTGGGGTGAAGGTTTCACTACTCACATATGGCGGTTAAGTATAATCAGTTTTGTCAGCATCTGCAATCAATGAATAGCTGCAAGGGTGGGAGACCAGAGATACGCATAGGGAGCCTTCCACCCTGTACGGGTAATTTGATGACCTTGCTTTATATGAAGAGGTTGTTGTCAGCATGTTCCGAAGCCTCCAGGTAGGAGGCGACACCCCCAACCTGGATTCCATCAATTAACTCTTCCCTGCGGATCCCCATCAAATCCATCGACATCTGACAGGCCATGATATTCGCTCCCCCCTTGATCGCCGCAGTAATCATCTCCTCAAGTGCGGGTACGTTCTTATTCTTCATGATGCCACGTATCAAGATCCCGCCAAGACCCCCCATGCTCATCTTGGAGAGCGAAAGCTTTCTGCTGCCGCGCGGCATCATCCAGCCGAAGGCAGCTTCAATGATGTTTTTGCCGAGGCCGTTTATTTTTTCAGGTTTGCGAAGAACATTCAGCCCCCAGAAGGTAAAAAAGATTGTTACCTTGCGTCCCATGGCAAGGGCGCCATTAGCGATAATGAAGGTTGCTATTGCCTTGTCGAGATCTCCGGAAAAAAAGATGATTGTTTTGTCGTTTCCCGTGGAGGCGATAGGGGGAGGAGCTGGGCCTCCTTTTTCTATGACTGCTTTCACGATCCCTTTAGCAATGCTGATGTCGCGGACAATGTTACCCGTCGCCCTTGCCCATGAAGCTGCATCACTGTAAAACCCTGGATCGCTTGCCGTAATAGAGATTGCCTCGCCTACGACGAGGTTGTCCATTTCCTCTTTGAGCCGCATTACCGGGCCTGGGCATTGAAGCCCGCAGGCGTTTACATCTACAATTTTTGATTTTTCCACTTTGGCTTCAGTCATGACCGTGTCAACCTCTTCATTTGTTAGAGTAATATCTGTTTCACCGGCAAAATCCTCGATTGTTGTTGCAATGTGGTACGTTTCATAGCCGCCGGAGAGGTTGAAATTGTCGGTAATACCATTTGCTTCAAGAATCCGAGCCGCATTGTAGGCGATAAGACCGACACGACAGAAGGGGATTACCGTTTTGTCCCTCGGGATCTCGTCTATCCGTTCACGCAGGGTGTCAAGGGGGATGTTGATCGCGCCTTCAATAGATCCGGTTGCGTATTCCGCTGGAGTGCGTACATCGAGGAGGAAAAGTAGGGACTTGTCGGCCTTTTGGAGATTTTCCCAAGTTGTAGTTTTGACGAGTCCGTCAAGTATGTTCTGGGCTACGAAACCTGCCATGTTTATCGGGTCCTTCGCCGACGAGTAGGGGGGGGCGTAGGCATGCTCGATCTCCGCCAGGTCATCGACGGTCATTTTTCCTTTTATGGCTGTTGCAATGACATCGATCCGTTTGTCGATACCGGAGTAGCCAGTAGCCTGTGCCCCAAGTACCCTGCGGGTCTCCGGAGAAAAAACCAGCTTCAGGCAGATCTTCATGGCCCCCGGGTAGTAGCCTGCGTAATCGTTGGGGTGTATGATGACCGACTGATACGGTATTTTCTCGGCAATGCAGAATTTTTCGGTCAGCCCCGTCATTCCTACCGCAAGATCGAAAACCTTGGCAATGCCGGTACCGATGGTACCGTTGTAGGTGCGGAGCTTCTTGCCGTTCATGTTGTCGGCAACGATGCGCCCCTGCTTGTTTGCAGGGCCGGCTAGAGGTATCGCCGTCTTCTTGTTTGTAAATGGATTGACAACTTCGATAGCGTCGCCGGCAGCATAGATCTTTTCGTTGCTGGTTTTCATGTATTCATCTACTATAATATGCCCTCTGGCGCCCAGTTCGATCCCAGAACCTGCGAGGAAACCGGTGTTCGGCTTGACCCCTATAGAGAGGAGGACAAGATCGGCGGTGACAGTTTTACCACTTTTAAGGTGGGCAACTACCCGGTTATCTGCTCCTTTTTTAAATTCCGAAACACCGTCCTCGAGATAAAGTCCGACCTTTTTCATCCGTAATTCGCGGTGAACAATAGCTGCGATCTCAAAGTCGATCACGTTCATCGCCTGTTTCGCCATTTCCACTATAACGACACTGATACCACGGGCATGAAGATTTTCGGCCATTTCAAGGCCGATGAAGCCGGCGCCAACTACCAGGGCTGTTTTCACCTTTCCCTGATCGACCATCTCCCGGATCCTGTCGGAATCGGGGATCGTCCAGAGGGTATGGATTGCTGGATGGTCGGAGCCAGGGATCGGTGGTTTCAGTGGAGAGCCTCCGGGAGAGAGAAGGAGTTTGTCGTACGATTCATCGTATTCGAGACCGGATCCGAGATCTTTAACCCGCAGGATCTGTCTCTCCGGATAAACGGCAATAACCTCGTTTTTGACGCGTACTTTGATATTGAAGAGTTTATTGAATGATTCGGGGGTCTGAACGAGCAGGCGATCACGTTCGGTTATCGCATCTCCGATATAATACGGTAAGCCACAATTGGCGTATGAAACATAACTGCCGCGTTCGAACACGATGATCTCTGCCGATTCGTCGAGCCGTCTGAGACGGGTCGCTGCCGACATGCCGCCAGCGACTCCGCCTACGATAAGGTATTTAGGCATATATTCCTCCAGGTATAGTAATCTCTGCTTTTGATTTATTCCTCTGTCTCTTTCCAGGTCAATTTGGAAAATCTGAAATAGATGATGCAATATATACAAATAACCGCATATATGTCAATTAATTTTTGAAAAATGAGTTAACATTTACCCGATTGACGTGGCATAATGGCGCTTCTGAAACTATTACAAACAATATTTCACAACCTGGAGGATTCATGATAACGGCATACGCCACCGAAACTCAATTTGACCATCTGGAACTTTATCGAACTTTTCTTGAAAGGGAAGGCGACAGCAGCGGTACTGTCGTCCTTCACCACGGCAGGGTCAAATGCCCAGGCAAGCAGGTCCCGGATTTTTCCTTGGTGGAGTTGAAGGCGCTCACAACAGATCCGGATGGGAGATTGTCCGCACTTGCCAAGGAGGCAAAACAACAGTTCGATCTCAATCAGGTCCTTCTGGTGCATCGACTCGGCTGGATTGGCGCGGGCGACACCGTCCTTCTGGCGATTGTTTCCGGAGCTACACGCGACCGTTGTTTTGCCGCATGCTCGTTTCTTGTGGATGAGGTGAAGAAAGAGGAATTGATTCAGTTGATAGAACATCCGTAAATCAGCCTAGATGAAAGAGGTTTGTATGCATCAACAGGAACCCGGGAAGGACTATATAGAGACCGACCTTACACTTAATATTTTCTCCGTTTCCGCCGCGCTCCTCGGTGTTTGCCTAACGGTTATCGGGATATTTCTGGTCACCCACAGACTCACCAGTGTTAAAAGTTTTGGTGAGATACTCTTGGCCGTTGACGCATTTATTTTCCTGGCATCATGTATGCTGTCCTACATTTCCCTTAAAATGCGCAAGAAACGTCGGCACTACCTGCTGGAAAAAATTGCCGAAGATGTTTTTTTTCTGGCACTTGCTATCATGGCGTTCATCTGTTTTTACATTGTATATGAATTCGTTTGACGGGAATCGCGAGATTATCTGAGCCTCTTGCAAAAGTCCGAATAATTGTCATTCCGGCAGGCTTTTAGCCGGAATCCAGATTTTAACTGAGTGAAAAGACAGGATCCCCGATAGAGGCATTCGGGGATGACTATCATTTTGCAAGAGCCTCTATTGTCAAAATATTTTTTCTGCGGCACCTGTAAGTGATATCTACTGCGGAGCTGAACGGGGGGGATTTGTCTCCTTCTCTAGCATTTCGACAGGTCAAATGACGTGGAGCTTGTACTGCATCGGCCTATCTTCTTATCTTGCAATAAAGTCCCCCGACAGGCAGATTTCAAGCTCTTGCTCTGAAGCGCCATGAAGGATGGCCCTCTTTTTCTAGCCAGATCTGGAAAGATGACCCTATCCAGCCATCTCCGCACCGTTCTTACCACGCACCTTACCGGAAACCAGAGAAGTTCAAAATTCCCCCCCACAAATTTCTTGACATGCATATATTGGTAATATATGCAGTAAATGTTACGAAAAATATTTTCGTGTGACTGAGCCGTGGCTTAAAATCCGTAGAACGGAGGGTATGACGCTGCAATCTGAGGCGCTGTCCGGTTCGCCATCTAGGGATTCTAGCTACTTGGCAGCTATAGTATAAACATTATTTATATGGAGGTACGATGATGCATATCCCTGACGGCTACCTTTCTCCGCAAACCTATCTTCCCTTTTATGCTTTTATCATTGCATACCTCGCCATAGCCGCCCGGAAGGTTAAAAGTACGATCCGTTCCCGCTATGTCCCGCTTTTGGCATTGGGCGCAGCCTTTTCCTTTCTGATCATGATGTTCAATATACCTATCCCTGGCGGTAGCAGCGGCCATGCGGTTGGAGGTGTAATCGTTGCCATCCTGCTTGGACCATGGGCGGCAAGCATCGCCATCTCCATAGCACTCATTGTCCAGGCACTACTATTCGGTGACGGAGGTATAACCGCAATCGGCGCCAACTGCTTCAACATGGCCCTGGTTATACCTTTTATCGGCTACTACACATACAAGCTTATCGCCGGCAAAGCGGCCATTACTTCATCGCGCCGCTGGGTGGCCGGAGCCATTGCTGGATACCTGGCGATCAACGTCGCTGCCCTTTGCGCGGGGATCGAATTCGGCATTCAGCCCCTTATCGCATTGGCCCCGGACGGACATCCCCTTTATGCTCCGTATCCGCTTGCAGTTGCCGTCCCGGCCATGGTAATAGAACATATTATTCTTTTCGGGTTTGTCGAAGCCATTGTTACCGCTTTGGTGATCAAATATCTCCAGAAGGGGGAAAACGAACTCCTTACCATCTATGGAGGGGCAGAATGAGCCAAACTATTTCAACGGCCAAAAAAATGTGGATGGGGCTTGCCGTTCTCGTTCTCTTATCTCCCATAGGTCTTATCCTTCCAGATAAATTGAAGGCTGGTTCCGCCTGGGGAGAATGGGGGGTCGATGAGATCGAAAAAATGCTCGGCTATCTTCCAGAGGGGATGAAAAGAGTTGCAGGGCACTGGCAGGCGCCCATGCCTGATTATGCCTTCAAGGGGTGGGAGAAGTTGAGCATCGGCATGCAGAGCCTGGCCTATATTGTTTCGGCAATAATTGGTGTTGCCGTTATCGTAGCCATTATTATGATCCTTGGCAAAATAGCGGCAAAGGAGTGATCAATGATCCCTGACTGGCTTGCACAGGACAATACGCAAGTTCCGCTTCCTCCCCGGTCTCTACGGGGCGGTAAAAAATTTGTTGAAAGGGCCATTGCCGGCGCCGCACTATTTCTCCGGGATGCGATCCTTACTGAGACTATTGCCAAGAGACGGGGTCTCTTGCAGGCACTTGATCCGCGTGTGAAACTCGTCACCCTCCTCGCTCTGATTGTGAGCGTCAGTGTAATGAGGTCTCCGGTAACCATCATGGGGATCTACTGTTTCACCCTGTTGCTGGCTATTGCGTCTTCCGTCCCTTTATGGTTCTTCATAAAACGGGTCTGGCTATTCATACCGATATTCTCTGCCGTTATCGTCATCCCGGCCCTGTTCAATGTTGTAACCCCCGGTGAACCGCTCTGGACGCTATTCCATCTTGCCGGAAGCCACGATTTGGGTCCTTATCATATCCCCGAGACTATCTCCATTACCCGGCAGGGCGTTCTTACCGCAGCCACATTCATAGGGAGGGTGGCTGCGTCAGTCTCGCTGTCGGTGCTTTTGACCCTTACAACCGCGTGGAATGATCTTTTGCAGGCGATATCTGTTTTTCGAATCCCGCAGATATTCATCCTTATCCTTGCCATGGCATACCGATACATCATTCTTCTCCTGGATACAGTCAGGAACATGCATATTTCCCGCAGGAGCAGGACACTCCGTTACGGTCCTACCGTAGCGGAGCAGCAGTGGGTGGCTTCGAGAATCGGGTACCTCTTCAAGAGAACATACGTCATGAGCCAGGAGGTCCACAGGGCCATGTTGTCCCGGGGCTTTTCCGGGGAGATCCATACGCTCTCGGTTCTCAAGACAAAAGAATACGATTATGCATGGTGCCTGTTTATCGCAATTTTCTGCGTCGTTGCACTTTTTGTCGACCATGGAGCAGTGAACCGTTAAAGGAATGCTTATGAAACCGATATATGAACTGACGGATGTAAGCTATCGCTATCATTCCTCCATCCCGGCCCTCGAAGGGATCAACCTTCTGATTCGTCATGGAGAGTCCGTCGCGGTCCTTGGTGCAAACGGATCAGGCAAGTCGACCCTGTTGCATCTTCTGGATGGTCTGATATTCCCCGCCTCTGGAACGATCAAAGCCTTTGAGGAAGTGCTGACGGAAGAAAAGCTTGAAACGGACGACTTCCGTTGCTTTTTCAGGAGCAGGGTCGGTTTCGTTTTTCAGAACCCGGAAATCCAGCTTTTCTGCCCGACGGTCTCTGACGAGTTGGCGTTTGGTCCGCTTCAGCTTGGGCTTCCATCCGGAGAGGTTGCGGAGAGGGTTGCCGACGTTCTTGCGATGCTCGGTATCTATTCCCTCAAGGACCGGACTCCGAACCAGCTTTCCAGTGGAGAAAAGAAGAAGGTGGCAATCGCCTCCGTATTGTCATTGAATCCCCAGGTCCTGCTCATGGACGAGCCGACCAGCTCACTTGATCCGCGCACCCGTCACTGGTTCATCGACCTGATCGGCGAACTGCGAAAAGCAGGCAAAACCATTATCACCTCGACGCATGAACTCTCAGTTGTTGCGAGGATAGCGTCACGGGTTCTGGTGCTGACAGAAGAACACACCATCGCCGCCGACGGAACTCCGGCTGAAGTTATCAAGGATCATGAACTCCTCCACAACTCAAATATCCTCTACGAGCACGAACTGGGTAGATCCGGATACTTACGTAAAGGAATCTGTTCATGAAAAATTTGCTCTATTTAGTTTGTTTGTCTGCAATGATATCGATTGCCTTCACAAATACCGCAGTCGCGGCGGAAGACCCTGCGCAGATTCCGGAGAAGGTGACTGTTCAACATTGGTCGCGCAGTGATCTGCTCGAGTTGGAGGGGAAATGTGATCCTGACAAGAGTCTCCCCGATCCTGCCGTCGACAAATTACTTGCTAAGCCAGAAGATCCGCCATTTTTACTGAAGACCGGAGTCAACGGGTTTCTCCGGGGTGAAGGGGTCGGCAATTTTCGGCTTCCCGATTTCAGTTACGCTCCAAAACAGACTGAAGGGCGCTTTCTGTACCGTGTAAAACCCTATCTCTACTGGCATCCCACCGACTACCTGGATATCCATCTGGAGGGACAGGGGTACGGCTATACAGGCGGAAGCCAGTATTACGAAACATATGCTCTCTATCAGGGGTTTATTGAAGGGAAACTGCCGGGGAAAGAGTTGCTTGCATTGAAGATCGGCCGGCAGGAGTTCCGTTACGGGAGCACCTTCATCCTCGGTCCCAACCCGTTTTATGACGGCCTTATCTTTGACGCCGTCAGGCTCAGGGTTCAGCCGACAGACGCTTTACGCATCGATCTCCTGGGGGGTTTGTATGGGACTCCATTTGCCGGCGGGTTGAAGGGGAACCTGTCCGGGGTATATGCAACCTGCAACTTCTCCAATGATCACGCCATCGAGGTGTATGGATTCAGCGATACTGGTTTGACCGCTCCTCAGGGTGGAGAGCACCGTGACATCTGGGGTATCAGGGGAACAGCAAAGTTCGGTCCGGTTGCCATCGAATTTGAGCCGGTCTTTGAAACCGGAAAGGTGTACAATCCGAATAGCGGCGGCAACGACGACATCAGCGCCTACGGCGGCCATCTTGATGTTAGTATCGAATCAACCCTGGCAGACCGCAAAAACAAATTCCTGCTCAGCTATGCCCTTGGCTCAGGTGACAAGGAGGCGACACTGGGTAGCGATGCCCGGTTCAGAAAGGAATTTCGTAACCCCAACAATGACACCTCTCTGCTGGGTGATATGAACGTTATTGGAAATTTCTCCGGGATAGCGGTTGGTCAATATCGTGCCAGCGGCATCCAGGACTTCACCTTCGGATGGGGAATCGACCTCACTAAAAACCTCAATTTTACCGCAACCGGCCACTATTTCCTAGCCAATGAGGTGCCGGATGGTTTCAGCAGGAACCTTGGCCTCGAAACCGACTTCATCTTGACCTATGCCATAAATGATGACCTGTCGATCATCTGCGCCTATGACCACTTCTTTACCGGCGGTTTTTTTAGGGATGCATCAGGGAGCAAAGGGGATATAGGGTATGGCTACGTGATGTTGCAGTTCGACCTTTCCAAGAGCTGGCCGCGTTTCAGGAAAGGAAGGAACTCCGGCCTTCCATCTTCCCCCTCCTGATTTAGGAGGGGGAAGATGGAAGGCTTGCCGATGAAAGGTCTCCCCTGCTGGCTGCGTGTTAAGCCTCCGACAGGAAAATTCGCGACGCTCATGGCGCATCGCGAAATCTGATGACAGTTATTTTGATGCTGGCGTCTCCACTTTGGTCCAGCCAGGACCAGGGTTATAGAGTTCCATCTTTGAAGCAATTTCGACGGTCTTCCTGCCGAGGTTCTTCTGATAGACCAGTCCGTCATGATTCACTATGAAGGTCATTATCCCTGAAGAGCCGTACCGCGCGGGATAGGCTACAACAGCTATCCCTCCGATCAGATGCCCCTTGACCCTGTAGTCGTACGCTCCTCCGTTGGCACTCTCACCTTGGGCCGTGAGTATGCGATAGAGGTAACCCTGATAGGGGGCGGGGGCTTTATTCTTCCCCATTTTTTTGTCGTACCCTTCGGCCTTTGCCTTGGCCACCAACTCTCCCAAGGGACTTGGGGGCTCACCCTCTCTGCTTTCCCAGTAAAGGCCGTTCTTCTTCCCCGGGTCGCTGATTAACCTGGCGGCATACTCCGGCAGACCGTTGCTGCCTCGATTGCTCGTCGCATACTCACGCTGCGCATCAATGATGGCCAGAGATGTCTGGATTGTACCGAGTTCGTTCCTGCCGATCCGGCGGTTCATGATCTCCTCACCACCGGCTACGGTATCGAACCTCCATCTGTTATTTTTCATAACGAGTGGAATAGGAAAGGGCCAATCATTAGTGCCAATTACGAGCAGTGCCTTTTCCTTCCCCTTTCGATCCAGCCGCTGCGATTTGTCGTATGCGTCAACGAATCGTTTCAGGTCGTAACGGTCGGCAACCGGGTCGCCAGAAGAAAGCAACGGTTTGCTCTTAGGCCCGAGAATGGCCTTAAGTGAAGCCTTATCATCTTTTTTTATAGAATCGACAAGTGCCTGGACAGCCTTTTCAGGTGAATCAAAGGTTTTTTGTTGTATTGTGGCTGCCGATGCCGATATGGAGAAGAGACCCGCTGTGAGGATTAGCGCCAGCTGGGTGACCATCTTGAACCATACAGGAAAATCTTTATTTCCCCGTATCATAGAGAGTTTCATTGTTTCCTCCTTCTGGATACCCTGGTTGTCTGCAGGGAGAGAAAATGCCAAGTTGGCTATCCCTGCCGGTAATGCCGCGATCTGTTATCTGTGTCGTCCACCACCAAAACCGCCGCTATGTGAACCGCCACCGAAACCGCCGCTATGTGAACCACCGCTGGAACTCCTGCCGCCGAAGTCGCCAGAGGATCTCGATTGAGACATGCTCTCACGGCCACGATTGCCGAAATCCGAGGCCGAGGAGCCGTGATCCATCCCTCCGAAGGCGCTGTTACTGCCTGACGAACCACGCCCGCCCCCTTGACCGGCATTTTTCCCGCTGTCCATCCCTCCGAAGGCGCTACTGCCTGACGAGCCACGCCCGCCCCCTTGACCGGTATTTTTACCCCGGTCCATCTGGCCCGTACTACCGTGCCCGAGGTCATTTCCTGGCGAATTGGAACGTCCGCGGTAGGCTTCCCTTGACTTGACTGCATCAGCAGAGGCAGACTTGTTGTAGCGAGCAGCGGTAGCCTGATTCGCGTATGCGACTCCACCTCGGTGGGCAGAGTCGTGCTGCCAGTTTCCGTTTCCTTGGCCGCCCTGGTACAACCGTCCTTGGTAATTGTTCCGGTTGATATTTCTGTTGATGTTAATGTTCTGGTTGATGTTGTAATTAATCGACCGGTTGCCCCAGTTGCAGTTACCCCAGGCATATCCCCAGGCAGCCCCCACAGCTACACCTGCGGCAAAAGAAAAGGCTGCGGTGGCCGCATAACCGGGAGGATAGTAGTATGCGGGGGGGTAGGAGGGGTAAGCCCATACGCCGTATACCACTGCCGGATTGTAAGTCGGGACGTAGACCACTTGGGGGTTTGCAGGCTGGATGATGATGGTTTCCTTTTCAACGATCACCTTCTGCTCATTGGTCGTCTTGAGGTTGCCGGCAGCCTGGGCCTTGGCGCGAAGCCGCTGGACCGTTTTCATTACATCCTCCTGCTGCGATAGGAAGGCGTCGCCAAGTTTCTCTGTCCAGTCCAGTTTGTCACTCATCATGCCGAGCACCTGGGGGAAGTTGACGAGTGATTTAACGCTCGCGTCCCACTGTTGCTTCTCCAGTGCGGCCGTCAGCGCGTCCCCTTTCAGGCCGCTGTTTTGCTTTGTCCAGCGATCGGCCTGAACCACCTCGATGGGATAGGTTGACGCAATCATGATTTGAGCCAGAATATTGTCGGGATAGATGGCGACTGGTGCAAGGATCTGCTCCAGTTCTCCCTGGCTGAGGGTGCTCTTGCCGGCCGGCGCCTGAGCATTCGGGCAGACAGGCATGGCAAGCAGCAGGATAAGCGTTACTGCGACCAGCTTCATTACCTTACTTATTCTCTTCATTGCTCCTCCTTTCGGAAAATGCCGCCCACTAAGAGAGTAGGGTCGGCTCGATCCGGATAGGCATCAAAGGTCGCACGGGTTGCCTACCCGTTTTCTCCAGACTTCTCGAATTATGCACTCGCAAATTCTCAGAAAAGTTCCCTCCCCCCTGGCGGTGAATGACTTTTTGCGAGAGTATCTTACATAGTTTTCGGATGGAAACTATTTAGTTGCTGGCTTCTCAGGGGCCTTGGTCTGCTGTTCGGCCAAGGACACCCATCCCCCTCCCGTTGCCTTGTAGAGGTTAACAAGGGCCTGGAAGAGTACCCCCTTTGTCTGTGTGCGTGATAGCTGGGAGGAAAAGAGGGCACGTTCCGCGTCAAGGACTTCGAGGTAGCTTGTGTACCCATTTTCATATCGCAGCCTGGCTATGCGGGCGTAATTGACGAGAGATTCGAGCTGCCTTCCCTGAGTCTCCAGTTGCTCCATGGTCCGCTTCCGGTCGATCAGCGCGTCGTCCACATCCCGAAAGGCATTCTGGACGGTCTGTTGATAGATCAAGAGAGTCTGTTTCTGGAATGCCTCCGCCGATGCAACCCTTCCGGAGATTGCCCCTGCCGTGAAGATGGGGGCAGCTATAGGCGCCGCCCAGCTCCATGTTTGAGCCGGTCCGGTAAAGAGATGTGAAAGGTCCGAGCTCGACCAGCCAAACATTCCTGTCAGTGAAATGGTTGGAAAATATTGCGCCTTTGCCACCCCTATCCGCGCATTTGCCGCAATCAGGTTCTGTTCGGCCTGTCTAATATCTGGACGCCTTTCGAGCAGATCAGACGGGAGGCCTGCCGGAATAACAGGTAGTAAAAGTTCCTCTATCGTCTTGCCACGTTGGATGGAACCCGGGTTTCGACCGATGAGCACGCTCAGGGAGTTTTCCTGCTGGGCAATGGTTTTCTGAATGACCGGGATAGTGGCAAGAGCTTCCTCGTATTGCGATTTAATCTGGTTGAGTTCGAGCTCCGAAACAATTCCTCCCTTGAAACGGAGCAGGAAGATGTTGTACGACTTATTACGTGATTCCGCGGTTGATTGAGAGATTTCGAGCTGCTTGTCCAGATCTCGGAGATTGATATATCCTGTAGCTATTGAGGCAACAAGGGAGAGAACAACCCCGTTCTTAGTTTCCTCCGAACTCAGGATATCTGCGCGGGCCGCTTCCGAAGCCCTGCGCAGCTTGCCCCAGAGGTCAATCTCCCAGCTGGCGTTGGCGAACGCCTGGTAGCTTTCTGCAGGATTTTTGACAACAGACGGGATGGGCGCAGCCCCCATTTCACTGGTGCGTTCACTCCCCGCGCTCGCTCCGGCAGAGATCTGCGGGAAGAGGGCTGAACGGGTGGTGACGTACTGTCCCCTGAACTGCTCCACCCTCGCCGCGGCAACTTTAACGTCCCTGTTCTCTGCAAGGCCTATCCGGATAAGGTCGTTGAGTACCGGGTCGTTGAACTGTTGCCACCAGGGGGTGTTGGCAAGCTTCTCTGTTTCAGCTCCCTGAAAACGCCAATTCTGTGGGGTTTCAACCAAAGGACGTTGGTAGTCAGGACCGACCATGCAACCGGAGAGGAAGAGGGCGATCATGACGATGCTGAAAAATTTACGCATGAGGCCCCCCCTCTTTTTCGGCGGCTGAACCTGTTTCGGCTATCCCCTTACCTGATTCAGCACCTTCTGGGGGTGGGTGAGCACTTTTGTCTCCCTTGTGCGCAAATTTCTCAACAACGAAAAAAGTGACAGGGATAAGGAATACTGCAATGCAGGTTGAGGCTAGCATACCGAATATGACCGTAGTACCCATGATCTGCCGCGAGATTGCCCCCGCCCCGCTGGCTATGGCCAGAGGAATACAGCCGAGTATGAATGCAAAGGATGTCATCAGAATCGGTCGCAGGCGGAGACGAGCCCCGTTGAGTGCCGCGTCCAAGATCGACTCGCCTTTATCGTACTCCATCTTTGCAAATTCAACGATAAGGATGGCGTTTTTGGCCGCCAGGCCGATCAGCATGACGAGGCCGATCTGGGCATAGACATTGTTCTCGAAGTGTCGCGACAAAAGGCCGATGAATGCCCCTGCGACTGCTATCGGGGTTCCGAGAAGGACAGAGAACGGAAGAGACCAGCTTTCATACTGGGCTGCGAGAATCAGGAAAACGCAGAGGAAGGAGAATGCGAAGATCGCCACTGGCGATACCCCCTGCTGAGCCTTTTTCTCCTGGAACGACATCCCGCTGTAATCGTACCCCATCTCCCGCGGCATGGTCTTGGCAAAGACCTCCTCAAGGGCTTTCATGGCCTGTGTGGAGCTGTATCCCGGAGCGGCCGTCACATTGATCTGAGACGAACGGTAAAGGTTATAGCGCATGGTGAACTCAGGCCCGATAATTTTGCGGGTAGAGGTCAGCGCCGAGAGTGGAACCGTCTTCCCTTCGCTGTTACGGACATAAAACTGGCCGATATTATCAATATTTGTCCGGTAGTCTCCTTCGGCCTGGAGAAAGACCTGCCACTGACGGCCGAAACGGTTGAAGTAGTTGATGAATCCGCTTCCCATGAAACTCTGCAGGATTTTGTAGACATCGGAGATGTTTACCCCCTGCTTCAAGACCTTGTCCCGGTCCACATCGACAAAGAGTTGCGGTACTGTGGGAAGAAAAGTAGTGCTGACCTGGGCGAGCTCGGGTCGTTTACTCGCCTCTTCGATGAACTTCTTCGTGTTGGCAGCTAGAAACTCGATGTCCTTTCCCGCACGATCTTGAAGGATGAATGTGACACCGCCAGAGGTCCCGACCCCCATTATGGCGGGTGGCGGGAAGGCAAAACCGATAGCGCCGGGGATGCCGGCCATTTTTCGGGAAATTGACGCCTTGATCGCCTCGTACTGCTCTTCTGGCTTCTTCCGTTTAGACCACTCATCGAGAGTGATAAAGAAAAAGGCGCTGTAGGTGTTTTGCACCTGGCTTAGCATGCTGTAGCCGATGACCGAGGAACAGTACTTGACTCCCGGTGTCTTGCTGATGATCGTTTCTGCCTGCCGGGCTACCTCACTTGTCCTCTGGAGCGATGCTGCGTTGGGGAGCTGGATGCCGGCATAAATAAACCCCTGATCTTCGTCGGGGAGAAAGCCGGTGGGGAGGTTATTGCCAAGGACGCATGTCATAACGGCGACACCGGCAAGAAGAACGAGGCTCATCAAGCTTTTACGGATGGCAGTGCGGCAGAGTCCAACGTAGCCGTCGGTCGCCCGACTGAACAGACGGTTGAACCAGTCGAAAAACTTCTGGAGCGGACCTGTCCCCTTCTTCTTCGGCTTGAGGAGGAGTGCGCAGAGGGCCGGAGAGAGGGAAAGTGCGTTGAAGGCAGAGAATATGACTGAAATAGCAATAGTTACGGCGAATTGCTGGTAGAGCTGGCCGGTTATTCCGGGGATGAAAGCGGTCGGGACAAAGACCGCCGCCAGGATGATCGCGATGGCGATGACCGGGCCGGAGACCTCCTCCATGGCCTTGAGTGCCGCATCCTTGGGGGTGAGGCCGCGCTCGATATGGTGTTCCACCGCTTCCACTACTACGATGGCATCGTCCACAACGAGACCGATGGCGAGGACGAGCCCGAAGAGCGAGAGGGTATTGATGGAAAAACCGAGAAGAGGGAATAATGCGAAGGTCCCTACCAGTGACACCGGCACCGCTAGAAGCGGGATCAGGGTGGCCCGCCAACCCTGGAGGAAGATGAATACCACGAGGACCACAAGAAAGAGGGCTTCGTAGAGGGTTTTCTCGATCTCTTTCATACCCTCGGTGACCGCCAATGTGGTGTCGAGGGAGACCACATAGTCAAGGTCCGGCGGAAAGCTCTTCTTCATCTCCGCCATCAGCTTCTTTGCGCCATCGGCAGCGTCGAGGGCGTTGGTCCCCGGCATCTGGTAGAGAGCAATAAGGGCGCACGGTTTGCCGTTCAGCCGGCCTTCCAGGTTATAGGTCTGGGCGCCAAGTTCGATGCGGGCAACATCTTTAATTCGTACGATGGAGCCGTCCGAGGTGGCGCGGAGGACTATGTTGCCGAACTGCTCCTCGGTCTGGAGGCGCCCCGCAGCCCGGACTGCATAGGTGAAATCCTGTCCCTTGGGAACCGGTTCGGCGCCTACCTGCCCCGCAGGGTTGACGGTGTTCTGGGCGTTGACGGCCTGCATGATCTCGGGGATGGTGATATTGAGCTTGGCCAGCTGATCAGGTTTTACCCATATCCGCATGGCGTACTGGCCTGCCCCGAAGACCGTAACGCTTGCGATCCCCTTGACCCGTGTCATCTGGTCGTTGATATTGATATAAGAGTAGTTGGCTAGGAAGATGTTATCGTAGGTCCCCTTGGGTGAGTATAAGGCGAACATCACAAGGGGTGATGAAGTGGACTTCTGGACCGTGACCCCGAAGTTACGGACGTCAGTGGGGAGTTGCGACTCGGCTTGGCCTTCTCTCATCTGGGCCAGCAACTGGTCGGTGTTGGCGTCGGTCTTCAGGTCAAAGTAGACGTAGAGGGCCGACTGGCCGTTGTTAGCGTTGATGGAGTACATGTAATCCATGTTGTCGACGCCGGACATCTGCTGTTCTATGGGGGTTGCTACCGCCTGCTCCAGGGTGAGGGCATCCGCGCCAGTATACGTTGCATTTACCTGGACTGCGGGGGGTACGATATTCGGAAACTGGGCGATTGGTAATCTGGCCATGGCCACGATACCGATGATGAGCATGAGAATGGCGATAACTATTGCCACGATCGGACGATTGATGAAGAACTTTGACATGGCGGTCTACCTCTTCCCTTGCGCTGCGGCGGTCGCCTGCTCGGGCGGTTTGACTCCGACATGGTTCTGAGGGACAAACGGTTTTGGAACAACTGGCATTCCCTGCTTTACCTTCTGTATCCCTTCAACGACGATCTTCTCTCCAGGTCTCAATCCCTTGTTTATAACCCAGAGAGGTCCGAAAAGCGCTCCAACCGTTACCGGCCGGATATCGATCTTGTTCCCGGGGCCGACAACGGCGAGCTGGTGGCTTCCCTGGAGATCAATCACCGCCCGTTGCGGGACTAACAGTGCTCCCTTCTCGATTCCGACCTGCGCCCTGACGCGTGCGAACTGCCCCGGACGGAGGAGGTTGCCGGGATTGGAAAAAAGGGATGCGACCTTTATCGTTCCCGTGTTCGGGTCAACCTGGCGATCCGCAAAGGTAAATTCCCCCTTGTGTGGATAGACGGTTCCGTCTGACAGGAGCATCTCGAGGACAGACTTCCCAGAGTGTTTCGACCTCTCATCCATGGCTTTAAGATACTGCTGTTCACTTACAGGTACGTATACCTTGATCGGATTGACAGTAGAGACGGTAGTCAGTTGGTCAACCTGCCCCGGACCGACGAGGTCTCCTATCTGGGCTTTGGCAATGCCGGCGACTCCATCGATAAGAGAGGTGACTTTTGTGAACTCGAGATCAAGCCTTGCCTTTTCGACAGCCGCCTCGGCGGAGATAACCGATGCGTGGGTGCCCTGTTCCTGGCCGGAGGCGTCGTCAAGATCTCTCTGGCTGACCGCATTCTGCGCGGCAAGGGGTTTGATCCGTTCGAGGTTAGCCTTGGCGGTTGTCCATCGTGCCTGCTGTTGTGCAAGCTGCCCCTTTGTCTGATCGAGGGCTGTCTGGAAGATGCGCGGATCGATCTGGAAAAGTAGTTGTCCCTTGTGGACTAGGTCCCCTTCTCTGTAACACTGTTTAATGAGATAGCCGGAAACCTGGGGGCGGATGGTAGCATTGACGGAACCGTCTGTTGAAGCGACCCATTCGAGGTATACAGGGACGTCCATCTGGACAACGTCTGCCACTTCAACGGTCGGCGGATGGGGGGCAGATTCTTTCTTCTGGCCGCAGCCGCCGACCGTAACGGTAAAGAATCCGCATAAAACAAGAAGAAAAAACCGTTGGGCAATCCCTCTCTCTCGGGACTCATCCATGAATGAAACGACGCTTTTCACATTTCCCTCCTCATATCAATCCAGCAGTGTAGCAGCATAGCGGGACAAAGACCATACCGTCACTTCATACAGACCTGATCCCGTCCCGCGAAAACAGAATACGTTTTTCATTGTAATTAGCAAACTGATTGACGTCAACTGTTTTCGGAGTATTGTTCTCCTTGAAAGCTTACCTGCAATCATACATAACTATCCATTATCGCCATAAGCGGCAGTTGGAGGGGTCCGGAGAGAATCTTGATGCGATGGAAAAAACTCATAAGCTTATAACCCTCTGATATTATTTGCAAAAAGTCTTTATTCTGCTTGTGTTAAGTTGGTTTTTGTGGTACAGAATCCTTGCAATATCAATGTGTTGTAAGGAAACCACATGATCTA
>CAIWTU010000007.1 GCA_903915655.1 uncultured Geobacter sp.
CGTAGCAGCAATTTTGTTTAATGCTGCAATGTCTTTTTCCATTGGTCCCCAGATTTCCCCAAAACTAGATTTCCCCAAATTGTTTGTCCAGACATAATAATCTTCAAGCAACATCGCTTTGAAAATAGCCTGCTCCTTATCATCAAGAGTATAGCCATTAATTGTATAGTTCTTATTAATTGATTTTTGGGAACTGCTTAGATCGGCTGAATATGAAAAGTTGGAGATCATTAAAATAGATACGACAGATATTGACATTATGAAAGACATAAGGAGGATCTTTGGCTTTATAAAGATAGTCTGCTGTTTTTCATTTCTTGGAAGCATATTAGCACTAGCGCTATTATCTTTTCCACATCCATTTCTTTTTTTGAGAGCCATTATTATATCTCCTTAATTTGTTATGATTTTTTTGAACAGAAGGCCATTCCGATACGCCTGCCGGAACTTCTTTGCAACATCATGATTCTGTGCAGTTGAGTGGATTTTTTTGGTTATCGGATTTTCCAGTCCCAGTTAGAGTCATTGTAGTCCATGTGGATATGTTTAATTTCAGGGTCTGACGCATAATTGCGCTTGCAGACATCGGTCATTTTCCAGTCATCGATTGCTCTTTTTTTTGTTCCTTTGTAGTGTGAGTCATAATGATCAAGGCTTAACAAATATAGATCAGCAGACCGTGTGGATTCTACATAGATAGCAATCCAGGGATCGCAGGCAAAAGCCTCGCAAGCATCAAGAAGTTTTTGTTTGTCTGATTGGTCTTTTTGATATGAAAGGATATTTATAGAAGAGCCTTCTTTGCCATTATCGCGGGTGCGGGACTTAACGGTAACCCCAAGGCGTTTTTTCGTTTCAGGATTGTAAGCAACAATATCGATTCCTGTGTGATCAACTATTGTGACCTCGAATCCAGAACGGGAGAACCAGTTGCAAACTAGCGCTTCGCCATAATCTCCGATAATTTTCTGATGCCGTGTGCTCTTATTTATTTCCACGTCTCCAGTCTCCGATAACAATTAATATACTTGGTTGGTATTTTCCTGTTTTCGTTGTAATCTTACCCTATTTGATTTAGAATAAAAAGAAGATATTGCATCATAAAATCAATAAAATTAAATTATCACCAGTGGGTATTTTTGGGTAATAAAGACCAAAAGCGTGGTTGGGTAAAATATGGTAAATTTGTCCACCGTAAAGAAAACCGATATTCTTCCGGATGTTCAAAACTTTCTTTTAGAAAAGAAATTGGTGCCGGAAAAGAATGTATTTTTTATGCTTTGTGGGTCAGTAAATATTTTACTTATGCTCGTAGACAAAATAATTTGTTTGTCTATAATGCCGCGCACTCAGGCCGCCTGTAAAAGAAAATCAACATGAATGGCGTCGAATGGAAATTCGATCTGGCCATCATCGGTTTTATGAAGTATTCCGGCCTTCAAAAGCACTGACATATCACCATGCACTGCCTTGATGTCTCTTCCCAAGCGGCGTGATGCTTCGCGTATCGATATAGCGCCGGCACCGGTCATCATCTTAAGCAATTCCCAGCGATGGCCGGAAATCACTTTGAAAAGAACGGCAGGTGAGTCAAAACTGATAAACGAACCCTGCGACTTCCCTTTGCACGCTTCCAGGAATCTTTTGTTGACTTTTTCTCTGGATGCAATTCCTAGTGTCACTGTCTGCATGTCAGAACCTCCATTTCTCCACGTCTTTCCAAAAATCGTCAAGCAGAGCTTTCGGTGAAATAAAAACATATGGGGCTTCATTATCGCCGATATGCTTGTGATCCCCCTTGCCTGACTCGTTGTCATACCGCACCACACAATTGCCAGCCACGATAAGCGCCAACCGGTATTTATAGCTGTGACGGCTTTTCGAAAGTGGTGCAAAAAGTAACCAGACCACCATTTCAACAAAAGCGTTTTCAGCTAGAATGTGGCGCTCATTGAGCATTAGCCTTGCAGGCATGGTAGAATGATAGCAAAAGCCAAGACTGTTGTCAACAATTACAACACTAAAACTAAAAACAGATCATTATGATTCCCTTAAAAACAGGGTAGAGTAGGGAACAGGTTTCACCCAGCCCTCCCTCATCAAACCTTACGTGCAGTTTTCCCGCATCCGGCTTTCCGATGTTCTTCACTGCAAAGCATGCACTTTCTTCCAACCCGCCGTTGTCGGCACTTTGTACAATCCGTATTTATCATAGAGCTTCTGGCTGCAAAATTTAATGCCGCCAGTTCCCCTATCCTTGATTTTATGGCGTTTACGCTGATGTGTCTCTAGCCGTTCTTCTATCTGCCCTTTTACATGGGTGAGCACCTGGCTACAGTTCTTGAAATGGAAGTAGCCGACCCAACCCCTCACGGTGGCGTTGACCTCGGTCATTATCTTTTCAAACGGCTTTACCGTCATCTTACGTAGCGTAACAACGGTGATACGATCCTTGATCGCCTGCAAGGCTTTCTTCGACGGCTGAACATGGGAATATAGATTCCCACTTTTTCTGCTTTCCGCTATCCAGATTGAGAATCCGAGTCGCCAGAGTATGCGAGCGTTACGGAATAGCAGCAGACTCATTGCGTGAGCAGAGCCGCAGAGCGACAATTACAGTAGCCCGGAGCGTGATCTGCTATCTGGCGGTACGTCGTGCCTGGTACAGTGGCCCCCTGGTAGGCCGGTTGGTGAATCTGCAACGAGCCGGAGTTAGTGTTGCTGCTGGGCGGAGGGAGAAGTTGGTGCAGGGTGATCCCGTTCTTTTGGGCATAAGCAACAAATAAACAACGTCCCCGAAGCCCCTTTGACGTACCACTTGGCCTGACCCCAGGCGCTGACGGAAAATGTAAGCAGCATCAGAGACGCTGCTTACATTTTTCTGAGGGGGTGGTGGGAGACAATCTGTTGCAGAAGCGAAAAAGAGAGGCGGCCCCGTAAGGTTCCGCCTCTTTAAGTGAAAGGTGGGAGAGGCGCACAATGCGCATTGCAACTGTTAATAATGATCAATTACAGTATGGCGCTTTCCATAGCCCATACGCCGCACGGACAGATTCCGGCGCAGATGCCACAGCCGATGCAATATTTTTCTTCCGAAAGGTACTCTACAGAGCCGTCCGCCATCTCCGTCCGTACTATTGCCCCTTCGGGACAGCTCTCCAGACACATGGAGCAGTCGCGGCAGGTGCCGCAGGAGATACAGCGATGAGCTTCGTTCTTGGCGTCATGGACCCGGAAGCGGCCACGGTTCTGCACCATGAACAACTCCTTGCTGAGCATCGCCTGTGGAATCATGACCGGTTTTTTCGGCGCTGCCAGCTGTTTACCGGCCAGGTAGTCGTCGATGAACCGGGCAACTTCCCGGCCACTGGCAATGGCATGGGTCAGGAGTCCCGGCTTGATGGTATCGCCAATGGCGAAAACAGCTGGAGCACGGGAGACCTGCCAGCAGTCGTCGGCATCAACCATGCCACGGTCGGTTAGCCACTCACGCGGTACGTATGAAAGGTCGGGTCGCTCGCCGATTGCAATGATCACCGTGTCGGCCTCGATCAGCCGGCCATCCTTGGTGTAGAGCCCGTCTCCGTCGATCCGCTCGGTAAAGACCGGCCACTGAATCTGGCCGCCAAGTGCGGTGAAATGATCAATTTCCTTCTGGTAGGCAGCAGGGCGCTGAACGTCGATGGAGGTAACCTGCTCCGCACCCATGGCATACGCGCCGAGGGCAACATCCATACCAGCATTTCCTGCGCCGATTACGACAACCCTCCGGCCAACCCGGGGATTTTCACCGTTATTGATCTGCTTCAGGAATTCCAACCCCTTGACCAGTCGCTCATGGCCGGGGAAGGGTATTACCACGGGGTTATGGGCGCCGCTGGCAATGACCAGCGCATCGTAGTTCCCCTGCATGGCATCAAAGGCAGCCTTGTCTATCTTCTGTCCAGTGAGTATCTCTACCCCCATCCCCTTGATGCGTTCAACTTCACTGTCCAGAATTTGCCTTGGCAGGCGTTCCATCGGTATCGCCTGGCGCAGCTTTCCCCCGACTTCCTTGTCACCTTCGAAGAGGGTAACTCCATGGCCGAGCAGGCTGAGCTGCCAGGCTGCCGAAAGACCGGCCGGACCACCGCCGATTACCGCAATTTTCTTACCGGTGTCCGGCTTTTTTGCAGGTGCAGACGCGTCCTGGGAAAGCCTGCCAAGTTCCTGCATCGCCACCGGGTGGTCGAGAAACTGACGGCTGCAGGCATCCTTGCAGAGGTTTGGACAGACCTGACCGCAGACGCTGGCAGGAAAAGGTGAGTAGTTCAGGACCAGCTCCAATGCGTCCTTGATCTTCCCCTGACGGAGCAGGTTGATGCGGTCCTGGGTCGGGATACCGGTCGGACAGGCGGTCTGACAGGGTGCACCGTACGCCTTGTTTTGCCAGTGAGGAATTTTCAGCCGGTCTTCGCCGGCGTTGACAAAGTTTGCGACCCGATCGTAATCGTCGGTAACTACATCGCCGAAGATGCCCCCCTCAACCCATTTACCGGTGCGGAATTCCTTGAGGGAGATCCGTTCCTGGCGCTGACGCTCCTCATAGGTCATGGCCAGAATCTTCTTCCACCGGGAGAGATCGGTAAGCTCTGCAAGAAGTTGCGGGCGATCTATTTTATCCAGGAAAACCGGCATATTGGCAAGGAGGAACTCCCGGTCGGCCTCGTCGAGATCGAGCATCCAGACAGCCTTGGAGAGCCCCTTGACCGGACCTCGCACATAAATGGTCCCGCCTACCATGCCGACGCAGCCCCGGTCACCGAGGACCGACTCGAATTGCGCCGAGTCGTAACCGCAGACGACAGCGATCCCCCCCCCCATGAATTCAAAGGAGAATGAGCCGGTGTTCTTCAGTATCCACATTTCCGGGGGCTCGTAGGAGGGGTCGTGCTTCATCAGGGAACCTGTGCGGGTACCGGTCCGGCCTCCGACGTAGATTTTGCCGCTTGCCGCGCAATGGCCTGTAGTGTCGCCACCATCACCCTTGAGGGTCAGTATGGCGCCGGCATTCAGCCAGCCAACATCGGCTGGCGCCGGGCCCTCCACGATAATTTCAGTGCCGACCATACCGAAGGATCCGACACGCTGGCCGGGGTTTCTGACCGTGAATTTGAGTGGAGAGCCGTCTTTGGTCCAGAGCGGTCCACCTATGTCATGATGACCGGAGGCCTGGACCTCAAATACGGTTTCCCCCTCCTCCATGGCGGTATATATTTTATGCAGCAGCTGCTGCGTCGAGATCCGCTTGTTCTGTTCGTCAAACCCGTTGATAAATGTTGACATCTATATTTCCTCCTTAGCAGACATACTGGACCTGCAGACGGTCCGCTACGGATTTTTCTGTAGCAACCAGGCAGTCGGATCGGCCGACCGGCAGGGAAGAGTTACCTATTGGGGCCATGAGCTTGCGCAGTTCCTGGTCCATCCCCAGGAAATAGTTTACGATGTTTTCCGCTACGCGGTCGGGATTTAGCCGCCTTACCAGCAGCGGCTCCTGGGTGGTTATGCCGGCAGGACAGAGGCCGGTGTTGCAGGCGTTGCAACGACCATGGTCATTGCCGAGGCACCCTGCAAGTTGCAGGATAAGTTTACCGGTAAAGACCCCATTGGCGCCGAGGCAGAACATTTTGAAGGCATCGGCAGCCAGGTTTCCGGTCTTGCCCAGACCGCCGGCCGCCCATAACGGGATCTGGCCCTGACGACCCTGTGCAACCGCAGCCTGGTAACAGTCGCGGAGCTTGCTGACCACCGGATGGCCGGTGTGGTCGAGGGATATGTCGTGCGCCGCCCCGGTGCCACCATCGATCCCGTCAAGGAAGAATCCGCCGACAATATTGTACGGGTCACGCACAAGGTTGTTGAATACCGATACCGAGGTGGCGCTCGCTGCAACCTTGATCGCCACAGGCACCCGGAATTTGAAGGCGGCATTGAAGGAGAGAAACATCTTCTGTACGCTCTCTTCAATGGAATAGAGGCCCTGGTGGTTGGGGGGGGAGAGGAGGTCGGTCTTCGGCACACCGCGGATCGCCTGGATATGCGGGGCAACCTTGGCAGCCATAAGGAGGCCGCCATCACCAGGCTTGGCGCCCTGACCGATCTTGATCAGTACCCCGGCGGGGTCTTCTATCATATCCGGCATGGTCTTTATGATACGGTTCCAGCCGAAGTGTCCCGAAGCAATCTGCAGGATCATGTACTTAAGGTAACGGCTCTTGAGCAGCCGTATCGGCATGCCCCCCTCACCGGAACACATCCGGACCGGCAACCCGCATTCCTCATTGAGATAAGCAACCGCCATCGCTACTGCTTCCCACATCCTCCAGGAAAGCGCGCCGATAGACATGTCGCCAATGATGACCGGGTAGATCCAGCGAACCGGGGGGGTATGACCATTCTTTACCAGCTTCCCGTCCTGGCCGACGGTGAACGGAAGCTTGGCAGCAGGGAGAATCCGACCCAGGGGCGCCAGACAGTCGAAGGTGTGGCGTTGGGCATCAAGGCTCGGGTCGGTCATCTGGGAAATGCGGCCGACACGCAGCGTATCGAGAGTGCGATAATGCGGATCAAGATTATTGCGACCGCCACGCTTCGGCCCTGAACCGGTACTTGCCTGGTAAACGACGTGAAATCGGGAATCCGGATTGCGCTCCGAGCGGATAGCTTTGTTCGGGCATACTCTCTCACAGACACCGCAGCCACGGCAGAAATTTTTCAGGACATTCTGCTGGGCAATGACAGGGGTCGCACTGAACTTGATCTTCGGTTCCGGAGTTTCGGTGTCCGAGAACGATTTGCGGCGACGCTCGACTTTCGGAGAAATGGCGCCGAAGGTACAGGCTGACACACAGGAACCGCAGAGGGTGCAGCGCTCTGTATCATAGATTACCTTCCAGGGAAGATCGTTGCAGGCCAGATCGTTTATCTTTACTGTTTCCATCGCTGGACCTCCAGATTCTTGTCGATGACGACAATTTCACGCTCGTTCGGGTAGATATCCGTTTCCCAATCCCGCTCCGGGAGGATTTCGTTGATGCCGCAGACCTCGGAGGAGAATACCACCGTATCCGCAGTATGCCCCACCACTATAGGACGAAGCTTCTTGGCATCACAGACGACAAACAGGGTGTTGTCCGGGAGAGCGCCGATGATGGTATTTGGACCGTTGATCTCCAGATGGGCCAGAGACTGGCGGATGGCGAACAGCTGCTCCGCATCTTCACGCTTTACTGCTTCGTCGAAGGGAAGAGGCGTAATGATGTGCTTGTAATAGGACAATGGCCAGCGCAGTTGCCGGTGCATATAGTGCAGGGTGTAAAGGAAGCACTGAGAATCGGATTCGAAACCGACGTAGCCACGGTGCAGTGTACTCTGGAAATCCTTGTTCTTCTGGTAAAAGGTGTTCTCGCCATTGGCAAGCGCTGTGTAACCCTGCAGGAAGAACGGATGGGCGGCGTAGCGGACAATGGCATAGTTGGTGTTCTGTCGGCACTGGGCGGTAATCAGCTTGGCAGTAAAGGAGTCGTCAGGCTCCAGTAGATTAAAGAAGGCGCCGATATCCCGAGGGTCGCCGATTTCCTTGAGGGTAATGACATCGGGCCAGAAGGAATAAACGAAGCCGGTGGCATCTTTTTCCATAGTGGCGCGCAATTGAAGGCGGGTATCGGTCAACAGATCCTCTTTTTCCTCCTTCGTCGCCCCGGCGAACTGGCTCGGGTAGTCGAAGGTACGGAATACGTAGTTGGGCATGGCCTGGATGTCCATCCCCGGTTTTCTGTTTGTTTCCGGAATCCACTGATAAACCTGCTTAAATCCTTTGTCCTGTAGCAGAGTTTCTGCTATCTTCAACCCTTCATCGGTACAGGCAAGGGAGAGGGTAGGTAGGTCCTTGTATTCTGCAAAAATGCCCCCCAAATCCTGCATGACCATGGCGAACCCGGAATTGTCGTGCCCTTTTTGCTGCGACTGCATCAAGTGCAGGGCCTTGCTCGGGTGCAGATAGTTCAGACTTTTGATGGCTCCAATACGACACATGAGCGATTACCTCCAATAGGCGATAGGTGAAGGGTGATAAGTTTCGTTGCGTTCAATAGATGTGACCCAAAGTGACAGCAAGCAAAGTGCCAATTATAGTATTTTTTTGATCATGTTCGAATAAACATAAAAAAAGAGTTGCAAAACGGTGACATACGAAAAATGTTTTATTTTTTTAATCCGGCTTTGGTAGGGAGGAAGTGTGCGGTGAGCGAAGCAATGAATAAATTAACTACACTAGGCAGTGTAACTTGAACACATAGTTTGCCCGAAGGCAAAAATACGCAGAGTAGAAGCGCATTTTACCGGCTATCGCGGAAGTTACCATCTGAAAAAGGCGGGTCGACAAAGCGGAGCGAGAGACCAATCGGGTCATTTTTTTACGGACGGCTTTTTCGGAGCGTCCGGGATCGATAAACTCATTTTTTTGGCGAGCCCCAGCAAAACCCTTTTGGGTGTCAAACCTGCCCCTTCCTGGGTATCCGAAGCGGTTGCTCCCCAGACTATTTCCCCCGTATTGATATCAACCATCTGTGCTGTCAGGCTGACATTGCAGACGTTCTTCCTGCCGATATTCAGGGCCGTCGGAGGCAGGTCGGTATTTGAGCAGCTATATTCGCTGATTTTCCCCAGGACTACTGCCTCGATACCGGACTGCTTCAGCTTTGCCTTGATTTCAGGAGTCATTCCGGCAGTGTAGAACTCGCTTTGCTCGATCAACGCCATCAGCTGGCTGCTGCCGACGACGGTAAACGCTTTATCGGCGAATTCCAGCGCCACGATATCGGCGGCCTCCTGTCCCGCTGGGGCATCTTTCGGGTTGGAAAAGCTGATGACGGCTATTTTCCTGTATAGTAAAAATTTATGCTCGGGTCTGGCATATGAACTCTCCACGGCACAACCCACAAAAGCGACGGCAGAAAGCAGTAGCAGAATTTTAGCGGTTTTCATGTTGGGCTGTCTCCTCCATAATTATTAGGCTACAGGTTCCCCTGGATTCTATCGTTGATAATTTTATAGTCAAGATGTTATTTAGTTTCATCCTGTAGAGTAAGCGGGCACGAAACCGTGTTACCCCCTTTTCAGCAGCTTTGCCACATCCTTGGCGTGATACGTCAGAATCAGGTCGGCGCCGGCCCGCTTGAAGGAAAACATCGTCTCCAAGACGACCCGCTCCTCATCGATCCAGCCGTTCCGGGCTGCCGCCTTGACCATGCTGTACTCTCCGGAAACATTGTATACCGCGAGCGGCAGATTGAATTCATTCCTGACCTCCCGGACGATGTCCAGGTACGGGAGTCCCGGCTTGACCATGATAATGTCCGCCCCCTCTTCCAGATCCATGGCTGCCTCACGGATTGCCTCCAGACGGTTGGCCGGATCCATCTGATAGGAGCGGCGGTCGCCGAACTGCGGAGCCGATTCGGCCGCCTCTCGAAAGGGGCCGTAATAGCCGGAAGCGTATTTCACCGCGTAGCTCATGATAGGGATGTTGTCGAAACCATTTGCGTCCAGGGTCATTCGGATAGCCTGGATCCGCCCGTCCATCATGTCCGACGGGGCAACCATGTCCACCCCTGCCAGGGCATGGGAGAGCGCCTCCCTGCAGAGCAGTTCGAGGGTAGAGTCGTTGTCCACGTCCCCATCCTTTATCACCCCGCAATGGCCGTGGTCGGTGTATTCGCACAGGCAGACATCGGTAATGACCGCCAGGCCCGGCACCTGTTTCTTCAATTCCCTGACGGTCTCCTGGATAATGCCGTGCTCGGCGTAGGCATCGCTTCCCACCGCATCCTTCATTTCCGGGATACCGAACAGGATAACCGCCGGGATTCCTAGTTCGAAAGCTTCCTGGGCCTCGGCAACAAGATGCTCGATCGATTGCTGGTAGATACCTGGCATCGAGGAAACCTCCTTCCTGATTCCCGAGCCAAAGGCGGAGAACATGGGATAGATAAGGTCATTGACGGAAAGGGAGGTTTCGCGGACCATCCGGCGGAACACCTCCTTGCCCCTGATTCTGCGGGCCCGGTATTGGGGGAAGAACATGGACGACTCCATTCTGGTAAGCTATTTTCTCCACCTTTGCGGCGATGAAGGCAGGCAGAGGTGGGATATTTAATGTATTGACCAAGTATACTTATCTTGCTTCGGATATAAAGGTATTTTTTTCATAGGCGGGGATTTGTACTTGTACAGATGAGGGGGTAGTTACCAGCCAATCAGACGTGAAGCATATGTCTGCGATCATTTTTTATAACCCATTAATTCCACTATCGTGTCAATAGTGGAATTAATGGGTTACCTCCTGGCAGATTTGTCATCCCCGGATGCTTTCGGTCGTTCGGCAATATTCACGATCTTGCCGTCTTTGACCACATAACAGGGAGTATCGGTTTTTCGGGCCAGCTTCAGGGCGCTTGCAGCGGACCGTTTCATTGCCTGGACAGACCCCAGCAGGTCTGGATCTTTCGGCAGATTCTCTTTCTTCATTATTTTTCTCCCCAGGCAAGTATCTTTGGCTTGCTTTCCGAATTGTCGTAGAGCATCCAGGCATCAACTTGCGGTTTATAAAGCGTATCAAAATTCTTCAAGCCGGCATTAAATCTGCGGCGGATGATTTCTTCGGGCACGTTATGCCCCCCTTGCGCAACACGAGCCGCCACCCTTGCAACTGCCACATCAGCATTCGGCAAACTCAAAAACAATAACTTAACGTTATAATCAAGCTCCCGCCATTGCCGGATTTTGTGCAGGTATGCACGACCGCTCAAGGTTGTCTCGAATGCAAAGCTCCGACGGTTGCGTACCCGATCCTCGATTTCTTCCAGCATCAAGCGGCCGGCACGAATAGCCACCGATTCCGGGCTAAACGGTGAAAGACCCGCAGCAATAAGATCGGCATTTATGAATACAGGGCAATTGGCCTCGTTGGGGAGGAATTCGCGGGCAAAGGTAGTCTTTCCTGCGCCGTTCGGACCGGCAATTATAACGATTTTAAGTTCATTGGAGGAATTAGTCATCGCCGTTCTCCTCACCTGTTCCTGAGCCCTTCCTATATTTGATGTCGTAATTGATGATGAAATATTTATGTATTGATTGAGTATACTTATCTTGCTCCGGATATAAAAATATTTTTCCCATAGCGATGGGAGTTTATTTATTCCATCTTGTCCGTTGTGCTCCTTGGAGCCTGTCGGACTTGGGATAAATCTACTGCGAGAATGGCGCATCGGTTGCTATTTCTTTGCTGGAAAAGCTGAAAATGTTATAGGGGTAGACCTGATGCCATTGTGCTTCTTCTGAATATTGGAGTCGCGACCCTTATATGTTCCTAGAGGAACCTCTGCCCGCCTCATCAGCTGCGCAAACCCGTTCAAGCAGAGGAAACAACGGGTGTTCAGTAAAACGCTTCTGACGTCTGGTCAGTTTCTCCCCTTCCCTGATTTGCCAGGACAGATGGTATTGATGGTTTTTCACCAGCCAGGCCACATCAACCACAAGTTCAGGCAAACCCAAACGGTCCATAACGGGGGGAACACTATCCGCGCTTGCCTGGGCATGACCGTGAGCCCTCCACCTGCCATCGCTAAAAAACGTCGTCCGAGCCTTGCCGATATCGTGCAGAAGAACAGCCCAGAAAACCCTCTGATCTTCCCCATCGCCTACCGCCTCAACCGCCAGCATGGTGTGGATGAACGCATCTCCCTCCGGATGAAACTCTTCGGGCTGTGGCACCCCTCGCAGAGCCGTTACCTCCGGCAGCAGGCGGTCAATATCGCCACTCACAAACCAGGTACGTAATATTTGTTTACAATCCCCTGCGTTCAAAGCCACTCCTACTCCAGGGCCATCTGCGTGAAGCATGGCGGTTGAAACGGGAAAGTTGTATCTTCCCCCCTACCAGTCGTTAGCACACGCATGCAGAAAGCCTTAATGTGGTCACGCTCCTCAAAAAATGCAATCAACTCCTTTAATAAGCGGAGCAATGCACGTTGTCCATTGTTTGTGCAAAGAAACCCACCCTTAGCATCCCCTAGTCCAGAATAATACTGTGCACCTTTTTCCACGAAGCTATTTTTGCATTATCTAGCTTTATGAAAGTATCTCTTAGTTGACAGTCAGATAGCTCCATCCTTTTCCAGCTCCGCTTCAATCTCCTCAATACTCGGCAGGCTCCCCTTAAGTTCATCCGGCAGTGAACGGGTAAGCTGTGTTTCCCATTCGGCCACGCTGATAGGTTTTGTCGTACCTGCCAGAGCATATTCAACCAGCACCCTGTTTTTCTCTTTTACCAGCAAAAGCCCGATGGTAGGTATGTCATCGGGATGGCACAGCAGCCGGTCAACAGCCGTCATGTACATCCCCAGCTTTGCACCGTCGCCAGGCTCGAATTTTCTCGCCTTCAGCTCAATCACCACATAGCAGCGCAGTTTCAGATGATAAAAGAGCAGATCAAGATAGAAATCTTCATTGCCAAGTTCCAGGTGAACCTGTCGCCCGACAAATGCGAACCCCTGTCCAAGCTCAAGCAAAAATTTCTGAATATGCTCCATCAGGCCTTGCTCAAGCTCAGCTTCGCGACGAGAAGCATCGGTTCCAAGAAAGTCAAACAGATAGGGATCTTTAAAGATTTGCACCGCCATATCTGAATCCGGTGGAGGCAGAGTTGCCGGGAAGTTGTTCTGCGCCTTGCCAAACCTCTGATTTGCGCGGCTTTCTATCTGGATGGCAAGAATATTGCGCGACCAACCATGTTCGAGGCTCTTTGCAGCATACCAAAGACGTTCATCGGCTGTTTTAAGTTTTTCCAACAAGGCTATGTTATGATACCAGGTCAATTGTGCAAGCGCCGCTTGCACAATTTCACGATCCGGCCAGGCAGCGGCAAACGCACGCATGTACTTGATATTACGCGGAGAAAAACCTTTCATCTCCGGAAACGCCTCGCGCAAGTCAGTTGCCAGCCGACCAATGATCTTTGCTCCCCAACCCTGTAGAGTCTGTTTTTCCAGAACACGCTGCCCGATTTCCCAATAAAGCAGCACCATTGCTGCATTGCTTGCCAGCACCACACGCAGCCTTTCGGAGTGTATTCTTTTTTTCAATCCGCCAAGCCACTCGGCATAATCAGGCGGGAGTTCGTTGGCCGGCGGCGCAACAGGAAACATGACAGTTCTGTCTACCCTTCCGCGCTGCTTGCGTTCCGGCTTGTCAGTTGACTGGCTGACAGATGGATACTTTTTATCGGCCATTTCCCAGGCTCCTTAAGATTTTAGTTCCTGAAAAGTTCTATTCAAGATGCTGATATTCTCTCAACACACTCACAAACTGAAAAGCCGACTGTTTACAGAAAGGGGAATATCCCCTTTTTCTCCCACTCTTCATAGGTAAATCCCGAGCCTGCGGCTCAAATCGTCATACACTCCCTGGATATTTCGCAACAGCTCTTCATTTGTGAATCTGACCACCGTCAACCCCAATGCTTCCAGTACCCTTGTCCTAACCATATCGTATTCAGTGGCCTCGGCATGGCTATCCCCATCAATCTCAATAACCAGTTGTAGCTCAGAACAGTAGAAGTCTGCGATATAGTTGTCTATCGGCTTTTGACGGAGGAATTTAAAGTTGGCGAATCGCCGCATGCACAGGACTTCGTTCCAGATTTTGCTTTCGGCCTTGGTAGGATTCCTACGGTTTTCACGGGCGCGGACGTCGAGTTTTTTGTTGTAGGGGAGAAAGGCAAAATCAACTGCAAACCCCTCCCCGACCCTCCCCTTGTCAGGGGAGGGAGCAAGGTCTGCTCCTGTTTTCCCACCTGACAAGTGGAGGCCAGGGAGTGATCTTGTTTCCCCCCTTGATAAGGGGGGGCTAGGGGGGGTTGGTTTTTGCTTGCCACTCACTATTCAAGACCTCTCTCAACATCTCGACAGGCATTCTGTGGTCAAGCAGCGCCTGGCGACTTTGGGAATCCGCACCAATAAAGTCCGTACACCCTGGCAGCATCAATTACAGTTTTTATCATGAGGTTTCGTTAAAGGCAATTTATTTCGGAGCCGCAACAATGCCCTGTGCATGACAAACAGAATTTGCAAATCCACATATTTAATATTGCCACTTTAACCATCTTATTGTATTGTTCATGGAATGAACGAGCACGAAGAAAAGAGGGTGGATGCCTACCGATCCTTTCTCCTGATAAACGAGATTGACAAGGAGGAACCCCTCACCCAGCGGGAGCTCTCCCGACGCCTTGGCATAGCCCTGGGACTGGTCAATTCCTACATCAAGAACCTGGTTGCCAAAGGGTATGTACGGATCAGCGAATTTCCCCGGAACCGGTACAGCTACCTCCTGACCACCCGGGGAATTGCCGAAAAAAGCCGGCTGGCCTTCCAGCACCTCAGCTATTTCACTAATTTGTACAAGATTACCCGTAAGGACTACCTGGAACTGTTCCGGTCGTTGCAGGCGGCAGGCGTTGCCAGCGTCACCTTCTGCGGTCTGGACGAGGTTGCGGAAATAGCCTATCTCTCGCTCAGGGAGACGGGCATAAAGCTCGCAGCTGTAATGGACAACGAACATGGCGCTAAAAAATTTTTCGACAATGAGGTAGCCCCGCTCCCTTCTGGATTTGAGGGTGGAGACGGTATCATAGTCATTACCTCCCTGAAACGGGGAGGACAACTTATTGATGAACTTGTACGGCGAGGTGTCGGCAGAGAGAGGATTTTCTGCGCCGGCACAAAACCAATTATTCCAGAAGAGAGCAGGGAGGGATCATGAAAAAGGCTTTGATAACAGGAATCACCGGGCAGGACGGCTCTTATCTGGCGGAACTGCTATTGCAGAAGGGGTACGAGGTACACGGCATCATCCGCCGGTCATCCTCGTTCAATACCGGCAGGATCAACCATATCTACCAGGATCCGCACGAGTCCGGAGTACGGATGTTTCTCCATTATGGTGACCTGAACGATGCCAGCTCGCTCAACAAGGTGCTCCGCGATGTGCGTCCCGACGAGATTTATAACCTCGGCGCCCAGAGCCATGTCAAGGTCTCCTTCGATGTCCCGGAATATACCGGCGAAGTGGACGCCCTGGGGACGGTGAGAATTCTGGAAGGAATCCGTGAGACAGGGCTTAACACCAGGTTTTACCAAGCCTCCTCTTCCGAGCTCTACGGTAAGGTGGTAGAGACCCCCCAGAAAGAAACCACCCCTTTCTACCCCCGCTCCCCCTATGCCTGCGCCAAGGCGTACGCCTACTACATCACCGTCAACTACCGTGAAAGTTATAACATGTTCGCCTGCAACGGCATCCTCTTCAACCACGAGTCTCCCCGACGTGGAGAAACCTTCGTTACCAGAAAGATCACCCGCGCAGCCGCCCGCATCAAGCTGGGACTCCAGTCCTGCCTCTATCTTGGCAATCTTGACGCAAAACGGGACTGGGGATTTGCCGGCGACTATATCGAGGCCATGTGGCTGATGCTTCAGCAGACGGAGCCGGACGATTATGTCGTTGCAACCGGAGAGACTCACCCGGTACGGGAGTTTGCGGAGAAGGTCTTTGCCAGACACAATATGCCTCTGGAGTGGCAGGGAACGGGGCTGCATGAGAAGGGAATCGACAGCAGTTCCGGAAGGATAGTGGTCGAGGTCGACCCGAAGTATTTCCGTCCCGCCGAGGTAGACCTGTTGCTGGGAGATCCAACCAAAGCCATGACCCGGATGGGCTGGCGGCCAAAGGTCGATTTCGACGAGCTGGTCAACATGATGGTCGATTCAGATATGGAACTGGCAGAAAGGGAGAAGCGGGCGGATGGATAAGAAGGCAGGAATATACGTCGCAGGGCATCGGGGACTGGTTGGTTCAGCGATTGTCAGAAAACTGAGGGCGGAAGGGTACTCGAACCTGCTGCTTCGCACCAGCAGGGAACTTGATCTGAGGAACCAGACCGCCGTCGCTGAATTCTTTCGGGACGAAAAGCCGGACTATCTTTTTCTGGCCGCGGCAAAGGTCGGAGGGATCGTTGCCAACAGCTCCTATCCGGCCGATTTTATTTATGACAACCTGATGATCCAGAATAATGTAATCCATAATGCCTACCTAACAGGTGTCAGGAGACTCCTCTTCCTCGGCAGCAGCTGCATCTACCCGAAACTTGCCCCGCAACCTTTGAAGGAAGAATCACTCCTCACCGGACCGCTGGAGCCGAGCAATGATGCCTACGCCATAGCCAAGATAGCCGGCATCTCCCTCTGCCGGTCGTACAACCGCCAGTACGGCACCAGATTTCTGGCGGCTATGCCGACCAACCTGTACGGTCCCAACGACAACTTCGACCTGGAAAAATCGCATGTCCTTCCAGCACTTATCAGAAAATGTCACGAAGCGAAGTCTGCTGGAGCGGAATCTTTACCTGTATGGGGAAGTGGTACACCATATCGTGAATTCCTCCATGTAGATGACCTGGCAGACGCCTGCCTCTTCCTGATGAATCTGTCCGAGGAGATTTTTTCCTCACTCCTCACGCTGACCACCTCACCGGCCCTGATCAACATCGGCACCGGCGAGGAGGTTACCATCAGGGAGCTGGCGCTTCTCGTGAAAAAGGAGGTAGGTTTTTCGGGAGAGCTGGCGTTCGATACCAGCAAGCCGGACGGCACTCCGCGCAAGCTTTGCGATGTTTCACGCCTTCATTCGCTTGGCTGGAGTCATAAGATCGGGCTGCAGGAGGGATTGCGAGGGGTCTATAAATGGTTCCTGGACAATATGGATACCGGAGCGGACAAGGGGATCTCATGATAAAAGTTCTCTCTGTTTTCGGCACACGTCCCGAGGCTATCAAAATGGCCCCCCTGATAAAACAACTGGAGAAATATCCGGATCAGTTTGCAAGCAGGATCTGTGTTACCGCCCAGCATAGGGAGATGCTGGACCAGGTCTTGAACCTTTTTGCCATCAGACCCGACCACGATCTCGATATAATGAGACCAGGTCAGGATCTGTTCGACATTACCAGCAATGTGCTGCAAGGGGTGAAAGGTGTGCTGGAGAGGGAGAATCCCGATGTAGTTCTGGTGCATGGCGACACCACTACGACAATGGCCACCTCCTTAGCCTCCTTCTACTGCAGTACAAAGGTCGGGCATGTAGAGGCGGGTCTGCGCACCCATAACAAAAATGCCCCGTTCCCCGAGGAGATAAACCGCCGGGTAACCGGCGCCATTGCCGACCTCCATTTCGCCCCGACACCGGCGGCACGGGAAAATCTGTTAAAGGAAGGTATTGAAGATTCTGCGATATTTGTTACTGGGAACACAGTGGTTGATGCGCTCCTCTCCGTAACGGAGATGATAAATAGTGATGCGTCCCTGCAGAACCGGTTCAACAGCGATTTTTCCTTCCTCGACCAGGGCAAAAAACTGATTTTGGTTACCGGGCACCGCCGGGAGAATTTTGGCAAAGGGTTTGAAGATATCTGCTCCGCCCTTGCCGATATTGCGCAAACTTATCCTGATCTGGAGATCCTCTATCCCGTGCATCTGAACCCGAACGTGCAGGAGCCGGTAAAACGGATACTTGGTGGCGGCAGATGCCCCAACATCCACCTGATAGAACCGGTAGACTACCTCCCCTTTGTTTATCTCATGAACCGCTCCCATCTCATCATTACCGATTCCGGTGGCGTACAGGAAGAGGCCCCGTCACTTGGCAAGCCGGTACTGGTAATGCGTGAGACGACCGAGCGCCCTGAAGCAGTGACGGCAGGCACAGTGAGACTTGTCGGTACCGACCGGGAAAAGATCGTCGCAGAGGCGACTCTCCTTTTGGAAAACAGGGGAGAATACGATGGCATGAGCATGGCCCATAACCCCTATGGTGACGGCAGGGCGGCGGAGCGGATCGTTATGGCCCTGCTCTCCAGCTGCTCCGGCAAGCTATAAGGTTTCCCCGGCTGCCCCGGAGGCTTCAGTGAGTCTGGAAAACTGTTTCTACCGATACCTCCCCCCTTTTATGAGGAGACTATGGGATCGAATAAAAGCTTCATCCTTTGGCTATCGTCTCGCCCATGGAACCTTCTGGTCCATGATGGGGGCCGGCGCATCGCAATCGCTGATGCTGCTTACTTCGATTATTTCGGCGAGAATTCTTGGTAAGCAGCAGTTCGGCGAATTCGGCATCATAAACAATACCATCGGCATGTTCGGTGTCTTTGCCGGCTTCGCCCTCGGGATGACGGCAACCAAGTATGTTGCCGAATTCCGCAGAAAAGACCCTGCCAAGGCAGGAAGGATTGTGGCCCTCTCCAGTCTGGTGGCCATGGGGACAGGAGCCGCAGTAGCGCTGGTTTTACTGGTTATTGCACCCTGGCTTGCCTCAGAAACACTGGCGGCCCCTCAGCTGACCACTCTTTTGCGGATCAGTGCGGGATTTTTGTTTTTCGGAGCGCTGAGCGGCGCCCAGACTGGCGCCCTTGCCGGTTTTGAGGCATTCAGAACCATTGCCAAAGTCAACATCATGACAGGCCTGGTATCGTTTCCCCTGATCATCGGGGGGGTCTACTTCTTCGGATTGCGGGGCGGGGTGTCCGGACTGGTCGTTTCCTCGGCGGCAAACTGTCTTATGAATACCATCGCCCTCAGAGCCGAAGCGCTTCGCGCAAAAGTCCCTATCGGTTATGCAGGCTGTGGCAGTGAGAGGCATGTTCTCCTGGGGTTCAGCATGCCTGCGGTTCTGGCAGGGATAATGTTTAACCCGGTCAACTGGGCCTGTGCGGCGATGCTTGTCAACCAGCCTGGCGGCTATGCGAATATGGGGGTATTCAGCGCTGCCAATGCCTGGCAGAAAGCCATCCTCTTTCTCCCTGGATGTCTTAACGCAATTGCATTGCCAATCCTTTCCGACTTCTATGGCTCCGGCCAGCGTAGCGACTATAAGAAAGCCCTCTGGTACAACATCGCCCTCAACGGAGGAAGCGCCTTCGTAGTTGCTTTGGCGATAACCCTTATTTCCGGCTTTATCATGCGGAGCTATGGTTCCGGGTTCGTCGAGGGTAGAAACGTACTGATAATCCTGTCATTTTCCGCCATTCTAATCTCCATAAATTCCGTTGCCGGATCAGCTATTGCGAGCGCTGGCCGGACCTGGTCCGGATTCCTGTTCAATCTTCTATGGGGAGTGGCACTCATTTGCTCTGCATATTTCCTGATTCCACTCTATGGCGCGACCGGGCTCGCCCTTGCAACACTTTTTTCGTATATGCTTCACTCAATCTGGCAGCTTCTTTATGTCGGAAGACTTTCCAGGATCAAGGGATGAGATAACCGTCAGGGCCAACCGATTCGGCTTTTTTATTAGAGGAATTATGACTGAACAAACCAGGAAGCATTCAATATCAATCGTTACCTACGGGGGGTGGTTCAATACCTTTCAAAGGCCGCATCACTTTGCAAGATATCTGACCAACCGCTTTAACACGAATGTGGTCAACAATATCGTCGGGTTACCGTTTCGTGGCTACGGCTACATGGCGGAACAGAAACAGCTTGTAGATAAAATTTCCAATATATATATTCTGAAAGAGGGGGACCGCTTCCCGCTTGTAAAATCCGTCAACAACATCCTTATCAAGCTGCAAAGCCATTTCAAATACCGGATGCCTGAATTCAGGGAGTCGGAAATTATCTACACCTGGCATATCGAAGATATAAATTACCTGAGGCATTGCAGAGAGAAGTTCCTGATCTATGACGCAATGGATGACTGGGCCGCGTTTTCCGAGAAAATTGACCAACGGCTTATCGACAATGAAAACGAGCTTGTCGCCAGAGCCGACATTGTATTGGCTGTCAGCCGGAAACTGTACGAGAAGCACCGGCTGCTGAACAAGAACACCTACCTGGTCCCTAACGGGGTGGATACGAATTTCTTCGCTGGGGCGCTGACCTTCCAGAAAGGGGAAGGGGACCCTCTTTATCGATACAAGGACCGACCGATCGCGGGTTACGTCGGAGGGATACACGACTGGGTCGATGTAGAGCTGATCGTTGAAACGGCGAAGCTGCGAAAAGAGACCCTCTTCGTTTTGATAGGACCGGCGCTGCGAACCCTTAAACCGAAGTTCGAGGGGGTTGAGAATATTCTCTATCTGGGTCCGAAGCCTTATTCTGAGCTGCTCCGGTATGTCTCCTATTTTGACGTCGGCATTATTCCGTTCAAGCTGAACCTCCTCAACGAAAGCACCAATCCGATAAAGCTTTATGAATACCTTGGCGCCGGGCTGCCGGTTGTTTCGACCGGAATGCGGGAGGTTAGACAGTACGCAGCGGATGGCATTGTCACCATTGCCGATGACCCCGTGACATTTTCCGCTAAAATTGCCGAGGCTATTGCCCTGGCCGATAATCCGCTGCTGATAAAAGAGAGACTGAAGATTGCGGAACAAAATTCCTGGAAGTCACGGGCGGAGATGCTCCTCGGCTTGATAGAAACAAAATTCGGCTCAGGATTTGCGGCTGGTGGCCGCGGCGACTGATTGTCGATCTTTTCCCGCCGGAAGCAATGAATTTTGATCTGTAAAAGGGATAAGAAGGGGTTCCCGGAATTCTCATGATACTGTTTGTTGCCAATTATCCGGATAAAACCGGCGAAAAAGACGGAATGGCTCAACGCGTGGTTGCCATTGACAGCTACTTTGCTAAACGGGAAAGGATCTATCTGGGCATACGGTTTTTCGGGAATCTGCGGCTCAGGTCGTCTCATCCGGCAGATAATCTGAGGGTTTACAAAGTCAATTTTTTCCTCCATTTTCTATTCATTCTTTACCTTGGATGCAGGGCCAGGGGGATTTACGTCCACTCCATCCATAACGGGTTTCGTGCGCTCCCTTTTTATCTCCTAATGTTCAAAAACATCTTTACCGATATGCATGGGGTTTTCCCTGAAGAACTCGGTTATTGCGGCAAAAAAAGAGCGGCATGGCTTTATGGGATCATCGAAAGGATAACGGCCGGCAGCAGCAGGGCCCTCATACTTGTTACCGATGCAATGGGGGAACATTTCCGCGAAAAATACGTTGATCACCGTTGCAAAATCTATATAGTCCCCATTTTTGACGATTTCACGATGGATGAGGGTGAAGCAAGGCGCGAGCAGGAAAAGCCCGCCATGATTTATTCCGGCGGAACACAGAAATGGCAGAAGCTGGAACTGATGCTGGAGTCGATGAAAAAGGCCCAAGGCCATTGTTCGATTACCATTCTGACCCCCGATATGGAAACCTTCAGGCAGAAGATTGAGGAGTGCGGATTGGCGGGCGTGGTGCGGCTCCTTTCTCTCCCCAAAGATGAAGTGTACGATTATTATTGCCGCTCCGACCTGGGATACATACTCAGGGACAATTCCATCGTCAACCGGGCGGCCTGCCCGACCAAGCTCGTGGAGTACCTAGTCTGCGGGGTTATCCCCATAGTCCTGCAGCCGGAAATAGGTGATTTTGCAGGGAAAGGCTACTCCTTTATTACCCTTGACCGTCTTGCCAGCGGCAACTTCCCATCAGGAGAGGAGCTGGCTTCCATGCGTAAAAACAACTACCGGGTTGTGGGGGAGATCATAAATTCTGCCGGCTCGGCAATGCAGCAGCTGCTGGCCGATTTTTAAGGCAAACATGACGAAAAATTCTCTTTTCAAAGATAAACCGGCCAACCCGGACCGGAAACTGTCCATAGCCGGGGTGGTCGTTCTGTACCATCCCACGGATGAAGTCCTGGAAAATATCAGCTCCTATCTGGAGCAGGTGGAGATTCTCTTCGCGGTAGATAATTCGGAGACCGTAAACCAACGGTTTGCAGACCGATTGACCGACGCCGGCAAGGTCATATACGTTGCCAATCGGCAGAATATGGGTGTGGCCCGAGGGCTGAATATTGGCGCGCAGCTGGCTCTGGAGCATGGCTGCGACTTTCTCCTTACCATGGATCAGGACAGCCGCGCAACACCTGGCCTTGTCGGAATGATGCTCGATTGTCTCGGAAGAATCGATATCCAATCCGTCGGCATCATTTCACCCTTCCATGCAACCAGGCCGGGTGAGCAACCTGAGGGGAAAGAACTGTATCAGGATCTCCTGACGGTTATGACCTCGGGAAATCTGTTACAGCTGAAGGCATACAAAACTGTGGGACCTTTCATGGACGAACTCTTTATTGATTTCATCGACATCGAATATTGTCTCAGGCTTCAGAAAGCCGGTTTCCGGGTCATCCTCGCTAACCGGGCGATTCTTCGGCACCAGGTCGGCACCAAGATGAAATTCAGTTTTTTTTCCAGAGCCCTCTACCTCACCAGCCATGATCCCCTGCGAAAATACTATAAGACCAGGAACAGATTTTTTGTAAGGGAGAGATATAAAACTGCTTATCCCCGGTTTTGCCGGGCGGACCGGATCAGATTTCTGCTCGAGTTGCTGCGGCTTCTTCTCTTTGAACGGGAAAAAATAAAAAAAATATCGATGATCTTTAAAGGCTACAGAGATTATCGTCGCGGCAAGCTTGGAAAGTTCAAGGCCGATAACGGAGTCGAACCACGGTGAAGATTGTATTCATAGCCCCATTCGGTATCCGCCCCAAGGGAACGCTCTTCGCCCGGATGCTCCCGCTTGCTGCCGGGCTGCAGACTTTGGGGCATACGGTGACCATTGTCGCCCCACCGTACACAAACCCGGAAGATTCCGGAAAAGTGGAGATGGTCAGGGGGGTCCTGATAAAAAATGTACGGCTTGGACCATCGAATAAAATCGCTTCTGCGGCGCTTCTGGCCTATCGGCTCTTCCGGACGGCCCGACTTGAAAAGCCAGACCTGGTACACCTTTTCAAGCCCAAAGGCTATGGCGGAGTGGCGGCTTTCGCACATATTCTGCTCAAACAGCTGGGAAAGCGGCTCCCCCCTCTCTTTATCGATTCCGATGATTGGGAGGGACCCGGCGGCATGAACGATTTGCACCCCTATTCACGGGCAGAGAGAATCGTCTTCCGGCTTCAGGAGAGCTGGTTGCCGCCGCGCGCGACTGGCGTAACGGCAGCCAGCCTTACCCTGCAGTCCCGTCTCCTCGGCATGGGAATCCCTGCGGAGAAAATCCATTACCTCCCTAACTGTGTAGATGCCGGACCGGCGGGGAACCGCACGGCAGCCCGGAGAAAACTCGGCATTCTGGAAGGGGCCCCCGTCCTCCTCCTCTACACCCGGTTTTTTGAATTCAGCCAGGATAAACTCCACTACCTTTTTGCGGAGATCTGCAAAAAGGTCCCGTCGGTCCGTTTTCTTGTCATCGGGAGCGGGAGGAACAACGAGGAACAGCTCCTCATCAGGGCGGGAGAGGAGGCCGGTTTTTCTCCGGCCCTTATCCTGGCCGGATGGGTGGAAACGGATGAGATTGCCGATTATCTGGCTGCAGGCGATGTTGCCATCTATCCCTTTGCCGACAACCTTCTCAACCGTTCCAAATGCCCTGCTAAACTGACCGAATTGCTGCTGGCAGAGATTCCTGTTGTTGCAGACAGGGTGGGGCAGATTACGGAGTATATAAGACCGGGGCTCTCCGGAGTCTTGTGCAATCCCGACGATTGGCAGGAAATGGCTGACAGGACCGTTGATCTTCTCTTGGACGGGACAAAAGGTCGGGCAGTTGGAAAATCCGGCCGCAGCTTTCTCCTGGAGAGATTCAGCTGGAAAGATGCCGCGGCGGAGCTGGAAAAATTTTACCTCCACCAGCAGTTGCTTGCACCATAAAGGGGTTTATAGATGACCGAACGAAAAAAAGAACTGCTTTTTCTTGCGGCTCTTCTGGCCTTGCTGATACTTATCTTTTCCAAGATCCTCTTCACCGGCAGGATCATCCGTGCGCCTGACATTACCAACGAGTTTTACTGGACGGTCAAGGGGTTTAAGGAGTTCGGCTTTCTGGAACTGTTCCGGATCAGCCTGCAACCAACCTGGGATCTCTTCATCAATGGAGGCACCAGCGAGGGGGGGGGGACCCTGTCGATGCAGTTCCTCCTGTACCGAAACCTGATCTTTTGGCTTTTCCCGGCTCCGGCCAATGTGGCGTGGTTCATGGTTCTTCAGCTGTTTTTCGGGGCGGCCGGAACCTTTCTCTACTGCCGGGCAATTGGCGCCAGCCGCCTTGCTTCCTTCCTCGGAGGGTTGATCTTTGCCATAGCACCGGAGAACGCATCGCTTATTAATGCCGGGCATGTCCAGAAGATCGCTACCATATCCTTTGCGCCATGGGCCTTCTATTTTATGGAAAAAGGGTTCCAGACCAGGCGAACGATCTTTTTCCTGACAACCGGTTTTGTTCTGGCGTTCCAATTCTTCAACATGCACTGGCAGATTGCCTACTATACCTGCCTGGGAATCGGGGTCTACGGAATCCTCCGCTCTCTCGGCATCCTCTGTGACGGGCGAAAGGGAACCGGTAAGGAATTCGCCAGACTCTTCGGCCTGAACATGATAACAATGTTCTTCTTTTTGTCGACCGTTGCCATCTCCCTCCTCCCCCTGGCCGACTGGTCGAAAGATACTACACGCGGGATACAGAACGGTGCAAATCAGGGGAAGGGGGGCCTTAATGTGGATGAGGCGATGTCCTGGTCGCTCCCCCCGGAGGAGGTGGCTACCTTCGTTATCCCCGGGTTTTTCGGCTTTTCCCGCCAGGAGGGGGCTTATGATACCGGAAAGATAAAGTCCTACTACTGGGGACGGATGGTCTTTACCCAGACCTCCGACTATATGGGGCTCCTCCCCTGGCTTCTCCTCCCCCTCCCCTTGCTGTTCCGACGCGACGCCTTCACCTGGCTCTCCCTCACGGCGGTTGCAGGAGGGATACTCTTTTCCATGGGCAAATTCACCCCCTTTTACTGGTTCCTGTATGAACATTTCCCTGGGATCAACCATTTCCGGGTGCCGAAGATGATTATGTTCCTTCCGGTTCTGGGACTTGCCGTCCTGTCAGCCAGGGGGGTGGATACCCTTCTGGACGAAGAGGTGAGAAAAACCAAAATATTCAGGCGTTATCTCATCTTCCTCCTCTTATTACCCGCTCTCCTTTTTCTTCTGCTCACAGCGGAGATTTGGTGGAAAGATTTCTGGCTCTCCCGGTTTTATGAAACCATTATCCACCCTACCCGCTTCGAACGGGGGAGCTTACTGATAGCACAACGATGGGAAAATCTGCAGTTCGAAACCGGGATGGCGATCCTGTTTTCTGCAGGATATACGGGGATCATTTTTGCCTTTACCAGAAAGTGGATTACTTGCACTATCCTTCCCCTGCTGCTGCTGGCGCTCTATTGCGCCGATACGGGACGTGTCAACGGAAAATTCATGCTGTTGCAGGAGTTACCAGAAAAAGTTAAAGGGGCAAAAAGTTCGGTAATGAAATTTCTGGAACATGATTCCAGACAGTACCGGGTCCTCCCCCTTAACGGCACAGATCCGATGCAGTACGCCTCAAACGGCATCCCGGTAATGTTCACCTCCAATCCGGTGCAGCAGCAACGCTGGCAGAACTTCCTCGACTCCTTTTCCTTCAGATCCCCCATGCCGGACATGCTGAATGTGAAGTACCTCGTCTTCGATACGGCACAGTACGCACGGGACAAGGGGCAGCTGGGAGAAAAGTACCGGCAGGTATTTCAGTCGCCGGATGGTGCCGAAATCGTGCTGGAGAACCGATCGGTCCTCCCCAAGGGATGGCTGGTTCCGGCGGTAGCCGTTGTTGACGATCCGGCCCGGCTACTTGCGATACTCCGCGACCCGGGCTTCGACCCGCGGCAACTGGCTCTGGTGGAGGAGCCGCCACCGATACCACTGGCGGATCCGAATATGCCGAGGGGAGGAGAAACAGGTTATCTCTCCGTAATCAGTTACGAAGGAAAGCAGATCAAGATGACGGTCCATGCCGGACAGAATGCGTTGCTGGTGTTGGGGGATAAATATTTCCGCGGCTGGAGGGCTACGGTGGATGGGAGGGCAACGCAGATCTCCCCGGTAAACCACATCCTACGCGGGATATACCTGACGGCAGGGAAGCACAAGGTTGAATTCAACTTCGATCCGCTTCCGTTCAAGATCGGGAAGTGTCTGACGCTGGGGTCGTTTCTTTTCTTTGCGCTGATGCTCGTGCGGGAATGGGTAGTAAGGAGTAAGGGGGTAAAAAGTGCGGAGTGAGGAGACAATAGACGAACTTCGCGCGTATGGCCTGAAGGTCATCCAGCAGCGCCATGGCTACCGCTTTTCCCTGGACCCCCTGCTCCTCTGCGATTTTGCCGGGATAGGCGAGGGGGAGAGGGTAATTGACCTCGGCACAGGATGCGGCGTCATCCCCCTTATCCTTGCCGTAAAAGTCCGGGAGATGCAGGGCGTAGGAGTGGAGATGCAGGAGGAGATGGCCGAGATCTCCGTCCGCAATGTCGCACTAAACGACCTCTCCGACAGGATTGAGATCCTCTGCAGGGACATAAAGACCCTGAAGGGACATTTCCCCGCATCATCCTTTGACCTCGTTCTTTCCAATCCCCCATACCGGAAAAGAGGGAGTGGCAGGATAAGTCCGAAACCGGGGAGGGATAATGCCCGGCACGAATCTACCGCAGAACTCGGAGATTTTCTGGCAGCGGCGAAGAATCTTGTCAAACCGGCCGGGAGGATCTGCTTTATTTATCACCCCTCGCGGTTACCGGAATTTTTCTCTGCAGCGGCAGAGTTAGGGCTTTCCCCTATCCGGTTGCGCATGGTACACGGTAGTAATTCAGCTGAAGCAAGGATGTTTCTGATCGAGACAGTAAAGGGGCGAAAAGGGGAATTGAAGATTCTGCCGCCGCTGTTTGTCTATGATGAAAATGGCGGGTATACCGCAGAGATGGAAGGGATAGTTGGACCCGGAAAGTAGCTTTCTCCCGCGAACTGCAGCGAAATGAGCTGAGAAGAGCAGAAAGAGGTCGTCAGGGAGTGAACGGGGTATCCCTTGAACTGCCGAATCCAGGATGACTGTTTTTCAGGAGTTATCGGTACTGTTTGCAAGATGGGTTTTCAGGAGATGGGCCAGGGCCTCGCGCAGCTCCGGATCATCAATTGCTGCTGTTTCCCTTTCTATGCTCTCTTTTTCCAGCTCTGTCAGAGGCCGGAGGATTCTCTTCCGCGGCAGGGGTTCCAGTTCGGGGGGTTCCGGACGGCCCGCCTTCAGGAATATCTCCTTTACCAATTCCTCGCCGAGCGTTACGTTGATTTTTTCGACTATTCCCTTTTTCATGAAGTTCAGCTGCTGCATCCATGGCGCACTACTGACGACAACCGTCAGGATACCTTCGCGAAAGTTTACCGGTCGGGCCTGGAGGGCAATCTGCGTCCCAACCACGGCGTCCCATATCTGCCAGATCTTCCCTTCATGGAGCCGTTTTTCCAGCGGCTTCCCCCGGAAAAGTTCACCCAGCAGGCGGGATACGGATATCGGGGAAAACATCCTTTTTCTTTTTTTAGTCATTCCTGCTCCTTCTGCCGTAGAGTGAGCTCCCCAGCAGCTGACCGGCAATAGCGCCCGCCAGGGTCAGCGGGATGAATTCCCAGCTCAGCCCTGATTTCATCCTTAGATAAACTATGGCAGGTATCGAAATATGCAGGTAGAAATACCAGCCGACTGTAAATTTCTCATAATTACGGCGTAGAGATCCCAACGGAATGTTTATCAGTAAAGCAAAGATGATAAGGGCCAGCAGGGGCGCAACGCTACTCATGGTGCCATAATATGGCTTGACTGCGACTTTGTCAATGCGCCAGTTTTCATCCGGAACAAGCATATTCCTTGAAAAGAATGCTGCAATGTGCGTAAAATGGCCAAGTATTTTGCAAAGATGAGAGAAAGGATGCGCAATGGTAAAAGATGGAGATTTTGTCGCTGTATTCAACAATATCCACCGCGTTATGAAAGCGGAGAAAATTCTCAAGGAGAAGCGTCTGAACATGCTTCTTATCCCTGCCCCGCGGAGCTTGAAATCTGATTGCGGTCTCGCTATCAGGTATGACGAAGCCGATAGAAATGCAATAGAGGGGCAATTACGAGAAGCCGACCTGGAGCCGGAAGAGATATACAGAAAAGATGGTGAGGAATTTACACGAATTGATGCTCAACGTTAATTGATAAAAGGGAGAGTATTATGAAAACTATCGATTGCAGAAAGATGGACTGCCCCTTGCCGGTGGTAACGGTCAAGCGGGCGCTGGAAGAAGCGCCGGGTGAGGATCTCAAGGTACTGCTGGATGATGGCCCCCCCCGGGAAAACGTGACCCGTTTTGCCGTCAACCGCGGATTCATTGTTGACGAAACCCGGATGGAGGGAGGTTACGCCATCCTCATCTCCGGGGCAGCAGGGGAGACCCTATCGATAAACAGGGAGAAGAACGGGGATACCGTCATGCTGATTGATTCAGACAGACTTGGCGACGGCCCCGAGGAACTTGGCAGGCTGCTGATGAAGAACTTTATCAATACCCTGGTGGAAGTATCCGAAACACCCGACCGGATGCTGTTCATCAATACCGGTGTGCTCCTGGCAACCGAGGGGTCGGAGGTGCTTGAGGCACTGGATAAGCTCGGCAACCGCGGGGTTGAAATTGCTTCGTGCGGTGTCTGTCTTGATTTTTTCGATCAAAAGAAAAATTTGCGGGCAGGCACGGTAACAAACATGTTTAGCGTAGCCGAAAGTCTGCTCAAGGCAGGGTCGGTGATACGGCTTTAGATCCCGGAATAGCCCTCTTCATCCGTCATTGGGCGGAGAGGCGCCTCACTGCAGGCACTGAAACAGCCCCATGCACCAGAAACAATCCCCGCACGGCACGGTATTTGTGTAGCAGTCCTGCTCAAATTCCTCGGTGTAGATATATTCGCAGGGGATCAGGTTGCAGTTGGAGCAGAAGGGATATTCGTGGAGCATGACCTCATCCCGGAATGACCGAAAGCCCTGATCGTTCCATATTTCCCTGATTCCCCGGTCAGACAGGTTGCCGTATACCTTTGGAATGATGAATTTTTTCCTTCCGGAGAAATAGCAGGCGAACTTGTGCCAGAGGAAATAGCACGGATGGACGCTTCCGTCCCAGGAAATGAAAGCTCCACCCCCTTCCACAAAATCGCAGCGTCGGTCGCTCTGGGGCGCCACTGCGGGAAGCTTCAGCTCTATACCCGTTTCCAGCGCCACATTACGCGCCTCGGCAAAAACCCTGTTTACCTCTTCAGCAAGGGAGAGGTCTCTTTTGAGCAGGTTCTGCACATGGAGAAAGATATCACGCGAACGGGCCTCGGCCATCATCTCATGGACGAAATCGACCATACGCTGCTCCTCCTCCGTCCGCACATATTTGCAGAAGTAGACGTAGAAGTAGTCGCTCATGTCGATTCCTTCGGTTTCGGCCCGATTTTTCCAGGACTCGAAGAGAACTATCGATTCGTCCGAATTACTATCGTAAGCCACCTGGGAGACATGGTTTTGAGCGTAGGGAAGCAGGTGCGAGACGATGGCAAAACTCGCACCCCTTGAGGCTGCCCAGCGGATGACAGTAGGGAGTTGGTAGAGATTGTCACGCATGACTACGAACTCGACACCAATCTTAAGGGGTGAATCACCGTTTTCGGCTCTGGCCGTTTTCAGTGCTGAAAACGCCTGTTCCAGGTCATCAACTTCTCCCCCTTCGCGTATTTTCCGGAAGGTATCGGGGCAGATGGCATCAAGCGACAGGCAAATCCTGTCGAGACCGGCCTCAACGAGCGATAGCGCGCGTTCCTCATCCAGAAGCAGTCCATTGGACTGGAATCCGACCCAACCGTTAGCCGGCATCAATTCCTTGGCCCGGCGGATGAACTCTTCGAGCTGAGGATGCATGAGCGGCTCACCGATGCCATTCAGTATCAACGCTTCTGCTTGCCCCAACGCTGGTTCCAGCGCCTTAAAGGTCTCCATGGTCAGGTCGCCTTCCGGTATGTCACTGTCGCCGCTATGTTTTACACACATCTGGCACTTGAGATTGCAGCGTGTCGTTGTTTCAACAAAAAGTTTCGAAGGATATTTCCGCCGTGGTGCAGAGATAAGATGGTCCGGGGTATCGATGCACGATGGATGTTCAGCTGCAAGGTTTTCGTTCTGCATATTCACTCCGCACAAGCTAATTTTCAAGACAACTATTTTTCAAATGGTGGCAAATGTCAATAAAAAAATATACTAATTGATATAGCTGGGGGATAATACCAGCAGGTGGACCAAGCGGCTCATCAGGGTCATCTGGGGGAGATTGAATCGAACTACAGTTGATCCCTGAATCTGATAAGGATATAAATAGATGCGATACCGGCAACCGCCATAATAAGATCTCTTCCCCAGGGTATCGGCTGGTCAATCCCTGAATAGAATAGCGGCTCCAGAAAGGCGGTTGTCAACAGGCTTATCGCTGCGAAGGTAAGGAGCTTTTTCATCGGCCACCCAGATCAATAGACCACAAAACAGATTTTTTGCTCATATCAGTCTGACTTTACGCCACCTCCGAACCGAATTGATCAGATAGATTTCTTCGGCCTGATCCAGATCCCTCCCGGTTATGGTTTGTTCCCTGATTTCTCCGACAGCCAGGAGCTCTTCCCGGAAGGTTCCGGGGAGCAGCCCGGATTCAAGCCTCGGCGTGACCAACTCCCCGTTGACTCTCAGGACAATGTTGTGCACTGCTCCTTCCGTAACCTCATCACGTTCATTGAGAAAAACCAGATCCGCGCAACCCGGTTTTTTCGCCTGTTCGCTGCTGTATAAAGCGCGATTGTCCGTCTTGTGGTAGAGGAATGGGTTTGAGGAATCGACCCGAGCCTCCGCATATGTTATGGTCGGCAACCCTTCTCCCATTTCACCGCTTATCGGCTCAGACTCAATGCTGAAGGCGCCGGTACGGGAGAGCAGGAGTCTGACCTTGTGCGGGCCCTGCAGGGCAACTGCCCGCTTTTCAAGAATTTCCCCGATATTTTCCCGGACCGGCGAAAAACCGAAATAGGCGGCCGAACGAGAAAGCCGATGCAGGTGACGCTCGAGAAGAAAATAGCCGCTCCCCTCCTCAAAAAGAATCGACTCAAGCAGCTTGAATTCCGGTACGGGTGAGCGGAGAAAACGCCCCTTTGCCAGACATTCCTCATATTCACTGTCAGCCACTGAATCCCAGGTTATGCCGCTGCCGAGTCCCAGTTCACCCCTGCCAGTCTCTCTATCAATAACCGCGGTCCTGATGGCAACATTGAACACCGCCTCCTGATTGGGTGACAGGTAGCCGATACAGCCGGTATAAAGACCACGCGGCGAGTCTTCCAGTTCAGCAATGATTTCCATGGTTCGCTTTTTGGGCGCACCGGTGACCGAGCCACAGGGGAAAAGCGCCCGGAACAGCTCGACAATAGTTGTGCCAGGCCTCAATTGCGAGGTAATGGTAGAGGTCATCTGATGCAGGGTTTCAAGCCGCTCAACATCAAACAGCGAGGCAACCTGCACGGAGCCGGTCTCAGAAACCCTCCCCATATCGTTGCGCAGGAGGTCCACGATCATAAGGTTCTCCGCCCGTTCCTTTGCATTCTCCTTGAATTCCGCCACTATCTTCGCATCCTCATCTCCCCACCTCCCCCGTTTTGCCGTCCCTTTCATCGGGCGGGTAGTAAGGCGACCCCCCTTTAGCTTGAAGAAAAGCTCTGGCGAGGTCGACAGGACGCTATATCTGCCCAGATCGAGGAAAGCGCAGTAGGGTGCTCGCTGGGAGCGGCACAACTCCCGATAAAAGGACTTTTCACTGCCGGAGAAGCCAAAGCGCTGCCGCATTGTAAAGTTGACCTGATAGGTATCGCCCGCAGCTATGTATCCCTTGATACGCTCGATTGCCGTGTCATAATCCCCGCAGGAAAGAGAAGATTCCCAACAGGAAAGGGTGTGGTTCGAATCCTCCGTAGCGCTCTTCTCCTTGACCGGTACAGCAGTAACCGTCCGGCGATCAGCGAAGAGACCAAACCAGAGGAGGGGGAACTCGCCGTGCGGCCGGGTAACGAGGTCGCTATCAAAGGCAGCTGCAGCTTCGTAGGAGATAAATCCGGCAGCATGGCGCCCCTGCTCGACGCAAGACTCCAGCTTCTGCAGGGCAGGAATAACTTCGGCCACCGTTTTTGCTGAAATTTTTTCCAGAAGGCCACTGAACCGGTATGAACAGTTATCCCCAACTGCGTATGAATCGAGAAATACCACCGTTTTTTCGTTCATCCCCGGTATCCTCCGCAAGCTTCGGCAATGGCGCACTTCAGGCATGCCGTACTGTCGTTTCCGTCGCACCCCTCGGATATCCCGAGGTGACAGAGGGAAAAATCGTATTTTGCCGGGTCTTCCGGATCGAATTCCCTGAGTGCCGCGGTGATTTCCCTGGCCATGCGCCAGTCGGCCTGCTTTCGGGCAGTAAAGCCGAGGAAACGGGAAATTCTCTGGATATGGGCGTCCACCGGGATTACCAGTTTTGCCGGCGGGATCTCCTGCCATAAGCCGAGGTCTATGCCGTCGGCGGGCCGAATCATCCAACGCAGGAACATGCAGAGCCGTTTACAGGCACTCCCCGAGGCGGGCGAAGGGAAAAAGAACGGAAAACTGGAATTGGAGGGGATCTCCCTACTGCCGAAAAGAGCCGAAAAATCCATATCAAGGACGGCTGCGGTGAATTTCACGAGGGAAGGAGTTATGTCGTCTGCTGCCGGCGCATAACAGGCGAGAAAATATTCGCCGATGCTCCCCGCTTCTTCGATCATGGTGCGTGCCGCCAGCAGCAGCGCGCAGAGGTCCTCTCCGCTGTTGAAACGATGTCTGAATCCGGTAAAAAGCTGCCTCCCCTTTTCAGGGTCGAACGTCTCGACAAACCTGCGTGGAGATAATCCCATTGGTTCGAAAACGGTCTGCAGGTTTTTCAGGATAATCTTGACATTACCGTAAGCAAAGGACGAAGCGATAAGGCCGGCTATTTCGCGATCCTCCGGAGTGCTGTAGCGATAGCAGAAGGAGAGAGGGTCGTTCTGAAGGTGAAGCTGGGAGCGGGATGCGTAGAGATTATCGAGAAGGTCTTTCAGATTACCGTTTCTCAATGTTCGCTACCTGCTTTTTTAGGGCTTTCCAGGATAAAGGTAACCGGTCCATTGTTGGTAAGCGTGACCTGCATCTCCGCCTGGAAGATACCGGCCCCCACGGGAACTCCGGATTCCCTGACCCTGGCCAGAAAATATTCATACAGCGCTGAAGCCTCTTCGGGTGGCGCAGCAGTATCAAAAGAGGGTCTCCTCCCTTTGCCGCAGTTGCCAGCCAGGGTGAACTGGGAAACCGCAAGGATCGCTCCCTGCACCTCCTGCACGGAGAGGTTCATCTTCCCCGCTTCATCCTCGAACAACCTGAGGTTGAGGGTCTTTTCCGCCAGCCAGTCCGCATCCCTTAAACCGTCACCTTTCTCTACACCGAGCAGAACAAGGATGCCGGGGCCTATTGCTCCGGCGATTTTACCTTCGACCTCGACGCTGGCGCGGGTCACCCTCTGGAGGACAGCCTTCATGAAATATTCTCCCCTGTTCAAGGGATAGGAATTTGCTTTTTGGGAAGATTGAAAAATACACCCGCGGCAGGGTAGTGTCAACGCAATTTAGGAGAATATGCCGATATTTCAGGGAGGAGAGAGAACCATCCCTGGAATTTTGACCTGCCGACTCCCTAATCTGCATCATTACCCGCAACCGACCCCGTCTGCCCCAGAAAAAACCATATTTTCGACAGTTTCAACACAAACCATTCCTGCTGTAACGCCGCATGTTCTCAGGCTTCACAGCTGTTCCGAAATACTTGTCGCGCTATGCAACGGGTGATATCAGTCGGCGTTCTTCGCTTTGGTCCGGGCGATCCGGAAAGACTCCAGTTCGGCAGTTATGTGCGGGATGAAAGTAACATTAAGATAGAGGTTGAAATCGTCGTTTGTGCCGTTGGGATCGTAATCCATGTAATTTGCATAAATGGCCAGGGACTGGAGTTGGTAATTCAAGAGCTTGCTGAAGGTATTCTCCAGAATTTTGTATACTGCGGACGGATCTTGGGGGGTCGGGTTCTTAACAAGCAGGTACTTGCAAAAGCCATAAGATACGGTTGCAAATCAGTTGCGTCAGGATTGATCATGTTGTAGATGTCATCAATTGTGATATCTATCGGGTCGTCTGTGAGGTGGTCATAAAACTTTTTTAAGTTTGAACAGGCGGTGCTGTTTGGATTGTCACAGAGGGGAGGCCTAAAGGTGCCTTGCTGCACTTGGTACGTAAAATAGTAGAGACTGTATGGGAAACCGATAAAATACTGCGGGTTCCCCCTGTTGTCTGACCATTCGCCAAAATCGTCCTGAATGTCGGTCAGATAGCCCTGTAATTGTTGCTGCATCATTTGATTGTTAAGATCCGTGAAATCAATATTCAAATGATTGGCAAGCGCGTTAATGTTTTGGTTGAGGGTGTAGACTTCACTCTGAATCTGATCGAGGCTGCTTTTGATGCTGTCTATTTCCTGCGGGATCGTAACCGTGTGGTAAATGTCGAAACCGAGACCTGCCAGTTCCAGTAAAAGGGACGCGATTTCCAGCCCCCCCGTAACGTTCTTCCCGGTTGATTTGACCGTTGAATGTGCGGAGGCAGTTGTCCTTTGGACTATGCCCTTCATCATACGCGCCAGGAATGGCGCCGGCAATTCCTTCTGCCCGCCGGCAAGGGACAAAGGTGAATGGTTCTTTACCGGCCATTTCCACCACCCCCTCCGCAGCACCAGTACTGCAACGTCAAAAATTAGAACAGCACAATCCGAGCGACAATGCGATGCACGGTCTTCGCCTGGAACCTCCTTGAATGCTTGGTTCAGACAATTGCTACTTCCCTGTAGAGAAGAGTGTCCTCATCCGGGACAATTAATGCGCAAAACTCGATCCGAAATTTGAAAAAGCTCTGGCGGAAGAAGGATTAGCTGAGCTTACCCGAATACCTTCTTGAAGGTTTCCAGGTAAATTTTCTGAGCACCCTCACCAAACTGGACGAAGATAATCTTTTCGATGCCGGGAAACTTATCGAGCGCCGACTTGGCCTCGGTCATGGCGGTTTCACAGGCCTTGTCCATCGGGTAACCGTAAATCCCGGCGCTTATGGCAGGAAAGGCAATGCTCTTTATCCCATTTCTATCGGCCACCTCAAAACAGCTGCGATAGGCGCTCCGCAAAAGCTCCGGCTCGCCCTTCGTACCGCCATGCCAGACCGGGCCGACGGTGTGGATGACATGCCTGGCCGGTAACCGGTACCCCCTGGTTATTTTCGCTTCGCCCGTATGACACCCTCCCAGGGTGGCGCATTCCGCCAGAAGCTGCAGCCCGGCAGCCCGATGGATGGCGCCATCCACACCGCCGCCACCCAGCAGGGTCTTGTTTGCCGCATTGACAATGGCATCCACCGCAAGTTTTGTTATATCGCCCTGTACAATTTCGATTTTCTCCTTCATGGCCGACCTCCTTGACCGCACCCCTGCTGGCTGCATTGAACCGGCATCATTCGACCAGGTCACGCAATATCTTCAGGTTTATGGTATCCATTTCTTCGCTGTCGCCTTTGGGGGTTTCGAGTATCTTCGGGATCTGGTCAAACCGCCTGTCGTTCATAAGGAATTTAAACCCGCTAAGCCCCAGGCAACCCTTACCGATATGTTCATGCCGGTCGACATGGCTATTCAGCCCCTTTTTCGAATCGTTGAGATGAAAAGCCTGCAGCCTTTCCAGACCTACTATCCTGTCAAATTCCGAAAAAACCTGTTGATATCCCGTTTCCGTGGTTATGTCATAACCTGCCGCGAAGATGTGGCAGGTGTCAAGGCAGACACCAAAACGGTCAGGGTATGCCGAACGGTCGATAATCTCCCGGAGATGCTCGAAGCGAAAGCCCAGGTTTGTCCCCTGGCCAGCCGTGGTTTCCAGCAGTATTTTTCCGGTAAAGAGCTCGACCCGCGAAAACAACAGATCGAAAGCCGCTGCAACCCGCCTGAGCCCCTCCTCCTCCCCATCGCCCACATGGGCGCCCGGATGCATGATGACTCTCTTTATCCCGAGTCGCTCACAGCGCTCCATCTCAGCCTGGAAGGCGGCAAGACTTTTGTCCCTGGTTTCACCGTCAGGCGCCGCCAGGTTGACAAGGTAGATATCGTGGGAGATGACCTCATGCAGGCCTGAACCGTGACATTTTTCCCTGAAGAGCGCAGCTTCGGCATCGGAAACCGGTTTTCCCTTCCACTGGTTGGCATTCTGGGTAAAGATCTGGATCACGCCACACCCTGCCTTGATCCCACGGTCAATGGCGTTATGCAAACCTCCTGCTATGGAGATGTGGGCTCCGAGCCAATCCATTCAGTTTCTCCTTAAAGATTAGAGCATCAATCTTCCGCTAAGGGTTTAACGGTCCCCTCTCCATGAGCTCCCTGATCAACCCTATTCGTTGCGCGTATTCATCTGTTGTCAGGAATTGCTCCGAATGAGGTTCGCTCCAGATCGGCCGAGGCCAGAGACTCTCCGTTCTGAAGCGCGGAATCAGGTGCCAGTGCATGTGAGGAACCATATTCCCCAAAAGTTCATAATTAATTTTATCCGGCTGGAACAATCTGTAAAGGGAAGCAGCCACTCTGCTGACTTCCTCCATGAGCGTCTCCCTGGCGACCCTGTCCAGATGAAAAAGCTCGGTAACATGCTGCTTGGTAACGACAAAGGTATAACCTTGGAAGAATTGGTCACGGTTGAGTATAACATAACAGAAATCAAGTTCGGCAATCCGGAACTCGGGCTCGTCGGTCCATTTCATGCACATAGGGCAAGATTCCATCTAATGACCTCTTATAAATCGATTTCCCCTACGAATACCTCCACCGCCGGACCGGTCATGTAAATGGAACCGTCCTCTGCCCATTCCATCTCCAGATCGCCGCCGGAAAGGTGGTTGATGATTTTCTTTTCCGTCAGGCCGTTGAGGACAGCCGCCGCTGTCACGGCGCTGGCGCCGGTGCCGCAGGCAAGCGTCTCTCCTGCTCCCCGCTCCCAGGTTCGCTGCCTGACTTCGGTACGGGAGAGTATCTGTACAAACTCGACATTGGTGCGGCGAGGAAAGAGCTCATGATTTTCGATGAGTGGGCCGTACTTTTCCACTTGGAAATTCTCCACGTCATCCACAAAGATAACGCAGTGTGGATTGCCCATGGAGGCACAGGTAATTTGAAAGGTGGCATGGAGGATATTGAGCGGTTCGTTGATCACTTTGGTCCCACCGTTCCCAATCATCGGGATCTCCTCCCGGTTAAGCCGCGGCGCCCCCATATTTACCTGTACCTTTTCGACCTTTCCCCCCTCATTCGTAAAGAGTCTCAGGGTCAGGATTCCGGCCCCGGTTTCTGCGGTGATTTCCCTTTTTGCTACGATACCGTGGTCGTATGCGTATTTGGCCACGCAACGGATTCCATTGCCGCACATCTCCGATTCGGAACCATCAGAATTAAACATCCGCATTCTGACATCTGCCACTTCCGAAGGGAGAATAAGAATGAGTCCATCGGAACCGATGCCGAAATTACGATTGGAAACCTTTATTGCGACCGCCGCAGGGTCTGTTATCTTTTCCTCTAAACAGTTCACATAGACATAGTCATTACCGGCGCCCTGCATTTTGGTAAATTTCATTTTTCCAGAACTCCTTTATATTTTTCGTAGCAGCGGTATTTTTTTGCCAGCTCAGATCTGGTGGTGGGCGATTGAGCCTCAACGAGCAGCCGGTCATTCTCCAGTAAAGAGTCCGCTCTCTTCGTCCCTCATTTCTTCCCCTTGGTAAAACCATAAGTCCCGATCGGTTCCTTCAGGCTCCAGTACTCGGATGCCTGCGGGCAGTATGCGATCGGCTTCAGCCTGGAAATGTCTATTCCCCCTTTATCGTTCATAACCTCTTCATCCAGGTGGACCGCCACCACTTCACCAAGAAACATATCATGGGTCCCCAGTTTCCTGATGTCGATCACCTTGCACTCCAGGTTTACCGGGCATTCCTTTATAAGGGGAGCTGAAACCTTGCTGCCTTGAACGGCTGTAAGGCCAAGCTCCTTGAACTTATCGACATTCCGACCACTCGCCACGCCGCAGAAATCGAGCGCCGCCAACTGGTTCTCGGTAGGGATATTAACGACAAATTCCCCCGTTTCACTGATCTGGGAATACGAATGCCGACCTGGGCGAATGGAGACACTAAGGATGGTCGGTTCAGAGCAGACGACTCCTATCCACGCAATGGTAATAATGTTCGGACCAGTATTGACTCCGGCGCAAGAGATCATGGCTGTTGGTGTCGGAAAAAGATAGGTCCCGGTTTTAACGAGTTTTTTCATTGTATTCCCGCCTGTATGGATTGATTTATGTCAAGAGCCCCTGTAAGTCAGAGAGGCGCCCTGGCGCCCGGATCGATGACATTGTAACTTTAACAGAGAAAACATTTTACGGCAATGGCATAAATCTTCAGTATTACAATGGACAATAAGGGGAAATCATTTAATTGTTCTTGACAGTTTCAATGCCATTATTATACATTCAGACAACACTTATAGGAGTAAAATCATGAGACTTTCGACCAAAAGCCGTTACGGACTTAGGGCCCTTTTCGATATGGCATATAATGCAGGGACCCTTCCCGTCCAGATCAAGGACATCTCCCGCCGACAGGAAATATCCCCGCGTTACCTCGAACAAATATTTCAGAGCCTGAAGAAGGCAGGGATTTTGAAAAGCAAGAGAGGGCCCCAGGGGGGTTACTATCTTGCCAGGAGACCGGATCAGATAACAGTAAAGGAAATAATAGATGCAGCTGAAGGGGATACGTTACTGGTTGACTGCCTGCACGAAAAAAAGGGCAAAAAAACTACCTGTCAGTTCGAGGCAAACTGCGTGACTCAAACTGTCTGGCAGGAGGCAACGGAAAGGCTGAATGACTATTTTTCCCAGACGACCCTTAAATCCCTTTGTGAAAGGGGTCAGGCGATGGGGGTCAAAAAGGAGCAGGACCACCGGTTTACCTATTATATCTGAGTTCTCTCCTGACAAGGGGCTTCTGATTCAGCCCGGGAGAGCTCACCCTTCTGGCGACCTCCCCTCTGGAATCCGGCGTTGCCGGGTAGTTCACGCTGCCGGGAATAAACGAACGGATTGCTTTACTCATGCCGGAGCGCATCTGATGTATGCTACTGTTTGCCAAAGGAGGCGAATATGCCCGTTAAAAAAAGTGAAAAAATAGTTGATCAGATAGGAAATGTTCCTCTGGTAAGGATGCAAAAGCTGGAAACAAAAAATTCCGCTGCCATCTACGCCAAAGTCGAGGCATTCAACCCGGGAGGGAGCGTAAAAGACCGCATCTGCCTTGCCATGATCGAGAAGGCCGAAGAGGACGGATCTCTTCAACCTGGCCGTATAGTTATCGAACCGACGAGCGGCAATACTGGCATAGGTCTTTCAATGGTCTGTGCTGTAAGAGGTTACAGGCTGATCCTCACTATGCCGGACACCATGACAATCGAGCGTCGTCGCCTGTTGTCCGCCTATGGCGCCGAGCTGATACTCACTCCCGGCACCCAGGGGATGCGGGGTGCTGTTCTCAAGGCCGAACAACTCGCAACCGAGCATGGCTATTTTTTGCCCCAGCAGTTCACTAATCCGGCAAATCCGGATATCCATCGCAAGACTACCGGACCGGAGATAATTGAAGCAATGGGAGGACTTTCCATCGATGGCTTTGTTGCCGGGGTGGGGACAGGAGGGACCATCACAGGGACCGGTGAAGTTCTCAAAAAACATAACCCGGCCATTCACATTGCGGCCGTAGAACCTGCCGATTCACCGGTTCTGTCGGGAGGATCACCAGGCCCCCACAAGATCCAGGGGATCGGCGCCGGGTTCATACCGGCGGTGCTGAACACTAAGATCTACGACGAAATTATCACGGTCGGCAACGATCAGGCTTATGACTTCACCAGCCGGTTGGCCAAAGAAGAAGGTCTGCTTGCCGGTATCTCCTCCGGCGCCGCACTGTATGCTGCACTACAGGTGGCAAAAAAACTGGGCCCCGGGAAAAATGTCGTTGTAATTCTGCCCGATACGGGAGAGCGCTATCTGTCGACAGGTGTCTTCGATTAATACCGGTAATTACGGGTCCTGATTGGTGCCAATCAGATTACAGGGGCGATTCATGAATCGCCCCTCTCTTTTCAGGAGAACAAATGGAACCAATCCAGCTAAAATATGAAAAATTAAGAACCATCCTTAAAGAGATGGGCTCGCTCCTCATCGCTTTCTCTGGAGGAGTTGATTCTACCTTTCTCCTCAAGGTGGCGCATGATGTTCTGCAGGAGAAGGTCCATGCAATTACTGCCACATCCCCCACTTACCCGGAGTCAGAGCTCAGGGAGGCGGGAGAGCTTGCCCGGAGCATCGGAGTAGCGCAAACAGTTGTCCACTCGAACGAACTGGAGATTGACGGTTTTGCGGAAAACCATAAAGAACGCTGCTATTTCTGCAAAAAAATACTTTTCCAGATTTGCGCCGACAAAGCGGCAGGGTTGGGGTACGCATTTATCGCTGACGGAAGTACGGTAGACGATCTGGGTGATTACCGGCCGGGACGGAAGGCTGCCGCAGAACTGCAGGTTCGCTCTCCTCTCCTGGAAGCGGATCTCTGCAAGGAGGAAATTCGCACTTTGAGCCGGCTGTTGGGACTGCCGACCTGGAATAAACAACCCTATGCCTGCCTTGCCAGCCGTTTCCCCTACGGTGTTTCGATAACGGAAGCTAAACTGCGCCAGGTCGAGGCATGTGAAGAGTTCCTGAAAGAGCTGGGATTCCAGACCTACCGGGTCAGGTACCACAATGAAACTGCGAGAATCGAGGTTGGTGAAGAGGAGATATGCAAACTCCAGAGACCGGAATCACGCGGAAGGATTTCGGCGTTTTTCAAATCCGCCGGGTTTACCTACGTTGCACTTGACTTGGATGGGTATCGAACCGGCAGCATGAACGAAGCCTTCAAGCCAGAAGCCCTTGTCGGCTAGCGGCTGGCTCCCCCCTATTTCACTTCAACAGATATCTGTTTCGGCTTTGTTTCCCCTTTTTTGGGAAGAGTAATAGTCAGCACCCCCTTGTCGCAGACAGCCTTGACATTTTGCTGGTCAACTGCCGTCGGTAGGGAGAAACTGCGCTGAAACATTCCGTAGAAACGCTCGACCCGGTGAAAATTTTCTTTTTTTATTTCTTCATTATGTTTTCTTTCGCCACGCAATGTAAGAGTATTGTTCTCCATCTTTACTTCGATATCCTTCTGGTCCATACCCGGCAGTTCGGCCTTGATTACCACCACTTCTTCGTTTTCATAGATATCGACCAGGGGTTGCCACACTCCCTCCCGCAACTCTTCCCCGGAATCACTGTTCCAGGCAAGATCAAGCAACCGGTTCATCTGCTCCTGCATTGCCCTTAATTCCCTGAATGGGTTATACTTCACAATAGCCATGGCAAGTTCCTCCTTTTTATAACCGTTATTCCGCAATCCTTCCGCTTGATTCCGGTATCCGGTTTGGTAAAGATAATCATCCATTTATAATTTTCAAGGGGGAAGCAGGCCTCCTTGCCCCTCCCCCCAATCTGCCGCCACTCGGTATATCCCTCCGGATAAGCTATCTGACAAGCTTACCTTTAGGGAGGGCGTGCTTCAGCTTTTTTGAGCCATCGTAAAGACTATTTTTTGCAACTCCACGCCTTTCTTTTAAATCCTTCTTTTCATAGTCTCCCTCCAACTCAACTTCCGCTTCTTCGGCCAAGCTATCTATCACAAGCTCTTCCTTTTCGGTAATCATATTAACCCCTTGGAAACTGTAATTGATGTATGCCGTACAGGTCTGGAGCAGATTTGCCTTATTCACCTCCTTTTCTTCCATATTTAAATTGTAGCAAATTTTCGCCCACCGGCAACCGGTCGAAAAAAACTGTTTCAGCGCCCCAAGCAGGAAATGATATCCCCCGCGCCTCAATGCAGTTATGCTGTCACGATTCCATTCTTGAAGATCCCTTAAATATAGGCTACTATTCCTCATATCAATGCTCTGTTTCTGCAGCATATCCTGAATCGGAAATACCATTTTTTTTATCGAGGTGTACTATGCTTCTCTATAAGGTAGTAGAGATAAGTACGGTAGCAGAAGATTTTTTGGAAGAAGTTCTGAACGAATGGACCCAACTCGGCTGGCGCTTTGACAGTCTGCAGTTCGCCATGCGTGAATCGAGCAGAAGACCTAGCATGGCTTTTGTCATATTCTGCCGGGAAGAGGAAATATAATGTCTGAAAGACCAATGCTCTACCTTATTGACGGATCATCCTATATCTATCGCGCCTTCTATGCCATCCGTCACCTAACTTCTCCCAAGGGATTTCCGACCAATGCCCTGTATGGCTTCACCCAGATGCTCCTGAAGATCCTCAGAGAGAGAAAGCCGGATCACATTGCCGTGGTTTTCGATGTAGGAAGGGTAACATTCAGAACCGCTCTCTACCCGCAATACAAGGCCAACCGCGCTCTGATGCCCGAAGAGCTGGTGCCGCAGATCGAACCTATCAAGGAGATGGTTCGGGCCTTTGAGATCCCGGTGCTTGAAATGGAAGGTTTCGAGGCCGATGATATTATCGGCACAATTGCCCGTGACTCTGAAAAAAATGGGATGGATGTTGTTGTTGTCACCGGAGACAAGGACCTGATGCAGATCGTGAGTAAGAGTGTCACGCTACTGGACACAATGAAGGATAAGGCCACAGGAGTGAAAGAAGTCCACGAGAAATTCGGCGTTGGCCCGGAAAGGGTGACTGACATTCTCGGGCTGGCCGGAGACAGCTCCGACAATATACCGGGCGTCCCGTCTGTCGGGGAAAAAACCGCCATAAAGATGATTCTGGAATTCGGCTCCCTTGATGAACTATTGGCGAGGGGTGCTGAAGTAAAGGGGAAAACCGGCGAGAAACTGCGGGAATTTGCAGGACAGGCCCTCTTGTCCCGCCGGCTTGCCACCATAGATTGCGCAGTCCCGATAACGTACCGTTATGAGGACTTTGCCATCACTCCACCCGACAACAAACGGCTTGCCGAGTTGTTCCGGGAATTCGGCTTTACCACCCTAATGAAAGAGCTTACCAGCGAGGCAACCCTCAGCAGGGAGAACTATACAACCGTATTAACCACAACTCACCTGATGTCACTGGTACAGGCCCTTGAGCAGGCCGCTTGCTTTGCAGTAGATCTTGAAACCACTTCCCTCAATCCGCTGAAGGCCGAGATCGTTGGCATCTCCATTTCTTTCCGGGAGCATGAGGCTTACTACATCCCGCTGGGGCACCTATACCCCGGTGCGCCCCCGCAACTCGGACTGCCAGACACCTTGGCACTATTGCGTCCCTTGCTTACAGATCCTTATAAACGCAAGATAGGGCAGAACATCAAGTACGACTACCAGGTGCTCCGCCGTTATGACATCGAAATGGAGGGGATCTGGTGTGACACCATGCTTGCATCCTACCTTCTCAATCCGCTCCGTTCGAGCCATGGTCTCGATTCCCTTTCGGTGGAATTCCTGGACCACAAGATGATCTCATACAGCGATGTGGCAGGGAAAGGGAAGGAGCAGATAAACTTTGCCCAGGTTCCTGTAGAAGAGGCCACCATCTATTCGTGCGAGGATTCCGATGCCACCTTTCTGCTGCACGGACTTTTTCTCCCAAGGCTGGGTGAGTTGGAGATGGAACGGCTCTTTTTTGAGCTGGAGATGCCATTGGTGAAGATCCTGGCAGAAATGGAGCTGTTCGGGGTGAAAGTAGACCAGAGCCTGTTGCAGGAATTGTCGGAGGGGTTTGCCGTCCAACTCGCCTCCCTGGAGCGGGAAATTTTCACTCAGGCAGGGTGCGAATTCAATATCAATTCTCCGAAACAGCTCGGGGAGCTGCTGTTCGACCGGTTGAAGCTCCCGGCAGGAAGGAAAACCAAGACCGGCTGGTCGACCGATATGGATGTGCTTTCCAAGCTCGCCCTCGAGCACAATCTGCCGAAATCTATCCTTCAGTACCGGAGTCTGGGGAAACTGAAATCTACTTATACCGATGCTCTTCCCCGACAGATTGACAAATCGAGCGGAAGGATACACACCTCATACAACCAGTCGGTGACCAATACCGGTCGATTGTCATCGTCTGAACCGAACCTGCAAAACATCCCGATCCGGAGCGAGGAGGGAAGAAATATCCGCCGGGCCTTTATCGCCGAAGAGGGGCATCTGCTCCTCTCTGCGGACTATTCGCAGATCGAACTGCGGGTACTGGCCCACCTCTCTGAAGACAGGGTATTCTGCGATGCCTTCGCCAGGGACGAGGATATCCATACCCGCACGGCCAGCGAAGTATTCGATATCATGCCAGGTCTGGTCACAGGGGAGATGCGACGGCAGGCAAAGACCATCAATTTCGGGGTGATCTATGGTCAGGGGGCCTTCAGTCTGGCCAATGAACTGGGGGTTTCCACCAGGACAGCCAAGGAGTTTATCGAAAATTACTTTGCCCGCCACAGCGGGGCACGCACATTCCTCGATACCTGCATCAGGGATGCCGGGGAGAAAGGGTATGTTACCACGCTACTCGGCCGGCGGCTGCCGATTCCGGATATCAGCAGCGGCAACGGCAACATGCGCGCCTTCGCCCAGAGGAACGCCGTCAATTATCCAATCCAGGGCTCAGCTGCGGATATCATCAAGCAGGCCATGGTGAAGGTTGCCGGCAGGATGCGGATCGATGGTATGAAAAGCCGTCTTATCATGCAGGTACACGATGAACTGGTCTTCGAGGTGCCGGAAGAGGAGAAGATTTCCATGGAGATTCTGGTGCGCCACGAGATGGAGCATGCTGTCACACTGCGGGTGCCCCTCAAGGTCGACATAAACTACGGCTTGAATTGGAGCGAAGCGCATTAATCATCGCCGGATCTTTCCGGGCAGTCAGCAACAGGGAGCGCTGATAAAACCGTGAGGGGGATTATGCAACGCGGCAAATGTTTTCAAAATTTTCTTCTTGACACAGTGTGCCGCCATCAGCCAATATAGGCAACATGAGAATCAACAGCTATTTCGACTTTACTACCTTTAACTTTTGGTGCGGCTTTAATTTTATGCCGTCTGCCCGGGGAAAAGGTCTGATTAACGGATAGCTGAATTAAATCCGGAGTATCGAAGCCGCGGGTGGACAGAAGATAACCTCCCCCCGGCTTTTGCAGTTTTGCAATCATAAGCAGTAGACGTAAAAGGCCGGGGGGGTATCCTCCGGCCTTTTACATTTCGGGACAGGAAAGGAGAATGGGTAATGATAATCGTAATGAAAGCGGGCGCCGCAAAAAAAGAGAGGGATGAGGTGCTGAAACGTATCAAGGAACTTGGCTACAAGCCGCACGTGATCCATGGAACAACCAGGGACGTTATCGGAGCGATCGGCGATGAGCGTGGCAAGCTGGTCCTGCAATCTATAGAATCGATGCACGGAGTGGAGAGCGTGCTACCAATTCTGCAGCCATACAAACTTGCCTCGAAAGAGATTAAAAAGAATCCGAGCATAATCCATGTCACCGATACGGTCGCCATAGGGGGGAAGGAAATTATCGTCATGGCCGGCCCCTGTTCGGTGGAGAGCGAGCAGCAGATCATCGAGTCGGCTATCGCCGTAAAACAGGCCGGCGCTCAGATGCTGCGCGGCGGCGCATTCAAACCACGCACTTCCCCCTATTCTTTCCAGGGTATGGAAGTAGAAGGGTTAAAACTCCTCTGCAAAGCCCGGGAGATGACCGGACTACCATTTGTCACCGAGGTGGTAAATCCGGAAACCGTCGATCTGGTGGCAGATTATGCCGATATACTGCAGATTGGAGCGCGGAACGCCCAGAACTTCGCCCTGCTGAAAAAGGTAGGTCAGCTCAAAAAACCGGTGCTCCTGAAACGCGGCATGTCCATGAGCATCCAGGAGTTCCTGATGAGCGCAGAATATATCATGAGCGAGGGAAACCAGGCGGTGATCCTTTGCGAACGCGGTATTCGTACCTTCGAGACCGCGACTCGCAATACCCTGGACCTTTCCGCCATACCAGTATTGAGGGAGAAAACCCACCTGCCGGTCATCGCCGATCCTTCCCACGGAACCGGCAATCATCATTACGTTGCCGCCATGTCCTTCGCCGCCGTGGCTGCCGGCGCAGACGGACTGATGATCGAAGTACACCCCGACCCCGAGCATGCGACTTCCGACGGACCGCAATCGCTTAAGCCCGCTAAATTTCTCCAGTTGATGGAAAAGTTGAAGATCTTCGCCGAGGCGGCGGGCAGAACAGTCTAGAAAAGCTCTTGCAGGGAAGGGAAAACCGCCCTTCATTTGCCATAAAATCCTTGCACCGTTTTTCCCTCTCCTGTATTGTTAGTGATATCTCATAAAATGCAGGTTAATCCGTTTTGCCCCAGGCGGATTATTACGGAGGGAAGATGAAAAGGAGTGCGATTCTGGTAATAATTCTCATCGGCTGCGTCGTTATCCGTCCTGTTTTGGCAAAGCCGATTCACCATCAGCTACAGGAGACAGGGCCCGATCCCGGACGAGCTTTCGAGTTGATTCTGGATCTCTGGCGGGAAGGCAGATTCAGCGAACTGTACGACCGGATAATTCCATCGGGCAAGCAGTCGAGGGAATCTTTCATTTCGCGACTTTCCTCTTCTTACCGTAAACCCGCCTGTTGCTGGGAGAAACTCCAAGATCTCAAAATAACCGAGCTGGATGAACGGAAGGCAACTCTCCATGCCAGGGTTGGGCTGGAAGGAAAAGACGGTTCGACCGAATTCATTTCCCGCCAGTTCAAGCTGCATAAGTCAGCCGGAGTATGGAAGGTATCCATCTCCGAGATCACCTCTCTTTCAGGAAAAACAAGGAAGGGCGCTCACAAGCGCAATTACACCCTCAAGAAGAAGGTAGTCCAATCTTTCTATCGAGTGAGACAGACCTCTAGGCACTTTTTTCCGGGCGGAATGAGGCAGACTGAATATGCTTTTAATTTCTTAAATCGGGGGGCAGTCAGAAAAGATGATCATTTCTATCATTGCGGCAATGGCTGAAAACCGGGTAATCGGCCGTGACAACAGCATACCGTGGAATCTGCCTGCCGATCTTGAACGGTTCAAGACAATCACAACCGGTCACCCCGTGATCATGGGACGAAAAACGTTTGAAGGCATTGGCAGACCGCTGCCGGGGAGAAAAACCGTCATTATTACAAGAAACCCGGATTTCACTGCCGAAGGGTGCGTGGTCGCGCACAACCTGCAGGAGGCACTGGCTGAGTGCAAAGGTGCGGATGAGGTATTCATCTGCGGCGGCAGCGAGGTCTACCGTGAAGCGCTGACGCTTGCCTCGAGGATTTACTTGACCCTGCTTGATGGGGAGGTTGAAGGGGATACCCTGTTTCCGGAAATACCTGAATACTTTATTGCGGTGGAACGGGAAGAGGTAAAGGAAAATTCGATTTCCGGCGCCTACATTCGCTATGAACATAAAGACCCGCAGGAGGACGATCCTGCGGGTCGCCCCCCCGTTTAGTCCGGCTTTACTGATTTAATACGCAGCCCTTAGTATCTGCAGGATATCTTCCTTGTTCGGGTCCCGCGGATTGAAGATGGCGCTGATTTCTTTAGCGGCATCCGCTGCCACGCACTCGAGGATATCCAGGGAGACACCGGCTTCCTTCAGGGTCGGTATTCCTGCCTGCCGGGAAAGGGTTTTTATAGTTTCTATCGTCAACTGCGCAGCTTCCCTGGCGGCAACTCCTTTGACCTCCAGTCCCATGGCCATTCCAATTTCACGGATTCTTTCCGGAACCGTTTCGACATTATACTCCATGACGGAGGCAAGCAGAGCTGCAGTGGCAACGTCGTAGGGCAACCCGCAGTGTGCGTTCAATGGATTTGCTATTGCGTGAACCAGGCCTAGCATTGCGGAGTTTAAGGCAAACCCGGCAAGCATGCTGCCAAGCAGCATATTGGTCCTGGCTTCAAGGTTTTTACCGATGCCATTCGCCACTGGGAGGTACCGGCAAATAAGTTCAACGGCTTTCAGGGCATTAATATCGGTTGGTATCGAGGCGGCCCGGGAGAGATAGGCCTCAATCGCATGGGTCAGCGCGTTGATCCCCGAAGCTGCGGCAAGGTCGGGCGGCATGTCTGCTGTAAGGTGCGGATCTATCAGGGCGTATCTGGCCCCGACATGCCGACCTCCTATGCTCATATTTTTCAGCTTCACCGTATCAGTGATCGTGGCAAAAGCGATCACTTCGCTTACCGTCCCGGCGGTCGTAGGAATGGCAATCAAAGGGGCCGAAGGAATCTTAACCATGTTCATGCCATTATATTGGCTGATCGGAGATTCGTTGGTCAGCAGGATGGAGATTGCCTTTCCGGTATCCAGGACGTTCCCTCCCCCGACGGCAACTACCACTTCCGACTGGGCCAGCCGGGCCAGCCGGGCACCTTCTTCCACAATTGCGTCGGTGGCATTGGCCCCAACACCTTCCCATTCCACAACTTCCACTCCTGCGGTTTGCAGGGAGTTAACTATCACGGCTGCGATACCGGCCTTTTTCACCCCGCTATCATATAGACAGAAAACCTTGCTGGATTCCAGACTCAACACAATATGGCCGACACTCAATGCTGCGCCCTGGCCAAAAGCAACGGAGCTTGGAAGACTGAATTGGAATTGCACGAAAATATCCTCCTAGGTTAATTTAGATGAGGTCAGCCTCGAACCTGTTTTTATACCCATAGAGAGCCCGGCAGACAGAAAAATCTACAAGCAGTGCCAGATACGCTCCGGCAACCACGTCGCTGACAAAGTGGTACCCGGTGACCACCAAAGCGGCCGCTAGCAAAAAGATGGCAAAGAGTACGGCGGACCTAGAACGGGGGAAAAAACGTATCAGGGCAATAGCCAGCACGGTACATATGACCATATGACCCGATGGAAAGCCGTTGTAATCTCCTCCGCCACGAAACCAGTGAAAACCGAACTCCCCCCCATCGGCCAGCCATACCCGCGCGTTAGTCATGCCGAAAAAATGCTTCAAAACGGTTTTCAGAAAAAACGAAAGGGGGACTGTCCAGCCGATCAGAAGAAAGAGGCGGATATACGGTGAGCGTATCTTCTTGCGCCGGAAGTAGTAATAGGCTATCCAGCTGAGAATTGTAATGGCACAGGCTATCGGGAAAAGGAGGTCGGGAATGTCAGAAGCATAAGTAACAAGCAGACGGTTTTTTTTTAACAGTATTTCGGTAAACTTTGCAATTTGCCTATCCATAAAATTATAACTAATTATGATAAAAATGACGACCGATGCCAGGCCGGCAACGCGGGAAAAATAGCGCATATGATTCCTTTGTAACGATTATTTTTGCTGAGGTACCAATATCGGTAGTAAAACGATAAAAGTGCTCCCCTCATCCAGAACACTTTCAGCCCAGATAAAACCGCCGTGAGCATCGGTAACCTTCCGACAGAAAGCGAGTCCAAGCCCGGTCCCCTTGTTTCCACCCCTACGACGTCCAAGCCCCTGGCCAAATCTGTCGAATATGGTTCCCAACTCCTCAGCCGGAATTCCGCTACCGTTATCTTTGACCTTTATCATCAAAAAACGGTCCCCCGGCAGCAACTTTGTGTCAGGATAGAGTTCCTTCGAAACTCTCGTGGCAACAGCGGTTGAATCTACACTCTCCACCGTCAGTTCCAACGTCCCCCCATCGGGGGTAAATTTGAACGAATTGGAAAGAAGGTTACTTACAAGCCGTAAAATTTTGTTGCGGTCCACAAAAATATCGGGGAGCCGATCCTGAAACGTTGCAGTCAGCTTTGTATTGGAGCGCTGGGCAATCATCCGAAAACCCGACATCGCCTTATTAATTATCATTTGTGGCTCTTCCCTGGTAAAAGTCAGGATCATCTTACCTGCCTCAAATTTATATACATCCAGAAGAGTATCTATCATCTCCACCATCTCGGCGCAGCTTTCTATAGCCGATTCCAGATATTCTTTCTGTTCATCGTTAATTTTGCCGAGACGCCCTTCCCTTACCAGATCTGTGGCGCCTACCACGGCAGTAAGCGGCGTCTTCAGGTCATGAGTCAACATGCTTACAAAATCCTCTTTTTCCTGCTCCAAAACCTTTAGAACCGAAATGTCCCTGATAATTTCAACACTCCCCATCACGCTTCCCTTAGCATTCAGCAGTGGAGTCGCACTTGAAAGAACTGGAATACTCCCGTTCTTCAGCGCCAGTTGATAAGTCACATCAAGGCAGGGGGACAATGTTTGCAATACGATCTTGCACGGGAGTCGCTCCGGTGCAATATCGGTATACAAAAGGGACTCAACCGGCATTCCTGCGCAAGAATCAGAATTCACTCCAAGGAGCGTCTCAGCTTTTCGATTGAGGCCGCTTACAAGCCCATTTTTATCGATAACAATCAGAAGGTCTGCCATACCCTGTAGAATGGCCCCCATCTTTTTCCGCTCTTCTTCCAGTTGCTGCTGAAGTCTCACATTTTCCAGCCGTGTCTTGTTCAGTTTCAAGGTTCGATGCACCTTTTTCAACAGGTCTTCGGCAGCAAAAGGTTTGGCGATATAATCCAGCGCCCCCTTCTTCATGGTTTCTACGGCAATGTCTTCGTTACCGTGAGCGGTCATCATTATAACCGCCACATCTGGATTTTCGCGATGGAGTTTTTCAAGAACCTGTATCCCATCCATACCCGGCATCTTTATGTCAAGAAGTACCAGAGAAAAATTCTCCCGACTGAGCAGATCGAGCGCCTCAATACCATCCCTTGCTCTCATCGTGGAATACCCGTCGTCTTCCAGCTGCAATTTCAGAATGATGGCAATATCAGCCTCATCATCAACGATAAGTATCTTAGAATTTTTCATTGTTCTACCTCAATAATTAGTAGTAAAGGTAACAGAGTGCTGAAAAAGATCGCGGGGAAGGCCAAACGCAAAGAAGGCGGAGATAAAGGTCCCGAAAGAGATCCGCCAGGCAGACCAGGAAGCGGTCATAACCCAACGGTACAGACTGCTCTCCGCAGCAGTTTTCTATCGCCTGCCGGCACTCTGTTCGTGAATATGGATAGGCAGGATAGGGGGAGTTATGGTAAACGGGACGGAAATGGGCTTTACACCGGTGCGAATCATCATCGCACTCCCCCTTTTAACGCATGCTGTCCCTCCATGAAAAAATGTACAGCTGGTTTATCACTATGGACTGATTGTCACTCGAGCATCACATTTCTTCCGACTTCAGATCTCTGGCCATAAGCTCCATTACCGACTTCCGGGGAGACTTGTCTTCATAGAGGATCTGATAAACCTTCTCGGTAATAGGCATGTCTACATTGAGCCGTTTTGCCAGCTCATAGGCGGATTTTGTGGTCTTTACTCCCTCAGCAACCATACACATCTCGGCCAGTATTTCCTTCAGCCGTATCCCTTCTCCCAGCTTCATTCCGACAGTACGGTTACGCGACAGGTCACCGGTACAGGTCAGGACCAGATCCCCCATGCCGGCCAGCCCGGCGAATGTAGCAGGTTGCGCCCCCATAGCCATGCCCAGCCTCGCAATTTCGGCAAGCCCACGGGTAATCAGCGCTGCCCGCGTATTGTAGCCCAGGCCCAGACCATCGCATATACCAGCTGCAATGGAAATCACATTTTTGATCGACCCTCCCAACTCTACTCCGATTATGTCACTGTTGGTATAGACTCGGAAATATTGGGTAGAGAACGTTTCCTGAATTTGCCGGGATGTCTCATCTTCTGCAGCAGCCGCTACTATGGCAGTAGGCATTTCCTGTGCGACTTCCTTCGCGAAAGTCGGACCCGAAATAACACAGTAATTTTTGAAAAGGTGCGGCGGCAGGGTTTCCTTGAAGATCTGGGAAATTGTCTGCAAAGTATCGAGTTCTATCCCTTTTGAAGCATTTATTATGAATGTGTCCGAAGCAATGTGGGGGAGAGCCTTCAGGATGACTCCACGCATTACCTGGGAAGGAGTAACAAAAAGGATGAACTCCTTGCCGGAAACGGCTTCTTCGAGCGATCCGGTAAATTGCAGGCGAGAGGAGAGCCTGATATCAGGGAGATACAGACTGTTTATCCGGGTCTGCCTGATCTCTTCCACTCTATCCTTTTCATGCATCCAGAGCATTACTTCATGGTCTTTTTTTGAAAGAAGATCCGCCAGGGTCGTTCCCCAGCTGCCAGCGCCTATTACGGCAATTTTGCCCAATTTCAGCTCCGTTTTTCTACATTGTCAATGAAACAGCGGTTATTCAAAAAGTAAAAAGAGATCCAGACCGGGCGCGTAGAGCTAAACTGTCAGTTAATCCCACAACTCACCATCTTCACCCAGTTCATTCAGTTGCATCCTGAGATCGAAACCTTCAGCAAGCGCTTCACGTGTTATCTTCAAGCTCTCCAGGGCAAATTGCCGCAGAAAGGAATTATTACAGCTTGAAAATCCGGGTAGTAAAAGATTTATGGCCACAGCCAAGGTCTTTTCGACCAGCTCTTTTTCCCGTCCGGTTTTCTGCATTAGGTCGGCTATCATGAAAAGTCTTCCCGATATTTTCTCAAGATCGGGAAGAATAAGCTCCTGGATAAATTTTTTGATGAAACGTTCGACTTCATCTGTCAAATTTTGGCCAGCAAGCTTTTTTTCCTGGGCTGCAAACTCTTCCGCAATATCAAACAAACGGCTATCGGCAGTAAACCAGCCATCAAAATATTCTTCCTCAAACAATGTGCCACCTTGAGCGATAAGTTCGGGCGCCCCCGACAGAGCGTCAAAATCATACCCCTCAAATTGAGGTTTATACTGATGAGGCAGAAGGGATTCGACGGGCAGTATTCCTCGCCAGACGTAAAACTCTGCCGGCAGGAGAGTGTTTTTTTTTCTGTTTAAAAAGAGGGCATTCCTGATAAGCGATACCGTATATTCCTCAGTAATCTCGAAGAGTGTCTCTTCATCGGATACTTCCTGCCAGCGCTTTTCATATTTTTCACGAGAAATATCCTGATAACAGAAGGCATCTAGAATCCCGTTTGTTTCATGGAGCTGTAATAAAAGGACCTCCAGTATGTCAGCACCTCGCCTGCGGGAAAACCAGAGGGTCCTGTTTCCGGTTCCGTCTATGGAGCTGGCAGCAGAGATATATAAAGATTTTTCCTCAACAATTAGGCCAGATTTCTCTGGCTTTATCCCCAGGAAAGCAAGTCTGCGCAGACTCCGCTCGGCCAGTTCTTGAAGTTCTCTATCACCCTGGAAATTGAAAGAGCTTAAAAGGGAGGCCGCTCCTTTGTCGCGTATTTTCCCGAGCCCGATAATAGTCTCCAAAACGACTTTCCGTTCATCAAACCCTATCAGAATTTCAAGGAGTAACAAAACCCGCTTATCCGGGACCGCTGCGACACAGCGCACTATTGCCGGTCGAACCTCTTCCGGGTAATAGAGAAAATCCTCCATGAAGCTGATTAACCCGGTATCTCCTTTGTCGAGAAGTCTTTTAAGAGTTTGATCGAGAGGCCCGTTTATTTCTGCAAGGAGTTTTGCAAAAGGGGGCAGGCTGATATCAATACCGTAGTCTTCGAGGATGGCAAGCAGGGCAGCTTTCCCATCCTCATGCAAATCAGTCCGCTTCAGGGCCATCCGGATTAGCGGCTCCAGCCAGAACTCTTCTTCAAAAAAGTCAAGAAGGTATATATAACGGTTTATAATATCAGCGTTTTCTTCTAGCCAGAGCTTCCTCATCAAAGGTGAGAGGGCGCGGTTACCGGCTTTTTGCAGCTGGGTGCCGATCCTTTCCATCTCATCCAGGGTAATATCTTCCTTTTTCAGTCCTTCCAGAAGAATTACCAGGTTATGTCTTTCGAAAAAGCTGGTATCTATTCTCTTGCAGCATTCCATCGATATATCTCTTTTAACGGGAACCGCCCGCTACGTAGAAACAAAAAACCATTATGGCGGCAATATGACGTTCATGCAAGCTGCGACTATTCTTCTTCAACAGGCATTTCATCGGTTTCATCAGTTAATTCATCTAGCAATGCCTCCGCCTCATCGGTTTCTTCTTTTTCGGCAAGCTTCGCCACCGCAACAATCCTTTCGTTCTCTTCTTTCACCATCAGCCGGACCCCCTGGGTATTGCGGCCGATAACGGAAAACCCTGCAATAGGTATCCGGAGAATCTTCCCTTCGTCGGTAATAAGCATCAGGTCGTTCTCGTCGTTTACCTGCTTTATATCAACCACGCAACCATTTCTTTCCGTAGTTTTTATCGTAATGACACCCTTGCCCCCCCGCATCTGCAATCTATATTCGACGAGGTCGGTCCTTTTGCCGAAGCCGTTTTCGGTCACCGTAAAGAGGGTCGAACCGAAGAAATTCTCGTTTACGATCACCATGCCGATTACCAGATCATCATCCTCAAGGCTCATACCTCGGACACCTCTGGTAACGCGGCCCATTGTCCTTGCGTCCGCTTCCCGGAAGCGGATCGATTTGCCGTTTTTGCTGGCCAGCAGAACATCCTGATTCCCGTCCGTCAGGGCTACGGCGATCAATTTATCCCCGTCATCAAGATTGAGAGCGATAATACCTCCAACCCGAGGATTGGAGTACTCACGCAGTCCGGTCTTTTTGACTACGCCATTCGAGGTTGCCATCATGATAAATTTATCATCGGTAAACTCTTTGACCGGCAGAATAGCTGAAATATTTTCATTTGGGGAAAGGTTCAACAGGTTGACAATCGCCTTTCCCCGCGTAGCACGCCCCCCTTCGGGAAGCTCGTAAACCTTCAACCAGTACACTTTTCCCGCATCGGTGAAAAACAGCATGAAATCCTTGGAGGAGGCTATAAAGAGGTGTTCGACAAAATCCTCTTCCTTGGTTTTCATACCGGTCTTCCCTTTTCCTCCGCGACGCTGCGCCCTGTAGAGGGTTACTGCATTACGCTTGATATATCCGCTGTGGCTTACTGTTACCACCATATCTTCTTCCACTATGGTGTCTTCCAGGGAAATTTCCGCTGTCTGGCCTACTATTTCCGTACGTCTTGCATCGGCAAATTTTTCCTTCAATTCGGTCAGCTCGGCGACGATAATTTTCAGTATCTCCGATTCGGACCCCAGTATCTCCTTCAGGCGGGCAATTATTTTCTGAATTTCCAGGTATTCAGCTATGATCTTATCCCGCTCCAGTCCGGTCAGGCGTTGCAGACGCATTTCAAGAATTGCCTGGGCCTGGATTTCGGATAAACGGAGGGCCGGATTTTCAGCAAGCTCTGACTGAGACGCAAACCGGCCTTGCATCAAGCCCTCTTTTGCCTCAGCCGGATTTTTGGCATTGCGGATAAGTTCTATGACTGCATCGAGATGATCAAGGGCTATCTTGAGTCCTTCAAGAATATGAGACCTTGCCTCCGCCTTTTTCAACTCGAATATGGTGCGTCGGGTAACTATTTCGCGTCTGTGCCCTATGAAGTAGTTTATGGCATCACGTAACGATAAAACCTTCGGCCTGTTATTTACAATGGCGAGCATGTTGATACCGAAGGAATTCTGCATCTGGGTATGCTTGTATAACTGATTTAGAATGATCTGCGGGTTTTCATCTTTCTTCAATTCGATTACGATCCGCATCCCCTCTCTGTCTGACTCGTCACGCAGATCGGAGATACCTACTATTTTCTTTTCCCGCACCAGTTCGGCAATCTTCTCTATAAGACGGGCCTTGTTGACCTGATAGGGAATTTCCGTAACTATTATCGATTCACGGTCGGTCCTTTTCTGCTTTTCAACCTTGGCGCGGGCCCGCATCTGAATAATGCCCCGTCCGGTTTTATAGGCGGATACAATCCCTTCCCTGCCGTAGATAAAACCGCTGGTGGGGAAATCAGGGCCCGGAATCTTATCGATCAGTTCTTCAAAGCTCAGGTCAGGATTGTCGATAACCGCGACTATCCCGTCAATTACTTCGCCCAGGTTGTGCGGGGGAATATTTGTTGCCATCCCCACAGCAATCCCGGAAGATCCATTAACCAGAAGATTGGGAAATTTGGCCGGCATAACGAGTGGCTCATGGAGTGACTCATCATAGTTGGTACCCATGTCAACAGTTTCCTTGTCAATATCTACAAGGAGTTCATGGGCAAGCTGCGACATCCGTACCTCGGTATAGCGCATGGCAGCCGGCGAATCACCATCCACGGAACCGAAATTACCTTGACCGTCCACCAGCGGATAGCGGAGGGAAAAATCCTGGGCCATTCGGACAATGGTGTCGTAGACCGCCGTATCGCCGTGCGGATGGTACTTACCTATGACATCACCGACCACACGGGCAGACTTCTTATACGGTTTGTTGTAGTCGTTACCCATGTCGTACATGGCAAACAGACAGCGCCGGTGAACAGGCTTCAGTCCATCCCGTACATCCGGAAGTGCGCGGCCGATTATGACCGACATGGCATAATCCATATAAGAACGCTTCATTTCATCTTCTATATTAACTGAAATCTTGTTGGTCTGATCTAGCATTACAACCTCGGTTTCCTGTATTATTCTCTTTCGCTCTGCTTACTGGTTCGTGTCAAGTATCGATTTGACTTCATGCGGAGAGTAAAGTCAGTGACTCTAATTAACCTGAACCTTGGGCACCAGATTAGATGTCCAGATTGGAGACACGCAGGGCATTTTTTTCGATGAAATCGCGACGCGACTCCACCACATCCCCCATGAGCACCGTAAAAATCTCTTCAGCCTCCACCACGTCCTCTATTTTAACCTGAAGCAGAAGGCGGTTTTCCGAATTCATGGTTGTTTCCCAGAGCTGGTCCGGATTCATTTCGCCAAGACCCTTGTACCGCTGTATATAAAGCCCTTTTTTCGCCGTATCCAGGAAAAAGGCGAGAAGCTCTTCATGGCTGGTGGTATCCAAAAGCTGCTTACCTTCGTTAGAAACTACAGTCCTCCCCTTGCCAAGGATATCTCCAACCTTGTTAAAACTATCTACAAGGTGTTTATATTCATGGGAATTAAGTATTTCAAGAGTATGCTGGTCGATGTGTAACCTGACATTACCCAGTTTGAATACTATCCTGTTTTCATTGATACTGAATTCGGTTCCCGGAGAGAGATCTTTCATCTTTTCGAGATAAGGGGTAATATCCGCAACTTCCTCAAAGGTATTCTTCAGGCCGCAGGAGAGGAAAATTTTTAGCAGTTCTTCGTTCAACCCTTTTTTCGCAACCTTGCTGAAGAGCGATTTATGCTCTATGAGATGTTTCAGTATAGGAATAACCTGTTTTCCACGACAGGTCCGATCCCCGTCTTCCAGGTAGAGGGACATGCTCTCGGTCCCTTCTTCCAGAAGGTAGTTCTGTAGAGCTGCCTCATTCTTAAGGTACAATTCCTTTTTGCCACGCTTGATCTTGTAGAGGGGAGGTTGAGCAATGTAGAGATAGCCACGCTCCACCAACTCCGTCATCTGTCTGAAAAAGAATGTTAACAGGAGAGTCAGAATATGGGATCCATCCACATCGGCATCGGTCATAATGATGATACGGTGATAACGAAGTTTGGCGATATCGAAGTCGTCCTTGCCTATACTGGTACCCAGCGCCGCAATGAGGGTTCTGATCTCCTGTGAGGAGATCATCTTATCGAACCGCGCCTTTTCCACGTTCAGAATTTTACCTTTTAGCGGAAGAATCGCCTGGTATTTCCTGTCCCTCCCCTGCTTTGCAGAGCCACCCGCAGAATCCCCTTCTACAAGAAAAAGTTCGCACATAGCCGGATCTTTTTCCTGGCAGTCTGCCAGCTTACCTGGCAAGGTCCCCACTTCCAGCGCCCCTTTTCGACGTGTCAACTCCCGTGCCTTCCGCGCCGCTTCCCGCGCCCGCGCCGCATCTATCGATTTTTCAAGTATTTTCTTAGCGATCTGTGGATTTTCCTCGAGGTATGTGGCTAGTTTTTCGTTCATTAGTATTTCCACATACCCTTTAACTTCTGAATTCCCTAATTTTGTCTTTGTCTGTCCCTCGAATTGCGGCTGAGGTATCTTTACCGAGATAACCGCAGCAAGACCTTCACGAAGATCTTCCCCGGAGATTGTTACCTTGGCATTCTTGAGGAGATTATTGTTATTGGCATAGTTATTCATGGTTCGAGTCAGCGCCGCCTTAAAACCGATGAGATGCGTTCCACCTTCATGGGTGTTGATATTATTGGCAAAGGAGAATACTTTTTCGTCATAGGAATCGTTATACTGCATCGCTATTTCTATCTCTATGCCACTTTTCTCTCCACTCATATAGATCGGTTTGGGATGAATCGGCGTCTTGTTCTTGTTCAGATACTCAACGAAGGAAACTATTCCCCCCTCATAGAAAAAATCATGCTCCTTTTCTGTCCTTTCGTCGACTATCCTGATCCGGACTCCCGCATTCAAAAATGCCATTTCTCTAATTCTTTGGGAAAGAATTTCGAAGGAAAATTCTGTCGTTTCGAATATCTCTGGATCAGGGTAAAAGGTTATCTTGGTGCCACGTTTCTTGGTCTCTCCCACAACGGCAAGTGGTTTCTCCGGATCCCCACGGCGATAGCACTGTTGAAATATTTTACCATCCCTGCGTATCTCCAGTTCAAGCTTTTCCGACAGGGCGTTAACTACGGATACTCCTACTCCGTGCAGACCACCGGATACCTTGTACGAGCTGTTGTCAAATTTACCGCCGGCGTGTAATACGGTTAATACAACCTCGGCGGCCGATCTCCCTTCGGTCGAGTGTATATCGGTCGGGATCCCTCGACCATTGTCCACCACGGTTACTGAGCCATCAGTATGTAAAGTAACGGAAATCGCATCACAGTAGCCTGCCAGTGCCTCATCTATGGAGTTGTCGACAATCTCGTACACCAGGTGATGAAGTCCTTGTGCCGATGTGGAACCGATATACATCGCAGGTCTCTTTCGTACTGCCGAAAGACCTTCAAGAACTTTTATCTGGTCAGCGCCGTATTCATTGCTTGTTTCTTCAGACATCTAGTAGTACCTCATTGAAGTATAGTGCCCCCCCGAACGGGAAAGACCTTATAATTTTGTATTCCTGAAAGAGTTATATTATCCAGGCTTGTAGTGGTAATGAAAACCTGCATATCTTTGATTTTGAGAAATTCCATGAAGTTGTTATTCCTGTCCATGTCGAGTTCGGAAGTCATGTCATCAAGCAGGAGTATAGGAGGGTTTCCATTAAGTTTTTTAATATATTCAATTTCCGCCATTTTAAGGGCTAAAATAAAGCTGCGTTGTTCTCCCTGCGAACCATGAAACTTCAATGATTTTCCATTGATAGAAAAATTGATATCATCCCTGTGTGGACCGGTGAGGGTAAGTCCCCTGCGGTTCTCATCACTGGCATTTTTGTGTAACAGCTCCAGCATGCTCAATCTAACCTCTTCGGCAGAGCCTGCTGTTCCATCTTTTTTCATAACTTCAGACCGATAGATCACCTCTGCTTGTTCATGATGACCGGATATAATAGCATAAAAATCGGTTAACAGTTTCGTTATTTTCTGGATATAGGAAACTCTTTTTACCACAAGTCTCGCTCCGGTTTCGGCAAGCCTTTCTGTCCAGGTATCCAGACCGTTCCTATCTTCCCTTTTTAAGAGGTTATTTCTGTTTTTCAGTATCCGGTGAAATTCCTGATGTAGAGAAAGATAGCTTATATCGCTGCTGAATATTGCTCTATCAAGGTATTTCCTGCGCAAATCAGGCAAACCCCTCACCATTGCTAAATCTTCAGGTGAAAAGACGACCATGCTGAGACAACCGAAAAAATCGGCAATTTGTGTAACCGGTTTTCCGTTAATTCTCACCTTCTTGCCGGCATTTTCTATAGAGAGTGAAATTTCCTGCAATACCTCTTCATTATCAACTAGTCCTCTTACTATGGCAAAGGGATTTCCATATTTTATCAATTCCGGGTTTCTGGCCAGTCTGAACGATTTCATAGTTCCAAGAAGATAGATGGATTCAAGAAAGTTCGTCTTTCCCTGTGCATTATTTCCGACAATCAGGTTGAATTTATCATCCGGATATATTTCAGCTTTTTCTATATTACGAAAAGAGCAGATGTATATTTTTTTTAATTTCATCGCTTTTTTGCACTTGTATAATAAAAAGGCCTCTCTTTGGTGAGGGGCCTTTTTACAGGCAATATTCCATTTTGGACAGTATAATCAGAGGTGCATCGGCATTATAACCGATAAAAATTCATTCGAGTTCAAAGGTTTTAAAATTGCCGGCGAAAGTTCATCTTTCAAGTTAAGTTCAACATCACTTTCTTCTATGACGGAAAGTACATCAATAAAATATTTGGCGTTAAATCGCATGGCTATGTTTTCACCTTCATATTTTACTTCCATACTTTCACGAGCCTCGCCAAGCTCTGGATTGTTTGCAGATATCTCCATATTGCCATTCTGCAGCTCTAGACGTATTCCCTTAAATTTATCACTTGAAAGAATAGAGATCCTTTTCAGGGTATGGAGAAAATTGCTGCAATTGATGATTGCTGTTTTAGTGTTACTTACGGGTAAAACCCTGGTGTAATCAGGGAAGTCTCCGTCAACAAGCCTCATGACCATGGTAGTGTTACCTTTTCTTATTATGGAGCTGTTATCCATAAAAGACAATAGTACTTCTCCGGGATCGTCATCTGTTATTCTTTTAATTTCGTAAATACCCTTTTTAGGGAAAATTACCCCTTTTTGAAGTTCTTTGGTTAAGATTCCGTCAAACTCCCTTTCCGTTATTGCGAGACGATGACCATCGGTAGCCACCATTTTTAATACAATTTTCCCATCTTTTTCAGCGGCCTTGATAAATACACCGTTGAGGCTGTATTTTGTCTCGTCGTGACAAATGGCATAAGCGGTTTTTTCAACCATACTGTTGAGAATCGAACTGTCCAGTTTTATAAAAGTACAATCATCTGTTTTTGGAAAATAGGGAAACTCGTCCGGTGAGAGTCCGACAATGTTGAACTGTGCCTTGCCGCAACGGAGATCGATCCAGTCATTTTCTCTGGTGGAAAAATAGATTTCCGAATCAGGTAATTCTTTTAGAATTTCGTAGATTTTTTTTGCGGATATCGTTACCTTGCCCGGTTTTGTTACAGTTGCCGCATAGGAACTCTTCATACCGACTTCAAGGTCAGTGGCAGTTACATCTATTCCATCCGCATGTGCTTCGATGAATACATTGGATAAAATAGGCATGGTTTTTCTTGTTTCGATTATTCCCTGAACCTTATGCAAAGCTTTTAGAAAAGTTTCTTTTTTGATCTTGAATTCCATGCCTCCCCCGGATATTGACAGCTACTGTTTCTATGTTTTTATAAAAGATTTTATAGTATAAAACAGATTGCTGTTGATTTGTAGCAAAACTCTTTTTTATGCTGCAAATACGATGTTTTTGTTGTTGATAAAGATGTGAGCATATTGGCCGGGTTTTGCTGGTTATGCACAGGTCAAAACTTTATCCACTTTTGGCGGATAGTTATGAACAGTTTTCTCTCCCTAGTCCAACAGACCCCTTCTAATAGTTTCTATGTTGTTTCTCAACTCAAAATCGATGGAGATATGATTGGTTATCTTCTTTACAGAGTGAATGATTGTCGAGTGGTCCTTTCCACCAAACTTCTCGCCTATCTCCGGGTAGGAGGCCTTGGTAAGTTCGCGACAGAAGTAAATCGCAATCTGACGCGGGATAACCAGATTTTTATGTCTTTTTTCAGATTTAAGATCGGATGTTTTCATGTTAAAGAAATCTGCAACAAATTTCTGAATAATTTCTATGGTAATGTCCTTATTTTTTTCAACAATTATGTCTTTGAGGACTTCCCGGGCCATACAGAGGGATATTTCGTTACCGGTGAGACTGGCGTATGCACCTAACCTTATCAACAGTCCTTCAAGCTCTCTGATGTTGCTTGTTGCACTGGAAGCCAGAAAAAGGGCAACGTCATCCGGGAGATTTATCTGGTCAAGCCCTGATTTTTTCTTTAAAATGGCCATTTTGGTTTCCAGATCGGGTGGCTGTATATCCGCAATCAGTCCCCATTCAAAACGGGAGCGGAGTCTCTGTTCCAGACCTGGCATATCTTTGGGAAACTTGTCAGAAGTTACAACTATCTGCTTATGTGACTCATGGAGTGAATTAAAGGTGTGGAAAAATTCCTCCTGGGTTCTCTCCTTCCCGGCTATAAACTGGACATCGTCTATCAGGAGCACGTCCATGCTTCTGAATTTATTACGGAATGAATCCATTTTGCTGTAACGGAGACAATTTATCAATTCGTTCATAAATTTTTCCGAGCTGTAATAACACATGCGGGCATTTTTGTTGTTCTGGTATACGTGGTTACCTATGGCGGTCAGCAGATGAGTTTTGCCAAGGCCGACTCCACCGTAGATAAAAAGAGGATTATAGGTGGCAGCAGGATTGTTTGCAACGGCCTGAGCGGCTGCATGGGCAAACTGGTTGCTTGCTCCGCAGACAAAGGTGTCAAAGGTGTATTTTGGATTCAGATTTGGGTTGTAAGCAGAATCTTTTACGGCTTCCTTTTGGATTTGGGGTTCATTTAAACCTGGTATTATTTCAGATTCGGATGGTTTTTCCGCTGTAACGCGGCAAACCTGCAGCTGTACATCGAGTCTGGACTTACAAACAACCGATACGGCCTCTTTTATCATTGCAATATAGTTTTCATTGATCATTTCCTTGAAAAAGTCGTTGGGGACTTCCAGGAAAATGGAATCATTTTTTACTTCAAGAAATCGTAACGGTAGTATCCAGGTATTTAAGGTATGCTGGGTAAGAACTTTTTGCAGATTGGAGAGCGCTTCAAGCCAGACCTTTTCCATACTTAAACCTTCTTATGTTTTAACAATTTATGCACAGTTTTATCAACAACTGTTGATAAGCTATATATCTGTATCATTACAGATAGTTATATGTAAAAATGGATAGGTTTATTTTGGCTGTTTATAGTTATTGCCGAACTAGGAGACTAGCAGACACGTTACTAATTAGCAAGGCTATTTTTTCCACCGGTTTTAAATTATAGATTGACAAAATAGCTGTTATATGAGTAAAAGGGGTACTTACGTATAATAATTATTATCCACAATTATGAGGAGTTTGCAGAATGAAAAGGACATATCAACCAAGCAATGTTTCGAGAAAAAGAACCCACGGTTTTCTAGTTCGTATGTCAACTAAAAATGGAAGACTGGTCATCAAGAGAAGAAGAGCTAAAGGCAGGAAAAGGTTGGCTGTACAGATTGCTGCCAAGTAGCAGGGGTGGCTCAATCATTCTCGAAGGAAGAGCGCTTGCTGAAAAGGCCAGAATTTTTGCGACTGGCTGCATCGGGCAATAAATTACATACGGCACATTTTATAATTGTATGGGATGCAACAGATGGCGCTTCTTTAAGGTTGGGTATAACTGTAAGTCGCAAAGTTGGAAATGCTGTTGTACGAAATAGCATAAAAAGGAAGGTGCGCGAAAATTTCAGGCTGCACAAGGAAAATTTTTTTAGTGCCGATTTCAACCTGATTGCCAAAAAAGGTGCGGAAAAGCTGGATTTTATTGCCGTTTGGCGTGAGCTTTATTCAGCTTTACTACAGATTAAAACAAGAATTAAATGTTAAGTAAGGTAATTATACTACTCATTAGCGCTTATCAAAAACTGGTGTCACCTTTACTTGTGAAATCCTGTCGTTTTTATCCCACCTGTTCGCAATACTCAAAGCAGTCAATAGAGAAGCATGGTCTTGCAAAGGGGATCTTGTATACCGCCATGCGACTATTAAAATGTCATCCCTTCCACCCTGGCGGTTACGATCCGGTAAAATAAGTTATCAGGAGTTTTTATGGATAAGCGGGCAATTATTGCGGTAGTATTATCGATAGCTTTTTTTTATGCCTATTATCTGGTATTCCCGCCAGCAAAAGAGGTCACAAAACAGCTTCCTGGTCAGGTTGTAGTCTCCTCGGCGACTACTGCTGCTGTTAAGCCTGCAGTACAACTGCCGGTGGCGACAGCTGTTACGTTGACTGCACATGATGTTCTGGTCGAGACAGATTATTACAGGGCCGTTTTTTCCAGCGAGGGCGCCAGCCTGAAAAGCCTTGTACTTAAGAAATTTCAGGAAACTAACACCACGCCAGGCAAACCGGTTGCACTGATAAGCGAAAACAATCCTGCCGGTTTCATGCTCAAGACCTCTGCCACAGGTTTTTCCCTCCCGGCATCTGCAATTTATAGTTCGAATGCCGGATCAATTCATTTGAAAAAAGGAGAAAGGAAGCCCCTGGTCTTCAGATATAACTCTCCGCTAGGTTACGTTGTAGAAAAAAGCTATATTTTTTCTGGCGACGGTTACGGCATAGATTTAAATACGCAAATTCGTAATTCAGGAACGCAAAAACTGGCCGGGAGCCTAGAACTTGTCCTCCCTTATCTAGTCGGGGACAAGGAAGTGCAAAGCCGGTTTGAGATCAGCGGTCCTGTAACCCTGACGGACAATAAATTAAAAGTCGATACTCTAAAAGACCTGGACAAAAATGGGAAAAAATATGAGAAGGTCACCTGGACAGGTTTTGCCGACAAATACTTTTTAAGCGCTGTCTTAACCAGGGACGCGAGTATAGAATCAGTCAATATCCGGAATGGCGCCGCTAATTATATCGATTCCATCGTTGTTTCTCCCGCTTTTTCCCTGCAGGAAGGCCAGTCCTTCACAATTACACAAAAGCTTTTCTTCGGCCCCAAGGACCTTGATATACTGAAAGCGCAGGGATCCAACCTTGAGCAGGTTCTCGATCTCGGCTGGTTTTCTTCACTTGCCCGACCCTTGCTTTACATACTGAAGTACTTCTATCAATATACCCACAATTATGGGTTTGCTATTATCATTATTACGATAATACTGAAGATTCTCTTTTTCCCGCTTACTCATAAAAGCTACAAGTCGATGAAGGAAATGCAGAAACTGCAGCCAAAGCTACTCGATCTCAAGGAAAAGTACAAAGACGATCGTGAAGGGCTGAATCGGTCCACTATGGAAATGTATAAGACACACAAGGTTAACCCCCTCGGTGGTTGCTTGCCCATGGTTGTCCAGATACCCGTTTTCTTTGCCCTCTATAAAGCATTGATGTCTTCTATTGAGCTGCGCCACGCGCCATTTATTTTATGGATAACCGACCTTTCTGCAAAGGACCCTTATTATGTGACCCCTGTAATTATGGGTGCGACCATGTTTATCCAACAGAAAATGACACCTTCGACCATGGATCCCATGCAAGCCAAGATGATGCTGGCTCTTCCGGTCGTCTTTACGTTTATGTTTCTCAACTTTCCATCAGGATTGGTAATTTACTGGCTCGTGAATAACATTTTGACCATTGCCCAGCAGGCTTATATTAACAAGCAACTGGATTAATGTGCGGCAGCGGAGAAGCGGGTAAATGTATATAAGCGATACGATAGCTGCAATCAGTACTCCAGTAGGCGAGGGTGGTATCGGGATTATCAGGGTGAGTGGTGAAAACGCCAGGAAAATTGCCGGGTTTATTTTTGTTCCCCATAAAAGCGGTGGCCTTAAAAGCCACCGCTTTTATTATGGCCGCATTATTAATCCTGCTGATGGAACCTGTCTGGATGAGGCGATGGTAGTCTTGATGCTTGCGCCGAAGTCTTATACCGCTGAAGATGTACTCGAGATTCAATGCCATGGCGGTTATCTGGTGGTGCAGAAAATTCTTGAACTGGTTTTAAGGCAGGGGGCCAGGCTGGCTGAGCCTGGTGAATTCACAAAAAGGGCTTTTCTTAATGGACGTCTTGATCTTGTCCAGGCTGAAGCGGTTATCGACGTGATAAGGGGCAAAACGGAAGCTGCCCTTGCGCTTGCCCAGCACCAGCGGGAAGGGCTCCTTTCGCGCAAGATTGCGGATATCAAAGAGGGGATAGCCGAGTCTCTTGCGCTGATAGAGTCGTGTCTCGATTTTCCGGAGGAAGATATCGAGTTTGCCGGCAATGCCGAGATCACCAATCTGGTTGGGAATTCACTCGAAGGAATAGATACACTCCTTCGAGGTTATTCCGAAGGCAAGCTGTTGCGTGAAGGTGTTTCAGTCCTCATAGCGGGAAAACCGAATGTTGGTAAATCTAGCCTTTTGAACACATTGTTAAAGGAAAAGCGCTCTATAGTTACCTCGGTTCCTGGGACTACGCGTGACATTATCGAAGAGGTTGTAAACATCAAGGGCCTCCCTGTAAAGATGCTTGACACTGCCGGGATCAGAGAGGCTCGGGATGAGATCGAACAGGAGGGGGTGAGGTTGGCGCTGGAAAAGATACCTCTGGCAGATCTTGTTTTGTTCGTCATGGATGCCTCTCGTACGTTTGACTCAGAAGACCTCCTGCTTCTAGATGCTGTTGAAGGAAAAGCAGTCCTTGTAGTAATAAACAAATGCGATCTGCCGGTTATCCTGTCGTTGCCGCCGGAATTTTCCGCTTGGCAGACGGTTGAAATATCTACCGCTACCGGTTACGGAATTGATAAGCTTTGTAATCAAATCTATGCAACATTCTTCCACGGCGATGCGGTTGACGCCAGGGAGTATGTGGCTGTATCACTAGCACGCCAGCGCGACGTTTTGATAAGGTCGGCAGATTCGCTACGCACATTTATAAAAAACTTTAATGAAGGATTAAATTTGGAGCTGGTTGCAGTTGATCTTCGTGACGCCCTGAATGCTGTTGGCGAGCTGACGGGGGAGACCACCGCTGATGACATTCTGGACCTCATTTTTCAACGCTTTTGCATCGGCAAGTAGGATCTGTTTCACGTGGAACATTTTTTGTTCGCGCCAAAATCATTGCCAATATACGGGAGCGGCTTACAAAAATCTTTATCACCCTTCGACAAGCTCAGGGCGAACGGACTCGACTCTAATGACTGGTTGATATCCCGTTCGTGGTGAGCTTATCGAACCATGAACGGGATATTTATGCAAGAGGCTAACTAGATTAACTAAAGATTGAGCGGTCTGAGATCGCCCGGATAGCGGAGAAAAGTTGTGGTTGTATATGAGGAGAAATATGATGTTGTGGTGGTAGGCGCCGGCCATGCTGGGTGTGAGGCGGCGCTGGCCGCAGCGCGAATGGGGTGCAAGACGCTGCTGTTAACAATCAACCTGGATTCCGTGGCTCTCATGTCCTGCAATCCGGCTATTGGTGGCCTGGCCAAAGGGCACCTTGTCAGGGAGATAGATGCTCTTGGTGGCGAAATGGGAAAAAACATAGATGCCACCGGGATCCAGTTTCGTATTTTGAATACGAAAAAGGGGCCGGCTGTCCGTGCTTCACGAGCCCAAGCGGACAAGCAGATGTACCGACTCCGGATGAAGTATGTACTGGAGTTGCAGGAAAAACTGGAAATAAAGCAGGGCGAGGTAACCGGGTTGCATCTGGAGGAAGGGGTCGTGACCGGCGTAGATACCAAGGTAGGGGTGAGGTATCCAGGTAAAACTGTCATCATAACAACAGGGACCTTCATGCGTGGGTTGATCCATGTGGGGCTTACGAGCTATCCGGGCGGAAGGGCTGGTGACCTCCCCTCTATCGGTTTATCGGACCGCCTGCGGGATATTGGTTTTACGGTCGGACGTCTCAAGACCGGTACTCCTGCCAGGCTTAACGGTAAGACAATCGATTTCGGCAGGCTGGAAGTACAAAATGGGGATGAAGTCCCTGTCCCGTTTTCCTTTTCGACGCTCAGCATAGACAGGCCGCAGTTACCGTGCCATATCGCTTATACCAACGAGCGCACCCATGAGATAATCCGCGCCGGACTTGATCGCTCACCTCTTTATTCAGGGATTATACAGGGAGTAGGTCCACGTTACTGTCCTTCGATCGAAGACAAGGTTGTCCGTTTTCCTGAAAAGGTGAGGCATCAGACCTTTCTTGAACCGGAAGGTAAAGATACAGTGGAGATATATCCAAGCGGACTCTCAACGTCACTGCCGATTGACATACAGTTTAACCTTTACCGTTCTATCGAAGGGCTTGAGCGGGTCGAAATCATGCGTCCAGCTTATGCCATAGAATATGACTATGTAGACCCCATTCAGCTGCACGCTTCCCTGGAGACGAAACCGGTGAGTAATCTTTACCATGCCGGCCAGATAAATGGAACCTCCGGATATGAAGAAGCAGCAGCGCAGGGGCTTATCGCAGGTATCAACGCAGCATTGCGCTGCAAGGGGAAGGAGCCGCTTATACTTGGCCGCAGCGAGGCGTACATAGGCGTCTTGATAGATGACCTCGTTACATTGGGGACGAAAGAGCCTTACAGGATGTTTACCTCCAGGGCTGAGTACCGGCTTCTCCTCCGCGAAGATAATGCAGACCTCCGCCTACGTGAGAAAGGGCACGCAGTTGGGTTGCTCCCAGAAAAAGAATACAGGGCTTTCATCGAAAAAAAAGAGATGATAAAGGAAGAGTTTGCCCGTCTGAAATGCTGCAGAATTACACCGTCGGATACAGACCCGGGCTTTCTTTCAACACACGGTTTAGCAGGATTGCAGAATGCGATTACGTACGAACAGCTCTTGCGGCGCCCGGATATTACCTATCGAGAGCTTGGCCGAATAGACCCCTGCTCGATGGAAGTTCCCGAGCTGGTGCGCGAGCAGGTGGAGATCCAGATAAAATACCAGGGCTATATCGAACGTCAGCTGCTGGAGGTAGATAGAGCGGCTAAGCTAGAGGGAACGCAGATTCCAAGAAATTATGACTATAAAAGTCTCAGCGGTCTTTCCGCAGAGGTGCGAGAAAAATTCATTAAGTTCAGTCCGGATACCCTCGGACAGGCCTCGCGGATTCCAGGTATCACTCCGGCTGCAATAACCATTCTTTCCATTGCATTGAAGGTTCTGAAAGAGCAATGAAGAGAGAGATCAGAGAGCTATTGGTGCAGGGCGGAAATCAGTTAGGAATAGAGCTGAAATCCCAAGAGGTTGTAAAGTTCAGCGAATTGTCGGCCGAACTCAATAAATGGAACAAGAAAATAAATCTTACTTCCATCCGGGATGACAGCGATGTTGTACTGAAGCACTTTATTGATTCTCTCTCCCTCCTGAAGGTGATCGGCAAAGAGGGGCGCCTGCTCGACGTAGGATCAGGGGGGGGCTTTCCGGCGATCCCGCTCAAGATCATGCTGCCGCTGCTTTCTGTTGTCTCGGTGGATGCAGTGGAGAAAAAGATCCTCTTTCAGCGACACGTGGCAAGGATTTTGAGGCTGCACGATTTTTCCGCTCTCCACGCAAGGGTTGAGGAGCTGTCGCTTCGGTATCCGCTACATTTTAACTGGATAGTTTCCCGGGCGTTTTCCGATATCCCCGCTTTTGTCAGAATTGCTCTGCCGCTCCTGAAAGATAATGGATGCATTGTGGCGATGAAAGGTAAAAAAGGAAAAGAAGAGGCGGTGGCGGCAGAAAAAGAGTGTCTTGAAATGGGAGTTGCAGTGACTGCTGTTTTAGATATTACTCTGCCCGTAACAGGGGCGACACGCTGTCTGGTTTTGATGCAAAAGAGGGAATGGTCACAGGGCAACATACATTCAAAAAAAACAATTTAAACACGCTGCGGCATAAAGGGCTCTCAGGCGAACTGGTTTCAAGGATGCAGACCTTCCCCTTGACCGATTGGCAAAGAGCGCTTCTGGGCGAAATATGAAGGCCGGTTTTTAGCGGGTCTTGAAAATAGTTTCATTCATTCCTGATCCGTATAGCTGAGACTTTAGAAAAAACTTACCCCGTCCGGCATAAGCTGATCTGAAAGATCAAAGATGAATGCGGGGAGGGTATCCTGTATAAGGGGACGGATCATTATGCAAGTTCGAGTTTATTATGAAGATACCGATGCGGGAGGGGTCGTATACCACTCAAATTATCTGAACTACTTCGAGAGGGGGAGAACGGAGTATCTCAGGGAACGAGGTCTCTCGGTCGCCGATATGGCCCGGCGCGGATATGTTTTTCCTGTTGTTCATCTGGAGATCGATTACCGTTCCCCGGCCCTGCACGATGATCTGCTCAAGATAGAGACCGAGGTCCTGGAAATAGGAAAAACCTCATTTGTCATTGGTCAGCAGGTCATACGGGTAATCGACGGAAAGCTTTTGGCCGACGGCAAGGTAAAGCTGGTATGTGTCGGACCCGGCATGAAGGCGAAACGGCTTCCTGAAGAGCTCTTAAGGGTAATAAGGGAATAGATCGCCATGATCCGGGACCTGTCGGGGCATTTCATCTGCCAACCGTGGACCTGCTTTTTTCTGAATTAATTCAGTGTTGTCGGATTCTCTTGGTTTAATCGAAGATCCATGGAGTTATAAATGGAACTGAACTATGAATCTTTGCGATATGCCTGTTTCTCGGCCGCTAAAAAAACAATGTGGGATGTGCGACCGACTGATCTGGCCAAAATAGAAAATCTTGCCAGGGAATTTCATACCATTGCCCTGAGTCATCTCGACGAGGTGCTAAAACAGGGGCGAGATAGTAATATTCTTGTTCGGGCAGTAACCTATCTCGCGAATACCCACGCAATTCCCCCGATGCATGACAATCGCGAATGGTTTATTTTCATGTTAAGGACATTGGTAGAACTTTCCTGCCCGAAAAAGGACCAGACTGCTGAGACGGCTGAAATTTTTTCAGATATTGAGGCAGGTATTATCATGGCAAGAGAGGATATAGGAGAACCAGAGCTAACCGCAGCGGAGAGCATATCTGTACCTCCTTCTGTTTGACAGATACATATTTGATTTGATATCAATCAATATTTACTATGACACTCAAAGATGGTTAAGGTGAAAGGGGTGTGCCGTGCAGTATGATCTCCTGGCCATACTTGGTCCGACCGCTTCCGGTAAAACAAGGCTTGCGGTGCAGTTGGCAAGGGCGCTTGATGGCGAAATCATCTCTGCCGATTCGAGGCAGCTCTACCGGGGAATGGATATCGGAACAGGGAAAGACCTGGGCGAGTATGGGGATGTTCCATATCACCTCATCGACATACTTGAACCTGGTGAAGATTTCGATCTTTTCAAATTTCAGAGGCTCTTTCTGGAGGCCTTCAGAGGGATTTGCGATCGGGGCAGGTTACCGATCCTGGCGGGTGGAACGGGGATGTATCTCGATGCGGTCCTGACGGGCTACCATTTGGTAGAGGTACCTGAAAACCCGTATTTGCGAGATGGTCTGGCCGGTATGTCGATTGCTGAACTGGCCCGAAGACTCAAAATGACAGATTGCAGACTCCACAACACAACCGACCTCCTGGATCGAGTTCGTCTCACCAGGGCCATAGAAATTGCAGAGTATAAGGCGGAAATGCCTGTTCCGACCTTTCCCGAGTTCAGGTCGGCAGTGATCGGAATCAGGTGGGAAAGGGGTCTGCTATGCAGGCGGATTACCGACCGGCTGAAAGAGAGACTGAAGAATGGCTTGATTGAAGAAGTGAAGCGCCTGCACAATAAAGGGGTCTCGCTTGCTACTCTGGAATTTTACGGTCTCGAGTACCGTTTTGTTGCAAGATATTTACGAGGTGATCTGAACCTGAACGATATGTTTCAAAAACTTAACAGTGCAATTCACCACTTCGCCAAACGCCAGGAGACCTGGTTTCGCCGTATGGAACGGAACGGCACTTTGATCCATTGGTTGGATGGGGGCGGTGAACCGCTCGCGGAAGCGCTGCCATTACTTTGCCCCCGGTGCAGTTCATCTGCCAGGTCGATCTATTGAAATACACGAATCTTCGCTGGCATCTGCACTGCCAATACTTTTTATAAGGTCGTCCTCTCCCCGGTCACGCTGTCAGACCCGAGGCTGTGAACCTTCAACAGGTTGGTTGTGCATCGAGACGCAAGCGGTGCTCCCATGGTGATAACAACCATCTCCCCTTTTTTGAACCCATGCGACAATAGTTCATTTTCTACCGCAGCAATTTGAAGATCGGTTCCATCCATGGAAGGTACCGATCCTGTGGTTACCCCCCAATATAGCGCCAGACGTCGCTGTATTTCAACATAAGGGGTGATAGCGTAAACAGGGAGTTGGGGCCGGAACCGGGAAATGATTGCAGCGGTGTTTCCCGATTGGGTAATAACTACGATAGCCTTGACCTTGAGGGCGGAGGCGGCAAGACAGGCGGCTTCTGCTACCGCTTCAGTCACATTTTTGCTGTGAACAACCGTTTCCACTGGAATGCGCCAGAGGTCGGCCTGTTCTACGTCCAGTGCTACCTTAACCATAGTGGCTACCGCCTCAACAGGGTATTTGCCAACTGCTGTTTCCCCTGAAAGCATAACCGCATCGGTTCCGTCCAGAATAGCATTGGCAACATCGGATGTCTCTGCCCTGGTCGGTGTATGGTGTGCTATCATCGACTCGAGCATTTGCGTGGCAGTTATGACCGGCTTGCCGGCCTTATTGCAGAGGCGGATAATTTTTTTCTGGATAAGCGGAACCCGCTCCGGGCTCAGTTCGACCCCAAGATCTCCTCTGGCGACCATGATGGCATCTGCAGCTGCCAATATTTTTACAAAATTGCGTAAGGCTTCCGGCTTTTCTATCTTGGCAATTACAGGGATATGGAGGCCGCGCTCTTTGATGAGTTGTTTGAGGTTTTCGATGTCTGAGGCTTTACGGACAAAGGAAAGGGCAATGTAGTCGACTTTCCATTCGAGGCAGAAATTGAGATCGGCGTGATCTTTTTCGGTAAGGGATGGCGCGGAGACAGCCACTCCCGGAAGGTTGATCCCCTTGTGATCCGTCAGAACTCCACCCTCGATTACCTTGCAGGAAACGGTGGTGTCAGTCTTTGAAATAACCCTGAGCTCAATAGCGCCGTCGTCCAGAAGCAATCGTGCCCCTGATGTCACATCATGCGGAAGGTCTGCATAGTTTGTGTATATCAACCCCTTCCGGCCGAGAACCTCAAGGGTGGTTATATCAACTCTCTCCCCTTTTTCCAGTAAAATAGAGCCCCCAGATATCTTCCCGGTTCTGATTTTAGGACCCTGCAAATCTGCCAGAATGCTTACCTGCCTGTTTTTGTGCTCTGAAAGGGTTCTGATCGTGGTGATAAGTTCCGCCATCACATCATGGGCGCCGTGGGAGAAATTGAGACGGAAGAGGTCAACTCCCGCATCCATGAGGTGTTCAATCACCGCTGGCGAAGAAGATGCCGGGCCTAGGGTTGCGATTATCTTGGTTTTTCGTCTCGATTTGTGCATGGTTATCTCCTGGGTGCAGAGCTTTCAGTGATGGAATCGTCCGGTACGTTCCTTATGAGCCATGTTCGGAGCGTTATGGCAAGCAAAACATTTCACTTCTTCGACTTTTCGTGTCTCGAGTGCTGAAGTCGGTCTAGATGTATCCGGCATGCTGTACTGTCCAGTCTGGAAATATAAATGATTTCTTTCATCATTGAGAATGGGAGCTTGGTAGGCAACGGACCAGTTCTCGCTTACTGGCTGGGTATGGCACTGGTCGCATCCTCCGGGCGGAGGAATAGCTTGCCACGATTTGAACATGGTGCATCCAGCCAGAAGGACCAGGCCGATGACAGCCGCGAAAAAAACCCAATTTTTCATGAAAAACTCCTTGCCAAGTATCAGGAAAGTCAGTCTGAATATCGATTCTTGAAGCATATCATAAAGAGCGTGTAATACAAAACAATCATGTGAATAATCGGTATGGTCTCGAAAAATCAATGACCCTATTGATATATACGCAGTTACTGCATTTATGCTACACTGTGCGCTGTATACCCGTATTTAGCGAGGTTGAAAGTCTTAAAAGGGAGAACAATTCGATGTTGACCAGAAACAGGGGCATGCTGTTTTCAGGGCTGGTGGTAAATGTTGAGGAGATGGAAGTCCTGGTGGGGGAGAAGGGGTGGCATCTCTTCCAGATCGTGCGGCATCCGGGTGGTGTCGGAGTGCTTCCTCTGCACCTGGATGGAACAGTGACCCTAATCCGGCAGAACCGACCTGCCGTTGACTCAAAAATGTTGGAACTGCCGGCCGGCCGGCTCGACCCATGCGAGGCACCGGAACAGTGCGGGCGGCGGGAGCTGGCTGAAGAAACCGGTCTTGCTGCCGGAAAACTTGAATCCCTTGGGATTATCCACCCATCACCAGGTGTTTTAGATGAAGTCGTGCACCTTTTTCTCGCTACGGAACTTTCGCAAGGGGATCCGGATCCAGAGTATTACGAAGATATCGAAACGGTCCGAATCCCTTTCCAGGAGGCCTTGAGCATGGCCATTGACGGGTCGATAAGTGACGGCAAAACGGCAATGGCCCTCTTCAGGGCGGCCAGCAGGGGATTACCGGGTATTATTGCCTCCTCCGGTTAACCCGAACAAATTTCCCCTCGTTACTCCACTGCTAATGCAGGGCTTCCTTCAGAGTCATGTAAAGACCAGGTCCAAGTTTTTGTGGCAGGTTATCTTCGGTAATTGCTATAATGAGAAAATTTGGTTTTGATAACATAAAATTGATTGGTAAAAAGGGGTAGTGATAACCGAAATACGAACGGTCCGTCAAACGCTACCTGAGTACCCGTGAAGCATTGGGCGAGCCGGACCCCTTCCGAATCAAGTACCGTACGTTACTTACGGAGATAATCCGTGAGGTAGTTCTCCATGGTGTAGGACAGGCACAGAGCCTGGGGTATGGAAAGTCAGACCTGCCAGGTTTTTGGAAACCAGGCAGGTCTGAAGTAGCGATATAAATCATTCAAGAACATGAAGTTGTTTGGGGTATGAACTGGAGTTCAGTAACTATAGGTCAGATTGCTATTATGGATCGGACAATCATAACCCCCGATTCGTCAGAGGCCGCTACTCTTCCTTATCTCGAGGTTTTTCGTCCAGTTGGCGGAGGATCGCCCGCGCGGGAGCGCCATCGCCGCCCCGTATTTTCAAGGGGAGACAGATAAGCTCGTATATCCCCGCAGGGACTCCGCTCAGGTCGAGACCCTCGAGGATAACTGTCATCTGACTCAACAGTTCTTTGTGGGTGTTGCCGTTGCCCGAAAAAGACTCAATAGAGAGATAGTCTATGCCAATCAACCTGATACCGATTTCAATCAGGTAAGCGGCTCCGTCTTCGGAAAGGGAGGCATAGCCGTCTGAAAAAACCGCCTGGTTCCAGAGCCGCGAATTATCCGTCTTCAACAGGAGCCGATCCTCACCTTTGATGGGGAGCCTCTCCAACTCCTTCCTTCCAATCAGCTTTGCTCCCCCGATCTCAACTACGAGGGTTCGCCCGATCAGCGTTGAAAGTGGTATCTGGTCGACCGTTGCACCCCCATCGTCCATATGTTGCGGAGCATCGATATGGGTGCCGGAATGGGTGGAGAGGGAAAGTATGGAAACATTGGCGCTATCACCCTTTTGTATAGACAAAAACGGTTTCAGAACTATTTGCGGATCACCCGGGTAGACCGGCGTATCGATGGACAAAGGAACACTGATATCGTAAATTTTCATGATCATCTTCTCCCAGGTCGCACCATTTATCGTTAGTGTGAAAAATTGTACACCGTTTTATAAATAATATCCGGAAAAAAGAGGGCTTTTCAGTCGAGGTTCCTTTCTCGTCAATTATCATCGTTACGCTCTACAAATAATATCGTGTTAATTTTTTCCGTTGTTGAAAATTGTGCTGCCAGTCAATTTTGACAGGCGCCGCTCGATTATTTATAGCTATTTAGTAGCCAATTTATTACTATTGAAACTATCTAAACATTGAGTTTCAGGAGCAATGTTTCTCTTATGAATCCGGAATGTGACCTCCCGCCAAGCGGTGCGGCCTGGCAAAAGGGGAGATGATGGATGATGCATACTGGATGGGAGTTGCCCTTGGCGAGGCAAGAAAAGCTGCCAGGCGCGGGGAAGTGCCGATCGGGGCAGTTGTTGTAAGGGATGGTACGGTTCTTGGGCGGGGATATAACCTGCGGGAAGGCAAACAAGATCCCACCGCACACGCGGAAATAATTGCCATCCGCAAGGCTTCAAGTAAGATTGGTGCCTGGCGTCTAACCGGTGCCACCATATACGTAACGCTTGAACCGTGTGCGATGTGTATGGGCGCGATTCTTCTGGCGAGGGTTGACCGCGTGGTGTTCGGTTGCCATGATCCAAAGGGGGGGGCTGCCGGATCGCTATATGATTTGTCGGATGATTCGCGACTCAACCACAGAGTCGCACTTACTGTTGGGATACTGAGGGAAGAGTGCTCCGAAATTCTCAGCAACTTTTTTGCCAATTTGAGGAAACTGAAAAAACAGTCTGCAGAGAGCGAATTGTGAGTGGCAGCCGTCGGACCGGAATTAGAAAGAACCGCCTGATAAGGATGTGAAGAATGGAACAGACGCGGGTTGACAAACTATTGGCAGATGGTCTAAAGGAACTTGACCGGGGAAACACGAGGGGAGCTCTTGGAAAACTGGAAGAGGCTGCCCGGATGGAGCGAAGGCCTAAGATCCTTTCCAATCTTGCCTACTGCCGGGCTAAAGAAAATCGTGACTTCGATGCAGCGATCTCATTGTGCAGGGAGGCAATATCGGATGAATCGACAAGCTCCCTGCATTATCTTAACCTCGGCAGGGTATATTTGCTTTGTGGGAAAAAGAAGGAGGCAATCAGGACGTTTCTGGATGGACAACTCCATGAAAATAACAGTCAGATCAGGGAAGAATTGATCGGGATTGGCTGGAGGAAACCACCGGTGATCCACTCTCTCCCGAGGGAACATCTCCTCAACCGGGTTATAGGTTTACTCCTGAGCAGACTAAAAATACGTTAGCAATCAACAGCTGTCTCAATGCCATATTTCCCGCAAACCGAGGTAAACTGTTCATCCAGAGGGGCAGTTATGCTGATCTTTCTGCCGTCACCTGCTTCAAAGGCCATAGTCCGGCAATGGAGCATCATCCGTGGGGCGGAAGCGCCTCCATACACCTGGTCCCCTACAATCGGTAAACCGCAATGTTCAAGATGAACCCGGATCTGGTGGGTACGACCGGTCATGGGCGTTGCCTCAAGCAGTGCAGTGCCGGTTGCTGCGGCAATTACCCTGAATCCGGTCTGTGATTCCCTTCCGGGTGTCTCTACACCGTAGCGTGACTTGGCTACCTTGGCAATGGGAGCATTAGTCAGCCACTGTTGCCGGGACGGATTTCCAGTTACCAATGCCAGATAGGTCTTGGCAACTTTCCCTTCCTTCAGCAAAGTGGAGAGGTGTGCTGCATACTTTTTGTTTTTTGGAAAAACCATGACCCCTGAAGTTCCCCGGTCGAGCCGGTGAATGACCCTGGCAGGCTCACCGTTACCCTGATTTTTCATGTAAACACCGACGGCATACTCCACCGTACCTTTCAGCTGGTATGGGGTGCGCTGGCAGTTGATCCCGGCAGCCTTGTTGATGGCCAGGCAGTTTTTGTCTTCGTAAAGTAGCTCTTCTACGGAATAGACCAACTCGCGGCAGAACTCCGGCTCCATCACCCCTATGGAGATATCATCCCCCTCCAGCAGGGTACGCGAAGCCACCCTCACGCAGGCATGACGGATAGTACATCCTCCCCAATCGATGATCCTGCGTATCTGGCCCTTGGAGAGTTGCGGGAACAGCTGCTTTACGCCGTCATCCAGACGCATCCCTGCCTGTTCCTGCCCCACAACCGATTTAAGAATCACTTCCTGTCTCCCTTCATGACAGGGAATCGGGATGCCCTGCTGCCTGATTCAGGCAAATTTTATCAGTCAAACAACGTTTGCAACAGGAAATCTCATTTGCGCATTGACAGGTGTGAGGTAGAGTTAATCTCTCCGGGTTCAATTCCCTGAAGCCTGTCTGGATGCATCATTTTTTCAGCCGGTTCTGCCGCTTTTCTTCAATAAGCATATCGATAATCAGCAAAAACACCCCGACGCAGATTGCGGAGTCAGCCACGTTGAAGGTCGGCCAGTAGTGTTCGTACCAGTGGACGTTCAGAAAATCGATGACCTCGCCGAGTCGCACGCGGTCGATCAGGTTGCCAAGGGCGCCAGCGAAGACGAGAGAAAGGCAGAAAGCAGTAAAATTCTGGTCAGGGCGAAGCTTACGAAAAAAAACAATGATTGCGGCGAGGGCGATCAGAGAGACAAAAGTTAAAACCGTCAAGCGATAGGGGGAGGTTGCCAGAAAACTAAAGGCTGCTCCCTTATTGCAGATATAGGTGATGGAGAAGAAATCCTTTATGACGACGATGGAGCTGTAAAGCTCCATCGTTCTGGAGATGTAGAGTTTGGTTGCCTGGTCGAGGATAAGTACCAGTGTGGCGACGGTCAAAAGTATGCAGTATTTGGATTTCATTTGTACAACTCCCTAATCGAGACACTTTTTTCAATCGCTGATAAAAAAACCGGTTGCGTGAAGCGACAAAGCCGCCAAAGCAACCTTCAACTGTTCAACTGTTCAACTTTTCAACTTTTCAACTTTTCAACTTTTCAACTTTTCAACTTTTCAACTTTTCAACTTTTCAACTTTTCAACTTTTCAACTTTTCAACTTTTCAAAGCCAGCAGACACTTGGGACAGATGGTCGGATGCTCTGCTTCCATGCCTAACCTTTCGTCATAACACCAGCAGCGTTCGCACTTTTCTCCCGGAGCTGCGCTGATCCGGATTTTCAGTTGACTGGTTCCCTCCGCAGTATAAAACTCTCCGTGAATATCGTCGGTAAGTTCGACCTTTGAAACTATGAAGATGCTTTTCAGCTCATCTGCATAGTTGCGGAGGAAAGCCAGGAGCTCCTTTGGTGCATTGATCAGTACGGAAGCGTCGAGAGAGTGGCCGATGATTTTATTGACCCGTGCCAGTTCAAGTGCCTTGGATACATCCCCGCGTACTTTTATGATCTCTTCCCACCTTCCAATCAGTGCATCATCCTTATAGTCCGGTTGCAATAAAGGGAACTGTGACAGATGAACGCTTTCTTCCCCTTGCTTTGGCAAGTAACTCCAGACTTCGTCGGCGGTGAACGATAATACCGGTGCCATCAACTTGACCAGAGCTTCGAGGATGAGGTACATGGCTGTCTGGGCGCTGCGTCTTTGCAGAGAATCGCTCCTGCTGGTATAGAGGCGATCTTTAAGAATGTCCAGGTAAAAGGCGCTCATTTCAACGGTGCAGAAGGAATTGACTGAATGGTACAGTAGATGGAATTCGCAGGTATCGTAGGCCTGAAGCACCTTCTCTTTAAGAACCTCCAGTTGGTGCATGGCCCAACGGTCGATCTCCAGCATTTGTCCATAGGGTACAGAGTCGCGGGGAGGGTCAAAATCTGCAATGTTGCCAAGAATGTAGCGGCAGGTGTTGCGGATGCGTCGGTACGATTCAGAAAGCCGGGTCAAAATTTCCTGGGAGATGCGGATGTCGTCACGGTAATCCTGAGCTGCAACCCACAAACGAAGCACTTCTGCGCCGTATTTCTTGATTATCTCTTCCGGCGCAACCACGTTGCCTACCGACTTGCTCATCTTGCGGCCATTTCCGTCCACCACGAAACCGTGGGTAAGAACGCTCTTGTAAGGGGCTTTTCCCCTGGTGCCGATTCCGACCAGGAGTGAGGAATGGAACCAGCCGCGATGCTGGTCGCTCCCCTCCAGATACATATCCGCCGGAGCGGAGAGGTAGGGGCGGTTTTCAAGTACAGCGGCAAAAGATACGCCCGAGTCAAACCAGACGTCCAGAATATCCATCTCTTTTTCAAGGTTTTCGCTGCCGCAGGAGGGGCATTTCGCCCCTGCGGGTAGCAGCTCTCGGGCTTCTTTTTCGTACCAGATGTCGGAACTGTATTCTGTAAAGAGGTCTGCTACATGTTCCATAATTGCCCTGTCGGCGAAGGCCTCTCCGCAGGCAGCGCAGTGGAACGCCGTGATCGGGACACCCCAGGAGCGTTGTCGGGAGATGCACCAGTCAGGCCTGTTTTCCACCATTCCGTAGATGCGATCCTTACCCCACTTGGGAATCCAGTTAACCTGGTTGATTTCCTCAAGCGCCTTGTCGCGCAGCTGGTTCTTTTCCATGCTGATGAACCACTGTTCGGTGGCGCGAAAGATAATCGGCTTTTTGCAGCGCCAGCAGTGCGGGTATGAATGGGTAATTTCACCGGAGCCGACCAAAGCGCCCGTCTCGGAAAGCTTTTCCATAACGCTTTTGTTTGCGTCGAAAACGAACTGTCCAGCAAAAAACTCCACATTTTCCATAAATCTGCCGCGATTGTCCACGGGGTTATATATCTCCAGCCCAAACTTCAGCCCCATTTCATAGTCGTCCTGCCCGTGCCCCGGCGCCGTATGCACACATCCGGTCCCGGCCTCGAGGGTTACATGTTCGCCGAGCAACAGGATGGAGCTTCGGTCATAAAGAGGATGTCGGCAATTTTTTCTTTCAAGCAGACCCGCTTTAAAAGAGGCAATTACGCTTCCCTGGACGCCGGTGCTTTTCTGAAACGCTTCCCGGAGCCCTTCGGCGATGATGTAAACCTCATTACCGGTGTCGAGAGCCACGTAGTCAAATTCGGGGTGCAGGGAAATCGCCAGATTGGCAGGGATGGTCCATGGTGTGGTGGTCCAGATAATGACGGAAACTTTTTTTCCTGCCAGGGAGGGGATCTCTCCCGATATGTCGTCCAGAAGGGGGAATTTCACATGGATGGAAGGAGATTTGTGGTCCGCGTACTCCACCTCGGCCTCCGCCAGGGCAGTGACGCAGGATGAGCACCAGTGGACCGGTTTTTTCCCCTTGTATAGCCCCCCGGTTTCTGCAAAGCGCGCCAGCTCTCGTGCAGTGATCCCCTCGTATACATAGTTCATGGTAAGATACGGGTTCTCCCATTCGCCAAGTATGCCGAGTCGGACAAATTCGTTTTTCTGGGCTTCTACAAACTTTGCGGCATAGGTGCGGCAGAGCTTACGCATCTCCGGTTTGGTGATTTCCCGTTTTTTCGAACCGAGATTTTTTTCGACCTGCAGTTCGATCGGCAGGCCGTGACAGTCCCATCCTGGCACATATGGAGCGTTAAACCCGCTCATCCTTTTGCTTTTCAGAACAAAGTCCTTGAGTATTTTATTCAGGGCGTGGCCGATATGGATGTGTCCGTTTGCGTAGGGGGGGCCGTCATGAAGGATATAATCCGGCTTGCCCCGGCCGATTTCCGTCAGCTTTTCGTAAAGCCCCATCTTCTCCCATCCATTCAGTATCTCCGGCTCTTTCTGGGCGAGGTTGGCCTTCATCGGGAATTGCGTAACAGGCAGGTTTAATGTGTCTTTGTATTCCATAATATATTATCCTTCCAGTGCCATATAATGTAAAACTGATTCATTAGCAAAATGTCCGGAATTACAAAAAGAGACCGCTTCTGGTTCTTCCAGACCAAAAAACCGAGTTAGGGAGCTGATTACTTAATACTGTTGTTCAATTATCTTCACCGATATTTTCCCTACAAGGCCTGCCAGGGGGGACAACTCCTCACTGGAATCCCCTTCTACCAGCTTGATATGGGTCAGGTTTGCCGGTATTTCGCCGGAAGTGGGGTCAACGGGGAGCCAGTACCCGACATAACTTTCGGCCCAGCTGTGGTAAAGAAAACCCTTGCCTTGTTTGTAGACAAGACCTGATACGTACCTGGTCGGAATGCCTGCAGCTCGGGCGAAAGAGGAGTAAAGGAGTGCATGGGACTGACAGTTTCCCCCCCCCTCTTTCATTGCTTCAATTGGTGATCGGTTGTCGGTATTTGTTTCAGTGATAGTGGCAGCAACATGGCGAACCAGCTTTTCGACAATTTTTATCGGGTCTTTTTCCACGCCGATAATCTCATTTTTCCGGATAGTAATTTCCGGAGAGTGTGACAGAATTTGTCCCGACGGTTCCAGGTATTGCTTCCAGCAGGCTTGTTCAGGGAGAACAGGTTCCGGCCGGGCCTGCAAAAAAGATTTGTCCATGGTAAAGAGGACTTTTCCTTCTCCCACCCTTTCGGCATTTTGGGCGTTGCTTCTCAGCAGGGGCATAGTAGCAGGAAAATCAGATATTTGCACTGCCAGTTTCCGCAATTCTCCAGGCCTGGAAATTTGAGTATCGATTTTGATAAGACTGTAATCTAGAATCAGATCCCTCTTTGACAGGGCCGCCTGGGAGATAAACCTCCAAGCGGACTTTTCATCCTCTGGCAGAGTATTAATCCACCCGTTACGCACTGTTTCTTTAAGGGTATTCCCGGCAGCGTCGACCCAGATATCATTGTCCACAGGATAGAGATTGTTTTGCATATGAATTGCTCTCAATCCTTCGATTGTATCGAAGCCGACAAAGGATATTGTTACTGCCTTTATCTTGACATCTTCTGGATCCAGGATGGAGAGGCGATAGCTCTTCCCCGCCTCAATTCCGTGCAGGAGCGGATAGAGATTCAATGCCAGGGGTGGATAGACCATCCCTTTTCGCTTCAGCAGCCTGTTTTTTCTTACCCCTTCCGAATCGATTGTTATCCTTATGCCTGTCGGGGTCACCTCGCCGTTTAGCTTTACAGACCTCCCCTCGATGATTTGCGCCACGTCAAAAGACTTCAAGGTCAAATCTTTGTTGACGGAGTACTTTTCACGGATCGAAGCCTCCCTGGAGAAGCCGAGGCCGCCCATTTTTACACTGCTTTCACCATGAATTTCATACCCCTCAGCAGTTTCCCTGATAGTGGATTTAGAAAAGCCGGTACGCTCGTCATTAAAAAAGAGGCCAAACCAGCGGTCACCAAGGGGGGGCTTTTCCAGGCGGTAAGGAGTTGTGGCTGCGCCAGGTAAGGAAGGGAGTATCAGTAAAAGCGTAAAAAACAGGGTAAACAAACGAAGATACGACAACATAGAAGAATTCCTGAAAAGTTGATTTATAATTCTGCGAAGATGACGGCTTCTTGAAAGAGACCTCTGATACTCTTTAAAAGCCTGGATTTTTTCATCAATTGTTGGGTAGATAGGCGGCTACTCTTAACCGAACCCGTCCCCTTATACCATAAACCATAAACTGTGGCAACCTCGGAAACCCTGGTGAGACGCCGACAGTGAAGCGAAGGAAAAAAGTATCATGCCGAAAATACTCTGATTATCGATTGCGTAACCGTGATATCTCTTGCAAATAATACGCAATAATGATATATATGGTTTACAAGATATTGCTGTTGCGAGGGCTGAGAGGCCCTCATTATGCCCTGGTGACTTGCCCTCCTAGTTGCCGGGGTGTTTTTTGTCGGATGCTACGATGTATGATTTTGTAGATAAGGCGTGTCATTGCTGGTACATGGTTATCTCAAAGTTGAGGCCGTGAAGGGGGGTATTTTTTTTAAACCCCGATATATCGGCTTTTTGTGCTGGTTAATCCTCCCGATTTTCAATTGGCACAATATTAGCATCAATGACTTGGTTTCCGGTACTCTCTATTGTTGCAAGCAATCAGCAGGAGGCAAAATGGGAAGGATGAGAGAAAATCCTAGATATAACGTAATATCCATGCGAATAAGCGATGAGGAACGAGAGACGCTTCAGGAGATTATGCAGTCAACGAAAAAGAGCGTCTCAGATATCATGAGGGAAGCAATGGTCCTTCTGAAAAATGAATTGTCAAAACCGCAAATGGAGAATAGGGCAGCATAACCATTTATTTAAACAGGGCAAAAAAGAGCGCTGACCGGTTTTATCTCCCCAGTCAATTCAGGCCTCGGCCTGCTTTCGATGCTTGATTTAAGGCTATTTCACCTTCCACGATGTCCCCTGCGCAGAGTCAAGCAGGATTATGTTTTTTGCAATGAGCAGATCTCTTATTTCATCACTTCTCCTGAAGTCCCTGGTTTTCCTTGCACTGGCACGTTCTTCAATCAGTTTTATTATCTCTTCTTCAGTTATCTCCAGTCTGTTCAACCTGTCGCCCCTGATTTTTTCCAGATAGGCAGAAGGAACCGAGATGCCGATCCCGATAATTTTGCCAATTTCGCGAATATCAGACCGGAAATGGGCAAGTATCGACACAGTTTTTTCAGACGGCACGGATGATTCCCCCAGCACCTTGTTGATACAGCGCAATATGTCAAAAACATTTCCCAAGGCGAGGGCCGTATTAAAATCATCATCCATTGCTTCCTTGAAACGGTCGAGCAGGCTCTCCGTTTTTTCCAGCAACTCGGACTCGCTTTCATTGAGGGGATTACCATCGGAGAGGGACGAAGTTTCTGCCTGTTTTCCCGCCAGGGCCTCATCTATCCGGGCGAGCGTGCCGTAAATCCTTTCCATGCCGGACGCAGCTTCAGCCATGTTCTGATCCGAAAAGTCGAGAGGCGAACGGTAGTGTGCAGAAAGCAGAAACAGACGTAACACCTCACAGTCATACCTGGAGAGGACTTCTTTGATGGTGAAGAAATTGCCGAGCGACTTGCTCATCTTTTCAGAATTGATATTGACAAAGCCGTTATGTAGCCAGTATTTCACAAATTGCCGGCCGGTGGCGGCCTCTGCCTGGGCTATCTCGTTTTCATGGTGGGGGAAAACAAGATCTTTACCGCCGCCATGGATATCAAATGTTTCTCCCAAAAATTTCATGCTCATTGCGGAACACTCAATATGCCAGCCCGGACGACCTTTTCCCCAGGGTGATTCCCAAAATGGTTCACCCGGTTTTGCCTCTTTCCACAAGGCGAAATCCATAGGGTGACGTTTCCGTTCATCTACCTCGATTCTGGCACCGGCCTGCATATCTTCAAGGGTTCTCCTGGAGAGCTTCAGGTAGGAATCAAATTTTTCCACGCAGTAGTAAACGTCACCCCCCGCCTGATACGCCATACCTTTTTCGACAAGGGTATCCACCAGCCTTATAATATCAGCGATGTGCTCCGTAGCCCTAGGCTGACAGGTTGGAAGCTCGAGTCCAAGGGCTTTCATGTCCAGATCGAATTCCCGGATGAACCGTTCCGATATCTCCCGGAAAGGAACCCCCTCCTTGTTGGCCCGATTGATAATCTTGTCGTCAATGTCCGTATAGTTGCGAACGTACGTGACTTCGTAGCCAATCCATTGCAGGTAGCGGAAAATAATGTCGAATACAACATTTGCCCTGGCATGGCCGATGTGGGTGTGATCATACACTGTCACCCCGCACACGTACATCTTAACCTTGCCCGGAGTCACCGGGACAAACGCTTCTTTCCTGCCGGATAGGGTGTTAAAAACTCGTAATGGCATATTTTATCCTTTACCGATTTTAATTCAAACTAACGACCTCTGGTTTCTTCTCACTGGTTCTTTACCCATGAATCGCGCAAGGTTACCGAGCGGTTGAAAACCGGTATTCCAGGGGAAGAATCAACAGTATCCAGGCAGAAATAGCCCTGCCGTTCGAACTGATATCGGCGCTCTGGAGCTGCATCGGCTAACCCCGGCTCCAGCCGGCATGACTTCAGGGTTTCACTTGAGTTTGGGTTCAGACCGCTCTTCCAGTCTGCTCCCCCCTTGTCGCTCCCCGGGTTCAAGAGGGTGAAAAGCCGGTCGTACAGACGTACTTCGGCTTCGATGGAATGGGGTGCTGAAACCCAGTGAATGGTCCCCTTGATTTTACGTCCATCCGCCGCTGAGCCGCCTCTTGATTGAGGATCATAGGTGCAGCGGACTTCGACGATTTTACCGGACTGTTCATCCTTAACCACGCCAACGCATTTAATGATGTACGCATAACGGAGCCTTACCTCACCCCCGGGCGTCAGGCGAAAGTAGCCCTTTGGGGGATCCTCGGAAAAGTCGTCCTGCTCGATATAAATTACCGGAGAGAAAGGGATCTTACGGGAGCCCATCTCGGGTTTGTTGGGATGGTTTGGCGCATCGAACTCCTCTGTCTGATTCTGAGGATAGTTGTCGATGACGACGCGCAGAGGTCGGAGCACACCCATGACACGGGGGGCACGTTCGTTCAGGTCATGGCGCAGACAGTCCTCAAGGACCCCCATGTCGATCCAGCTGTCGTTCTTGCCGATGCCGATCCTTTCACAGAAAGTTCTGATCGCCTCCGGGGTGAATCCGCGTCGACGCATCCCGACCAGTGTCGGCATGCGAGGGTCGTCCCAGCCGCTCACGTACCCCTGCTGAACCAGCTCCAGCAGTTTTCGCTTGCTCATTACTGTATAGGTAAGGTTGAGGCGGGCGAACTCAATCTGTTGGGGTCGGTAGATGCCGAGCTGGTCAAGAAACCATTCATAAAGGGGACGATGGTCTTCAAATTCCAGGGTGCAGATGGAGTGTGTAATTCCTTCAATAGAATCCGATTGGCCGTGGGCGTAGTCGTACATTGGATAAACACACCAAGCGGCACCGGTGTGGGGGTGGGTGGCGTGAAGAATTCTGTACATGACCGGGTCACGCAGGTTCATGTTTGGGGAGGCCATGTCTATCTTTGCTCGAAGTACCCGTGATCCGTCTGAAAATTCACCGGCTCTCATCCGGTGGAAAAGATCCAGATTATCCTCCAAGGGGCGGTTCCGATAGGGACTTTCCCTGCCCGATTCGGTCAAGGTTCCGCGGTGTTCGCGGATTTCATCGGCGGTCAGGTCGTCAACATAAGCCTTCCCCTTCTTGATCAGTGCCACTGCCCATCGGTAAAGCTGTTCAAAGTAGTCCGAGGCGTAGTAGCGGTCTTCACCCCAATCGAAGCCAAGCCAGCGGACGCTTTCCTGTATCGTATCAACGTACTCCTGCTCTTCCTTGGTCGGGTTGGTATCGTCGAACCTCAGGTGACAGCGGCCGTTATAGTCCCTGGCCAGGCCGAAATTGAGGCAGATAGATTTTGCATGCCCGATATGAAGATACCCGTTCGGCTCGGGGGGAAAACGGGTAACTACCGTCTTATGTTTGCCGGATTTGAGGTCTTCATCGATAATGGAGCGGATAAAGTTGGTAGATGATGCTGTCTCTGGTAAAGTCATATCGGCGCAGTCCTTTTTCTGGGGTATTGGCAATTTTGGCACTTAAATGTTTCAATGCAGCGGAGGCCTCCTCTCTCCCCGATCCGGGCGATAACGAGGAAGTGGGACTGAAAATGGATTCCGAACGATTATTAGGTCTGATTCTGTTTCAGCATGACTACAGAATAGGCAGCAATGCCTTCGCCCCTGCCGGCAAAGCCGAGTTCCTCGGTGGTGGTTGCCTTCACGTTTACCCAGTCCGGTTCCGTGCCGAGCGCCCTGGCAATATTGGTGCACATTTCCGGTATATATGGCGCCAGCTTAGGGCGCTGGGCAATGATGGTGGCGTCCAGGTTGCCGATTTTGTACCCTTTACCGTCGGCCAGCGCCATAACCTGTCGCAAGAGCTTGATGCTTGATGCCCCTTTATATGCCGGGTCGGTGTCTGGAAAATGTCTGCCGATATCCCCTTCACCGATGGCGCCAAGAATTGCATCCGAGATCGCATGCAACAGGACATCTGCGTCGGAGTGGCCCAAGAGCCCTTTGTTAAAGGGGATATCGACGCCGCCGAGGATCAGCTTTCTTCCCGTTACCAGCCTGTGCACATCATAACCGTGACCTATGCGCATATGATCCCTTTCCTTCAAATACGACAGTTTCCTATGTAGTCAATCTGCGAGGAGCTGCTCGTTTTGAACCTCTAGTATTATTGCCGTGCCGTCCCCAGTTTCTCGGGGGGTACAACTATTGAGTTCTTCAGGCTAAAATCTTTGGACCCTTGCAGGTTTCCTCCAGAAATGCCTCGGCCAGCAGCATGTCCTCCGGTGTGGTGATCTTTATATTTCTATAATCACCCATAACGATGTGGACCCTTTTCCCCAGACGTTCGACAAGGGAGGCGTCGTCGGTTCCGAGATATCCTTCCCTGTCGGCTTTATCATGGGCTTCACGGATTATTTCATAGCGGAAAGTCTGCGGTGTCTGTGCCAGCCAGAGATCTTCCCGTCTGGGTGTTCCCACTACGACCCCTGCCGCTACCGATTTAACTGTATCCTTGACCGGTACCGCAACCAGTGCGCCATCGTAACGTCTTGCAACTTCAAGGGAGCGTTCGAGTAGTTCCAGCTTTAGAAGTGGGCGGACACCATCGTGGATAATTACGAGATCGTCGCTCTGCATTCCTGCCGCGGCCTGCAAACCGTTGTAAACCGACTGTTGCCGCTCCCTCCCCCCGGCCACGATCCCTGCTATTTTCCGGAAGCCATAGGGTTCCAGAACATTTTCACGGCAGTAGGGAATTTCGTCTTCCGGCACAATAACATATACTGCGTCTACGAAAGGCGCTTTCTCAAAAAGAGTCAGGGTATGGGCCAATATCGGCTTCCCCCTGAGCATCAGGTATTGCTTGTTAATCCCGGCAGCCATCCGTTTTCCCATGCCGGCTGCCGGAACAAGAGCTACAACGTGCATAGAGTTATTGCCCCTCTCTCTGGCTAGCAACACGCCCTGTTTTTCATAGTAATAAGCATCTATTGCTCTGGTCAATGAATATTTTACTGTATTGGCAACTTCAACGTGAGCAGGGCGGCAATGATTACGGGAATGTCCTGGTCCAGAACAGTTCGCAGGTCAAGCAGGTAAGCATCCTGCCTGATTCGGCCCAATACCGGAACCTTGAAGTTTCTCATGCGCTTCTCCATCTCATCGGGAGAGATCCCGGTGACCGCAACCGAAAGGAGCTTTGTCGGGAGTTCGACCAGGGGCAAGGTCCCGCCTCCCGCCTGGGAAAAACCGTCTTTCAGGGAAATTACGATTGCAGTGGGAAGAGCCTTCCGCATACGTCGGAGCATGGTTTTACCCCGGGAATATAGCGCTGCAACGTCGTACGTCAGCATCTTCAGGGTTGGTATGTTTGCCAAAGCCTGGCGTTCGTCGAGATAAAGCCGCAGGGTCTCTTCAAGGGCGACAAGGGTTAATTTGTCAATGCGCAATGCCCGCAAGAGTGGATTTTTTTTGAGCAGGTCAAGATACTTTTTCCTGCCGACGAGAATTCCTGCCTGCGGACCCCCCAGAAGCTTGTCACCGCTGAAGGTGATCAGATCGATGCCGGCGTCGACAAATTCCCTGATGGTAGGTTCACCGGTAATTCCAAAAAGGGAAAGGTCGATAAGATTTCCGCTTCCCAGGTCAGCCATGACCGGGATGGCGCGGTCCCTGCCTATTTTTACAAGTTCTTCCACCATAACCTGGGCGGTGAAACCGACAACCGCATAGTTACTGGTATGTACCTTGAGAAGCATCCCTGTATCGGTGCTTACTCCCTCCAGATAATCAGCGGGATGCGTCCGGTTGGTGGTACCGACCTCCTTCAAAATAGCACCGCTCTGCCGCATGATGTCGGGGATGCGGAAAGAACCGCCAATTTCTACCAGCTCCCCACGGGACACCAGAACCTCTTTCCCTTTGGCAAGAGTGGAAAGAGCCAGAAGAACTGCGGCTGCATTGTTGTTGACAACCAGGGCAGCTTCAGCACCGGTCAACCGGCAGAGGAGCGGTTCTACATGGGAATACCTGCTACCACGTTCTCCCTTTTCAAGATCAAATTCCAGATTGGAATAGCCAAAGGCCGTCTCAAGCAACCTGTCCCGTATAGTTTCGGAAAGGAGTGACCTGCCGAGGTTCGTGTGGAGTACCACTCCCGTGCCGTTTACCACGCGCTTAAGGCTTGGTGCGCTTGCCGACTGCAGTTCGGCGATGACCCGCCCCAGAAGGGCACTTCCGTCGAGCGATGCCGGTGTTATAGTGCGACCGATGATTTCGGAACGGAGCGAGGCCAGAACCGAACGGATAGCCGTTATTACAAGCGGCCTTGGATAAACGGAGCAGGCGGCTTTTATCTCCGGCCAGTTCAGAATTTTGTCTACCTTTGGAATATTTTTCAGCAATTCATTAGCCTTTAGCGGGTTCAAGGTTTGTGATCATGGCTGTACGATGGCAGTGTGTCAAAGCGAGGTATAACTTAAGGACCTTAAACAGTTTTGCCTCATTGTAAACAGTGCGCCTGAATTGTCAAGTATACAATGGTTTGCCCCTAAAAAAGCATTCGTCCCCAGAGGCCAGTCGGCTCTATTTTCAAAATCCGTAACCGAGCGACCACCAGTGGCAACAAGCACAACGGTATTTTCTTGCATTTTAAAAAATCCAAGGTTAATCTTTCCCCAAAGGAGCAGTGGATGAATCCGGACAGGAAGTTGATATTTTCCATGCTGGTTCTGGTGCTACTTGTCTCTCTCGGGACAAGTGGCTACATGATTATAGAGGGCTGGCGGTTCCTGGATTCCCTCTACATGACAATCATAACCCTAGCAACAGTCGGTTTCGAGGAAAGCTATCCCCTCAGTGACGGAGCGAAAATATTTACTATCCTGCTCATCGTCTTTGGCGTAGGCTTGATCGGTTATGTCGTCGGCATACTAGCTCAACACATGTTTGAAGGCCAGTTTCAGCGCCTTGTCGGGAGAAAAAAGTTGGAAAAAAAGATAGAAGCCCTCAGGGACCATTTTATTGTCTGCGGTTTTGGAAGGATAGGCGCACTCATCTGCAAGGAATTTGCGGCCAAACCGCTCTCTTTTGTGGTGATAGAAAAAAATCCGGAACTGCTGGCCAAACTGGAGGAAGATCAGTTGCTCTTCCTCCATGGTGATGCAACGGCCGATGAAACGCTTTTAAAAGCCGGAATTAAAAGGGCGAGGGGTCTGGTTTCGGTGGTTGCCTCCGATTCGGAGAACGTATATATAACCCTTACCGCCCGCGGATTGAATCCCGACCTGTTCATCCTTGCCCGTGCCGGTGAGGATGGGTCCGAAATCAAATTGTTGAGGGCCGGCGCAACCAAGGTGGTTTCCCCCTACATGATCGGTGGCAACCGCATGGCCCAGGCCATACTCCGTCCCAATGTTGTTGACTTTATAGAGATAGCCACAGGGCGGGAGCACCTGGAACTCCAGATTGAGGAGATACAGCTTCCTGCCGCTTCCGGTTTCATAGGGCAAAATCTTGTCAGTTCGGGCTTACGCAAGGAGACCGGGGTAATGATAATAGGGATAAAAAACTTGAGCGGCAAAAAGACTTTCAACCCTGAGTCCCATACAAAGATCGAAGGTGGTGATACCCTTATCGTCCTGGGCGAACAGACGGCTATCCAGAAGCTGGAAGAGTTGGTCAAATGTGATGAGTGTACGGATAAAATAATACGAAAGCACAGTAAAAAAGAGAATCATGATAACTAATACTGTTTACGCCCATCTCCCCTATCCTCTCATCAAAGTCCACCTGGATGCTATTATCGGGGCAAGGATAAATACGGAGATTTATTTTTCCTCTGATGCCCTGAATTCAGCCGTTCCAGGGGAGCTTGCCCCCCTTGCCGAACTATTGGCGGCAAATGAGCTGAAGACGACGTTTCATGCCCCTTTCATAGATCTCAACCCCGGCTCACTGGAGCCTCTGGTCAGGCAAGCGACCTTGCACAGGTTCAACCAGCTGTTTGACGTTGCCGAGGTAATACGGCCGTCGGTTATCGTTTTCCATCCGGGTTATGACCGGTGGCGTTACGGGGAAACCTGGCAGAAGTGGCTTGATAACAGTATCGACTTCTGGCAGAAATTGCTTGTTCGTGCCGAACGGATAGGGTGTACCATCGCTGTAGAAAATATCTTTGAAGAAGAACCTTCCACCTTGCGGTTGCTCTTTGAGGCAATCGACTCGCCGCTCTTTCGCCACTGTTTTGATGTCGGCCACTGGAACCTGTTTGCAAAGGTGAGTCTCGATGATTGGTTTGCCCAAGTGGGAGGTTATATAGCCGAGGCTCACCTCCATGACAATAATGGAATCAGGGATGACCACTTGCCGCTTGGTGAAGGGGGGATAGATTTTTATGCTCTTTTTGCTTTGCTGAAGCGACATGCCCCAGAGGCAGCCTATACGCTTGAAGCTCACAGCAGGGAAGGCCTGGAAAGGGCGCATAAAAATCTGTCCGTATACCTGAGATAGTGAGTTCTCCTTGCAGTTCCAGTCGGCAATGCTTATACTCGAGTTAAAGGAATATCTCTATTACCGAGACAGAATATGAATACTCTGAAAACAACCTTTCTTCTAGGCCTGCTAACGGTCATTTTAGTGCTGGCCGGCGGCGCCATTGGTGGCCGGGGCGGCATGACCTTTGCCCTGATTATGGCAATCGGGATGAATTTTGTCTCCTACTGGTTTTCGGACAAAATCGTGCTGGCCATGTACGGAGCCCAACCGGTAACCGAGAGGGAATATCCGGAATTTTATGGCATGGTCAGGCAACTGGCTACCCATGCGGCCCTTCCGATGCCGAAGGTGTATGTCATCCCTTCGGATACCCCTAATGCTTTTGCCACAGGACGTAATCCCGAGCATGCAGCTGTTGCGGCGACGACCGGAATCCTGCGAATCCTCTCACGAGATGAACTGACGGGGGTCATGGCTCATGAGCTTGCCCATGTCAAAAACCGGGATATCCTGATCTCTACCATTGCCGCTACCGTTGCAGGGGCCATAACATACCTGGCGCATATGGCGCAGTGGACGGCTATCTTCGGCGGGGGGCGTGACCGCGACGATGAAGGGGGAGGACTGTTGAGCGTGCTTGTGATGGCGATTGTCGCGCCGCTCGCCGCAATGCTTATCCAGATGGCGATTTCAAGATCCCGTGAATTCGAGGCTGACAAAGGGGGCGCATCATTTTCCGGTAATCCTCTCTACCTTGCAGGCGCTTTGAGAAAACTGGAGATGGCAAACCGGCAGATACCTATGGAGGCAAATCCGGCTACCGCCCATATGTTTATAGTCAATCCCCTGACCGGTGGCGGACTCATGTCACTATTTTCCACCCACCCTCCCATTGAGGAGCGGATCAAAAGGCTGGAAGCGATGGTGATGGTATCCGGGTCGAGAGTCTGAAGCTGTAACTCCATTCTTCAGGTCATAATTTAGGTTTTGCAGCGAGGGTATCCGATCCGCGCTGCTTTTTGTTTTTTCCCTTACAGACGACGGAGCATATTTTGAGCACAACTAATCCACGGCAGGCAGCAGCTGAAATCCTCATCCGAATCAAGCGGGAGAAGTCCTATGCGGATATTCTCATCGATCTGGAATTGTCCAAGGGTGCTTTGCTCGGGCCGGACCGGGGGCTCATGGCGGAACTCGTCTACGGTGTCTCCCGTCGTCAGGAATCACTCGACCATATAATCAACCAATTCTCCAGCCAGAAAACCGATAAACTGGAGTATGCCGTCCTGACACTGCTCCGCCTCGGGCTCTACCAATCCCATTTTCTCGACAGGATTCCCGTCTCGGCAGCGGTGAATGAGACAGTTAACCTGGCGAAGATTTATTCGCCGAGGGCTACCGGGTTCATTAATGCAGTGCTCCGCCGAGCTGATCGGGAGCGGGACGCTATTGTCTGGCCGGACCGAAAAAATGACCCTGTAAAATTTCTCGCTGTCTATTATTCACATCCGAGATGGCTTGTGGAAGAGTGGGTGCGGCAACTGGGTCTTGCGGAGGCTGAATTGCTCGCTAAAGCAATGGCTGGGCATGCCCCGCTTACCCTCAGAACGAATACCCTCAGAATAACTAGAGAGGCCCTGCTTGAGCGTCTTGCCGAAGAGGGAATTGCTGTAGACAAGAGCCGCTATTCTCCTGACGGAATCAATCTCCTCGCCCCGGTTAACCCGTCAGCTCTGCGCAGTTTCAAGGAAGGCCTCTGCACGGTGCAGGATGAGTCCTCGCAGCTTGCCGCACTCTTTATGGCTCCTGTTCCAGGAGAGACCATACTCGATGCCTGCGCCGCCCCCGGGGGTAAATCGACCCATATTGCCCAGATGATGGGGAACAGTGGCTCTTTGCTTGCGTGTGACATCCATACAGGCAAGCTCCGGCGTATCATGGAGACGGCGGAACGCCTCGGCATTTCGATCATACAGGCGCTCCCCTCCGATGCGGCCAAAATTCGCCACCGGCAAGGTGACCCGGAGTTTGACCGTATCCTTGTCGATGTGCCATGTTCCGGTCTGGGGGTCATCAGGCGTAATCCCGAAGCTAAATGGGAGAAAACTGCTGCTGATGTGGCGCGGCTTGCCGCTCTTCAAAAGACCATCCTCGGCAATATGGCCGATCGCCTGCGCGCCGGCGGCGTACTTCTCTATTCCACCTGTTCCACTATGGGGGCGGAAAATGAGGAGGTAATAGATGATTTTATTACGTCTCGGGATGATTTTGTGGTAGAAGATTTACGGCAGATATTCCCGGAATATGCGGCTCTTTTTTCCGGGCGGGGGTTTTTCCGGAGCTGGCCGCACCAGCATGGCATGGATGGCTTCTTCGCGGCACGATTACGTAAAAACCTGTAGATCATCGTTATCCGATGCCTCCAGGTCGCATACCATGCAGTCCAGATCGATCTCTTCCAAAAGTTCTCCTGGCGTCCCGAATTGCGCCATAAAATTTCTAACACGATCGAGTCCGCCTGGTATCTGCTGGAGGTGGCTTTCTATCAATCCGGCTATCTGAACGGGTTTCATTTGTGGAGTTATTGACAGGTCAAGCTTCCCGCCCAGCCTCCTCACTACCTCCTCAACCGATAGACTAGTCCCACCCTCTTCATGAAGATCGATCCAGTCCCGTACCAGCGCTTCCAACCCCTCTCTGAGAAACATAGGCTCCCCCTCCATTTTTTGTATAGAATTTACAGACAGCGAGAGTTTCTTATCAGGGCATAAAAGAGCAATAAAAAACCTGCTTTTCACTATCCCGCGATTAACACCCGGAAAGATAAACAGACAACCAGTGGGCGCTTGTCAATCTATTCTGAAAAACAACCCCTCGATCAGTTCAAAACAGGGCGCCACCTCACTCGCGACTGCATGAGTGAGGTGGCGATAAACCTCTGTTTCAGGCTGTTATACGAGTAAGTCTTCGTAAAAAGCCCCGAATGTATTCTCCGGATTCCGGATATGAATCTCAACCATCCAGATATTTGCCTTGGGGTAAAACGAAATCTCGTGCAACGGTCCCTCGTAGTGCTCCGCGCTGGAATAGTCGCCCAGGCGATGCCCCCCCAGATCGAGGTTCAACACCCAGCCCTTATCTTTTGCCAGCTGTTGGGCATAGTCATACAGCTCAACACCTGTAGCCTTTCCTTTTTTCCACTTTGCAGCAACGGCTTCGAAGATCATTCTGGCGTCAACCGCACACCGTTTCAGTTCCGGATTACTCCCGGTAACGAACGTATCGCCAGCGTCACCTTCGTATCCATCCCAAACCGGTGCGATGTCTATGAAGTAGATGTCATCTTCACCTAAACGGATTCCCGGTACCGAATCCGCTCCAAAGGTAATGGTGGTGTTACTGCCAAAGCGAATATACGGTTTATGAAATGCTTTTGTAGCACCCATCTCCTTTAATGTGTCGACCACCAGTTTGTTGGCATCTTCTTCCAGCATGCCGACCTGAACCCGGGAAGCGATCAGGTTAACCGCCGCCTCTGCCTTCGCCCTGATTTCCAACATTTTCTCAACCGAAAAATCTGCTTTGGTTTTCTCAATTGCTGCGGCATCCTTAATCATGGTCGAACTCCTTTGTTCCTAGATTTAGTCCTGCCTCTGACAACACCTGCCTACGCGGTTGCGGCTGCCAGAGTTGCTTTGAAGACAATCAGACGCTCCGTCACCTCACGGATTATGGGAGCGGACCCCTGCAACGCTTCGGCTTCGTCGCAGAGTAGCGCCATGCTGAACTCCAACGAAATGCGTCAGCTCTTCTTCCGTACGCTATCACCCTCCGGGGAGATCCAAAAGAATTGCCTGATGCTTATACAATACAGTAATGTCCATGGAAACATTTGACTCAGATCAATAAAAGATCGATAAATCCGGCAATGAGGGTTGAAGTGGTTTTATGCCGGTACCCCCTGTGTCACGATAATATCCGTGCTTTTAGCGCATGAACTTTTCAAGGACTCTTTTTTTACGGCCCCAGATGCCGATAGCGACCACGATGAAGATAAGAAGCAACCACGGATACTTCACGCTATAAACGATGGGGGTCAGAATGAATCTTGTAGCGGTTCTCAGCGATTCATGTTGCCTGATATAGCCGGCAAAGGGGGGCGATATGGCATAATAATATTCCATAAAAGCCCTGCCGGTACTATTTGTTACAAGGTAATGATCTCTGAAATTCCGTAACACCTGCACATGTGGATCGAGATAAGATCCCCATGCCGCCGTGGCGATGAAACAGTCGCCATTGTCGTAGCTGCCGCCTCCGCGACTCGTTAGCCATTGGGCTACGATGGGGTAGGAGAGATCGAAACGGCCGTACGCGTCTATGCCGTAAGGGGTGTCACAGGAAGAGTCACCCCCCTGGAGTTGACCGACAAATTGCTGATTGGCGTTGAATAGTGGGCTGCCACTGCTGCCGGGCTCGGTTACTCCCTCCTGCCATTGGACGCTCCACCAGTTGTCCTCGGAACCGTACAACACGCCGAAGCTGATGCGCTTGTATGAGCCGTCTGGATGATGGATGCCGGTTACAGCAGCGCCTTTTGCCGGCGAATCGCTCGTCCAGCCTGCGTATTTGACGGTTCTTGGCACGGCTTGCCTCAATTGGAGAAAACTGAAATCATTGCCACCATCACCGCTCATCCCTGCCAGGAAGGTGGCGCCACCGCCGGTGCGGGGGACATTAGCGGGGGAGGGTGGGGAGCCATTGCAGATACTGGTTTGGTAAAACCAGTAGTATTCGGTAGTGTCGGCTTCTTTCTGATTGGCGATGCAATGGTAGGCGGTCATGAAATAATTGCCATGGTGTTCGCTACTGTCATTTAGTAGTGCCCCGGTACACCAGAGTGCCCCGATTTGATTGATTGTGCCGATGCCGGCGACAGCGGCGGCCTGATTTTGCCAGTCGGAATAGCAGGTAACATCTTTGTTACAGTTACCTTCTTTGAGAGTAGAAAGCGACGGCAGAGCGAATATATCGACTATTTCATTGACGGCAAATGAAAGGTTGGCTCGGTTGGCAGCGGCAGGAACAAAAGCTGCCAATGTAACATCGGTGGAAAAAATTGACTCAGTCCAGAATGTATCGCGTTCCTGGAGGAGCATGGCATCGTAGGGGCCACGACATTCGCTCGGGTTTTGGGTGGCGTAAACCATGAAATAGGCGCCGGTGGGCAATTTGATATTTTCGAGATAAATCCGGATCGCCCTGGCGTCGGCGACGGTGATGCGCTGGCGCAAGTAGTGGTTGCCCTGGGCGTCGGTCTGCCAGTCGCGGTTGTCGCTCTTGCCGACGCTGCTCGCCGCGGCAGTGGGAAGAGGGCGGCGCACGCCAATGAGCAGCGGTTTGTTCGGCCTGCTTTGCTGGATGGCCTGGCGGCTGGCAATGGCGTCAGCTGTGATGCCGGGCAAGGCTGCGCTGGGGGGGGAGAGGGGCCTGTTTAACAGGAAGGAGGGAACGGTGAATGGCGTGCTTTTGACGCCCGAAATGGCGGCAGCCGGAGTGCTGGCCAACCAGTGGCCGCGATTGTTCTGCCAGTTCTTTTCCTTGAGCCCCCATTCGGCAGGATTGGGGATCAGTTGCCCCTGTTGGTTGTAGTACTCTGTTTTTTCGGCGCCGCTAACCGTATCTTGATATTGCTTGCCGGCTACATATTGTGTCTGGCCGCCTTTAGTAGCTCTTTCTTGCCAGGTGTATTTCAGCGCCATATCGGCCCTTGCACTGTTGGCAAAGAGAGCAATGACTGAAACTATTACGGTAAGGAACAGTTGCATTTTTGTTTGAAATGGCCTGTTTAGCATTAAGTATCTCCTGAAATAGAGGATCTTTGTCAAGTAGTATAGCGTATAAATGTGCAGCAGGGCAGTTTTGTTACCCAACAAATCAACTTTTTTCACCGGCGTGGTATGCAGATACTCCCGCCGCAGGGTTTTGCACGACTGGATCAATCTTTTTGTCATTTTTTTGATGATCAGGGATAGAATTTGTGGCCGGTATATTCAGCCATCTTTGCACATCATCGAAAAATTTGTCCGGCTGGCCGTGCGAAACCATCTGACCGGAAGATGCGTAACGGGGAAAATAGATGGTGCGGTTATCAGGCGGTTCCATATTCGGGCAAGTTGGGCACGCTGATCGGCAAGGTCCCTGGTGAGCAGCGTCTGCTCAAGGAGCGTCTCGACGCCTTGTCGAAACTGGACGAGTGCACGGATTTCAGTGAACTCGACTGGCAGTCGCTGGCAGTTGAAATAGCGATACTGGAGTACGAGAAAAAGAATCTCGAATCGGCGTCCGACCTCCTCCAGAGCCTGACATTACGGCTGAAGAGACTGCAGGCGGATCTGGGCGAAGCGCAGAAAGAGCTTGAAAAGAAAGCGGGAGAACGAGGCGCCAGCCAGGCCAAACGCGAGGCTGCCGAGGCGTCCTCAGACTATCTGGCCATGCTGAAAAAGCTGAAGGCCGAGCACTCAGACCAACTGAGAGAGGGGTTCCGTTGCCCCCTGTGTCAGGATAGTTGTCGTCTCGGATGGGTTGTTTGATCCGCGACAATGCTTGGGTATGTTTCCGGGATATCTTCTGAACGAATGCAAACTGTGTGAGATCTTACCATCCGGAAGTATCGATCAATCGACTCTTTACAATAAAATAGTGGGACTCTTCTAAAGGAAAAGTCCAACTATTGGAGGTTGGTTCCCCAAAACGGAAGAAGCAGGGCAGTGGGACGAGTCCGTTATGTCTTGTGGCTTCAGGATCATGGTCATATTCTATTCGCGAATCGCGATTGTCCTAAACCTGTAGCTATCAGCATGAAGGTTGAAGTTTCGGGGACGGATTGTGGAGCTTGAGAGGAAATTTCTGTTAAAAGGGGGCAGATCTTTCTGCCGAAGCCAGAACCTTTTCTTTCCCATTTTTCAAGACGGTAGCAATTAAATTAAATAGCTGATTTGTTTTTTGGTCAAAATTGGTAAATTCACCAGTGTACATTTTACTCGCTATTGCGGATGCCCATCTGCCAAAAGTCTGCTTCCCCACGTCATAATCTAGTAATTTGGGAAGGTTGTTTGAATCGTCAGTAGTTAAACTCCCTGTTTCTATCTTTTGCAAATCGGTATTGAGCATGCTGACTGCCTGTTCCAGCGTAAAAGGAACGGCTTGTGAGTAGCTTGGAACTAAAACAAAGAAGCATCCTAAAAACAGGACTAAAAGAACTTGCTCCTTCATGATCTTTACCTCCATTTTTGTGGTTTCTGATAAGTAATTTACCAGCAATTTACGATGAATCGCCATCAACGCGTCGAACAGGAATGTTTATTAACGTGTGGCTTATACAAACCGCTAAACAAAAATAAAAAGGCCAGACTGCTTGGGTACACCCTTTGCGGAAGGTGCTCCCGGCAGCCCGGCCAACTATTGCATCACGAAGTGTGCAGAAGTTTAAGTTCCGTGGCTTTCCGTCCCCGGGTTATCCCCGAGTTTGGCAGACAATGTTAATTACTGCTAATGTTACACATATCCAATTACGGTGTCAAGGAAAAAGTAATTTAATTCGAGAGACCACGCCATCAAAGGCTATCGGGAAAAATCGGACTTGTTGTCATATGTATGCTATACGGAATTTTCGCAATAAGATGGAGAGATAACAAAAGGGCAAAGAGCCGGGTTAGTCACCTGGCTCTTTTTATCATCCCGGCCTTACGCCTCAAATCAGGTCATTCCTGGCATGGCCAAAAAGTATGAATGAAAGGCTGAATGAAAGGCTGAATACAAAAAAGGCACTTACAAGATATCTTGTAAGTGCCTTGAATTGTTGGCTCCCCGGGCGGGACGCTCAGCAAAACTTTTTTCTTATAAATTCGGTTTTTTGCTGAGCCCACTCAAGAAGAATCATCCAAGAACGGAGTATAGGTTTCTGAGACTTACTCACTAGTCTACCAACAAAAAGATGATAGCCAGGTGATCAACGAACCCTGCAAAACTCTCGGCGAACGTTACCCCTTGTACGGTCATGGCGAGGACTGAACCCGGCTGCATGATTACCAAAGCAGCAAGGAGCAGAATGAAGGATAAAGAGGCATAACGGTAGCAGTTGGTCATGACCTTCTCCATATCGTAGTCACGGATATTATTCTAGCAAGTAGGGAGTCGTATTCGACACGCCAATCCTTCGAAGAGTTTAAAGTGCGGGAGTTAAGGCTTCTGGTATACTGTTTCGAACGACTACAACCGGAACGATCGATATCATGTGTGCGGCGAATAGCGGTTAGGTTTGCCCACGTTTTCCGATCCGACAGCGATCCGTAATCGGGAATCCAATCCTGTCCAGGAAATATAAATGATGCGGATTGTTCAAGGGGTATTTGCAATGGGAGTTCTAGGAAGCCTGTTGGCGGCCTGTGCTGGAGAGCGGCCGCAAAGCCTGGGAGTGCATGATGGAGCCTTGGCACCTTGCCCGTTGTCTCCCAACTGCGTTTCCAGTTGTGCAGACGATGAACAGCACCGGATCGATCCCCTCCGGTTCAGCAACGACCCGGCTGTCGCTTTTGTCCGGCTGAGGAAAATCCTGGCAGGACGCTACGACACCACCTTTGTCCGGGAGGAGAGAAGCTACCTGCGAGTCGAGTTCCGAACTCGGCTTGGCTTCGTGGATGACGGCGAATTCCTCCTGGAACCCGACGGGGGTTTCATCCACGTCCGCTCCGCATCCCGCCTCGGCTATTCGGATCTGGGCAAGAACCGCGCTCGAATCGAGGAAATCCGCAGCCGGTTTGCCGTTGCGGAGCGCACAAAGTGACGGCCATCGGAGGGTGAAACCGGTCAGGAGCAGGCTCCCGGACGATCCTCGTCCAAGGTACGCCGGAGCGCCTCGTCGAAGGGCGTCAGCGGGAAGGGAAGCAGGTCCCGCAGGAGGGTGTCGCGACAAACCACCTCGTTGCGCAGCCCCTCGATCAGCGGCATGGAGATGGAGGGCTTGACAGGTGTCACCAGCCCCACCCAGTAGGAGGAGAGCTTCGGCGTCAACAGGGGGACCGGCACGATCAGCAACCGCTTGCCATGCAGCCGGGCGAAGCACTCCATCATCTGACGGTAGCTGAGTATTTCAGGTCCGCCGATGTCGAAGGTTCCGCCTGAAGTGCGTTCATCACGGAGACACCCCAACAGGTAATTGATGACATCAGCGACGGCTATGGGCTGGCACTTGGTGGAGACCCACCGGGGGGTGATCATCACCGGCAACCTATCGACCAGTGCCTTGATGATCTCGTAGGATGCCCCACCTGCACCGATGATGATAGCCGCACGCAGGACCGTGGTGGACAATCGGCCGCTCCGCAGTATTTCCGCCACCTCCCGCCTGCTGGCCAGGTGTTCGGAGAGGCCGCTGCCGGTTTCACCGAGGCCGCCCAGGTAAATGACCCTGCGCAAGCCCGACTTGTCCGCAGCGGTCACAAAGTTTTCAGCTGCCTGCCGGTCACGCTGCTCGAAACCGGTCCGGCCGGCCGCTAGGGAGTGCACCAGGTAGAAGGCGGTATCGACCCCGGCAAGGGCTGCGTCCAGCGAAAGCGGCTCCAGAAGGTCCGCGACCACCTCCTCCACGCCTTCAGGTACGGCGGCTTCAGGACGACGCACCATGGCGCGAACCCGGAAGCCCTCATCCGCGAGTGCGGATACCAGTCTCCTCCCGATGAATCCGGTTGCACCGGTTACCAAGACCGTCCCTCTGCTCGGCTCCATGGTTTTCCCCCTCACGAGCTGTATGGTAACAAGTGTACACGATAATTTCGGAATTGGCTGGCACGTCCTTCACGGAAGTGAGAGAATTGCGGATGGTGAAAGGCACCGGCCCGCCAATGCACTATTCCAGGAATGGAGTATCCCATGGGGAGAAAGATCATACCGCACAACCGGATTACCAGTGAAGACATCATTCTGGGGGATTCCTCGGTCGTTTCCCGGCAATGGGTCCAACTCCCTGCCGGCGGTGCACTTCCAACGCCGGAGCAGATGCTGGAGAGATATCTCGTGTTCCTGCGCCGTTGCACTCTCTCCCTCGTTCGTCCGGTCGCGGCCAGAGGCGGGATAGCCTTCAAGCTGGCATGCGTGCACCATCCGCTCCTGCTATTCGCTCCACCGGAAAGTTTCCGGGATGGCGCAAGCCGTTCAGCGGCGCTCCGCATTCAAGGCGGATTGCTGGTACAGGAACGCGAATGCGGCCGGGGCATGCTCACCTTTACCGTTTCCCCCCTACCGGACGGGGTGGAACTGGGCGTCCAGGTCGCCGACTACTGCCCGCTTCTGCTGGGCGGCCCGGGACCGTCCCGGCTCCGGAGCCGGTTGTACCGCTCAACCCAGGCCATTGTCCACCGGCTGATTAACGTAAAGTTTCTCGACCACCTGTGCCGAAACCTGGACAGAGGTGAATAGATTACATGAGAAGAGGAAGGGCAACTTTAGTGGCAGTATAACGAGGCATCAGGGAAGTTAGGATATGGAAGGTACCGATGGGTACCTTGAGGTTTCGAACGAGCAGTAACCCTGCAGAAAAACCCCGCAATAGTTTTTCAATAGCCTGTTGAGAAAGGTGCCTTGGTTTTGACCGAAAACACGGTACAAATCTTACCAGACAAGCATGAGCCCGCTTGAGATGATATCGCATGATCAGGCAATTGTGTAACACCCTCGTCTTTCTGTTTCTGGCAGCAGGTTGCAGTTCTTCGCTCGCTCCGCTCAAGACCGTCGAAAAAGTTGACCTGCCCCGGTTCATGGGAGATTGGCATGTAATCGCCACTATCCCGTCCTTCATCGAAAAGGGTGCTACTACGGGGTTGAGTCCTATCGGATCGATCAAGACGGCACTATCGCCGCAACATTTACCTTTCGGAAAGGCGGGTTCGACGGCTCGGTAAAGACCTGCACCTCCCGCGGATTTGTGCGGAATACGACACCCAATGCCGTATGGGGCAGGCAGTTCATCTGGTCGTTCAAGGCCGAGTATTTCACCATCTATCTGAACGAAACTTTGCCGCGACTCTCAATGTCTCCTTGTCCTGGCTGAATCAGTTAGCACCTGCAGCTACCGGAATCAGGATCTCATTGCGCCGCATAAACCAGAGAGTAAAAGGTGGGTTATACCGTGCCCAGACCGCTTCACCGGTAACGGTATAGCGGTTGTCTTTTATCCATTTTTCCAGTTTTTCTCTGTGGAGCAGATACTTCTCCTCACTCCAGAAACCGGAATAGCGAACGACTGCTAACCGGCGAGCAGGAACCTGCCGCAACTTGATATTTGTATCATCAGGAATAGGCAGGGTTTCCATAGTGTATGAGGCCGGCATCATAAAACCGACGGCCCACTTTCCCTGTATACTCTGTTGACTGACCGGAGCGGTCATAGATATTTTCTCTCCCTTGTGTTCCTGCGAAACAGGAACCGTCATAGCAATCTTGTCGCGTGATTTGTTGTCGCCGGAGATGTAACGAAAAAGCGGCCTGAAGGCCTTGTTACCCGCATCCTCCAGTTCTCCATCAACAATGATTTCGGCCAAAATCTGGGGCGGGTATTCGCGCAATTCAAAGATATCGTCTGCTTTCAGAACAGTGTAAGGGGCTTCTTCTGTTGCCATGGCAATGTTCGCTCCTGTAATCAGCAGTACTACTATGACAGCGATGAGTCTGATCAGTTTCATTTCCAGCACCTTGTACGTTTGGGGTAAAAAAAGAGGAAGGTCACTTTGATTTGCCTGTTCTGAATGAATTTTCAATAAGAACTTCATCCATTAGAGTAATTTGTACAAAAAATGTGATAATGTTACATGGAATCATCGCAACCTTCAATACTTAGAAGCGGCACCGAAAACGTCATCTGCAGCCGGCTGGCACAGAAGATGCCGGATGAGGATTTGTCTGTACGATGCATAATACAGGAGAAACCACATCAATGAACAACACCGCTCAAAACAATATTATCCTCCGAAAACTCTGCGAAGGTCAACCCTTGGCCGTACTGGCCACTGACGCCGGGAACGGTCCCTATGCCAGCCTAGTGGCGGTGGCCGTCACCCCGGACCTGCATCAGCTGTTTTTCACCACACTCCGTGCCACACGAAAATGGGCCAATCTGACCGGGAACCGTCACGTATCCCTCCTGATTGACAACCGCAGTAACCATGTGAGCGATTTCAGCCGGGCGGCAGCCGCCACCATCCTCGGTAGTGCCGAGGAATTGAGCGGAGCAGAGTTGGAGTGCGGACTGGCAATATTCCTTGATCGCCATCCGCACCTGGCTGAGTTCACCGCGTCACCGAGCTGCGCACTGTTCCGGGTGCAGATATCGAGTATCTACCTGGTGACACGTTTTCAGAACGTCATGGAATTTCACTTTTCACCATGAACCATCTGTCCAACCTCGTCATCAACCTGGCGGAATTGACCGCCGGCGACCTGCTGGCGGTGGAGGGGTATCTGGGCATCGTCAACCATGGAAAATGGAGGAACTGTTTGACGGCCATCTACCTGCAGTCCGCCTTTCCACAAACTCAGACGATAGCCTGCAGCGCGTTGAATAGATTTGAACCGGAATAACGACTATGAATATTCATCCGCTTCGCATCAATTGCCGCAACCAGATTTCCGAATCAGCTGGAGCGGTTGTCTATTGGATGAGCCGCGACCAGCGTGTAGCCGACAACTGGGCGTTACTCCATGCACAGAACCTGGCGTTGAAACGGCAGGCGCCCCTGGCGGTTGTGTTTACCCTTGCAGATGGATTTCTTGGTGCACCCCTGCGCCATTTCGGTTTCATGCTGCGAGGCCTGGTTCAGGTTGCCGAGCGGCTACGGGACCTGGGTATCTGTTTTATCCTGCTGCGCGGCAACCCGCCCGATGAAATATGTCGCTTCATACAGCAGCATCAGGTCGGCGTGCTGATAACAGATTTTGATCCTCTCAGCATCAAGCGCAGCTGGCATGATCAGGTGGCACGGAGCGTCTCCGTCTCACACATCGAAGTGGATGCCCACAACATCGTACCATGCCACATCGCTTCAACCAAACAGGAGTATGGCGCCTACACCATCCGGCCGAAAATTCATCGGCAGCTTCCGGATTTTCTCGTTGAATTCCCACCCGTCTCAAAACATCCATTTCCATGGCCATCACCGGTTAACCACTTCGATGTTGACACAACCTTGTCCAGCTTACCGGTTGACCGATCTGTAGCAGAGATCGGCTGGCTTACACCAGGGGAAAAGGGTGGTAGCGCACGACTTGATGACTTCATCAAAAACGGTCTTGCTTCTTACGAAACAGCGCGCAACGATCCCTGCCGTCACGGTCAGTCCGGATTATCTCCCTGGCTGCACTTTGGGCAGATTTCAGCGCAACGGGTTGCGCTGGAAGTTTCACGTCAATTGAATACTTCACCTTCTAGCGGAACATTTCTGGAGGAGTTGATCGTACGACGGGAACTAGCCGACAATTTCTGTCTCTATAACAGAAGCTATGACCGGGTTGAAGGATTCCCGGAATGGGCTCAAAGTACGATTGCGGAACATCGTCATGACCCGCGGGAGTACCTCTATTCGCCGGAACAGCTGGAAACGGCCCAGACACATGACCCGCTCTGGAATGCCGCCCAACTGACGATGGTCAACACCGGAACGATGCATGGCTACCTGCGGATGTACTGGGCCAAAAAGATTCTGGAGTGGTCACCCTCGCCTGAAGATGCCATGTCAACAGCTATCATGCTTAACGATCGCTATCAGCTGGACGGTCGCGACCCCAACGGTTATGCAGGAATCGCCTGGAGTATCGGTGGAGTGCATGACCGGCCCTGGGGAGAACGCCCGGTTTTTGGAAAAATTCGCTACATGAACTACAATGGATGCCGGCGAAAGTTCGATGTGGCAGAATATATCAAAAGGCACAGCTATTGAACCGGGTGAGAGAATGAGGCCGATTATCCAAATGAGCGCTGCCTCCGGAAACGTTTACCTGACCGGCTCGTTCATCACCACACAAATCCGCCGCCGCTAGGATATTGTCGTGGCCTGAGGACTGCCGCTCGTTCTGGCGACAGCAGTCTCACTAGTCACCGGCAACGTCTATTCAGCGCGCGGCCAGCTGAAATCTGCCCTGGTGGTGAACTGAATACTTTGACATACTGCGTCCGTTTTGTTTCTACCTGATCTGCAACGGGTTTTATGATAGCTACCCTGAAGTGCTGGGGCCACATTCTCTGCGGAGCTACAACCTTTATTAGCACGCTGGTGTCGCGGTAGATGCACTAAAAATACGAAACGAAGGAGTTACTTGATGAATCTTAGCGAACTATTCACCCATTCGGGACTGGGAGTGCTGTCCACCTCTTCCGCGGACGGCAAAGTCAACAGCGCAGTCTATGCCCGGCCGCTCGTCATCAACGAAACAACGCTGGTCTGGGGAATGACAGACAAACGCACCTACGAGAACCTGACCCATAACCGTCACGCGGCCTTCCTGTTTAAGACCAGCTCAGCCGGCTTCAGCGGGGTACGCCTGGGATTGGAGCTGATCAGGACCGAGGAACAGGGGGATCTGCTGGCGATCATCAAGAAAAACACCGATGAGATTGTCGGACCCGGCGCAGGTGCCGCTGTCACCCATGCCGCCTGGTTCAAGGTCACCGAGATGCGACCTTTAATTTGAAGTAGTTGACTGCATACTAATGAACGATCCGGGCTGGTGAGAGTTTTGGAGTTGACGTAGCGACACAAGGTCATGACGCATCACAAAACTGATAACATGCCGATTAAGTTAGGATACTTTGCAGGGTATCTTGGAAGGTTGCAGGGGTAAAAAATAAGTGGCCGATTTCATTAAAGAAATCGGCCATCTCGACTTTGGCTCCCCGTCGTGGACGAACTTCGCACTTTTGAAGGCATATTAGTCGAGACCGGAACCGATTGTTGGAAATGAAAAAGGCCATACCCTCATCGGATATGGCCTTGGATTTTGGCTCCCCAGCGCGGACTCGAACCACGGACAAGGTGATTAACAGTCACCTGCTCTACCGACTGAGCTACTGGGGAATGTAGTTTCTCGAAAGGTGTCAGGCAATCGAGGCTTTGAATGGATCCTGACTTCAAGGAACCCCTCCCTGATAAAACCTATGACCCAAAGAGAAGAAAATCTATATCATAGCATCACAATCGATGTCAAGAGAAATTCAAAGTCGCAAACCTGGATGATCGAGTTACAGTTCGTTTCCAGTTCGGAGCAGCAGCGTCGAAGCCTCCAGGATATGGGGAGATTGGCGGCCTCCTGTTCCTCCATAACCTACGAAGTTATTTTTTGCCTGGAAATTGCAGAAAATAACTTCTAACTTACTAAAGCAGATTTGCCGCGAGTTCAGCCAGCGCCGACCTCTCACCTTTGGTCAGGGTGATATGCCCGGCTATCTCTGAGCCCCTGAACCTTTCGACGACATAGGTGAGGCCATTACTCGAAGCGTCGACATAGGGGTTATCGATCTGGTAGGGGTCTCCGGTCAGAACGATTTTAGTGCCTTCCCCGGCCCGTGTGAGAATGGTCTTGACTTCGTGGGGGGTCAGATTCTGGGCTTCGTCAACGATCATGTACTGCTTGGGGATCGACCTCCCCCGGATATAGGTCAGAGGTTCGATTTCCATTACCCCGATATCGACGAGCTCCTTGTAACTCCTGTTCATCCTCCCTGCAGACTTCTCCGAGACCTTACCCCTCCCTCTGGCTTTTTTCCCTTCATCGCCGTAGCCTGAGAGGAGGTAGTCGACGTTGTCGAAGATCGGCTGCATCCAGGGGGCCAGCTTTTCCTGAAGTTCCCCGGGGAGGAAGCCAAGGTCCCTCCCCATGGGGAAAATAGGGCGGGAGACGAGGAGCCTGGTGTAGGCATTTTCATCCATAACCTTCTGCAGCCCCGCTGCTATCGCCAGAAGGGTCTTGCCTGTTCCTGCCTTGCCAACCAGTGTTACTACCTGGATGTCGTCGTTCAGCAGCAGATCGAGGGCGAAATGCTGTTCCCTGTTCTTCGGGTATATTCCCGATACTCCATCGCCGATGTCACGACGGAGCTGGACAATGGAATTATTGCCCGCATCAAAGCGGCCCAGAGCCGTATGTGCGGGTGTGCTTGAATCGGTAAGCATGATAACCTGGTTGGGCAATAGCTCGCCGCACTCGGTCGGAGCGACAGAGCCGGAACCGTAGAGCGTATCTATGACCTTTCCTGTGACCTCACATTCGACAAGGCCCGAGTAGAGGTCTTCAAAATCTACTTTTCCGTGCTCGAAATCTTCGGCTCTCAAACCTATAACATCGGCCTTTATGCGAAGGTTGGTATCTTTTGTTACGAGTATGGTTGGATTCGTCCCGCTATTCATCACCGACATGGCAACAGCCAGAATCCGGTTGTCCGCTTTCTGCTCGTGCAGCTCCGCCGGGAGGGCCGACATCATCCCCTCCTGGTACATGACGACACGGAGTGTCCCCCCCTCGGGGAGGGTCACCCCGGACGAGAGAACCCCCCGCAGTCGCAATTCATCGAGGTTGCGCGACACCTGTCTGGCATTCCTCCCCGTTTCATTCATGTCTTTTTTAAAACGGTCCACCTCTTCAATAACGGTAATGGGAATAAAGAGGGCATTCTCCTGAAACTGGAAAATGGCCTGTGGGTCGTGCAAAAGTACGTTTGTATCAAGGATGAAGTTCTTGATGATTGATTTACGCCTTGCTGCCATAAATGAAACTCTCTTTCCGCCATAGCCAGGCTATGCACTGTTAGAAGTTGAAGATTGCTATCGGGCGGTGAATCCCTTTGCAAGGGGCTCAGCAGGTCAACTGGGTGATTTTTACCCTTGCCTCCTCTGTCAGGAATTCCCACAATCCGAGTCGCTTCAGGGTTGTGATTGTCGGTATTCCGGTTTCGCTCCAGCCCCGTTGCCGATAATAAACCTGGATCAGTTTGCGTAGATCACCTTTGCGATGGTTCATCAGAGTTTCCCGTTTTTCTCCGATCGGCATGGACTCTATCTCGGCCAGGGGTTTATCCAGAATCCTGGCGAGCTCCCTGTCGTTATGCTCCTGTTCGGCCGTGTATAGCTGGTCGTCGGTAGAGCTGATAGCCCGGTCAGGGATCCAGTCGTATTTGACGGTATTCTCGCCGTAGAGCATCACGTTCATGACCCTCTGCAGGTTAATGTCTCGGTCGGTCATCTCGAAGATCTCCTCCCATGTCATCTCCCTGCCCATCATCCCGTTGAAGAATTCGGCGTACAGCTTCTGCGAAGCGGGGTTGATGTGCATGTCTGTATTCGTTACCCTGCCGGATTCCGGGTTGAAGACATCCACCCAGGGGAGTTTGCACACCCCCATGTTGTCGTTGCCGAGACGGACCCGCGGGTAGGTGATCAGCGCACTGGCCTTGTCTTCGAACGTGGGAAATGCGCCGAGCAGATCTGCTTTAATGAGCCAGGCGGCGGCGTGATGCGCCCCTATGTCGCTGGCGGCCGCATAGGAGCCCTGCATGGAGAGTGAGCGATGCGTCCGGTAGAAGGAAAACGGGAGACCCTTGGTCTGCATGGCGAAGGTATAAAGTTCCGGCCTCGGATCGAGCCCAGTTCTCCCGGTATATTGACCGGCGACCCAACTCAGCAGCTCCCCCATCCCCTTGCCGGCAGTTTTTGCCATCACGGTCTCGCCGTGAGCCAGCTGGTGGACGAAGGCCAAAGCAGCACTCTCATCACCCCAGTTAAGTTCACCTCCAGTCCAATCCTCTTTCGTCAGGTAGCCCCGTTGGAAACATTCCATCAGAAAAGCAATGATGGTGGCGGTAGTGATGGTGTCGATCCCGTAGTTGTCGCAGTGCCAGTTGGCCTCCATTATGAATTCGGGGTTCCATATCCCCAGGTTAGACCCGAAACCGGCGGCTGTTTCGTATTCCGGGCCGTCGACCCAGACCTTTTGGCCCTGGTGCGCGCCGGAAACGAGGGTTACCCACCCCCCCTTGGTGCACTGCAGGTTGCAGCCGGGAAAGCAGCCGTCCATACCCCGGTGCTCGAAGAGGTTCTCCTCATAGAATTTGCCGCAGATCTGCGGCGCCCTCGGATCAGAACCGCTCTGGAAGTTTTTGACCGGAAGACACTGGTACTCCGGTTTATTCATGAAGGTGATAAGACCGGCACTCCCCTTCCGGTACATTTTGAGCGACTTCGGGTCGACCTCCTTGACGACCTTGTGCAGGGTGGAGCCTGCCAGCCTAACCCTCTCCCAGTCAGCCGCACCGTAAGGGTTGTCGCCGTGCGGATAGGATGCAAGCACTACGATAGCCCTGATTTTTTTATTCCGCATCACTGTGCCGAGGCCGGTACGGCCGGCCTGCTTGGTGCGGAAGATCCCGCGGCCGCCGGCCTTTGGCTTCGTAACATCGTAATAGTGGCTGTTTATACAACCAAAGGTTGTATTGTCAGCTCCCCTTCCTGTCGTCATAAAAGCGATATTACGCCTGTCGTAGCCTGCTGACTCGAACCGTTCGGCAATCGCCTTTTCCAGATCGAAAACCTCTTCCAGATCGGGTGCTTCCTCTACGGAAACCTCCTCTTTGAATCCGTCGATTACTATGATGGACTCCCTCTCCGCCTTCCCCGTCACCTTGAGTGCATCAAAACCTGCGTATTTCAGGAAAGCTCCGAAGTAGCCGCCGAAGTTTGAGACTCCCGGTATACCGGTCAGGGGCGAAAGGGAAATAGCCATGGCTTTGGCCGTTCCGGGGAACTGTGGGATTCCCCCGAGTGGCCCGTTGGCAAGGATCAGGGGGTTCTCCGGCGCACTGGCACCGGTATCGGCGGTGATTGCCTGGTGGAGGAGGTAGAGCCCAAGGCTCCGGCCGCCGATGAAGTACTCCTTGAGCGCAGGATCAAGCTCAGAAGTGGTGATGGTGATACCGCCCATATCTATGTTAAGTATCTTGTTTGCATAGCCGTTCTTCAGCTTAGATTTGCTGTATTTCATGTTCCGTTCCCCTCAGATGAGGGCAGCGGCCTTACCGCTACCCGTAATTTAACTGTTGTCCTCCGCCGTTTCCAGGAAAGGGAAACATATCATAGAGTATACGGAAGGGTCCAGCCCCTAATTGTCTGACGAGTCGGCAGAGTTGATTTATCAAATAACCCTGGCCCTCATAAAGAGGAGAGGTGCGTAGGCAAGGAAAAATAGTTGAAACCGGTAAAATGGCTTGATTCAGGGGTTGCAGGATTGTTAATAGAGTTCAGTATGGCGGCTCAGGCTCGACAGCAAAGGAGTTACCTTTTCTGGTTGTTCAGGGTTCACCGGTCATCGCCAGCCTGAGCGCATCGAATTGCCCCTCCAGGTCGGCCAGACAGGCCTTGACGCTCTCCAGAGGGGCCTCCCCCCTGGCCGCCATTTCTATCTTGTATGCCGCCTCCCTCAGCCGTTCTCCTCCGACGTTGGCCGCTGCACCCTTGATGGTGTGGGCCTGTCGTTCCGCCCCGTTGGTGTCCCCCCCC
>CAIWTU010000008.1 GCA_903915655.1 uncultured Geobacter sp.
ATACTACCTGAACCGCTCTGCCTTGTCAATCTCTTTTTTTACGCTTTGAATCTTTTCTGCCAGACCTTCTCTGTTTCCCTCCCGACCTTCCGGAAGCCCTTCTTTCTACCAAAACCTAAAACATCTGTCAAGCTCTTTTTTCAAATTCTTTACCGCTCATTCACCGCAAAAAACTTTGACTCTCGCTGCGAAGCCCATCTTTCTACCAGACCCGCACTCTCCTGTCAACCCTTTTTTTCTCAATGATCACAAATCTTTTAACAGCATGCTTACTTTGCTATCTCTCGCTCATTCGCAAGAGGAGCGTTTATATCAAAACCATCCCCTCTTGTCAAACCTTTTTATCGGGGGCAGCATGTTTTATGACTGTTTACAAACTGTCACCCTGACAAATCTTCGTTTTCCGACCTGAATAACGTATTCGGTACCTGCTGTTATTTCGAGGTTTTCATCCGAAACTTTAAGGTTGTCTATCTTTACCCCCCCCTGCTGAATGGCACGTCTCCCTTCGCTGTTCGACTTTACCAGGCCGGACTCGGAGAGAACTTTGTATAAGAGGGCCTTCCCTTCTGGAGCCGTTATGGTCAGAAGCTGCATTTCTTCAGGGATCTGGTTATCGCGAAACCTTTTCACGAAATTCTCTTCTGCGTCAACTGCAGCTACGGCGCCATGATAACGAGAGACCAACTCACGTCCCAGCTGCTTTTTTGACTCCATCGGATGGAGAGAACCATCTTTTATCCCCTCTGCCAATTTATCCAGTTCAGAAAGGGAGAGATCACTCAATAAGAGATAATATCGAAGCATCAACTCATCGGAAATCGACATGATCTTGCCAAATATTTCATCGGGCGGTTCATTAATTCCGATATAGTTCCCCAACGATTTACTCATTTTGTTGACGCCATCCAACCCTTCAAGGAGGGGCATCGTCAATACAACCTGCGGCGCCAACCCCCAAACCCTCTGCAGTTCTCGTCCCACAAGGAGATTGAATTTCTGGTCGGTACCACCAAGCTCAACATCTGCCTTTAGAGCTACCGAATCATACCCCTGGATAAGCGGATATAAAAATTCGTGAATACTTACGGGAAGCTGGTTAGAAAATCTGTTACTGAAATCTTCCCTTTCCAGCATCCTGGCTACCGTATAGTGTGAAGCCAGAGCTATCAAATCGGACGCCATCAGCTTGGAAAGCCATTCCGAATTGAAAACGATTCTGGTTTTTTCCGGATCCAATATCTTGAAAACCTGCTCTTTATAGGTTTCGGCATTTTTCAGCACATCTTCCCTGGACAACGGTTTGCGGGTCTCACTTTTGCCGGTCGGATCACCGATCATACCGGTGAAATCACCAATCAGGAAGTAAATTTCATGGCCCATATTTTGGAACTGCCGAAGTTTATGAATGAGTACGGTATGGCCCATATGCAGATCCGGGGCTGTCGGGTCAAACCCCGCCTTGATTTTCAGTGGGACCCCGGTTTTCTCTGACTGTTCGAGTTTTTCACGGAGTTCCTTCTCAACAAGGATCTCAACGGTACCCCGTTTGATTATTTCTAACTGTTCACTTACAGTCATCGTCGACTCTCTTAAGTACATGTGATGGAAATGCGTTCAACGTTAAGGGCTCTGCCACTCTCTTCATCAATTTCTACTACCACGGCATTCAGTCTTATATCCTTTTTTGCAACTTCAAAACGAACGGGAAGGAGTGTCATGAATTTCTCGATAGCAAGCTCTTTTTTAATTCCTATGACCGAATCAAAACTCCCAGTCATACCGGCGTCGGTTATATACGCCGTTCCACCGGGGAGAATTCTCTCATCAGCGGTTTGCACATGGGTGTGTGTGCCGACAACAGCGCTTACCTTGCCATCGAGGTACCATCCAAGGGAAAGCTTTTCCGAAGTGGCTTCAGCATGGAAATCCACGATTATAATGGGAGTAATAGATTTAAGAAGTGATATTTCACGATCGGCAACCCTGAAGGGGCAGTCAAGATTGCTCATAAAAACCCTTCCTTCAAGGTTCAAAACCGCCACTTTGGTACCGGCAGCGGTTACGGCAACTGCAGTTCCGCATCCTGGCGAGGCGTCGGGATAGTTTGCAGGACGAATCAATCGGCTTTCCCTGTTTATAAACTCGTAAGATTCCCTTTTATCCCAGATATGATTTCCGGTCGTAATGATATGAACGCCCTGTCCATAAAGCTCCTTGGCAATATCTTCGGTAATGCCAAAACCGCCGGCGGCGTTTTCTCCATTGGCTATTACCAGATCAATGGCATAGCGGTCCACCAGCGTGTGCAATACTCGTGAGAGGGCCTGCCGTCCCGGTTTTCCTACTATATCTGCAATCAGTATGATTTTAACGGGCATACTCTATAGCCCTGGTCTCTCTGATGACATTTACTTTAATTTGGCCGGGATAAGTCATTTCCGCCTCGATCTTTTTGGCAATATCCCTGGAGAGGACAACTGCCCGTTCATCGGTTACTTCGTCGCTCGACACCATGACCCTGATTTCACGGCCGGCCTGTATCGCAAAGGAATTGGTGACGCCACTGAAAGAAGTGGCAATCTTTTCCAAATCTTCCAATCGCTTGACATATGTTTCCATCATTTCACGACGGGCGCCAGGACGGGCCCCGGACAGAGCATCAGCCGCCTGTACCAGAACAGCAAGAACCGTTGCCGGTTTTTCATCTTCATGATGGGCCATAATGGCGTGGACAATTTTTGCAGACTCTCCATGCTTTCTGGCAATATCCGCACCAATTACTGCGTGCGACCCTTCGATTTCGTGGTCTACGGCCTTGCCCAAATCGTGAAGAAGGCCTGCCCGCTTAGCCTGCTTCACATTAATTCCCAGTTCTTCTGCCATAATACCGCATAAGAATGCTACTTCCAGTGAATGTTGATATACATTCTGGCTGTACGAAGTCCGGTATCTAAGTCTTCCAATCAACTTGAGTATCTCAGGGTGGATACCATACACGCCGAGATCAAATGCTGCCCGCTCTCCCGCCTCCTTGATTGCCTGCTCAACCTCTTCGGCCGATTTAGCCACAACCTCTTCTATTCGGCCGGGGTGTATGCGGCCATCGGCAATAAGTTTTTCCAGGGATAGCTTGGCAATCTCACGGCGAACCGGATTGAATCCCGAAAGGATAACCGCTTCGGGGGTGTCATCGATGATCAGGTCAATCCCGGTCGCAGCCTCCAAAGCTCTAATGTTACGCCCTTCCCTGCCGATAATCCGGCCTTTCATTTCATCTGAAGGAAGGGTTACAACCGACACTGTCTTTTCCGCTACATATTCACCGGCATACCGTTGTATCGCCAGTGACAAAATCTCCTTGGATTTTTTATCCGCAGTCTCCCGTGCCTCTTCCTCAATCGCTTTTATCCGTTTGGCAGCATCCAGTTTGGCCTCGTTTTCCAACGCCTCTATGAGAACCTTTTTAGCCTCCTCCGAGGTCAGTCCGGATATTTTTTCAAGGTTTATTCGTCCTTCTTCTAACATCTGATTGATTTTTTCTTCCTTTTGAAGGGTCGACTGCTCCCTGGCATTGACAGCCTGATCTCTTCTAAACAATTCAGCATCCCGCTGATCAAAGATCATTATTTTCTTATCCAGGTTCTCTTCTTTCTGCTGAAGCCTCTTTTCAAATGCCTGCAAGTCACGCCGCTTATCTTTGGACTCTCGCTCAAATTCGGCTTTGGCCTGAAACGCGACATCCTTGGCATGCAGCAGAGCCTCCTTGGAAGAGGTTTCCGCTTCGCGCTTTGCGTCCTCCAGTATTCTCGCGGCGAGATCTTCGGCCTTGGTTATCATTGATGCCGAGAGCTTCTTGCGCAAGAGATTCCCTACAAAGAAACCTATTCCTGCTGCGGCAAGTACCAATAATATTAAAAATTCAATCTTCAAAATCTGTTTCCTCCCCTTCACTATATTTAATCTCTGTACGGAACAAGTTGTTCCGGATCAGAAAGATAATCAGGTAAAAACAGGTGTTCAGCGCAACTGCTTCAGCTGTACGCTATCCGCTCCGCAGAGGTCGGACTATCCTCTTTTCAGTTATTATCAGATCTACCATCACATCATGGGGTTCAACGGCAATTTCATCTACCAGCTGGAAGTCATAGCAAACAGCGACAAGCTTTCCCCGTCCCTCCTGGGAATGAAGGGCCTTATCATAATAACCCTTTCCATACCCTACCCTGTGCCCCTGTAAATCAAAAGCAACTCCCGGCACAACGATGAGGTCAACCTTTTCAGGGGTAATGACGCTATTTGATGGGGGTGGCTCCAGTATTCCGTACGCCCCTTTCCGCAGGGACCCCGCCTCTTTCACTTCTTGAAAAATCAACCCACTATCCGCAACGACCGGCAAGAAGACTTTCCTGCCCGAAATCAAGGCATCAGTCATCAAGAGAGTGGAGTCTACTTCGTTATGAATTGGCGAGTAGAGAACCAGTTCTTTTGCCCCGATATAAAGTTCTGATTCAAGCAGCCTCTGCTGTATATTAAAACTAGCATTCATGCTTTCTTCGGGAGAAAGCTTTTTCCGCTTTTCCAGCATGATTCGTCTCATCCTGATTTTGGACATAATGCCTCACTAGAAGGATAGAAGAGAGCAATGGAAAGTTGGTGAATACGGACAAGGAGCCTGCAGCAGGGAAGATTTCAAGGAGAGAATAGAAAGGATGGATACGTTGTGTTAGCTATACAGGTCAGCCGCTTCGGCATACAAACATAGAGATATCAGAGGTTATGTAAAGCGACTATGCAAACCCTGCGAAAAAACGTTCCGTTTGGAAACAGGGTACCGTATCAGCAAGCGTGGAGATTATTTTATCTCAATATTAATACTTATAATTTCCACCTGAAGGCTGGTCAACCCACCCAACCCGTAACCTTACTTTATATATGTAAATCTCCACTCAAACCTTACTTTAGCGCAGCTTCAACATCGTGTATCAACCGGGAAAGCTTCTCATTATCTTCCGCACCAGACTCGGACATTTCCCAGGAAAGCTCAAGGTATGATTCTGCCAAATTCAAAAGAGCAAGAATGGCAACCACCTGCAGGTCATCACTCTTGGTCGATGCCCCTATCCCGGCCAATGTACTATTGACATAGGCTTCTATCTGCCGCACTCGCTCCCGAGATGCCGTACTCCGCACCTGTAACTCTCTGCCCAATATCTTGACCCTGTGCAAAGAATTCAAAGGGCTCAAATCCCTTCCAATTTATTGAGAATCAGATCTATACGCAGCTTGAAATCTTCGCGTTCAGCAACAAGCCTCTGGTTTTCATCCCGAAGCCGGGATGCTTCCTGTTTAAGGGAGGCAAATTCATGCAAGAGAGTTTCTATCCGTTTTTCCAGACAATCAAACAATTCCTCATTCATGGAAACATCCTTTATATACGCGAAAATATTCTATTTTATAGAGGCATAAATGTCAAGGCAATTATCCTGTTGCTAATCATCAGAAAATAGCATCCACAAACTGTTCTGAATCAAATTCACGTAAATCATCAATACCCTCGCCGACACCGATAAAGCGCACCGGAATTTTCAATTCACTGCTTATAGCCACAAGAATCCCTCCCTTGGCAGTGCCGTCAAGCTTGGTCACGGCTAAGCCCGTTACCCCTGCGATATCCCTGAAAAGTCTTGCCTGGGAAAGCGCATTCTGCCCGGTAGAAGCGTCGAGGATAAGCAAGGTTTCGTGAGGGGCACCGGGAATTTCCCGCCCCATAATCCGGCGCATCTTTTTAAGTTCTTCCATGAGATTAACCTTGGTATGCAATCGCCCCGCAGTGTCTACGAAAACGATATCTTTATTCCGAGCGAGAGCTGCCCTGCAACCGTCAAACACAACTGCTGAGGGGTCAGCCCCGTCTTTATGTCTGACAACATCTACACCGACTCTTTCTGCCCATATTTCAAGCTGTTCCGCCGCTGCAGCACGGAAAGTATCCCCCGCCACCAGCAAAACGTCTCTACCCTCCGATCGGTACCTCCCTGCCAACTTACCAATTGTGGTAGTTTTACCGACACCATTTACCCCTATAACCATGATCACATACGGTTTGGCGGAATCGAGATCGAGAGGGGCAGATTCCCTGGAAAGCCGGGAGAGGACCTCCTCTCTGAGCGCCCGCTTCAAAGTCTCGCCATCACTCAATTCGTTCCTTTTCAAACGCTGCTCAAGAAGCGCTATCAACTCCATCGTCGTGCTGACACCGATGTCCGCAGAGATCAGTATTTCTTCAAGCCCCTCCAGGGTAGCGGAATCTATCTTCTTCTTCCCCAGCAAAAGGGAATCGATTTTCCCCACAATGGTTTCATGGGTTTTACTCAGGCCGTTTTTGAGCCTTTCAAAAAAACCGGGTTTGGCCGTTTCTTTTCCTCTTTCATCCACAGCCCCATCATTCCCGGCTTCGGTTCCGGTAATCTTATCCACAATACCCCTGAAAAAACCTTTTCCTGAAACCACCATCTAATATATCTCCTTCCAGAGCAATTTTACCGACCGCCGGAATCTGTACTGAGCACGATCGCGCAGAGAATCCCTTTTCAGGGCCAAAATCAGGGAATAATCAACGCCCACCGAACCGACGATAAAATGCTGGCATTCCGTCGTTATAACCGCTTCCAGAACTTCGCCAGAGCACCATCTCTTCTGAACATCTTTTATACGGCCAAGGAGTATCCCTGTATGCGCTCCAAGCAACTTCAGCTCATACTCATCTTCGCACGAGTGGCAATAACATACGACCGACTCCCCCTCCCAGTCGGTTAAGATCGCGCCGCTGGCGCCTGGAGTAGAATCTACAAGCTCACTTAGAATCACTTTAAACGGCACATGCTTCTCCCTGGTTCAGCTTTACCGATACCAGCCTGGAAACGCCCGGGTCTTCCATGGTAACCCCATAAAGGCAATCTGCGGCAGACATGGAATTTTTGTTGTGTGTAATCATTATGAACTGGGAATCTCCGCTCAATTCTCTTATCATTTCATTAAATCTACGGATATTGGCATCGTCCAGAGGCGCATCCACCTCGTCCAGCAGACAAAAGGGAGTCGGCTTGATCAAAAAGATGGAAAACATCAGGGCAACAGCCGTCAAAGCCTTCTCTCCCCCTGACAGGAGCGTGATGTTCTGCAACTTTTTGCCAGGCGGCTGAACAATAATGTCAATCCCAGTCTCTAAAAGATCCGCTTCATTTGTCAGCTTCAGTTCGGCTTTTCCTCCGCAGAACAAGCGGGGGAAAACTTCCTGAAACTTGGCATTCACCAGAAGGAACGTCTCATGGAACCTTTTCCTCGTCGTCCTGTTAATCCGTTGAATCGCTTGTTGCAGCGACTGCAGCGATTCTTCAAGATCATTTTTCTGCGAGGAGAGGAAATCATAGCGCTCTTCAAGCCCCCTGAACTCTTCGATCGCCATCAGATTTACCTCGCCCATGTCAGCAATCAGTTTCTGCAATTCTTCCTGTCGTCCCTGCTTTTCGGAGAGGTTGTAATCGACATCTGCATAGGTCGAAAGAATTTGAGGCATTCCCACGCGATACTTGTCCAGCAGGGAATCCTCCAAATATTTCAGATTCAGCGCGAATTCCGAAATTTTCATCTTTTTTTCCGCCGAAGATCTGTTAAGCTCTTCATTACCGGAGCGGAGTTCTTTCATCCTTGCTTCTAACTCATTTACATGGCAGGCCTCAGCCTCAAATCTTACCCGAAGGTACTCAAACTGGACAGCTTCCTCGCAATGGGTCAAAATCAATTGATTCAGGACTTCATCATTCCGGGCGATCTCTGCAAACAGTTCTTCTTTCTCCCTTACTCCCTTGATAAGTTCGATCTCGCAGGCTTCATTCCTGGAATAGAGCCCTTTGACGAGTTCCATCAGCCGCTTGATTGCACGCAGATTAGACTCCAGCTTTTCCGAATTAGCAGCTCCCCTCACCTTCAGAGAGGTAACCCTTTCACGGGCCAGATCAATCTCATTTTTCTTCTCTTCAAGCCTCCCATGCAGAACAGCCACATCTTTCTCGAGTTGAGCCTTCCTCCCCTCACGTCCACTCCTTTGTCTGTCCGAATCGGCAATCTCCTCTTCAAGCGATGACTTTTCTTCCTGGACCTGCTGGTCATCCATACACTTTATAATCAGACGTTCCTCGATCCGTTGACAATCTTCACGAAAGCGCTGCAAATCCTTATCATTATTGAGGATCTGAATTTCCATCTGATGCATTCCCTGTCGGCAATTCTTCAGCTCTTCATCAAGAGCTAGGAGCTCACTATCTAACTGCAGGCGGAGCTCCTCTAACCCGGCAACATCGCGAGAAAGTGCCGCGACTTCTGCGGAAAGCGACTTGATTTCCCGTTTTTTGTGAACAAGGCCCTGTTGTGTCGTATCCGTTGAACCACCGTGGATAATGCCGCCACTATCGACCAGGTCCCCCTGCTCTGTCACGAATGTCAAGAGGTTATGCTGCCGGGATAAGGCAAAAGCTGCTTCCAGATCTGCTGCAATGCATACATTCTGCAGCAACGGCTTTGTGAATTCGGCATAGTCATTGTTGACGGCAATTTTATCGATAAGCCCTGCCATCCCATCCGGGAGAGGCCTGACAGCCGGCACCTGCGCATCATCCATCATAAAACTGCAGCGGCCGCCGCTGGTCTCCTTTAGATAGGCTATGGCGGAAAACGCATCGGAGCGGCTTTCACAGAGAACATACTGGAGCCTCTCCGCCAGTACCGTTTCTAAAGCCAGCTCGTATTTCTCTTCAATTTCAATAAAATCCGCAAGAAGTCCCCTGAATTTCCCCTTGAAACGGTCCGTCAGAAAGAGGGATCGCACCCCCTGGCCATACCCGGCAAATTGTGCCTCTAATTCCTGCAATGAGTGAAGTCGGGACCCTTTTTTACTCAATTCATCTCGTTTTCCCTGTAATTTCCTGTACAGCTCAACGGAACGCTCTTTGATCTCGTTTTCGCGGCTGCGCAGGATTGTCAGCGTATCGGCAAGAAACTCCTTCTCCCCTGCGAAGGCAGCCTGCAACTTCTCCAGTTCGTCTTTCCGCTTGCCGGACTCGTCCAGTTTCTCCTTGAGCCCCAGCATCTCCCGAGCATTCCGCGCAATATTTTCTACTACTGCCATCATCCTTTTTGATGCGGCGGCATGCTGGTTGTTAAACTGGCCAATCTCCGCAAGGGCAGACAGAAGCTCTCGCCGGGCCCCTTCCAGTTGGCCGGCGGCAGAGTTCTCTTGCCGAACGATTTCTTCTAGTCCATTTTCTGCCTCGATGAGGTCCCGACCCTCCACTCCCATCAGGGAAGTGAGTATTTCTCCCATGGCTTCGTGGTTTTTGAGTTCGGCTTCCCCCTCAAGCAACTGTCCCTGCAGTCCCTTCTTTTCACCGGCAAGACGATCCTGATGGCGTTCCAGCTTTTCGAGTTCCTTTTTTTGAAACTCACGACGGCTTTCACTACCCTGTATTTCGCTCTTTATCAGATATATTCTTTCCTGTGCTGCAGCCAGAGCTTTTTCTTTTTCCAGGAGAGCTGTTTTCCGCCCCTCCAGAGAAAGTTCGACCCCTGCCATTTCGGCAGACAACCTCTCCAGCCTGGCGGTAAGATCCAGAAACTCCTCTTCAACAACTTTTTTGTCTCCGCTCACCTCAATAAAATTTTTGGCCGCAAAGAGCAGATCAATTTCTCTCGCCTCTTCACGAAATTCCCTGAATTTAACCGCTTTTTTTGCCTGCCGTTGCAGCGCATTCATCTGGCGTCGAATTTCCGACACGATATCGCCGATCCGGACCAGATTCTGGCGGGTAAGCTCTATTTTTTTAAGCGCGACCTGTTTCCTTGATTTGTACTTGACAACCCCTGCCGCTTCCTCAATGAGAAAACGTCTTTCTTCCGGCTTTGAATTGAGAATCATTCCTATCTTGCCCTGCTCGATTATGGAGTAGGCTTTGGCGCCTGCACCGGTATCCATGAACAATTCGGCAATGTCAAGCAGACGACAGGGGGCCTTGTTCAGCAGATACTCGCTTTCGCCGCTACGGAAAAGACGCCTGGTGACCTGGATTTCGGTGAAATCCAGATAGCTGGCGGGCACCCTCCCATCTTCGGTTGAAAAAACAAGAGAAACCTCGGCCATTCCCAGTGGCTTGCGCAACTCACTCCCGCCAAAAATGATATCTTCCATGTTCCTGCCCCGCAGATTCCGGGGAGACTGCTCGCCCATAACCCATCGGATAGCATCAACTATATTCGATTTCCCGCAACCGTTAGGGCCAACAATAGCCGTGACACCTCGCTGAAAATCGATCAAGGTCCTGTCGACAAATGATTTGAAACCTGCTATTTCTAAACGTTTGATTTTCATAAATGCCTAATAGTAACAGAGAGGAACTTTTCTTGTAAAGGCAAAGATTCTTCACAAAGGCAGATGGCTCGAAGGGTAAAAGTATGGCTTGCACCCTCTCTGCAGGCAGAGTATACTCGCACCATGCTGACCTATCAAATATCTGCCACTGATCACGTACGCCGGATAGAAAATTTCCTGCAGAACCTGATGCCTGCCTCTCCCCCTTCCTACCTTCGCAAATTAATAAAGGGCGGCAACATATCGGTTAATGGCCAGGCCTGCTCACCCGGGGTGATCCTGACTTTATCCGATACCGTTTCGATCAAGGAAACGGCCAAGACCATTAATCTGCTCTCGATTCGGACTTCCGCCCCCGACATCCTGTATGAAGACGATCAGATCCTCATATTCAACAAACCTCCCGGCATCCCTGTACATAGCACCTCCGAGCATTGCGGAGAGAATCTGATAGGAGTTGCAACCCTTTTTTTACAGTCGAGGGATAACCGTGCCACCAGACTCTACCCGGTAAACCGCCTTGACAAGGGAACCTCCGGCACAGTTATTGCTGCCAGAAGCTCCGCTTTTGCCGGTGCATTCGGCAAACTGTACCAGGAAGGCCTGGTTGACAAATGCTATCTGACAATGGTCTCGGGAAAAACGCGACAAGACGGTATTATTGATTTCCCATTGGATGGAAGAGAAGCGGTGACAACCTACCAGACAATATTTCATGGAAACGGGGCAACACTTCTTGCCGTACGACCATTAACGGGCAGGACGCACCAGATCCGGCGCCATCTTGCAGCGGTTAATCACCCTTTGATAGCTGACAGAAGGTATGGTGGCAAGAACCTCCCCGGATTCAGCCACGAGGCTTTGCACGCCTTCGAGCTCTCTTTCCAGGATCCCTTCTCTAACGCAGAGAAGCTGATCTTTGCACCACTTCCCCCAGGATTTCTGCATAACATGTCGCTACTTGCCGCAGACTCCATGCTTTCAATACTGAACGCCCTGACCCCGATAAACGGGGCAAGTGCATTGACTAAGTTATCTTCTGCCGATAAAACGTAATATACATGAAAAAAATCATACTCCTCTTTCTGGCCTTCATCATCCTTCTATCTGCTACGGTTTGTTCCGTAATAATGTATAAAAGGCTCCTTCATCTTGACACCTATAAGGATGATATTGTCGCGGCTTTACAGAAAACCCTGCAACGGCGGATAGTCTATGAAAAAGGGACCTATCACCTTGGACTTTCGCCATCTTTTACTTTCACCAAAGTCGCTCTCATGGAGAAAGACAACCAATCGGTTTTTGCCTCAACGGACCAGTTGACAATCAAGATTGCCATAATCCCACTTCTGGAGAAAAAACTGCTCTTAAAGGAAGTTTTACTGGAAAAACCTTTATTCAGGCTGCTTCGTGATAAAAACGGCATTTTTAACTTTAATGACATGATGGAGGGTAAAAAAGAAAAAGTGTCGCTGCAGATCGGAAGCATCGGGATCAGGCACGGCTCTGCAACTTTTATCGATCAGGCCGTAGCACAACCAGGGGCAAAAACCTCTCTTGAAGATATTGATCTTTTACTGAACGGCATAGAGCGAGGCAAAGAGACCGCCTTCAAAATCTCTGCCATCATTAAAGACGGGAAAAACAAAGTCCCCCTTGCTATCAGCGGTTCGGCAAAAATTGCAGCCGGGAACAAACCTCTGACCGACACCTCCGTCAGCATAAAAATGACTGCCAAGGGGCTGGAATCAGGTAATTTTTGGGATTACTACAGCCGATACGTTCCCTTCAGGAAAATAATCGGCAGGCTGGACATCGAGTCAACCTTCAAGGGAAAACTTGCCCTTTTTTCATCGAAGGGAACTGTAAAAGTGGCAGGCCTTCGTTTTGACTACCCAACTATATTCCATGGGCCTCTCACCCCGAAAGAGCTCCAATTCACCTACGACATGGAACTCAGCTCCCGTGACCTTACGGTAAAAAAACTCAACCTGAACGTCGACGGACTCTCTGTAAAAGGAAGCTGCGCCCTCAAGGATATCTACAGCAAAGACCTGCTGATTTCAGCAAAAGCAACCACGAATCCCTTCATCCTTGAAAAATTCAAACAATATATCCCCTACGGGGTTATCCCCAAAGATGTTGCCGATTTTATAGAACAATACATAGTCGGAGGGACCTATCAGCTGCAAAACGGCAGGCTCGAAGGCCGTGTCAGCCAGATAGCCCACATGGAAAAAGGGAGCAATTATAATGTTCTCTTAATCGAGGGGACCGTTGACAAAGGCCTTCTCAAGTACGGGTCTAATACGCCTCCCTTCAACACTATCAAGGGGCGATTGGCGATGCGTGGCAAGGATTTTGTTCTTTCCGGGATGGAAGGACGTTTCGGCGGATCACCGTTCACACTTGAAGGTAAAATCATCGACTACCCGTTGACAACCCCTTCGAGCTATCCTTTCACCATGACCATGACCCCCCAGGCGCCCGAAGTAGCATGGTTGCTGAAACAGGAAAAGAGCGGCAGACTCGGTTTCTCCGGCCATTCCATCCTATCCCTTGCAGGGAAAGGTTTTACTTCCAACTACAGCTTGAACGGGAAGTGGGACCTTACCGCTGCTTCCTACAGTTATCAGGATGCAATAGATAAACCAGCCGGGCGGGTGAACAACCTTTCCTTTCAAAGTCTTTTTAATAATGAGGAAGTACAGGTCACTGCACTCCAGTACAAACTTGACTCCTTAGATCTCAAAGCAAACGGCGTCCATCGTTTCACCGCGAAGCATCCTTCAGTTTTCTCGATAAACACAAATCAGTTCCAGATTCAGGAGATAGCGCCAATGCTTCCTCTGGCAAGGAAATATTTGCCGAGCGGAAGGATTAAGGTGGCTGCACAGGGGACAAAAGCGAACAGTGGCACTAAAGAGCTGCATCTGAAAGGTAACCTCTCGCTTTCCGGCGTTTCGCTCACCCCTACCGCGAAAATAAAGCATTTAAGCGACATAACCGGGGAGATCCGTTTCTCAGATAATTTCCTCGAAACCTCACTGCTGACGGCCAGAGTTGGAAAATCAACCTTATCGGGAAGCGGCAATTTAACTGGCTTTAATAATCCCACATTAAATCTAGCCTTCTCCTCACCAGCTCTCGATTTCTCCGACCTCGGTATACAAAGTTCCACCAGGCCGGTTACGGTAAAAAAAGTCCACGGCTCAATAAGCCTGAAGGAGAGGAATCTGCAGATAAAATCCCTCTCTTTCATCTTGAACAGATCGAGTTTGAACCTGTCAGGATCGGTCACTGACATACTTAACCCGAAGATTGATATCACCCTGACCTCCCCCTATCTGGAACTGGAAGATATAGTCATGCTAAGGGAACTTGAACTGGCGAAGGGGGAATCGCCTCCGCTAAAAGTCACCGGGCGGGCTCTGATTAGCGCCGAATCGGGCAGTATAGCTCAATTTCCTTTCTCAAAGCTTCATACAAAGGCCCAATTCGCTGAAAACGTTCTTCACCTGCAACCGATAGAGATGAATATATTTGGAGGGACCCTCTCCACAAACGGGCAACTTGACTTGAGTGCAACCGGAGGCGCACGCTGGCAGGCAGCCTTCGACATGAAAAAGCTCTCCGCAGAGCAGCTGCTGCATGGCTTAAAAGCGAAGAGAGAGGTTACAGGAACGATATCCGCGCAGGGGGAGTTATCTGCCAAAGGATACAAAATGGAAGAGATAGTAAGGACAGCGTCCGGACATATGAAGCTTACCTGTGAGGAAGGGGCCCTGCGCAAGTTCTCGGTACTTTCCAAGATATTTTCTATCCTGAATCTATCCCAGTTGTTGAAACTCCAACTCCCGGAGATGGTCTCGGGAGGGATGCCTTACGATAAAATAAACGCTACTTTTAGCGTAGGTGGGGGTCTTGCTTCCACAGACGACCTTCTTATCGACAGTGACGCCATAAACATTTCCGTTGTAGGAAAGTTTAATCTCGTAAAAAAGGACCTGGATCTAACAATTGGAGTCAAACCACTCCAGACGGTAGACAAAATTATCAGCAAAATACCGATTGTGGGCTGGGTCCTTACAGGTAAAAATCGAACTCTACTGACCGCCTATTTCGAGGCTAAAGGAGCCTGGGGAGATCCCCAGGTCAGTGCGATCCCTATAAAAAGCATGGCAAAGGGTGTTTTAAACATTTTCAAAAGGGTTTTTCAACTTCCCGGAAAGCTGATTACCGATACCGGCGAGGTGATTATAGGGAACTAGTTCCCGAATAAGGAACTGTCGGTTTCCGACTCGGAAAGCCCCCCCTTCTCCTTTGCTACAACCGTCCCGATATGCAGAGCGCGATACTCCGGTTATTCAACAACCTCTCCCCGGAGATGATCCCGGAAAACAGCTGAAACCCTTACCTTGACTTCAGTGTTGAGTAAGGAATCCGGACCATTCAGGGCAACTGGCGCATAATTTCTCGACAGACCTTTCAGGGCGCCATCAGCTCCCCTGTTTTGCACAAGCACTGCCAGTTCTTTCCCCTTAAGACTATTGAAGAAGGAACGTTTTTTCAAATCCGACAACGTCCTCAAAACCCTGGCCCGCTCTTTTATAATCCCTGGCGCAACCTGTCCGCTCATCTCCGCTGCCGGAGTCTTATCTCTGGCTGAGAAGGGAAAGACATGGAAATAGGCAATCGGAAGAGATTCCAAAAAATGACGGGTCTGTTCGAACTCGCCTTCAGACTCACCGGGGAACCCCACGATAACATCGGTTCCGATACAGGCTGCAGGGATTGCTTTCTCCAGTTTACCGACAAGGTTGCCATAGAAGCCTGAACTGTAGCAGCGGTTCATCCTCAAGAGCACCCCGTCGCTCCCACTTTGCAATGGAATGTGAAAATGAGGACATATTATCTGCGCCTTCGCCAGAAGTTCGATCATTGGATCGGTTATATCGGTCGGCTCCAGAGAGCCAATCCGGAGTCTGGGGACCAATTTCCGCTCCTCAATCGTCGCAAGCAGGTCCAAAAGCCTCTTTGACGGATTGAGATCGAGGCCGTACGCCCCCAGGTGAATCCCGGTAAGCACCACCTCCTTAAACCCCTTTTCAGCAAAGGTTCTAACCCCTTCCAGCAGATTATCCGGCTTGACACTCCGGCTTCGACCACGGACATAAGGAACGATGCAGTATGAGCAAAATTGATTACAACCATTTTGTACCTGTAAAAATGCTCTGGTCTGCTCTGCAAAGGTTTCCAGGGTAACACCTTCGGTCTCTTTTACCAGTGATATGTCCGATACCACAATCTTTTGTGTCTCATCGGTATCCATCTCCGCGATAAAATCAACGATTCCCTTTTTTTCACTATTGCCAAGGATAAGAGTTACCCCCGGCATATGCCGTATCTTGGAGGAAGAAATCTGCGCGTAACAGCCCGTCACCACAATTCTGGCAGAAGAATTTTGCCTTCGGGCACGGCGTATCAACCGACACGATTCGGCATCGGTTTTTGCCGTCACCGTACAGGTATTGATTATATATATATCGGCAACAGTGGCAAAGGGAACTATCCGGAATCCCTGTTTCAGGAGAGCTTCCCTCATGGCAGCAGACTCAAACTGATTAGTCTTGCAGCCAAGTGTAGTAATGGCAATTTTTTTCATTATTTCCCATGCGAGCCGCTTGCAAAATTAGGAGTAATTGTCATTCCGGCAGGCTTCTAGCCGGAATTCAGATTTTAACTGACCGAAAAGACTGGATCCCCGATAAAGGCATTCGGGGATGACTATCATTTTGCAAGAGCCTCAGACGTAACAAAATATGTTTCAACGACATCAGAATCAAATTTCACAAGTCATAAAAAATATTTCAAAACAACCTATCTGTTTAACCCAGTCTGTTTTTAAGGGCAAGATATTCTTTCTCCATTTCGCCGAATTTGCGGTCCAGTTCCCTGATCTGGTCGAAGAGACAGGCAATTGCCTTGGCCTCGGGATCAGGCAGTTTGCCATGATCAAGGTCGGTTTTTTCGTCGCGTTTCTCCGCAGCCATGACGATACGGCCGGGAACGCCGACAACAGTCGAATTTGAGGGGACCTCCTTCACAACCACGGAGTTAGATCCGATTCTGCTCCCGCTTCCTACTGTAAAAGGTCCCAACACCTTGGCGCCCGATCCGATTACCACATTGTCCCCGACAGTTGGATGCCGCTTTATCTTCTCCCAACTTACCCCCCCAAGAGTTACGCCATGGTAGAGGGTCACATTATCACCAATCTCCGCGGTCTCGCCGATAACCACCCCCATACCGTGATCAATGAAAAATTTATGCCCGATAGTTGCTCCAGGATGGATCTCTATTCCGGTAAGGAATCGGCCCAGATGAGAAATAAACCTGCCGAAGAAGAAAAACTTGTGGGTCCAGAACCAGTGAGAAATTCTGTGTATCCAGACAGCATGAAGTCCGGGATAACAGAAAAGAACCTCCAATGTACTTCGGGCTGCTGGATCTCTCTCGAAAATTGCCTTTATATCTTCACGTAAGCTTTTGCGCATGAAATCCCCTTCCGATTTTGGATTAAGAAATAGAGACCTTATCTAATAGCATACCACACCAATATTGTCAACTATTAACAAGAATTTCACCCAACACCCTTCTGCCTGATCTCATTGGTCAACAGGGGATACTCAAGGTCGATGCCGACTCCCCGTTTCTAATGTCACTCCCGTTTCCTCAGACTCTTCATATCCGAAACTTTTCCGTTTGCAGCTGTCAAGCAAGGGAGAAGCTCGTCTTAATCTATTGACAACAGGGAATGATATACGCTAGCCTTGTACAGCTAACCTTCAGGCGACCCATCGAGGTTGCCAAAATCCTGCAAATAAGTTGAATTTTTTCGGAAGTTTTTCTGAATTCAGGACTGGCTGATTCGCGGCAACTGCCTGATCAAAACAAACAGATTATATCATAACATTGGAGCGATAATGCGTAATGGGCACCAGGGCAAAGCAAGCTTGAGAGAAGTGAAAATTACCAGAAATTACACTAAACATGCCGAAGGTTCTGTTCTGGTTGAATTTGGTGACACGAAAATCATCTGTACAGCCTCAATTGAGGAAAGTGTCCCCCAATTCCTGCGTGGCAAGGGTTCCGGGTGGGTAACTGCGGAATATTCCATGCTGCCGAGGGCCACAAATACCCGCTCGCCAAGGGAATCATCAAAAGGGAAGATTGGCGGGCGGACACACGAAATCCAGCGACTGATAGGCCGATCACTACGATCAATAACCGATCTGACTCTTCTTGGAGAGCGCTCCGTTTTTGTTGACTGCGATGTTATTCAGGCAGATGGTGGAACACGCACCGCCTCAATAACCGGGGCGTATGTTGCCCTTGCAGATGCCCTGAACAAGATGCTTGAGCTGAAAGTCATCACCCGGTTTCCTCTCAAGGAAGCCGTCGCAGCTGTCAGCGTAGGCATCGTAAAGGGCGAACTTCTGCTCGACCTGGATTACCAGGAGGATTCGACGGCCGAGGTAGATATGAACTTTGTCATGACATCGTCCGGACGTTTCGTGGAAGTACAGGGGACTGCAGAAATAAAGCCGTTCACTCTGGAGGAGATGGATAAGATGCGCTCCCTCGCAATTGAAGGGATAAGGAGGCTTTTTGCGATTCAGGAAGAGGCCCTTAAACCATGAAAGAACTGATTGTGGCTACCCGCAACCGGGGAAAACTGACTGAAATCAGTCAATTGCTCGGTGAATATGTGAACAGAATTTTATCTTTGCACGATTTCCCTGATTTGCCTGAAGTAATAGAAAATGGCGCGACTTTCGAGGAAAACGCATTAATAAAGGCAACCAGCGCTGCATTGGCAACGGGAAGAGCGGTAATTGCCGACGATTCCGGACTCGCGGTAGCAGCTCTGGGTGGCAAACCGGGAGTCTATTCCGCCCGTTTTGCCGGAGACGGCGCAACTGATTCTGAAAACAACGAAAAGCTTCTACTTGAACTATCCGGCGTTCCGCCTGAACAGCGTCTTGCGTCTTTTCGCTGCGCCATCGCCCTTTGTCTGCCGGACGGAACTAAGCAGACTTTCCGAGGGGAACTTGAGGGAGTTATCCTTGAAACAGCAAGAGGATCTGGAGGCTTTGGCTACGACCCGTTGTTTTTAGTGCAGCAATACAAAAAAACCCTGGCGGAGCTCCCACTGGATATTAAAAACAGGATAAGTCACCGGGCGATAGCCTTAAACAAGTTGAAATCTTTTCTATGTAATTCCTGATTTTGAAATAAAAAACCGATTTCAGACTGTTTTTGCCTGACAGATCATCAAAAGAGCTTGCACCCGTCTTTCCATTGTGATATAAGGTTATTTTTGTCGGGGTGTAGCGCAGCCTGGCTAGCGCACCTGCCTTGGGAGCAGGGGGCCGGAGGTTCGAATCCTCTCACCCCGACCATTTTGCGCCTGTAGCTCAGTTGGATAGAGCAACGGACTTCTAATCCGTAGGTCAGAGGTTCGAATCCTCTCAGGCGTACCAGTTATTGTTTATTATGGTGGCTGTGGTGAAGCGGTTAACACAAACGACTGTGACTCGTTCATACGTGGGTTCGAATCCCATCAGCCACCCCATTTATACTTGGCCCCGTGATAAGCGGGGCTTGTTTGTATCAAAACAGATACTGCGAGAGTGGCGAAACTGGCAGACGCACTGGACTTAGGATCCAGCACCGCAAGGTATAGGGGTTCAACTCCCCTCTCTCGCACCAACCAACCCGACGTACCGTATGTATTTAAATACCCCCCTGAATCTCTCCCCCCTTACATACGGTATATTTCCTTTTACTGAGAAACCAATAAAATACTTGCAAAGAAGGGGCTTATTTTATGAACGTCAATATCGAAACCCTTAGTTCGGTAAAAAAGAAAATCAACTTTATAATCCCCGCAGAGAGAGTAGGCACCGAAATCGACAGGGTTTATAATGAAATCAGAAAAACCACTGCCATAAAAGGTTTCAGAAAAGGGAAGGTGCCTCAATCCTTCATCGAAAAGAATTACAGCGGGAAAATGGCAGGCGAAGTCCTCCAAGGCCTCGTGACTGAAACCTACCTGAAGGCCCTGAACGATTTCAAGATTATTCCGGTAGCGCCTCCAACCATCGAGAGTGATGAACTGAAGAAAGGCGAACCGCTCAGTTACTCGGCTACCGTAGAAATATTACCGGTAATCGAACCTAAGGAGTACATAGGTTTACAGGCGGAAAAGGAAACATATATCCCGGACCTGGAGGCGATCAACGTAAGACTGTCGGAAATGCAGGCCCGTATGGCACAAGTTGTTCCACTGACAGAGCCGCGCCCTGCCATTATTGGCGACATTATCACACTAGACTTCAAAGGCTTTCTGGATGATGTTCCCTTCGAAAAAGGTGAAGCAGAAGACTACGTTCTCGAATTGGGAACCAAAAGCTTCATCGAAGGCTTCGAAGAGCAGCTTGTAGGAATGTCATGCGGAGACGAGGGAAAGGTCAAAGTTACCTTTCCTGAAGCCTACGGTGGACATAAACTGGCCGGCAAAGAAGTCACTTTCGAAGTAAAAATAAAAGATATCAAACAGAAAGAGTTGCCGGAACTCGATGATGATTTCGCGAGGCAGTTTGGCCTTGGCGGCATCGAAGAGATGAAGGAAAATATCGCCCTGTCATTTGAACACCAGGAAAAAATTAAAATTGATTCCGCATTAAAAGATAGCCTTGTAAAGGCATTGATAGAAAAACATGAGCTGGAAGTGCCTGAGGCGCTGGTAGAGAAGCAGCTTCAGTTTCTTGTTGAAAACACCATAAAGACCCTGTCCGCGCAGAATCTGACCTTGGAAATGATAGGCACAGAGGAAAGTAAATTAAGAGAGGAACTGAAAGATAACGCCCGGATGCAGGTTAAGGGTTCCCTTCTTCTGGAGGCCATTGCAAAAAAAGAGGCCATCATTGCAGAGGATAACGAAATATACGAAAAAATACAGGTTGTTGCAGAACAAACCAACAAGGACTCTGACCATGTGGAACAGTTCTACCTCCACAACCCGAATGCCAAAGCATCCCTTGTCAAGCAAATCCTCGAAGAAAAGGCAATCCAGTTTTTGCTGGAGCACGCAGTAATAACAGAAGTATCAAAGGATAAAGTTAAGTAGTCCCCATCCGAAAACTGCTTAACTTGGAGGAATTATGCTGGTACCAATAGTAGTTGAACAAAGCGGCAGAGGTGAACGGTCCTACGATATATACTCCCGGTTGTTGAAAGACAGAATAATTTTTCTGGGGGGTGGCATCGACGATAATGTCGCCAACCTGATAATTGCTCAGCTCCTTTTTTTGGAGGCTGAAGATCCAGACAAAGACATCCATCTCTACATTAATTCTCCGGGCGGCGTGGTGACGGCAGGTATGGCTATTTATGATACGATACAGTATATAAAGTCCCCCGTCTCTACGATCTGTGTCGGTCAGGCAGCTTCCATGGCGGCGTTATTGCTAAGCTGCGGTGAAAAAGGGAAGAGATTCAGCCTTAAACATTCAAGGATCATGATCCATCAACCCCTTGGCGGGTTCCAGGGTCAGGCTACCGACATACATATACATGCACAAGAAATACTAAGGATGAAGGCCGAACTTAACCAACTCCTTTCAGAGCACTCGGGTCAATCGATAGAAAAGGTTGCTAACGACACCGAACGTGATTATTTCATGTCTGGTGAAGACGCAAAAAAATATGGTATTATTGACAACATAATTGCGAGGATAGCCGTTGTAGGAGGTTCCCGATGAATAGACGAGACGACAGATCAAGCAATTTGACCTGCTCTTTTTGCGGAAAGAGCCAGGATGAAGTAAAAAAACTGATCGCCGGGCCAACCGTTTACATTTGTGACGAGTGTATCGAGCTATGTAATGACATCATTGCGGAAGAGACAAAGCTTGAGGAGGCAATCGGACCTGACATAAAGAAGCTTCCCAAGCCGTTAGAAATCAGAGAGGTTCTTGACGAATATGTAATTGGTCAGGAGAAAGCGAAAAAGGTCCTTGCCGTTGCTGTCTACAATCACTACAAGCGGATCGAGCTCGTTAGAAAGCCCGGTGACGTTGAAATGCAAAAGAGCAACATACTCCTTTTGGGTCCGACCGGTTCAGGCAAGACGCTCCTTGCCCAGACACTTGCAAGAATCCTCAAAGTACCATTTGCCATGGCCGACGCCACCAATCTGACCGAGGCCGGTTACGTCGGAGAAGATGTAGAAAATATAATACTCAATCTTCTTCAGGCAGCCGATTACGATGTTGAGAGAGCCCAGAAAGGGATTATCTATATAGATGAAATAGATAAAATTGCCCGCAAATCCGATTCTCCTTCCATTACAAGGGATGTTTCCGGAGAAGGCGTTCAGCAGGCTCTCCTTAAGATTATCGAAGGAACCGTAGCCAGCGTCCCCCCCAAAGGGGGGAGAAAACATCCGCAACAGGAATTTCTCAAGGTTGATACTACCGAAATTCTCTTTATTTGTGGTGGCGCTTTCGCCGGCCTGGAAAACGTAATACAGCAGCGCATAGGCGTCAAGACACTCGGCTTCGGAGCTGACGTAAAAAAGAGGGGCGAGAAGAAGGCAGGGGAACTCCTTGGCGAAGTGACCCCCGAAGACCTTCTCAAATTTGGCTTTATACCGGAATTTGTCGGCCGACTCCCCGTTCTGGCTACACTGACCGAACTTGACGAGGAAGCGATGGTACAGATTCTGAAAGAGCCAAAAAACGCCCTTGTCAAACAGTATCAGAAACTTTTTGAGATGGAGCATGTTAAGCTTAAATTTACTGACGGCTCTCTCGTCGCTATTGCCCGCGAGGCATTAAAGAGAAAGACCGGGGCTCGAGGTCTCCGTTCGATACTGGAAAACGCAATGCTCGACGTTATGTATGACATCCCATCACAAACCATGGTAAAGGAAGTAGTGATAAGTGAAGATGTCATATATAACAAGGAAAAGCCGATTGTCGTTTATGAAAACGTAGCGGAATCAGCTTAAGTCGTACAAGGGAGCTTTTGCAAAATAATTCTCATTCCAGAATGCCTTTATCGGTGATCCACTCTTTTCCGTTATTTTAATCTCCATCCCGGCCGAACCCTGCCGGAATAGAGCCGGCGGAGTTTTATTAACTCCACTGCAACCGATCAATCAAGACTTTGCGCTAAAATATATCTTGACACCCAAAGACCGCTTTTGCTATATATGTCATGCGGAATTTGAGTAATTCGAATCATTTAACAGATCAGCAAGGTTTTTGGACCGATTTTATTTGCTTCTTGCGACTGTTTGCTGTAAAGTCATCATTCGTTTGTTTATAGTTCAGTTGTTTGCGGGGTCGTAGTTAAGTTGGTTATAACGCCGGCCTGTCACGCCGGAGGCCGCGGGTTCGAGTCCCGTCGACCCCGCCATTTTACAAGAGGGCGAATAGCTCAGCTGGGAGAGCGCCAGCCTTACAAGCTGGATGTCACAGGTTCGATCCCTGTTTCGCCCACCAAACATTAATCGGAAAAGGGATACTTTTCCGATTTGTCTTTTTCTTTGCAGTTCACAAGCATTGCGGGGTCGTAGTTAAGTTGGTTATAACGCCGGCCTGTCACGCCGGAGGCCGCGGGTTCGAGTCCCGTCGACCCCGCCATTATCGGAAAAAGGCCATGATCCCCATGGCCTTTTTCTTTTTCCCCTACTTGACACAAATCCTTTATCGCAGCTTTTCTTGACTTCATTCAGGAAAATCTCTATCCTGAATCTTTGCATTATTAACTGATCTTACTTTACATGCCCGGCCTAGCATGCCGACAAACGGCATGTTGTTGTTTCGTGCAGATTCCGCCCCCCCCTGCAGATTCGGAAAAAGGTGATATATTTGAAAGCAGTTGTTGTAATTCCTACTTATAATGAAAAGGATAACCTCGAGAAACTGGTCGCAGAGGTACTGGCACAAGACGACGGGATTCAGATCATAGTTGTTGATGACAATTCTCCGGACGGCACGGGAATTATTGCAGATGCTGTCGCTGCTGGGAATAATCGTGTTACGGTCCTCCATCGAAGCGCTAAACTTGGTCTGGGATCTGCCTACCGTGAAGGGTTCAGATCCGCGCTTGCCAACCACGCTGATTATATAATTGAAATGGACGCCGATTTTTCCCACGACCCTGAATGCCTGAAACTATTTCTTAATAAGATCCGGGATTATGACTTTGTAATCGGCTCTCGCTATTTAAATGGGGTGAGTGTTGTTAATTGGCCAATAAGAAGGCTCCTGTTAAGCTACTGCGCAAATGTCTACACCCGTTTCATAACAGGCATCACGATTTCGGACTGCACAAGCGGGTTTAAATGCTTTCGAAAAGAGGTCATTGAAGCCATTGACCTGGATAAAGTCAAATCCGATGGATATTCATTTCAGATAGAAATGAATTATCGGTGCATAGAAAAAGGTTTCAAGGTCGCGGAAATACCGATAATTTTTATCGATCGTCACTCCGGAACTTCAAAAATGTCAAAGAAAATAGTTCGTGAAGCTGTTTTTATGGTCTGGAAATTGAGATTTGGTTCAATTCTGGAGAAATTATTTAACCGGGGAATCAGATGATAAACGAAGAGTGGGCGTTACTCGGCGAGATCGCCTTTCTGGTTTGGATTTTAGCTGTTATCGGCTTTATCCTCCAGTCATTTCCCGCTTCAGGTCGCATTGAAGGCAAAGCAGCAATTTATTGGGGGGGAGGAGTTCTTGTTTCCTATGGCTTCTGGGTAACTGGTATGATCAGAGCTTGACTGCGTTCGATATCATCCTGAGTGATGGGTGCCATTTTTCCAAATATTACCGGTTTTTCTGCAAAAGTTGACAGATCATGAATCTATATACATGTAAACTTGGATCTCCCGACGGGAGGATATTAGAAAAGGATATAGAAGCCCAGGACCCCGTGATATTGCGACAAAGTCTGGAGCAACAGGGTTTTTTTGTCTTCAGGGTCAGGAAAAAGTCATTCAGTTTTTTATGGGACAGGGGACATGCCCGCCAAAAAGTCAGTCAGAAAGATATTCTGGCCTTTAACCAGGAGATGCTCGTTCTGATCAAGGCCGGCCTCCCGATCATCCAAGTACTGGACGCAATTCTGGAGAGAGCGGAAAAAGGTAACCTGACAGAGATACTCCGATCGGTACGGGAAGAAATTAAAGGGGGTGCGGCACTCTCCGATGCCCTCGAAAAGTTCCCAAAGGGCTTTTCCCATCTTTACATTGCCTCGATTCGCGCCGGGGAAAAAACGGGAGATCTTCCCCAGACAATACGGCGCTATATAGACTTTCTGAAAAAATCGGGGGCGCTGAAAAAGAAACTCCTTGCCGCTCTGCTTTATCCCGCTATTCTGGTAACCGTAGCCATCATGGCAATTACCTTGCTTCTCGTTTATGTTGTACCCACCTTCAGCCAGATTTTCTCAGACGCGGGGTCCAGACTTCCTCTCCCTACCATTATGCTCATCAACTTTTCTGTCTTTCTCAAGCATTATTTTCTTCTTATAATATCGGTAGTTACTGTTTCTGTTCTTTTCTTCCGCCGCTGGACATCAAGCGGCACAGGCAGATTCTGGCTTGATGGGATTAAATTACGGCTCCCGTTTATTGGCGATCTTATAACCAAGTATTCGGTTGCCGCATTTACGAGAACCTTTGCAACCGTAATGGGAAGCGGTATTCCAGTGATTGAATCTCTCAGGATGTCGCTGGGGACGCTCAACAATAAGGTATTGGAACGGAAGTTGCTTGAAGCAACTCTCCATGTTGAGGAGGGAATCAGCCTTGCTACTGCGCTTGAATCAGTCAAGATGATGCCCCCTCTTGCTGTCCGGATGCTTGGCGTAGGCGAGACCACAGGGTCACTCGAAGAAATGCTGGCCGACATTTCAGACTATTTTGAAGAAGAAGTAGAGGGGAGGGTAACATTGTTAACTACTGCCATAGAACCGTTAATAATGCTATTTATGGGGCTCGTCATCGGCGCAATTGTAATAACAATGTATCTGCCGATATTCAGGATCGCCTCAACTGTCGGTTAGGATACCCGGCCGATCCGCACCAGGAAAACTGTCATAATGAGAAAACCTTATAACAGAAAAAGAATCGGGGAAATACTGGTCGACAGAGGGGACTTGAACCCCTCCGATATCCCCTTGATTATGGAATACATCAAAAACAAGGGGGAGCGTTTCGGAAGGGCCTGTGTCGCCAATGCACTGATCTCCGAAGAGGCTCTGGCTGAGGCGCTGGCAGAGCAGTTCGGGTTGGAATGCGTCGACATCAGGGGATTCAAGATGGATGAAGCTATCCTCGATACGCTCCCCGCCGATGCAATATACCGATATCATTTTATCCCTCTGGAAGAGTCAGGTAACGCCCTTGTCATCGCCATAGACGATCCTACCGAAGTGTTAAAACTTGATGAATTGGAACTTCTGCTCGACAGACCCCTGTTAATCAAGCTGGCAATACCGTCGGCAATAGACGCTGTCATGCAGAAAGGCGAAGGTACCAGCAGGGTCCTCAAAGGGGTTTCCGAGGATTTCATGCTTCAGATCATCAAGGAGACTGATCGAGGTGATGAAATATTATCTGTTGAAACCATTTCCGCCGATACAAGCCCGATAATCAAGCTGCTGAACTCAACGCTCATGGATGCTCTTACCAAGAGGGCAAGCGACATCCACATAGAGACAGCCCAGGACGGGGTTATCGTCAAATACCGGATAGATGGTGTGCTTTACAGGGCAATGGACCCGATTGACCTTCATTTTCAGGCCCCTATTATTTCCCGCCTCAAGGTTATGAGCGAACTGGACATATCAGAACGTCGCGTACCGCAGGACGGCAGATTCAAGGTAAGGATCAACGACAAATCCATAGACTTTCGCGTTTCAATAATGCCGAGCGTTTTTGGGGAAGATGCGGTTATCCGTATCCTCGACAAAGAGAGCATATCGACCAACATAAAAAAATTGACACTTGAATCACTCGGAATGAGTTCAAGGGAAATCAAGAGGATCAGCAAAGCGATCAGCGAACCATACGGAATGTTCCTTGTAACAGGCCCGACCGGCTCCGGGAAAACGACTACCCTCTATGCGGCGCTTACAGAGATACACACCGGTGAAGATAAAATCATCACTATCGAAGACCCGGTTGAGTACCTGTTGCGAGGAATCGTTCAGATCCCGGTTAACGAAAAAAAAGGACTGACCTTTGCCCGCGGATTGAGGTCCATCCTCAGACATGACCCCGATAAAATTATGGTCGGAGAAATCAGGGATCCGGAAACGGCCCAGATCGCAGTACAATCAGCCTTGACCGGCCACCTTGTATTCACCACTGTCCATGCAAACAACATCTTTGACGTGATCGGCAGGTTCATCCATATGGGAATTGATCCGTACAACTTTGTCTCCTGTCTGAACAGTGTGCTGGCACAGCGGCTTATTCGTAAAATATGCAAAAAATGCAGGGTTGCCGTAAAGCTCTCCCCTGAAACACTCCGAGAGTCGAACATCGACCCAGGAATATACGGAGATGCAACCTTTTATGAAGCAAAGGGATGCGATGAATGCAACAACACCGGCTACCGCGGGCGATCCGCAATCATCGAGCTCCTGGTTCTCACTGATGAAATCCGGGAACTGATAATAGCCAAGGCGCCTATTGCCCGATTAAAAAAAGCTGCCAAAGATTCCGGAACTATTTTCCTGAGGGAAGCCGCTCGGGAAAAAGTCTTCGCAGGAGAGACGACCCTGCGGGAAATTAATAGGGTAACATTTGTGGAGGCTTGATACTTTGAAAATTTCGACAAAGGGTCTTTATGCTCTTTAATAAACAATCACTTGGTCTGGAAATATCCTCGGACGGGTTTAAGATGGCAGTTTGTGGCGGAAGGAGTGAAGAACCGAGGCTTGACTTGTATTCTGCGGGCAACTGCCCGCCCGGAACCGTTCATTTTTCTTTCAAAGAGATGAACATCCTTGACCCTGCCAGGTTTACTGCGGGGATCCGCGAAACATACCTGAAGCTGCTGACGAAGTTAAACCGTACTTCCTTATCGCTCCCTGATTCGGTGGGACGGATCATGATCCTTGATCTCGAGACCCGCTTCAAAAGCCGTAGTGACGGGCTCGACATCATCCGTTGGAAATTGAAGAAGAGTTTTCCCTTTGACATAGGCGGTATCTATATTGACTATCAGCTGCTCCGGGAAAATGAAACGGGAGGGATTAAAACTCTGGTATCTCTGATTAAGTCCGAGGTCGTTAACCAGTACGAAGAATTGCTGCTGGAGTCCGGTCTGGAACCAAACAAGATTGACATGACCACATTTAATTTGCTGAGGCTTTTTTCCAAACGTCTCGAACTTGCCGGGAATTCAATGATCCTTTCTTTCTTCAGGGGGAGGCTTTCTATAACCGTTTTCTATGAAGATGTCCTGGAATTTTACCGCTCTAAGGATATCTCTGCAGGGGAATCAGAAGCAGACCATCTATTCCGGGAAATAAACAGTTCCCTGCTGGTTTACCGGAACAATCATCCAGGGCACTCGTTCAATGAAGTTTTTTGCGTAACGGCACCGGAACAATCAAGGGATTTCATCGCTCTTGCAACCGAAGCAACAGGATTGGAACCGGTTCCCCTTTTTGCCGGGGATTTCGTTGCCAGGAAACGGGGTATAAGCTGCGACGGTCAGATGCTGCAGAATTTGGCGCCCGCCCTTGGCGCGGCGCTGAGGAACCTCTGATGCAATTTACAATTAATCTGGCAACAAAGAGCTATATCAATCAAAAACAACTGACCTGGGGAGTAGTGCTGGGGAGTATCGTTCTGCTCTTTTTTTTCTTTGTAAATATAAAAATATTTGTCTTTAACGCCGGAGAAATAGACCGTTTAACAAAACTCGAGGCAGCTTCAGCCGCAAGACTCGGAGCAACCGGACGGGCCGTCACTGAAGAGGAATACGCCAGGCTCCTTCTTTCCATAAAACAGGCGAACGGAATTATCGAAAGGAAAGCCTTTAATTGGCTCGCCCTTCTGGACCGGCTGGAGAGTGTGGTTCCGGAAGGGGTCTCTCTCTCCACAGTCGAACCGGGTGTTAATGACAAGACTCTCAAGCTATCCGGGACCGCGCTCCGTTTCAACAACCTCAGGCAATTCATGGAACAGCTGGAGACGTCAATGGTTTTCCCCGACGTTTTCCTCCTTGATCAGGGGGAGACCAAAACATCGGAGAATCAAAAAGGGACAACCTTTAACATTACCTGCAGATATACATTGTAAGGCGCTATGAAGCTACTTTTCGAAACAGTGAAATCGAGAAAAAAAACTTTTTGCCTCATCCTCTTTCTCTTGATGAGCAATCTCCTTCTTTATGTTTACACCGCCTTCTTTCAACAGGCAAAGGTTGAAACGTTGCAGAACGACTGGCTGAAAAAGAGATCGCAATATCCCATGGGCGCTGAAAACAAAACATACATCTACGCTCAGGGGGTAAAAGATCTGGCTCTTTTCCGCTCTCTAATACCGCCTAAAAAAGATTTTACCAGGGTGGTAGGCGAATTGTTTGAAACGGCGGCAAACAACAGCATTAAAGTTGGCAAGGTCGGCTACAAACCGGAACTGGCCAAAGAGGGCGGACTCCTGGTTTACACCCTTGATTTCACCATCAGCGGGAATTATTCCGCAATAAAGAGTTTCATCGCCGACATCGAGCAAACCAGGGAAATGCTTTTTATAAATCATCTGGCGCTTAACAGTCCCGACACCGGAAAGGAATCGGTAAACCTGAAGCTTCAACTTTCCGCTTATTTTGTTACGGAGGGGAAATGAACAGGCAAAAACTTCTTCTCTCCACCCTTCTGGCATTATTGGTCATCGTCATTGCCTTCAGTTACTGGCGTATGCCCCGGCAAAAAACCGTAACAAAGCTTACCTTTGCGCCAGGGGCAAAAGCTAAGCAATCGATTCCCCCTGGACAGAACCGACCGGAGGATAAAAAGGTTCGACTGGACCTTCTCAACCATACGGCGGTACACTTTTCCGGCTTCAGAAAAAATATTTTTCAGCCGCTCTTCAAGGAGAATAAGCTTGCCGGTGGAATGGGACCGGCAAAACCGGCTCGGTTGCCCCTCCCGGGTCCGGCCTCCACGCCTCAGCCGACACCCGTACAGAGAGACCTGGCACGGTTCACCTTTCTCGGCTTCCTGAAGAAAGAAAACAGGGAGACCATCTTTCTGAGCGGCAACAATGAAATATTTCTGGCCAAAAAGGGAGATACCATTGCAGGCAATTATCTGATTGTCAATATTACCGATGAAATGCTTGTCATCCGCTCACTGGCGGATGGAGGGGAAACCGTAATCCCCCTCAGCGAAAACAGACCGTTACAGATTGCAGGTCAATAAGAGAGCCCCTCTCTGCTTTACTAAGGAGATCTGTGCATGCACCCCATAAAAAGAACGATAATATTACTTTGCTGTCTGGCTCTATCCGCCGGTTGCACCGCCGGACGCACAGCTTTCAATACAGCGGAAACGCTGGAAAAAGAAGGAAGACTGGATGAAGCCCTGCTGAAATATGCCGAAGCCGCCCTGGCCAATCCGGACATGAAGGAATACCGGCTCCGTTTTTTGAAAATTGGTGAGGAATCCGCCCGAATCCATCTCAAGGCCGCCGATGGTTTTATGGCAGGCAAAGACTACGACAACGCCTTCAGGGAATACCAGACGGCATTATCCATTGACCCTACCCTTGAGCGGGCAAAACAGCAGTCTGATCTCGTTCTAAAGCTGAGGAACTCGTCACTCTTTTACACGGAGGGGACGAATTACGAGAAGAATCGCAAGACGGCCGATGCTTTCAGATCATACAAAAAGGCTGTCGACCTCAATCCTGGCAACAAGGAAGCGGTCAACGCCTTGAAAAAACTGCTGCAGAACAGCCGGACAAAGCTCGACGGATTCGAACTGAACCTGAAATCGAACAAACCTATCACCCTGAAATTCAAGGAGACGAAGATCAAGGATGTCTTTAATATCCTGACCAGGCTTTCAGGCATTAATTTCATCTTCGATGACACCATGAAGGATGTGAATGTCACCATATTTCTGGAAAACGCGACCTTTCATCAGGCCGTCGACATAATCACCAGCATGAACAAGCTCGGCAGAAAAGTCCTGAACGAAAGCACTATCATCGTTTACCCGAAAACTCCGGAGAAAATAAAGCAGTACGAAGAACTTGTAGTAAAGACCTTTATCCTCAACAATCTCGATGCAAAAAAAGCGATAAATCTGCTTCGGACGATGCTCCAGCTCAAAAAGGTATATGTCAATGAAGATCTCAATGCGATAGTCGTCCGTGATCTTCCGGAAACGGTAGAAGTTGCGCAGAAAATCCTCGAAGCCAACGACATGCCCGATGCCGAATTAGTCCTCGAAGTTGAAGTGATCGAACTTGACAAGACGAACGAAGAGCAGTTCGGCCTGCTGCTTAGTAAATATTCGACTACGCTCAATACATTGACACCATCGGGTAATTTCCTTACTGACACATTCGTTCCGAGCACAACCACGCCAGCAACAGCCGGGACAAGTCCAAACCAGCTGCTCCAGGCGTTTGCGATGAACGGTTTCAAGGGGTACCTTACCGTCCCCAATGCCACCTACAATTTCGGCAAGACCCTCGTAAACGGTGAAGTGCTGGCTAACCCGAAGCTGAGGGTAAAAAACCGGGAGAAGGCCAAGTTCAACGTCGCCACCAGAGAACCGATCACCACCATTTCAACCACCGGCACCATCAGCGGTTACAGCACCAACGTACAGTACGTCGATGTTGGGATCAAGCTGAACGCAGAGCCTACCATCCAATCCAACGGCGAGATCCACCTGAAGCTGAGCCTGGAGGTAAGTTCGAAACTCAGCGAGACTAAGGCGGCCGATGGGACTACGCTTATAACCATCGGCACTAGGAACCTCGAAACAGTGCTCAGCCTGAAGGATAGTGAAACCACCATCATCGGGGGACTGATCGCCTCCGAAAAAGCGAAAACGACGAATAAGATTTTTCTCCTCGGTGACATCCCTTTGATCGGACCGCTCCTCAGCAACTCGTCTAAAAAGCTTCAGAAACGAGAGCTGATTCTGGCATTGACCCCCCGGATAGTCCGTCTGCCGCCGACCCAGGAACCAAACCTCTCCTCTTTCTGGTCAGGAAGGGAAGACGACCCTTCGACAGTCAGCCCCTACTCCTCATTTGCACAGGGGACGGAACTGCCGACGGAAACTCCCCCCCAGACCCCTCAGGGGAAACCTTTGCCGAATGAAACAGTTGCGCCCCAGGCGTCACTTATGCCGCAAAAGTCACCCCCCCCGAAACGCTTCGGACGCCGGCGCCACTTCAGGCCCAACTCCGGACTCCCTCCGTGACACCCCGTGATAACGCCGTAACTTCGCTGAACATAACAGCCCCCTTCTCGGTAGCAGCGGGTGAGCAGTTCACCGTCGAGGTCAATGCGTCAGGTGGGAAAAATCTCTACAGCGCTCCATTTGTTCTCTCCTATGACCCGGAGGCAATCAATTTTATCAGTATATCCGAAGGGAATTTTTTGAAACAGGATGGCAAACAGACAGAATTCAGGTCGTCGATAGAAAAAGAGGCCGGTGAGGTACGGGTATCCATGAAAAGGATCGGCAATGTAGACGGAGTGAACGGTTCAGGGCGTTTGCTCACTGCTATTTTCAAGGGAAGAAAAAAAGGGGTAACGGGTTTAAGGTTGAAAGATATCGTCTTTACCGCACCCGGGGGCGCCCCTCTTGAGGCAGTCCCCTATAACATCGCGATCGAGATCAAATAATGACTGGCACCCTCTGGTTAAAAGACAATGCGTAAAGGTTCCGCTGGGTTATCCCTTATCGAATTGCTAATCACCATTGCCGTTCTCTCCGTATTGGCGTCTCTTGTCATCCCCTTGACTCAGATGACCGCTAAAAGGGTAAAGGAGATCGAGCTGAGGAGGAACCTCCGCATAGTTCGCACGGCAATCGATGACTTTAAAAAAAATTATGATAAAGCGGTGGATGAAAAGAAGACCCTGGCCTCCCTCAACAAATCCGGATATCCCGAAACAGTGCAGCAACTGGTGGACGGATACGATTTTGGGGGTCTTTTCAGCTACAAGAAAAAATTTCTCCGCCGAATCCCGGCAGACCCTTTTAATCAGCCGATAGCAGGTGAGGAACCGAAGTGGGCGCTCCGCTCCTACAAGGACGACGCTGACACCAAGATCTGGGGCGGCGAAGATCTGTATGATATTCATTCATTAAGCTCTGACACAGCAATTGACGGGACGAAATACAATGAGTGGTAGGAACATGCTGAACAGACGACCGGCAAGCAACCGCCGCGGGTTTACCCTGATAGAACTGATGATTGTGATGAGCATCATCGGTATCCTTGCCGCCATTGCGGTTCCAAATTACAAGGCAGCCGTTATCAGGGCACGGGAGGCGGTCCTGCGGGAGGATCTGTACAACTTCCGTTCAACAATAGATCAGTTTAACGCCGACCAGGGAAAATTCCCGGACTCGCTACAGGATCTGGTTGACAAGAAATACCTGCGGGACCTCCCAAAAGATCCTTTCACGAACATGAACAGCTCCTGGGTCACCGTAGAACCGCCCCGAGACCCGACAGGTACCGAAATCAAGGGGTCGGTATATGATGTACACAGCGGCTCAAATCTGCTAGGTAGTAACGGGGTCCCATATAACGAGTGGTAATAATCACCGACATCCGGGACCTCCAGGCGCCTGTCGGACGGAGGGAACCGTAACGAGAGGATGCCGGCTCCCCCCCTTCCACCAAGGGGAACGGAACTGTTTTTTTTGCAGATTTTAGGATTGCAATGTACTACTATGCTGACAAAGTGAATTTTCAGTTTTTATCTTAATCAAGAGGCCGATCCATCATGATCCAGTTACATAATGTTTTTCTTTCCTATCAGAATGATGTTACAGCATTGTCCAACATCAATCTGAACGTTGCAAAGGGTGAATTTGTCTTCCTGACCGGCATTTCCGGAGCGGGGAAATCGACTCTGCTCAAATTGCTCTACGGAGCCTTAAAACCGAGCCGGGGACAGATCTTGATCGACGGTGAGAACATCATCAGGCTTCCCGCGTCTCAGATCCCGTTCTTGCGCCGCAAAGTCGGTGTTGTCTTTCAGGATTTCAAGCTTCTTCCAAACAGGACGGTCTTGGAGAACGTTGCTTTAACCCTTGAGGTCTTGGGATGGGGCAAAAAGGATATCGGCAAAAAGGTTTACCATGTCCTAAAGCAGATGGGGCTGGAACATAAAATAAACTCGACACCTTTGCGGCTCTCCGGCGGTGAACAGCAACGGGTTGCTCTGGCAAGGGCACTCGTCAACGACCCGAAGATTATCCTGGCTGATGAACCGACCGGCAACCTCGACGAGGAGTCGAGAGAGCAGATCCTCGGCATCCTGAAGGGAGCGAATATACGCGGCAGTACCGTTGTTGTAGCCTCGCACGACAAAAAGCTCATAGGTAACTGCCACAGAAGGGTCATCACCCTTGATAAAGGACATATAGTGGAGGGTTCCGATGCCGCCAAGTAAACCCCAAAAAAGACCCAAGCTCTCCAGAGAGGGTTTTGGCGGACAGCTGAACTATTTCTTGTCAAGAGCTGTCACCAATATCAGGCAGAATCTGTTCGTTAACGTTCTTACGATAGGAACCATCTCACTCGCAATATTGATAGTCTCTCTTCTTTTGCTGGTCTTCGTAAATCTGGAGAGGGTGACCGATCAATGGAGCGAGAGGGTACAGGTTACGGCATATTTCGACAATGAATTGACACCGCAGGAGTTGCACACCTTAAAATCGAAAATACTCTCTTTAAACGGAACAGGGAAACTGGAATACGTCACAAAAGCCGTAGCTCTTCAGCGGTTCCAGGCAAGGATGAAAGGACAGGATGCCCTTCTGGAGGGGGTTACCGCAGACATTCTCCCGGCATCACTGGAGATCCAGCTTAAAAAAGAAAACCGCACCGGTGACTCTTTAAAGGCTTATGTCGACAGGCTTGCCAAAATCCAGGGAATAGCGGAAATACAATACGGGGATGATTGGGTAAGACGCTTCAACAAATTTATGGATTTCATGAGGGTCGTAGGAATTTCCCTTGGATGCTTTCTTCTGCTGGCTGTCGTCTTTATTGTCGCAAACACCATAAAGTTGACCATTTACTCCAGAAAAGAAGAACTGGAGCTGCTGAGTCTTGTTGGCGCCACCCGCTGTTTTATAAAAATGCCTTTTTTAATCGAGGGAATAATACAGGGTGCGGCAGGATCAATTCTGGCAATTGCAATGCTATCCTCCCTTTATCTCGGATTCCTCCATAACGCCGGCAATTTCATCAGCTTTAATCCAGGGGAAGCCGATCTTGTTTTTCTTCCCCTCTCTCATCTGTCGGGAGTTTTTTGCGGAGGGATACTACTTGGTTTCATGGGGAGCCTTACTTCCCTGAAACGTTTTATCAACTTTTAATTATGATGAAAATTATCGCAACAACCATTTTTCTTTTTCCAATCCTTGCCTCGATAGCATATGGGGCCGATGTAAGACAACAGTTGCAGGGCATTTCCAGGGAAATCAAGGAAAAAAAACTGCTCATCAAAAAAACTGCTCAAGTCGAAAACAAAGTCTCCGGGGAACTTGTACAGATAGATAAAAGTCTCAGGGAAAAACAGTCGAACCTGTCACTCCTGGGGCGTGACCTCCTGGTGGTTGAAAAAAACCTCCAGCGCACCCGGGGTGAAACTGAAACGGCCAGAACCGATGTCGAGCGGAAACGAAGCGGAATTCAGAAACGACTTGTTTCCCTCTACAAGGCGGGAGATGTCGGGACCATTCGAATGTTTTTCTCTTCCGGCTCTTTCCCGCAAATGCTTGAAAATCTTCGCTATATGAAATCACTTCTGGAAAACGACAGGAAAATGGTCGCAGAGTACAATGCCAGGATAGAGAAACTTAAGGGACTGGAAGGATCTCTGGCGCAGGATGCTTCCCGGAAGGAAAAGATAAAGAGATCCATCGAGATCAAGAAAAATGAAATCGAGGCTGAAAAGAGGAAAAAAGCCGTTAAACTGGTTCAGGTTAAACAGGAGAAGAAAACCTATCAGACCTCTTTGCTCGAGCTCGAAACAAACGCGAGGAGATTGCAGTCAATCGTAGAAAGACTCGAGGCAAGAAGTAAAAAACAGCGGCAGACAAAAGAACTCGAAGTGCGCTCCTCAATAAAACCGCTTTCCGTACCCCCTCCACTCTCCGACAAGGGATTCGGTTCCCAGAAAGGCCGACTTTCCATGCCGGTAAAGGGTACGGTAATAAGCGGTTTCGGTAAACATAAGCACCCCCAGTTCAACTCCTATACCATGAGCAACGGCATCTCTATTGCGGCACCCTCCGGATCGGGCGTTCGTGCGGTTTATGAGGGAAAGGTGATTTTTGCGGAATATTTCAAGGGTTACGGCAACATGGTTATTCTGGATCATGGCGGGGGCTACTTCAGCCTGTATGCCCATAATGCAACAATGTCTAAAAAGGTCGGGACAAACGTAGAAAAAAACGATATTCTGGCAACTGTGGGAGACGTAGATTCGCAGAATGGCCCTATGCTCTATTTTGAGATAAGATACCAAGGAAAACCTGTAAATCCAACCCCATGGGTCAGGTGAAATTGAACAAAATCTACCTGGAGGAACAATGTTTAAAAGTAAAGCTGGAAAAAAGATCGCACTCCTTGCTACATTACTCTCCGTACTGGTCCTGGTTATCGGCATCGGAGCACAACACCGTTGCGCGGCACAAGGGAACAGTGACTACGAGTCGATCGAGTTGTTCACGGACGTCATGAAAATTGTACAGAAAAACTACGTTGAGGAGGTCGACAGCAAGAAGCTCGTTTACGGGGCGATAAACGGCATGCTCTCTTCTCTCGATCCCCACAGTTCCTTCATGCCACCGGAAATGTACAAGGAAATGAAAATCGACACAAAGGGTTCTTTCGGCGGACTGGGGATCGAAATAACCATAAAAGACGGTTTCCTGACCGTGATCTCCCCCATAGAGGACACTCCCGCCTTCAAGGCAGGGATTAAGTCTGGCGATCAGATCCTGAAAATTGAGGGGAAGTTTACCAAGGACATGACTATAATTGATGCCGTCAAGAAGATGAGGGGTCCGAAAGGGAGTAAAATCAATATCACCATAATGCGTGAAGGCTTTGATAAACCAAGGGAAGTCAACCTGACACGGGATATCGTCCAGATAAAAAGCGTTAAATTCAAGACGCTTGACGCCGGCTTCGGCTATGTCAGAATTGCCCAGTTTCAGGAAAAAACCGATGAAGACCTCTCCAAGGCTTTAAAGACGCTGAAAGAAGATAACAAGGGGGCGCTTAAGGGGCTTGTCCTTGATTTACGCAACGATCCAGGAGGTCTTCTTGATCAGGCGGTCAAGGTATGTGATCATTTCGTCGATAACGGTTTAATCGTCTACACAGAGGGGCGGGACCCCGAATCCAAGATGAAATTTCTTGCTAAAAAAGGGAACAAAGAACCTCTTTACCCGATAGTAGTGCTGATAAACGGCGGAAGCGCCAGCGCCTCCGAGATTGTTGCCGGCGCCTTGCAGGATCATAATCGGGCGGTCATCATGGGGACACAGAGTTTCGGCAAGGGCTCGGTCCAGACCATCATTCCGCTTACCGAGGATTCAGGCCTGAGGTTGACAACAGCTCTCTATTACACTCCGAAAGGTCGCTCCATACAGGCAAAGGGGATCGTACCCGATATTACTGTAGAAGCTCTGGAATTGGCAACCGTCGAAAAGAAGAATACTCTCCACATCAGAGAAAAAGATCTGGAAAATCATTTTGAGACTGAGCCCAAAGATAGCAAGGTAGAACAGACGAAACCGACAAAACCTGTTGTCAAGCTTGATGAGCCGATGCGGGGAGACTATCAGCTTCTGCGGGCACTTGACCTGCTGCGTGGTTGGGACATACTCAAGAAGACAAACAAGACTGGATAAGCCGATATAGCTCTCTGCCCGGTTTGGAGAGGTAAATTTTATCTGACTATCCAGCATATTTTCTCATCTCGCAATAAAGCCTCCCCTCCCCTGACGCGAGGGGAGGCGAAAGCCGTAAGAGAGGCTCTTTAAAATAACTTCGTAAACTTACTTATCCCGTTTATAGGGGTTAGAGAGAAGACAAGTTGGCCAACGCACAGGGGGATATCATGGATAACGACGATTCAAAAAAGGGCGTCAAATTTCTGTCGGGCGATGACTTGAAAATGTTTCGTGGCCTGACCCGGCGGGAATTTATTAAATATTCCGGTGGAACGGTTGCATGCATCTACCTCGGTTTGTTGACTACCGGTTGCGGCAGTAACAGCGGCAGTCAAATCGTTCGATACCCGATTGATGACACAGTAGTCAAGACAACGTCGCGGGTGCTGTCATTTCCCATACCGCCTCAACCGGCCGGTCCAGACTCGGGCACGGGCCTCTATCTCTCTGAGCTTCCCCTGATTCAGCAGTACGGCAAATATGGTTACGGTGATTGGAGCTACAGCTCAGAAGGGCTCCAGATACTACCGCGGTTCGATCTCATGTCGGATGCTTTTCCTGCAACCGCCGCGTCGCTCACCCGGATTGAGCAATTCACCAACTTCTTTACCATAAGCGATATCCATATCACCGACAAGGAAGCGCCAAACCAGTTGATCTACCTCCAGCAAGAGGATCCAGAGAACGCCGGCACAAACACTTCCATCTACTCACCGGTCATGACCTGCACAACCCATGTGCTGGACGCCGCCATTCAGACGGTAAACGCCCTTCACAAGAAAAATTCCTTCGATTTCGGCATCTCCCTGGGCGACACCTGCAACAATACTTCGTACAACGAACTGAGGTGGTATATCGACGTCATTGACGGCAAGCTCATTACCCCGAGTTCCGGCGCTCATCTCGGCGCCGGCAGCATCGACTATCAGAGGCCGTACCAGGCCGCAGGACTCGATAAATCGATCCCCTTTTATCAGGCTATCGGTAACCACGATCACTTCTTCATCGGTTCGTTCCCTGTCGATGCGATCCCGTCTCTTGGACTCCGGCAGTCATACCTCAGCAAGACCGTCTGGGCGGTACCAGATAACATACTCACCCCTGATCCAGACAACTTTCCGGCCTTGTTCGATATGAATAATTTTACGAAGGAGCCAAAATATTATGCGGGTGTACTTAACGGCTTAACGCCGACAGGGACAATTATCGATCAAGGGACCTTAAGCGCTCAGCCGACTGTTGCCGCCGATCCCAATCGTCGCTCGCTCTTGAGAACCGAATGGATCCACGAATTTTTCAACACCTCTACCACTCCGGTCGGGCACGGTTTCAATCTGGTCGATCCCACCCAGCAGGCCGGTTTTGCCTGTTACAGCTTTTTGCCGGACCCGAAAGTGCCACTCAAGATAATCGTCCTTGACAATACCCAATCAGAAACCGACGGTTCTACCGATATCCATGGTCACGGGTTTCTTGACGCAAACCGGTGGGCCTGGCTCAAAGCGGAACTCGTGGCCGGTCAGTATGCCAATCAGCTGATGATCATTGCAGCCCACGTGCCGATCGCTGTTGCAAATATTGGCACCGAAATGGAATGGTGGGAATCCGACAAAGATCCGAATGCTACAGAACAGAATGCCGTAACGCTGAAGGAGCTGGTCAGGACACTTCAGGAGACCCCGAATCTTCTCCTCTGGATCTCCGGGCACCGTCATTTAAATACCGTTAAGGCTTTCGTTTCACCCGACCGTGTCAACGCTCCTGAAAAAGGGTTCTGGCAGGTTGAAACCTCATCCTTACGTGATTTACCTCAACAGTTCCGCACCTTCGAGATCTACCTCAACAGCGACTATACAGTTTCTATCGTTACGACCAACGTTGATCCGGCCGTCAGAGAAGGGAGTCCGGCTGCGACATCACGTTATTATTCAATCGCGACACAGCAGATAATCCAGACCGACTTACAGGAAAATGACCACAACTATCTGACGGCGTACGGTATCCCTGGTGGTATTCCTGTTGAGAGCATGGACCCATCTCGGCTCCAGAATGGCGATACCGACCCAACTATTATTTACGGGTCGGTGCCTGGAGTCCCGTACTGCGCCTCGTACAATGCGGAACTGTACAAGCAGCTCAGTCCTGCGATGATCAGCGTGCTGAAAGCGAACTACCCGATAGCCAGATAAGGTCCGATTACCAGAGGCTTCGCACAAACGACCGGGCCAGGACAGATTTGCTTACGTTTGGAGAGCTGTTATGGGACAGGGTAGCCTCGTATCGCGTCGCCATTCCAGAGAAAGAGTGGAGACGGTAAGGAGTGAAGGGTCTGTCTCCCTTTTGGAAAGGAAAGATAATGAGTAAAAAAGTCGTGATCTGTGCAGTGATCGCGGCGCTGGGCGGATTCCTGTTCGGCTTCGATACGGTGGTAATCTCGGGTGCGGAGAAGACCATTCAGGCGCTCTGGGGGTTAAGTCCGGCAATGCATGGTCTAGCCATGGGAGCTGCCTTGTGGGGTACGGTGCTCGGATCACTGATCGGAAGCTGGCCTACGGATAAGTTCGGTCGTAAAAAAACACTCTTTTGCATCGGAGCGTTGTTCCTTGTCGGGTCGCTCTGGTCCGCAGTTGCGGCTGAGGTCTATTCTTTTATGATCGCGCGGTTCATGGGCGGCATCGCGATCGGCATCTCCACGGTGGCCTCGCCGCTCTACATCTCGGAGATTGCGCCGCCAGCGCATCGCGGACGGCTCGCGGGCATGTTTCAGTTAAACATCGTCTTCGGTATTCTCGTCGCCTTTCTGTCGAACTATCTTCTTGCCGGCATCGGTGAGAATGCGTGGCGCTGGATGCTTGGCGTGATGGCTGCGCCTTCGATTATGTATACGCTCGCTTGCCTGGCCATTCCAGAGAGTCCGCGCTGGCTGGTCGGCCGCGAGGGGAACCGCGCCGCTGCGATCCAGGTCCTCGGGCTCATCGAGCCCGAAGCATCCGCAGCCGAGCTTGAAGCGAAGGTTTCCGAAATTGCTGCGGCCTCCCAAGAGAAGGTCAGCGGTGCGGGCTTCTGGAGCAAGCCGTTGCGAATTCCGATCATGCTTGCGATCCTCATCGCTTTCTTCAATCAACTCTCCGGCATCAATGCGATCCTTTATTTTGCGCCGCGCATTTTTGAACTTACGGGACTCGGTGCCAAGGCTGCGCTGTTGCAGTCGGTCGGGATCGGAATCACCAACCTCATCTTCACCCTCGTGGGACTATGGCTGATCGACCGCCTCGGACGCAAGCAGTTGCTGACGATCGGTTCATTTGGCTACATCGCGTCGCTCGGACTCTGCGCATGGGCGTTCTTCACAGGCCATTTCAAAATCGTCCCTGCCTGCATCTTCGCCTTCATCGCAGCGCATGCTGTGGGACAGGGTGCGGTGATATGGGTTTTTATCTCGGAGATTTTCCCAAACCGTCACCGGGCGGAAGGACAGTCCCTCGGCAGCTTCACGCATTGGATCTTTGCTGCGCTGCTGACCTCGTTCTTCCCGTCGCTTGTGGCGCTGTTCGTTCCGACCAAGGATGCGCCTCCGGGACCTGCCGGCTACATCTTCCTCTTTTTCTGCGGCATGATGGCGCTGCAGCTCGTCTGGGTGAAGTTAATGGTGCCAGAGACCAAAGGCGTGCCACTTGAGCAGATGCAGAAGAAACTTGGTATGAGGTCATAGCTCCAGATAGCTCCTGCTTGGGAATTCAGTATGCACGGCCACGTTCTACAGCGAGTGTCCGAACTTGTTTGAGTGCGCTTTTTCAAAGATAGCACGATCATTTTTACGGCACATCCGCGTTACTTCCAGAGAAGAACTGAAAGAGCAGATACTCAAAGTAATTTCTGAAATCAATGAAGCACCTGTTCCATTTCGTCCGAAAATATTAGGGTTCATCTACAGAAATTCGCATCGAACGGGAAGATGCGCGGAGGAGTGGACCATGCGAAATCTCTCTATTTTAGATGATTTCCTTGACATGACCGGGAGATGGGGATAGCCTAATTAAAGTTAACGGGGGGGGATCTGTTCACAGATTCCAGCCGTTCACATGAAAAGCCGCTTTTACCGCTTTGTGCCGGTAGGGCGGTTTTTTGCGTTTTTGACCCCAACTTGTCAACTTGAAAACCCCCATTTTGTGACCCCATTTTAGGGCCCGGTCCTAGAAGACACCCCTCCTGGAGAAGAGATTTCTACTGACAACGGTAGACGTACAGTCTGCGGATGATGTCGAAAAGTGCCTGCTTTGATTTAAAACCGTAGAGTTATAACGCTTACCTGCTTTTGTCTGTGTGGGTCTGTGGCCAACCGATTGTATTTACCCCCGATTATTTAGCCACTACAATTTTCAGGGAGTGAAAATGTAGCCTTTTGAAACAACAGTAATCCCGTCTATTACCTTGAATCCTCGCAATTCATCCTGCTCCGTTGAGAAACCTATCTGTGCGAAAGGGGGTACTTTCACATTTTTGTCTATTATAGATTTTCTAATCTTGGCACCTTCTCCGATAGTGACTCCCGAAAAGATGACACTCTCGTCTATCGTCGCCTTTTTCTGGACGCAGACTCTTTGACTGAGCACCGAATTGCTTATTTCAGCCTGGGTAACGATACACCCTCCGCTCAGGATTGTATTATCAACCATGGATTGCCTGAAGACGCATTTTGCAGGTGGGGCAAAGTCGGGAGAAGTCTTTATCGGCCAGCGCTCATTGTAGAGGTTCAGTTCGGGCTCGATGCTGACCAGGTCCATGTTAGCTTCCCAGTATGAGCGTATCGTTCCGACATCCCGCCAGTAGACATTATCCTCTCCGGGAACCCTGTTACCGGAGAAATCGTAGGCGAACATCCTGACCCCTTTTTTCAGCATCAACGGTATGACATCTTTCCCGAAATCGTGCGACGAACCTTCGTTTATTGCGTCTTCCTGCAGAATTTTCATAAGCAGAGAGATATCTGCCAGATAATTCCCCATAGAGGTGAGACAGTACCCCGGTTTTCCCGGAAGCTCCTTCGGCTGCTGCGGTTTTTCCTCAAAACCGATTATCCTGTTTTGCGCATCGACCTCGAGGATGCCGAAACGGTAGGCGTCTTCCGACCTTACGATCATCGATGAGATCGTAAATTCAGAGCCTGTCCCCTTATGGTATTCGTCCATCTGACTTACATCTATCTTGCAGATATGATCTCCTGAAAATATTGCCGCTCTCCTGTAGAGCGGATTGTCTATGAATACATTGAGGTTCTGGTGTACGGCATCTGCCGTGCTTTTGTACCACTCTTCCCCCAACCGCTTCTGTGCCGGAATGCATTGAACAAAAAAATTATAAACAGGCGCCGAAGGCCAGAGGGTGCTTACATGATTGATCAGCGGCTGCGACAATGTCTGCACAAGGATTTTTACGTTTTGAATGCCGGAATTTATGAAATTATTAAGAACAAAATCAATAATGCGATACTTCCCGCCAAATGGAACCGCGGGCTTGGCCCTCATCGTAGTTAACGGCTTCAACCGCTCTCCGGCACCACCCGCCAGAACTATCCCTAGTAAATCTCTCATGCAGCGAAACTCCTTTCCTTGCTCCTGAATTGGTTAGACCATGTATAAACCTGCGACTTTAAGAGTTGTTCTCCAGAATACTTTTTATCTCTTCGAAAAGGAGCTTCTTCGAGAAGGGCTTGGTGACAAAGCGGACCCGTTCCGGAGGCATTCCCTCGCAATTGATTATGTCCGTCGAATAGCCGCTGATAAAAATCATCTTTATCCGGGGATTGATCCTGCATATATCTTCGTACAGTGCCCGACCGTTCTTCTTCGGCATGACCATGTCCGATATCACCAGAGAGATCTTATCATGGTGCTTCTTGAATTTTCTGAGCGCCTCCTCGCCATCTTCCGCAACTATCAACCGGTACCCTGCCCTTCCCAGTGTCGTTTTGAGAAAATGCCGTACAAACTCTTCATCCTCTGCAACCAGGATCGTCCCGACGCTCTCTGCCGGAGCTCTTCCCCTCTGATCCATTCCCCGCTCGCTCTCCCCCTCCACCACCGGAAGGTAAATCGTGAAGACGGCCCCCTCCCCATGCTTGCTTTCCACCAGAATCGACCCCTTATGCTGCTTGACGATCCCGTAGACTATCGAAAGACCGAGTCCGGTCCCTTTCCCGACCTCCTTCGTGGTAAAAAAAGGCTCGAAGATCCTGCCCAGGGTCTTTTCGTCCATCCCCTTTCCGCTGTCCGAAACGGAAATGACCGCGTAGTCGCCTGCCGCCTCAAGACCATGCTTCTCCACCTCTCCCTGATCCAGAGTGACCTCCCTGGTCTTGATCCTCATTTCTCCACCATCTGGCATTGAATCCCTGGAATTGATGGCGAGATTGATGAGTACCTGGCTCAACCGACCGCTGTCCGCCATCACGGTCAGCCTCTCGCCGGAGAGATCGAGAGAAAAATGTATGTTTACCGGCAAAAGCTTGTGGAGAAACTTCAGGGTATTTGTAATGACATCATCCACGATCAGAGGTTGAAGAGAGATTACCTGTTTCCTGCTGAAGGAGAGGAGGTCACGGGTAAACTCTGTCGCCTGCTTTGCCGCCAACTGTATCATCTTGATATTGGAGTGCGAATCTTCGTCAGACTCGTCAATAGATTCCTGAAGTTCATCAGCACAGCCGATCAGCGCTGTAAGAATATTGTTGAATTCATGCGCCACCCCACCGGCAAGAAGACCGATCGACTCCATCTTCTGGGCCTGCAGTAGCTGCTGTTCCAGTCTCTTTCGCTCTGTGACATCATGGGCTATCCCCCTGTAGCCCGAAAGCCTCCCCTCGACGTCATACATGAGCGATGCCGAGACATTTACAACTACGCTCCCGCCATCCTTCCGCCTCAACTCCAGTTCGGCATCTTTTACATATCCTTCCGGAACCAGCTTTTTCCGGAAGAGTGACCTGGCCTGCGAGGTGATCCGGAGAGCATGCACCAGGTCGAGCGCAAGGAGTTCCTCCTTTGTGTAGCCGAGGATCTCTGACCCCGCGGGGTTGATGTCGACCAGCCTCCCTATGGTATTCATGATGAAGACCATATCTTTGGATTCTTCAAAAAGCTCCTGGCACCTCTTCTCGGACTCCTGAAGGGCCCCCCTGATCCCTTTCCACTCCGTGATATCCCTGTCCGATCCGGCCATCCGGTACGGCCTCCCCATCAAATCGCGCAGGCATGCCCCGCGGGCCCGAATCCAGCGATAACTGCCGTCCTTGTGCCTGAGCCGGTATTTGGCCTCATAGGCAGGGAGCACTCCCGCCAGATAGGCGCTACGGATCTCCATTACCCACTGCTTGTCATCCGGATGGATCCTCGACTCCCACTCATCAAGAGTTGTAGAGATTTCATCTTCTCGATAACCGAGCATCCGTTTCCAGCGCGCAGAGTAAAAAGCCTCCCCCTTCAGAAGATCGATGTCCCAGATGCCATCGTTTGCGCCGTCGA
>CAIWTU010000009.1 GCA_903915655.1 uncultured Geobacter sp.
GATGGAGCTCATCGAGATCTGCGGGAAGGTAGCGCTCACCGGAGAACCGGCCTCTTTCGAGCAGAGCTGCGAAGGGGATGGACGCTCCTACCGGATCAACGCCTGTCAGGTCGACAAAGGGCGGTTTGCCCTAACCTTTGAGGATATGACGGAGTGGAGCGTATGATCAAAAATCTGAATAGCAGTTTCTCCGCAAGGATGCTGGTCGCTACAGTTGTTTTCGCTGTCGTCGCCTTTTCAGCAAGCGCCACTCGTGCCGATCTGGATGAAGTCAGGCAACGCGGGACATTACGGCATCTTGGTATTCCCTATGCGAATTTCGTGACGGGTGCGGGTGACGGCATGGACATCGAGATCATGCAGCGATTTGCCCGACACCTGGGGGTCAGGTACCAGTACGTGAAAACGGAATGGGACCGAATATTTGCCGACCTGACTGGAAAAGAGGTCAAAATAAAAGGAGCTGCAGTCGAGTTCCTCGGCGCCGTACCAGTGAAGGGTGATCTGGCTGCAAACGGTCTCACAGTTCTCCCCTGGCGAGAGAAGATCGTCGACTTTTCCCGACCTCTCTTCCCTAACCAGATATGGCTGATCGCCCGCTCCGACTCACCTGTACACCCGATCAAGCCTACGGGAAACCTTCAGAAAGATATAGAAAAAGTAAAAAGTTTCATCCGTGGACGATCTCTTCTCGGCAAGGCCGGCACCTGCCTTGATCCGGCAATGTACGCCCTTCAGGGTATACCGGCAAAGACCGTTCTCTTCCCCGGTTCTCTTAATGATATGGCGCCGGCGCTGATCAGCGGCAAGGCGGACCTCCTCCTCCTCGATCTACCAGATTCCCTGGTCGCCCTTCAAAAGTGGCCGGGAGATATCAAGGTTATCGGACCGATAAGCGAGAGCCAGGTTATGTCGGCGGCCTTTTCCAAAGATTCACCGCGACTTCGCGCGGAGTTCAACCTATTCCTGAAAAAATCACTCAGAGACGGCTCTCTTCTTGCTCTGGCAAAGAAGTATTACCCGTATGTCCTCCACTATTACCCAGATTTTTATAAGGTAAAACCGTAAAGAGCATCATGAAATTTTATCTGCGACATAAAAACCTCAAGTGGCTCAGCAGAAACCTTCTGGTATTTGCCATGGGTGTTGCCACCGTAAGCTACATTTTTATCCTCCTGGCGCTCAATTATCGCTCGGTGATCGAGATTCGAGAGCAATCAGCCAAGTCGATGAACTATGAGACAGAGCGGACTGCGGAATACCTGGGGAACTATTTTTCCGATAGGAGGGAAGACCTTGTCAATCTGACCTTTACCAGGGAGATTGCAGCCTACTTTGAAGGCAAGTCACTCGGCATGAGCATGAAGTATGGCCTTGGCCTCAGCCTCCTACCTATAGGCGACAATTTCCAGGGTCTAATTCGAAGAAAAAAGATCGGGAATCGCGCGATATACAAGAGGCTGGTCCTTATTGACCGGAGCGGGATACTGTTGGTGGACAGTTCCCCGGCAGATGGCGCCAGTAAAGACTGGCATCCCTTTCTTGCCCCGGACTACCGGACCGGCGCTATAATCCCGATCAAAACAGAAGCAGAGCTGGCTGTATCCGTCGCCTATTATTTCAAAGGGAGCTTTGCAGGGCAGATTGTCGCCTGGCTTGAACCGGAGGTAATATGTCAGATCATGGGGGGAGAACAGGGTAAAGGGGGGAATTACTATTGTCCGGCATTCAGGAAAGAGAGACTTCCTCCGGGGGTAGCGGTACATGCCTGCCCTGCAGCAGCCGGTTCAGATCTTCTTTCAGCAGACCTTTATGTGTCCCGGCTCGAAATGCTGTCGCAAAGTAAGGCCCGTCCGGCTGGACTTCCGGGGAGGGATGCTATCATTCTTTCCGCACCGGTGCCGCAGACCCCCTTCTTCCTCGTCCGGAAGGTTGACACCGCTTCTCTCCAGAGGCGTATCAATCCGAATAATTATCTGGCAGGAATGGTGATGTTGTCGTGCACGATGATTCTTGGGACTTTTTTCACGATTCGACAGAACACGAAGTCCCGTATTCTTCGTGTCCGGCTGGAGGAATCACTTCTCCGGGAAGGAGCAATCAGGGAACAGGAGAGAGCCCTCCGGGAAAGCGAGGAGCGTCTCAGCCTGGTTCTTGACGGCAGCAATGACGGGTTCTGGGATTGGACTATCCCCACCGGCACTGTTAAATTCAACAGGCGTTGGGCCGAGATGCTCGGATATTCACTGGATGAGATCGAACCGGATATCGCCGTATTGGAACTGCTCATTCACCCGGACGATTTCCCCCAGGCAGGAGCTGCACTGAATGCTCATCTCGAGGGGCGGACCCCCGCCTACACGACCGAATATAGGGCTATATCAAAATCCGGAGAATGGAAATGGATCCACTGCAGAGGCAAGGTCGTAAGCAGGGGGGGGGACGGGGCCCCGCTCAGGGTTGCCGGCACTACTACCGACATCACCGGACGGATATTGATGGACGAGGAGATTCGTCGCAGTCGGACCAACCTTAACAGTTTTTTTGACCTGTCTGCCGATTTCCTGTTCGTGCTCGATCTGTCGGGGAATATTATAAAGGTGAATCGGACTGTAACCGATCGGCTCGGCTATTCCGAGGAGCAACTTGCCGGCCTGAACGTCCTCATGGTGCACCCTCCCGAGGTACGTGCTGAGGCCGGGAGCATTGTGCGTGAAATGCTTGCGGGGAGCAAGGATTGCTGCCCCTTGCCGCTTCAGGCGAGCGATGGCCGCTACATCCCGGTTGAAACCCGGATCGTGCGAGGATTTTGGGACGAGAATCCTGTCCTGTTCGGGACCAGCAAGGATCTCTCCGACCTCGCCTTTTCTGAAGAGAAATTCGCCAAGGCTTTTGAATTCAGTGCATCTCTCATGGCAATTTTCACACTGAAAGATGGGCGTTTTATCGACGTAAACCGGTCATTCCTTCAAACTCTCGGGTTTTCAATGGAGGAGGTAATCGGGAAGACCTCTGGTGAGCTGTCTCTCTTCCTTCAAAGCGGGCTCCGCGAGAAAATTACCGCTGGAGTGTCTGAATTCGGTGGGGTATCCAACCTGAAAATAGCAGTGCCCACCAAGACCGGCGAGCTCCGGTTCGGACTTTTCAGCGCCAAGATGATTTGCGTCCAGTCAAAATCGTACCTGTTGACAGTGATGAACGACATCACCGAATTGAAGCTTAGGGAAAAGGAGCTCGAAAAAGCCAGGGAAGATGCCGTCTTGGCCAGCAATGCGAAGAGCCTCTTTGTGGCGAACGTGAGTCACGAGATAAGAACCCCCCTGAACGAGATTCTCGGGTTGAGTCACCTCCTGTCGGATACGAAGCTGAGCGAAAAACAGCGCGACTACCAGACCAAGATTATCAGGGCAGCAAAATCGCTTCTGCAGATCATCAACGACATCCTGGATTTTTCCAAGATCGAGGCCGGTAAGCTGGATATAGGCTCCAAAGCTTTCAACCTCAGGGAAACCATCGATGCCGTGCTGGAGAGATTTCGTCCCCTTGCCGGTGCGAAGGGGCTCGAACTGCGGGGTGAAATTGCGGTCGATGCGCCTTCCCATCTGGTAGGCAGCTCCAACCGCCTGTCGCAAATACTGGGGAATCTGGTTCATAATGCGGTCAAGTTTACCGACATTGGCGAAATATCACTCTCAGTGGAACTGGTGGGCCGCTCAAAGGATACCGTTGGGGTGGAATTCCGGGTCAGCGACACGGGGAACGGGATTCCTGAAGAAGAACAGGGAAACCTGTTCAAGGTCTTTTCCCAGGTCGACAGCTCGCCGACACGGAGGTTCGGGGGGGCAGGGCTCGGTCTTGCCATCTGCAAGCAGCTTTGTGACGCAATGGACGGGACCATAAGGGTGGAGAGCGCTCGGGGCAAAGGGAGTACTTTCATAGTCAGGCTTCCGTTTATCCTCATCGGGGAAGAGACCGTGAACGGCACGGAAATGCCCGAACCTGGCCAGTTTCCGGCCGGCTCCGTACCCTGTTTCCATGGGGCGCGAATCCTGGTGGTGGACGACAACGAGGTAAACCGTCAAATAGCTGAAGAGTTGCTCCGCAAGACGGGTGCGGAGGTGGTCCTTGCCGAGAACGGTGAACAGGCGGTGGCATCTGTGCAGGAGGGGAAGTTCGATGCGGTGCTGATGGACATTCAGATGCCGGTAATGGACGGGCTCACCGCAACCGGTTTTATCCGCTCACTCGGTGTCCCGGGTCTGGACTCCCTCCCTATTATTGCCATGACCGCCCATGCCATGACTGGCGACCGTGAAAAGAGCCTTGCGGCGGGGATGAACGACCACCTGGCGAAACCGATTGAGCCCGATGACTTGTACGGAACCCTGGCCCGCTGGCTGCCGCAGCGGAGCTTTGATGTGCAGGATGAGGTTCAGACGGCTGTTCCGGAGGAAGCGGAGTTTCACACCCTGGTGCTAGATTTAACGGTGGGTCAGCGGCGCGCGGGGGGGAACCGCAAGCTCTACAGCAAACTGCTACGAAAGTGCGCAGGTGATTATGCGGACGCTGAACGGGAGATACGTCGACTCCTAGCGGAAGGGGAGCGGGGAGAGGCTCTCCGCCTGGCCCACAGTGTCAAAGGTGTGGCCGGCAATCTGGGCGCCATGCCCCTCCACCTGGTGGCGGCAGAGCTGGAGGAGGCAATCGATGAGGAGGCACCGGATATGGAAGAGAAATTGTGCCTGTTCGGGGAAAGGGTAACATCTTTTGTCGAAACGGTGCTGGCGGTATTTTCCCGCGACGACGAAGGGACAGCTCTGGGGGCGGGGGGCGAGTTGCCGGCGGGAAGCCCCGAAGCGCTGAAAGAGATCCTGCTGCAACTGGAGGAGCCGATCCGGATGCACCGGCCGAAGGACTGCCGGGCGCTGCATACCTTCTCCTCCCCCTTTAGCTGGCCGGAAGAGCAGGCAGCTGAGCTTGCCCGCCTTGAAGAGCTGCTCGATCGGTATCGGTTCGAGCAGGCGGATGAGGTGCGGCTGCTGCTGCTCGAAATGCTCACGACATGAGGGCGCCATACTTCCCGACACGATTATAAAAGTTTCAGACGGAAAGCTGCGCGCTGCGGTTTTCCGGTGCAGCCATTCCTAAGCGTACCTTCTGTGCAGACAGTGAAAGAAAGGCAGACCCACGATGGAAAAAGAGAGAATCGGCACCGTGCTGGTAGTGGATGATGACGTGGAGAATATCGATATGCTTGCGGCGCTGCTGGAGTCCGAGTATGAGGTCATTGTTGCTACGGACGGTGCTTCTGCCGTGGTAGTCGCAGCCGACCAGCGGCCACACCTTATCCTGCTGGACATTATGATGTCAGGCATGGATGGCCACGAAGTCTACCGGATCATGAAACAGGACAAGGTGACACGGGATATACCGGTTATATTTCTCAGTTCCCTTTCGAACGAGACTGACCAGGAGGAGGGGCTGAACATGGGGGCGGTAGACTATATCACCAAACCTTTCAGCCCTTCCCTGGTGAGGGCGCGCGTCCGCAACCATGTCAAACTGCGCCGTGCCCAACTTGACGCCGTCGGACAGATAGACACGATCCAGGACGCCTACCAGAAACTCCGGGAGCTTGAGGAACAGCGTGACGACATGGCTCACATGCTGTTGCACGACCTGCGCACCCCTCTCACCTCACTGCTGGCCGGCATTGATTACTGCCTGTTTAAGTTCAAGGGGGTTGAAGACTCCGTTCCGGAACTGACCTGCATCATGGAGAATGCAAAAAAAACCGGGTGCAAGCTCAAAGGGATGCTGACCACCCTGCTCGATGTCGGCCGGTTTGAGGCCGGAATGTTGCCCCTCTCGGTCCGGGAATGCCGGCTGAGCGAGATCCTGCACTCTGTCCTGGGGGGACTAGAGGGGCTGACGAAGAGCCACAGTCTATCCGTCAGCTGCTCCGAGGACGAACTGATCACCTGCGACCCCGATATCATGGAGCGGGTTATAGCCAACCTTCTGATGAACTCACTGCAATACACACCTGAAGGGGGAAAGATCATCCTCGTGGCGTCCAGGGAAAAAACCTGGACCCGCATCACCGTAACGGATACCGGGCCTGGAATCCCGAAGGAGTACCACGAAACCATATTTCAGAAATTCGGCAGGGTCATGGCGCTCGATACCGAGCGGAGCTCCCCGGCCGGGCTCGGACTCACTTTCTGCCAGCTGGCGGTAGAGGCTCATGGCGGAAGTATCCACGTGGAAAGCAGTCCCGGAGAGGGCGCCTCTTTTTCAGTCAGGCTTCCCCGGACCGCCAGTGCCGGGATCGTCAAACCGGCAGGTCGGGAGTTGCCGAGGGTGGCCGCTCCGGATCCGGGGAAAGAGGTCGTCACCGGTGCGAGCGTCACGATATTCCTTGTCAGCAGCGATCGGATGTTGCTGAATTCCTTGATGCGCTACCTTGAAACGAACACGAACTGGTCGATAACGGCGTTTCACGATCTTACCCGGGCCGTCCGTACGGCGCTGATTGTCCGGCCCGACATCGTTCTGCTCGATATCGACATGCAGCATACCTGCAATACGGATATCTTCCTCGATTTTGAAAATGTCATAGCTGCGAGGAAGAGCACCATTGCCTACTACACCGAGCTGCTCCTCCCCGAAGAGACCGAAGCCTTTGGCTATTCGCTTGCCAGAGGCGGACAGCCGCTCATTCCGAAGAGACTACCCCTGTCCGAGTTCCGAGCAATCCTTATTAGAATCATGTATGAGAGAGCTGGATCTCTGCAGGGGGGGGGATAGTTGAAATCGTGATGATCCCGAGATAAACCGGTGGTAAGCGACCTTGACAAAAATATTGGGATGTCGTAGTTTAGCCTGTAGGAGGGTGGACTCTTACTGGATAGAGGCCATCCCATCTCTCCCACGGGAAAATACGGTCGGACTACGGAGAGTGGCAAGATGCGCAATCTCCTTTGGACAGCTCGTCAACGGTTTCATTTAGACTATTGCTTTCTATAGAGGAACGCACAGATGGAAATGAAAAAAAACAAGGTTTTTATAATCGAGGACAACCCGACCGACATCTCCCTGATCCTTGAATCGATGGGAGATGATTACGACATCAGTGTCTACACCGATGGCGAATCGGCCCTTTCGGCCATGCAGACGGAGTGCCCAAGCCTGGTCCTGCTGGATGTGATGCTTCCCGGGATGGGTGGATTCGAAATCTGCCGGCTTATGAAGGGGACAGCCGTCACCAGGGAAATCCCTATCATATTCCTGACCTCGATGACGAAAAACATTCATGAGAAAAAATCACTTCTCTTGGGCGCCGCCGATTTTATCAGAAAACCTATTGAACCGGAGATCCTGAGGCGACGGGTGCAGAATCAGATGTATATCCTGTCGCAAACATCCTTTCAGCGGATGCAGACGAGCAGTCTGCTTTATCTGAAAGAGTGCGAGACGATTCAAAATATGTCTGTACTCCTCTTGAAGTCGATGGACCAGCAGACAGGGGAGCATATAGAAAAGACCCGCGACCTGTTCTACCTTCTGGCAGAGGCTTATGCGGCAAAATTTCCCGACCTTCTCAGCCCGGATGAGATCGAGACCATGGCTCGAGCGTCAACGCTGCACGACATCGGGAAGGTCGGCATTCCTAGCCATATCCTGACCAAGAAAGGCTCACTCACTTCCGAAGAGATCACTCAGGTACAGCAGCATACTTCTATCGGGGCTTCTGTTATTGAATCGCTGGAATTCAAGCTGGGGAAAAATAGCTTTCTGAAGCATGCCCGTGAGATGGCCCTGTTTCACCATGAAAAATGGGATGGCACTGGTTATCCGAAGGGGCTCAGGGGAGAGGAAATTCCCGTTAGCGCACGCATCATGGCGCTGGTCGATGTTTACGAGGCATTAACGGGGGTCCGTTCCTACCGTGCCGGCCTCTCTACCGAAGCTGCGTGCCGTATCATCACCGAAGGCGATGGACGGACAAAACAAGGAGATTTTGACCCCGAGGTACTGAAGGTATTTGTCTCGTTGCAGTCCCGTTTTTCATAGCTTTGCAACCCTATCGGGCTCAGAGGCTGCAAAAAAACGGTGTGGTCTTTCAGGGCAAGGTTGAGAAGGAAAATTGAACAAAGAATGAACTCGACAACCGAATATAATTGTGATTTTACTGTAAGAAAAAGCAGATTCAAACGTGCGCTCTCCGCTTTGCTCTTCGCTTCAGGTCTGGCCCTCCTCTTGTTCGGTGTATACGTACTGTCGCTTGGCTTGTCTGAGGACGTGGCTGTTGGCGATTTTCCATTGCACGGGATATTGTTGACCGTTAAGGCTATTGTCGTTGCAATGGCCGCCCTGACGATGTTATCTGCTTCTTTCTTGACCGTCCTCTTCTGGTCAAAAGATGCTCTGGTGACATTTGGTGAGATAAGAAAAGATAAAAATGGATGGGTAACTGTCTCATGCAACGGAAAGAGGTATAAAATTTTCAAGGTGGTTTTTGGACGGACATACCTTGTCCCAATAGATGCTGCCGGTGTAACCGTTATTCCGACATACGAACTCATTCCGGAAAATCCGCATGCCTTTGCCCATGCCTTTATAAGGCTCACTTCGACATTTGCATCAAAAATAATTAAACTTGCCAAGTCATATCTGAATTAGCTTTTTTTGCCTGATTCTGCCAGGTCACGATTAGAGGTTCTTCCAAAAATCGAATCAAAAGTGATTAAAATTTGAAAAAAATAGATCGCAGAACAGATTCCATCCGCAAGCCCCTGGCTTCTTCCTCTGCCACCCCGGAGCAGGTGGGGGTGATCATCGCTCACCATGGCGTGGCCGTCGAAGTCTTATTCGACTCAGGTGGTCGGAGTATGGTTCGGGTGAAGCGTAACTCCGGTCATGTGGTGGGTGACAATGTGGTGGTCAGGACCGAAGTTCTCGAGCGTTTGCCACGCAGGACCGAGCTGCGCCGCCGGGATGCGATGGGGGGGATCCACCTGGTCGGGGCAAATCTGGATCTGCTTGGCGTGGTAGTTTCCTCCGCTCCGCTCCCTCCTGCGGGGTTCATCGACCGTGCGATTGTGGCGGCGCGTGCGGCGGACCTGACCCCTTTTCTGGTCGTCAACAAAAGCGATCTCGGTTCAGCCGGTGATTATATTGCTCTCCTCTGCGCCGTCTACTCGGGGTCTCTGGCCGTTTTCCCCTTGAGTGCAGCCACCGGAGACGGCCTGAACCCTTTGCGGGATTTTCTCGGGCAGGGACACAGGGGCGCCTTTGTCGGTGCCACCGGTGTCGGCAAAAGTTCACTGCTGAACATCCTCTGTCCGGAGATCGATCTTCGGGTAGGGTCCCTCAATCTACACAGTGGCAGGGGATGCAATACGACTACCGTTTCAACCCTTCATTCCCTTTCCAGCGGGGGGGAGTTGGTCGATACCCCAGGTTTTCAAGATTTCGGTTTGGTAGATATTTCTGCGCAGGAGTTGGCTCTCCATTTTGCGGGGTTTGAACAGGCAACTGAAGGGGCCTGCCGTTTTCGCGACTGCCGGCATCGCTCCGAACCGGGCTGCGCTGTTGCTGACCTTGTCGCGCAGCGCCTGGTCCCGGCAGAACGCCATATGGCCTACCTGGAGATTCTTGGTGAAGTGGAAGCCGCCGATGAGGAAACCAGGCGTCGAGGCTGGAAAAACTGAGCTACGAAGGTATCACGGGAGGCGATCGGCCGGTCCGATGAAGGGGTCTTATGATAAGAAGGCACTTTATCTTTTGCTTTTTCCTTTTCCTGTCAGCTCTCCCCGGCAGTCAATCCCCGGCCGGCGACCCCTATCTTCTCAATGATTCCGCCTTGGAACTCATCCGGAGGGGTGATTACGAAAAAGCCCTCGAACAGTTGCGTAACGCATCAAGCCTCTTCCCCTATGATGAATCAATCAGGAAAAAGCTGACAGCCGCCTATGTAACCATCGGCAAACGGCAGCTGGAACAGAAACAGTTCGATGAGGCAGCGGTTAATTTCGATAACGCACGCAAACTTGCCCCCGATAATCAGGATTACGGAATCCTGCGAGGGATTGCCCTCTACTCGGGAAAGCACTATGACGAGGCGATAATAGAGCTGGATCAGGCCCGGCAGAATGGAGAAGACAACGTTGCGCTCCTTTTTTACCTTGGTCGGGCGTACTATGATTCCGGTATTCTTGCAAAAGCCCTTGAGGCATGGGAGAAAGCGCTTCTCCTGGAGCCGGGAAGAAAGTCCATCAGCGAGATGACAGCAAAGGTCCGGAGGGAAATGGCCGTTGAATCCCGTATGAATAAGGGCTACCGCTCGATGTTCGTGATTTCGTATGATGAGGGGACGCGGTCGGATCTTGCCGATGCGGTGCTGGAGGCCCTGGAGGACGCTTACAACCGGGTTGGTTCGGATCTGTCGTACTATTCTGCGACCCATGTACCGGTGATTCTTTATACCAGAAAGGATTACCGGAGTGTGACCGCCGGGCCGGAGTGGTCGGGTGGTCTGTATGACGGAAAAGTGCGACTGCCGATCGGTGGTACGAAAGAAATTACCCCGATTCTTCGCGGAGTATTGTTCCATGAGTATACCCATCTGGTCGTTGGCGAACTGACCAAAGGGAACTGCCCGGTCTGGCTCAACGAAGGATTGGCCGAGGTCGAGGGTCGAAAGGAATACAACCCTCCCACTCCCGAACTGGAAAAGGGTGCAAAAACCGGAGGTTTACTCCCCTTTTCCACCCTGGAGAAATCGATGTTGTCAATGGCTGCAAAGGACGCCGCACTTGCCTATCAGCAGAGTTATTCCATGGTCAGATTCATGATTTCAGCCTATGGCCTCCATAAGGTCAGAGAGATACTTGTAAACCTCGGCAGCGGTATGCGGATCGAGACCGCCATCGCAAAGGCTTTTGCGGATTACGGCCTGAACTATGAGGGGTTGGTGCATGAGTGGCAGGAGAGTATACAGAAAGAGTATGGGGTAAAATTAAATCAGTAATGCTCCGAGACCTGAACGATAATATACAAAAGATAACAGCCGCGCTTGCCCCGAAGGAAGCCCTGATCCGCCTAGCCGGGCTCAAAGGTTCTGCTCCAGCCTATATTATCAGCCGGCTTCTGCGACAGCAGAAAAAGCCTTTCCTGATTGTCCTCCCTGATACGGAAACGGCCGAGGAGTGGAGCCGTGAACTCCGCTTTTACTCAGAGAGGGAAGATACCATCCTCTACTTCCCCCCGTGGGAAGCCGCGCCACTCGACCCGGCGTCACCCCATCCGAATATTACCGGAGAGCGTTTACACACCCTTTTCAAGCTTATGGACGGCTCCGGTCCCCTGGTTGTGACAACGACTTTCGCGGCCGTCTGTCAGAAGTTGCTGCCGAAGCGGACCCTTGGAGAGGTCTCCCAATACATCGTGGCAGGTGAAGAGATCGAAAGGGAGGCTCTGCTCAGGAAGTTGCTCGATCTCGGCTATTCCAATGTTCCGCTGGTAGAGGACAGGGGGACTTTTTCGGTGCGTGGCGGAATTCTAGATATCTTTCCCCCCGATCAGCGGGCGCCGGTCAGGATAGAATTTATTGGCGATTTTGTCGAGACAATCCGCGAGTTTGACCCGGTAACCCAGCGTTCACTCCATACCATGCCGGAGTTGATACTCCTTCCTTCCCGGGAGATTGTCCTGACCGAGGAGGTCGTCAAAGAATTTGCCGTTCGTCTGAAAAAACGGTGCGACGCCCTGGAGATACCGGCAACCCGGCGCAGAGAGCTGCTGGAACAGCTGCAGAACTCCACCTACCCGCAGGGTGTAGAATATCTTCAACCCCTCTTTCACCCCGGTCTGGAAACCCTTTTTGATTACATGCCAACCGACACCGTAACGGTTCAGGTTGATCCGGAAGCGATTGCTGACCAGGCGGACTGTTTTGCCGAAGAGCTTTGCCAGGGGAAAAAACGTGCGCTGGAGCGAGATGCAATTACCTGTGACACGGAGGAGTTATTCCTTTCCCCTGAGGAGGTGGACCGCTTTCTGACCCGTGGGAGAAGACTCTTCTTTCCCTATCTGGAACTAGTCGGTACGGGGGATGAAAAAGTGACGGTTTGCTTCGCCGCTGAGGATAACGGTGAACTCCGCCTCGATGCCTCATCCGACAGCGAGGGGATGCTGAAGCCCCTTGTTGACCGGCTTGCTCTCTGGCTTGCCGAAAAAAAAAGGGTCGTCATTGCCTGTCATCAGCCGGGGCAGGCGCACCGGATGCATGAGCTCCTTCTCACCTATCACCTCCCTTTGTACCTCTCTGAGGGGAGATTCCCGTCTGAGAGGCGCGATACGGTTGGCAGGGTGGAAATCGTGGTGGGAGAAATCTCCCGCGGCTTCCGTCTTTCTGAAGGGGCTCTGGTGGTTATTGCCGAGGAGGAGATTTTTGGCAAGCGGATTAAGCGGCGAGGTATTTCCGAGGCGAGGAAAAAACAGCTCCTGACTTCTCTTGCGGAATTGAAGCCGGGGGACTATATGGTCCATATCGATTTCGGCGTCGGTCGGTACAAGGGGTTGCAGCACCTGACATTTGACGCCCAGGAAGGGGATTTTCTCCTCCTGGAATATGCGGGAAATGACAAGCTGTATCTGCCGGTTGACCGGATTAACCTGGTGCAGCGTTACGTTGGCGCCGAGGGGATGGATCCGGTTCTGGACAGACTTGGCGGAACAGGATGGGAAAAGAAAAAGGGAAAGGTCCTCGAATCGATCCGGGAGATGGCGGAGGAACTGCTTAAGATCTATGCTGCCCGATTGGTTCATGAAGGACATCGATTCTCCCGTCCTGACGACCTTTACCGGGAATTCGAGGCCTCTTTTGCCTTTGAGGAGACCCCTGATCAGCTGTCGGCTATCGAAGATGTGCTGCAGGACATGGAAAGCGACAGGCCGATGGACCGTCTCATCTGCGGTGACGTGGGGTACGGGAAGACGGAAGTAGCAATGCGGGGCGCCTTCAGGGCGGCAATGGACGGCAAGCAGGTGGCCGTTCTGGTGCCGACAACCGTGCTGGCCCAGCAGCATCTTGAAAGCTTTCGGAACCGTTTCAATGCTTATCCGGTAAAGGTGGAGATGCTCTCCCGTTTCCGCTCTCCCAAGGAACAGAAGGCTATTCTCGAAGAGGTGGGAAAGGGGGATGTCGACATTATTATCGGCACCCATCGTCTCCTCCAGAAAGATATCGCGTTCAAAGATCTCGGCCTGGTAATCATTGACGAAGAGCATCGCTTCGGGGTTGCCCACAAGGAAAAAATGAAACAGTACAGGTCCGTGGTGGACGTGATGACCCTTACTGCGACTCCTATCCCGAGAACCCTCCATATGTCTTTGACCGGAATCAGGGAGCTCTCTATAATCGACACTCCACCGGTCGATCGTCTTGCCATAAAAACTTTTGTGGCCCGCTTTTCCGATGAACTGATCCGGGAAGCGATATTGCGCGAGTTGCGGCGGGGGGGGCAGGTCTTCTTTGTTCACAATCGGGTCCAGTCGATTGATGCAATGGCAAAATACCTGAAAGAGCTGGTTCCCGAGGCGAAGCTGACGGTAGGTCATGGGCAGATGAAGGAAAAGGAGCTGGAGCAGTCTATGCTTGCCTTCATGCATGGAGAGTGCAACCTCTTCCTCTGCACCACCATTATCGAATCGGGTCTGGATATCCCCAACGCCAATACCATGATCGTGAATCGGGCCGATACCTTCGGCCTGGCCCAGCTTTATCAGCTTCGTGGTCGTGTAGGTCGCTCCAGGCAGAGGGCCTTCGCCTATTTTCTTATCCCTGGGGAGGGCGCCATATCAGGTGAGGCACGGGAAAGGCTCAAGATCATTCAGGAGCTTACCGAACTCGGCGCAGGTTTCCGCATTGCCACCCATGACCTGGAAATACGCGGCGCGGGAGATCTGCTCGGGGCAAAACAGTCGGGGAATATTGCCGCTGTCGGTTTTGAACTTTACACCGAACTGCTGGAAGAGGCGGTAAGCAGGCTGAAAGGAGAGGTCTTTGTCGAGCGGGTTGAACCGGAGATCAACCTCAGGATTCCGGCTTTCATTCCTGAAGATTATCTCCAGAATCCGAACCAACGTCTGGTTATCTACAAAAAACTGGCCCAGTCTGCTACAGAGGACGATATTCTCGCCATTCATGAAGAGCTGATCGACCGGTTCGGCAAATTCCCCCTTGCTGTATCCTATCTTCTCGATGTTATGAAGCTGCGGATTCACCTGAAGGCGCTTCTGATCAAAAAGTTCGAGTTTGACGGCAAAAGGCTGATATGCGCCTTCCATGAGAAAACCCCGGTATCGCCCGACAGTATAATAGCTCTGGTCCGCCACTCTGCCAAAAAATACCGCTTTGATCCAGATTTCCGTCTTTATGCCGAATTGACCGACAGGTCATTTGAAGGGATTATTACAGAATCCAGAAATCTCTTGAAAAGGCTTTCCTGATATGGTAATTCTACAAGTTAATGATTTATTAACTGCCTAAAATAAAGGAGATATCCTGTGTATTACTCAAAACGTATCAAATGTCTGGCCCTTCTACTTTGCGCATTCGCACTTGTTGCCTGTAAGCCGGGCGGAAGTGGCCAGGCGAAAAAGGAGGGCAAAGCGCTGGCGGAAGTAAACGGAACCGTGATTACCGTAGAAGATTTCAAATCCGAAGTGGGCAACCTTCCTCCCTACCTGAAGCCGATGGCCCAGACTCCCGATGGCAAAAAGGAGCTTCTGGACAGTATGATCGTTCGCGAGCTTGTTCTGGAACAGGCCAGAAAAGATGGCGTTGACAAGAGCAAAGAGGTTGTCAACAAGCTGGAAGATCTGAAAAAAAGGGTCATTGTTGAAGCGTATCTCAAGAAAAAAATTGAACAGGATATAAAAATTACCGATGCGGACATGAAGGCATTTTATGACAAGAATATCGAAAAATTCAAGACTCCTGATCAGGTAAAGGCCAGTCATATTCTGGTTAAATCGGAAAAAGAAGCCCAAGATATACTTGCCCAATTGAAGAAGGGTGGGAATTTCGAGGAGCTGGCCAAAAAGAATTCTACCGATGCTACGGCTGCAAAGGGTGGAGATCTCGGCTGGTTCTCCAAGGGGTCGATGGTTCCTGAATTCGAGAAGGTTGCCTTCACCCTTAAAGAAGGGCAATTGTCTGGCATTGTCAAGACTCAGTTTGGTTTTCACATAATCAAGGTGACTGGAAAACGTCCTGCAGGGGTCCGTCCTTTCGACGAGGTCAAGGAACAGATCAGAGCTGCTATTCAGCCGGCCAAGCAGCAGGAATTTTTTATGAAGATCAAGGAAGATCTGAAAAAAAGCGCAAAAATAGAGATCAAGAAAGACGTTCTGGACGGGATTGACGGCAAACCTGCCGAGGCAGTTGTCCCCTCTCCAAAGAAATAGACCGGAAATCTGAAGAGGAGGCTGGTAGTAACCAGCCTCCTCTTCAGCATGCGACCGGTTGCCGTTCAAATGGTATCTGTCATGCCGGTGCATCCAGACAGCCGTTTCTCCGCTCCCTCCCGATTGAACGCAGTTTTGTTTTGCAAGGATCCTGCTGCTGGTGGTATAGCCTCTTCTTTTCCCTCAATGGGAGGGTAACTCGATAAACTGACCAGACAACATTACAACGCTCCCCTGACTAGGAAAATAAGAGAAATGCTAAGAAAACTTGCTATTTTTGTCTGCTTCTGTGCCCTGTTTGTTCCGATCATCTCCTCTGCTGAAATGATAAGCGGCATTGCCGCCGTGGTAAACGACGAACCGATTACTACCTACGAAGTGGAGAAGGAACTCTCCGCCATGGAAAAAGAGGCAGGGAAAAAAGTGACTCTGGACGAAAAGGGGAAGGCGGATATGCGCGATGCCGCCTTGAATTCCATGATTAACCGGAAGCTTATTGCCCTGAAGATCAAAGAGCTCGATATCAGGGTGACCGACGAAGAGCTGAAGCTGGCAATTGAAGATGTAAAAAAACAGAACAACATTACCCAGGATGCCCTTGTGGCTGCGTTAAACAGTCAGGGGGTAAGTTTTGAGGAGTATAAGGTTCAGTTAAGGGAACAGCTTGAAAGATTGCGGGTCGTCAGCCAGGAGGTGCGTGCCAAGATCCAGATTACGGAGAAGGAACTACAGGACTTCTACCGTGAACACCCCGAAAATTTCCAGAGTGATGAAATATTACAAGCGAGGCAGATTTTTTTCAAGATCCCTCCGGCCTCCTCCGACGCAGAGACCAAACGTATAACTGCGAAGGCGGAATCTGTTCTTCTAGAGGCAAGGAGTGGGAAGGACTTTGCGGAGTTGGCCAGAAAATATTCCGATGATGTATCTGCAAAAGATGGCGGAGACCTCGGCATCTTCAAACCAGGGGAGATGCTTCCCGAGTTCGAGATTGCCCTGTCAAAGCTCAAGCCGGGTGAAGTCAGCGAGCTTTTTAAGACCGCCTCCGGCCTGCATCTTGTCCGGATGGAGGGTCGCTCGCACGGCGAGCTGTTGCCTTACGAAAAGGTGAAGAGTCAATTGTCGGATCGCCTCTATAAGAAAAGATCTGAGGAGCGGTTTAACCGATGGCTCGCTGAACTGAGGACAAATTCTTCGGTGGATATCCGTTAGTAAACTTACTTATCCAGTTTATCGGGGTTAGAAACAGATTCGAACCTGATCACCCCTGCAGCGTTCTCATATGCATTTGAAGGGTCACCTCGACCCTGGTCTGCTTCACATTCCTGTTCCCGACAGTTCCAACAGGAGCTTTTTCTGCGCATCGGTAAGCTGCTCCGGAACCTTGATCCCCACCTTTACATAAAGATCGCCCCTGGTGGCTTTTCCCATGTGGGGGAAGCCGAATCCCTTGAGCCTTATTTTCGTGCCCGATTGAATCCCGGCAGCGATCTTGATACGCTTTCCGCCCTCGAGTGTCGGCACTTCCAGTGAAGTACCGAGCGCTGCTTCGGTGAAGCGGATATCGCAGGCCACGATGATGTTGTCATCCTCTCTGGTAAAAACAGGATCAGTTCCGGTTTTGATGATGAGATAGAGATCACCCGCCGGGCCACCTCCAGTTCCGCTCCCCCCTTTGCCGGCGATACGAAGCTTGGCTTCATTCGCTACACCGGCAGGAATCTTTACCGATAACTCTTCACGATCGTCCCCTCTCATGAACGCAACACGTTTTTCTGCACCGTGGGCAGACTCGCTGAAAGTGACCTGCAGCTCCATGGTAAAATCCTCGCCACGCTGCTTTCTGTTTCTCGTTCGGGGCCTCTGCTGCCCGCCGCCAAAAATGCGGGAAAAAATATCTTCAGTCCCGAAACCTGCATCTTTGAATAGATCACCCACATCGAAACCTTTGAAGATATCTTCCTGGGAATATCGCTGATGAAAGCCGGTAGAACCGAATTGATCGTACTGTGCTTTTTTCTGGGGGTCGGAAAGAACCGCGTACGCCTCGTTTATTTCCTTGAATTTTTCTTCGGCCTCTTTGTTCCCTTGGTTTTTGTCAGGGTGGTATTTTACGGCATGTTTTCGGTATGAGCGCTTTATTTCTTCCGGGGAGGAGCCCTTTTTAAGGCCGAGCACCTGATAATAATCTTTGTAGTCCATAATTTGATGCATCCTTTCGTATAAATCTTTCCTGAATGTAATCGTAGTTTGATCTTCTGTCAACAGGATGTTGCATTAACCGTCTTGACACGAAGAAGAGAGTCCATTAAAATTTAGATCCGATGAAGAGGAGGCTCAATGAAAAAAGCGATAGTTGTCGGAGGCGGTATCTCCGGGCTGGCAAGTGCATTTCTTCTCAAGGAAAAGGCGAAAGCTGCAGGCATTGCTCTGGATGTAACCCTTCTTGAGAAGGAAAAAAGGGTTGGAGGTAAAATCTGGAGCATGAAAAATGACGGCTATCTCTGTGAATGGGGGCCTAACGGCTTTCTGGACAGCAAGCCTCAGACCCTCGAACTGTGTGATAATCTCAAAATCAGGGGGCAGCTGCTTCGAAGCAACAGTAGCGCCCGGAAACGCTTTATCTATGCGGATGGCCAACTCCACCGTCTCCCGGAAGACGGCTTCTCCTTCTTTAAATCGAGGATGATATCCTGGCCCGGCAAAATTCGCCTTTCCATGGAACCTTTCATTCCTGGTCCACCAGAGGGAGTGGATGAAACAGTTGCAGCCTTCGGCCGGCGCAGGCTCGGCGCAGAGGCGCTGCAGAAGCTGATTTCGCCGATGGTCTCGGGTATTTTTGCCGGCGACACGGAAACCATGTCACTTAAATCCTGCTTTCCGAGGATAGCTGAACTGGAAAGGGAATATGGCGGCCTGGTCATGGCGATGGTCATGCTGGCACGAAAGAAGAGGCGTGAAAGAGCAGAGGGAAAAGTGGTATCCAGTCCCGCCGGTCCGGGCGGGGTGCTCACATCATTTCCCGATGGTATCCAGGAGCTTACCGATTTTCTGGCTGAGAGACTCGCTGATGGCACCATCGTGCAGGGTGCCGGCGCCACTAAAATAAGTGAGAGCAGGGATCTCCCCTACCAGGTTCATACGGAAAACGGGAAGATGGATGCCGATATTCTTATTCTGGCGACCCCTTCCCATGCCTCAGCCTCCCTCCTCCTGGAACTTGACCCCGAAATGAGCTCTGTTCTTAAAGGGATACAATATTCGTCCATGACCGTGGTCTGTCTCGGATACGAGAGGGATCGGATTGCCCATGACCTGAACGGCTTCGGCTATCTGATAGCCAAAGAGGATGGTATGAAAACCCTTGGTACGCTTTGGGATTCAAGCATCTTCGAAAACCGGGCGCCCCAGGGGAAGGTTCTGTTGCGCAGCATGCTGGGTGGAGCCTGTTTTCCGGAGTATATAAAACTTTCCGATGATGAGGTCATGCAAAGGGTCAAGGGAGATCTGAGGCATATCATGGGAATAAATGAGGAGCCGTCGTTTGTACGTATCTTCCGCCACCCCGAGGCGATTCCCCAATATACGGTCGGGCATGGCGAGCGTCTCGCTTCCCTGCAGGAAAAAGCAGAGCAACATCCAGGACTGATCCTTGCCGGTAATTCCTACAGAGGGGTCGGCATTAACGATTGTGTCGCTTCCGCTAACAACGCAGCTGAGGCCGGCATCAATCGTCTGTTAAAACGTTGATTGATGCTTTTTCAGGGTTAGTGAAGTGATGATTTTGCATCCCTGAAGGGATCATTGCAGTTTATTCGGAGCTGATGCCCCTCCTGCAGCCCCTCCCCATCCCCTTTCCTTCTTCAGGAAAACGCCGGTTTTCCCTGGTTGACATGAATTTTTCCACGGCTTGAAATTATTTTCTTGCGTTACGTTATGTTATAACGTATATAGCGTGATGTGTAATTTTTATAAGTTGTCGTCACCTCTTCTGGAGATTAAAAAGTAAGAAATTCAAGCGCGTTTCTATTCTTCCTTGGAAATAAGAAACTTTTCTATTAAAACTTTAGATATTTTGAGGGCAGACCAGAGAGATGAGAAGACAGGTCGTAACAGATATAAGGGTTCCGAATTCGGTCTGGAAGAAAAAAGTTTTCGACACTCTGCATGAACTAAACATAATACCGGAAACTTTTTCCGGGAAAGTGGTGATTTCCTTCAAAGAAGGCGGCATAAGCTATATAGAAAAAACTGAAACCCTTAAATAATCAAGCGCTTACATCGTCCTCTGCACTGGTCAGACCCAACGAAACCCGCACGGCTACTGGATATGGATAACAGTATCTGTACGGGTTTTTTCATGGATAGTTTACAGGTAGTAGAACGTACCATTCTAATAAAAGGAGTTCGATCATGTCGCTGGTAAAATGTGCAATCTGTAATAAAGAGCTGGAGACCGAGTATTACCTGAATAAAAAATGTTCCAAATGCGGTTCCTGGTTTTGTTACAACCACCTTGGCCAGTATAGGTGGCAATGCATGTTATGTACAACCTATACACTCACTAATGTTTACGGAAATTAGCCTGCTTCCGAACCGGGAAAAGGGTGGTGCGAATCATCCCCTATATAGAGGTAAATGGCAGAAATATAGAGCTTAACGACGAAGGTTTTATTGCTCGACCTGAAGAATGGAGCGAAGATCTGTCAAGGGCTTTGGGGGTGCTTGAGGATATATCTCGTAATAAAAGAGCTCTTCGGGTAATTCTTTACCCGTCATATTAAGAGGAGGTATTTGTAATGAAAGTATGTTTCCCTGTTGCTGTCGATGAGGGGCTGGACAGCAGCCTGTTCGGTCATTTTGGCTCAACTCCGCTATTTGTAATAGTTGACACGGAAACGGATGATACCTATTCCGTTGTCAACTGCGATTTGATGGAACCTGACGCAGGATGTAATCCGTTTATGGCGCTTGTCAACGTTCATGTAGACTGTCTTATTGTTAGCGGTATTGGTGACGGATTCTTGGAGATGTTTAGCAAATTCGAGATGAAGATTTACCATGCGCAATCAGTGAGTGTCCGAAAAAATGTTGAGCTTTTCAAGCAAAAATCCCTGGACGAAGTGGAAATAGTTAACAGCGCCCTTGAAGGAATCTGTTCTGACGTTGGTGGTGAAGAGAATTGCAGTCACAACCACGATGACTGTGATGGTGCGCATCTCTGCGCAGACAATCAGTAGTACCACGTAACATCTAAATCTAACCCCCCTCTATCCCCCCTTGTCAGGGGGGAAACATCCAAGCCTCCCCTGATAAGGGGGGATAGGGGGGTTGCTGCGAAAAAATAAGAGATACGTTGAAGGGTAGCCGTTAAAGGTTTGACAAGCTCACCACGAACAACAGAGATAAAAAACGAGGGAAAAATGAGTTTAAAGATCGTCAAGTCCAACTCTCGAGGGCCATGGGTAGCGTATAAGGAGATGTCTCTTCCCGAGCTCCGTCAGCGGCGCAATGTGAGTCAGGCGTATCTGGCTGCTTCTATGAATAAGAAACAGCCTAACCTCTCAAAATTGGAAAGAAGCGCTGACATGTACGTCAGCACATTGTGCAAATTCATACAGGCCATGGGTGGTAATCTTGAAATTGTCGCGCATTTCCCAGATGGGGAGGTACGTATAAATCAATTTGAAAAACTGAAGCGATGAAAAGCAGAGCCGTTGGTTTACTGTAATTGTCACCCTTTATTTCTGATCTTTTTTACCATTCCCGGCAACAATCCTAGCAGACAATCCAGATCATTTTCACTGTTTTCCCGACCGTAAGAAATGCGTACGGCGCTCCTCATGGAAGCTCCGTCCAAGCCCATGGCAGAGAGGACCCGTGACTGTTCGCGGGATCCTGCCGAACAGGCGGAACCGGCTGAGACTGCGATTCCTTTCTTGTCGAGTTCCTCCAGCAAAAGTTCCGCGTAAACATTTCCAAAAGAAAGGTTTGAGGTGTTGGGGAGCCGTCGGATTGGATGCCCGTTTCTCCTGACATCGGATATAGTTGCCTCGATCCCTCTCTCCATTCTGTCGCGAAGGGTGCAAATGCGTTCCCCTTCGTAATGAAGAGATGCTTCGGCAATTTCGCAGGCTTTCCCAAATCCAACAATTCCGGCCACATTTTCAGTCCCCGCCCTCCGGTTACGCTCCTGCGGACCACCCAGGATGAGGGGTCGGAACTGTGTGCCCTCTCTTACAATCAGCGCTCCAACGCCTTTGGCCGCGTACAGTTTGTGACCCGAAATCGCCATAAGATTAGCCCGCAGACTCTTAAAGTCGACCGGAACCTTGCCGACTGCCTGTACTGCGTCGCACATGAAGCAGACCCCTCTCTCAGAGGCAATTGCACCTATCTCATGCGCGGGAAAGATGACGCCGGTTTCATTGTTGGCATACATTGCGGCAATGAGGATCGTCTGCTCGGTGACTGCCGATGCAAGGGCGTCAAGATCAAGCATCCCTTCAGAGTCTACCCCCAGATAGGTTACGCGAAACCCCTCTTTTTCCAGAGAGCGGCAGGAGTTGAATACCGCTGAATGTTCCACCAGAGTAGAAATGATGTGGTTTCCCCTGGCGCGCCGGGCTGCAGCGACACCCCTGATGCCGGTATTGATCGACTCGCTGCCCCCTGACGTAAATACCACTTCTGCGGAAGCGCAGTTTACCAGGGAGGCCACCTGCATCCTGGCTTTTTCCACTGCTCCTTTCACGCTCTTTCCAGCCCAGTGGGTAGAGGAAGGGTTGCCGAAGCTCTCCCTGTAAAATGGGAGCATAGCCTCAATTACATCTCGGTGTACCGGAGTAGTCGCGTTATTGTCCAGATAAATACGAGTCACTGCAGTTTCTCCTTTTTCTAAAATTAAAAACCCGCTCCAATATTTCTCATACGGACTCTATCTGGCAGCAGGGGGTGGAATCGCTCCCCTTCTCTTTTTTCTTAGCCGCATCCTTGCACGATCTTGTTCATGCCCCTATAGGGACAAATATCGGGGCGGAAACGCCTGAGGAACTGGCTGTCAGCATTGTAGGTGAGCTGATAAAAGTAATACTCCCTCGAAAAAATATGGTTCTACCTTGCGTTACGTCATAGATTGAGATAAAAAATGCCCCACGTTAGAAAACATGGGGCAAGGCATGTTGGATATATGGGAGTATATCCGCCAATCGTGTATTCGTTATGTAGCATTAAATATAACGATATGCAAGAAAAAAATCTGCTAAAATTGACCCTAAAAAATTAAGGGCACTCTCTCCCGCTGAGGCAGTGCAGGATAAATAATTAATTTGCTCCCGAAATATTTTTCTTGCAAACGGTTATATTGTATGGTACATAACGGCAACCCTGAAAAGGGTGCCGGCAATAGCGCCTGTTGCTTTGTTTGAAGGCATATGCTGGAAGGATGCTTGTTACTGGAACGGCTGCTCTGTCCTTGAAAAAAGTATAATTTAATTTACTCAAGCGCTTATTTCGTCCTCTGCTTCAGGTAGACTCAACGAAACCCGCATTGATACTGATGAAAATCTCGGTATTGGTGCGGGTTTTTTTATTTTTTCTCGTCTGTCGGGAAGAGGGTGCGAAGGAAGCGCAAAAAGAATGAAATCAACAAAGGAAGGATAAAGAATCATGATGAAGGAAATACCGGTTCATGGAGCTGTCGGCAAGGTCTTGTATCACGATATTACACGCATCGTACCTGGAGAGTTCCACGGGCGGGCCTTCAAGAAAGGGCACGTTATCCAGGAGGATGACATCCAGAAGCTTCTGAGCCTGGGGAAAGACAACATCTATGTCCTTGACCTTATGGACGGCTTTGTCCATGAAAATGATGCTGCCAGCAGAATTGCCCAGGCTGTGTCAGGGGAGGGGCTACAGTTAACCGAGCCGGTTGAGGGGAAAGTAAAGCTGGTGGCAGCTGCAAATGGTCTGTTGAAGGTAAATGTTGAGGCTCTTGCCAGGATCAACTCCATTGAGCAGATCGTCCTGGCGACACTACACACAAACCAGCAGATCAGAACCGGTCTTCCCGTTGCCGGGACACGCATCATACCTCTTTTTACAGAGGAAGGGAAAATCAGAACTATCGAGAGGATCTGTTCTGACTGTTACCCGGTAATTGAGGTCAAACCTTTTAAATTATTAAAAATCGGGATGGTAACCACCGGCAATGAAATATTTCATGGACGGATCGCAGACAAATTCGGGCCAATTGTCCGTGGCAAGTTTGCTGAGTTCGGTTCCGAGGTAATCGGACAGGCCATTGTGCCGGATGACATCTCCATGACCGTTGAAGCGATCCAGAAGCTGTTGGCGGATGGCGCTGATATGATTGTAGCGACCGGAGGAATGTCGGTAGATCCCGACGACCGGACAGCTGCCAGCATAAAGGCCGCCGGCGCCGAAGTTGTTACCTATGGGTCGCCCACCTTCCCCGGCGCCATGTTCATGCTTGCATATATCGGAGATGTCCCGGTTATCGGGCTGCCGGGATGCGCCATGTATCATCGTGCCACTGTTTTTGAGCTGATTGTCCCGCGCATCCTGGCGGGAGAAAGGGTGACCCGTGCCGACATTGTAACTTTGGGCCATGGCGGTTTTTGCGCCGGTTGTACGGATTGCCGATATCCAGGCTGCAGTTTCGGCAAAGTTTAACCGGAATCGTATTGCCATCCCGCCTTTCCTCGCTATTGGGCGAAAGGGGAGATGAGCTGCAGGCTTAACAGGGGTTTGCCCTGTTAATAACTAAACAAGGAGGAACACGTATGATTAAGAAGGTTCTCAAGGTTAACGGTATTGAAAGAACGCTGATTGTCGATCAGGAAGCGCTCCTGTGCGATGTGTTGCGCAATCAGCTGCATCTGACCGGAGTAAAGGTAGGGTGCGCCACCGGCACATGCGGATCGTGTAATGTGATTGTGGATGGGAAGTTGATCCGTTCCTGCGTCACCAGGATGAAAAAAATCGAGAACTGGGCAACGATTACCACCATCGAGGGGATCGGTACACCTCTGAACCTCCACCCCCTCCAGCAGTCTTTCATCTTCCACGGCGCGCTCCAGTGCGGCTTCTGCACCCCGGGCTTTATCGTCTCAGCCAAACTGCTCCTTGACCTGAATGCCAGCCCGACCAGAGAAGAGGTTCGCGACTGGTTCCACAAGTACAAAAATGCCTGCCGCTGCACCGGTTATATCTCCATTACCGACGCAGTTATGGACGCAGCGAAGGTTCTCCGCGGTGAGATGTCCGTATCCGCCCTCGAATATAAGGCTCCGGCGGACGGCAGAGTGTACGGAACACGCTTTCCCCGACCGACCTCCGTTGCCAAGGTTTGCGGTCTCTGGGATTTCGGTAATGACAAGGCTGGCCAACTCCCCGAAGGGACTCTCCACGCCGCCCTCGCGTACGCCGATGTGGCTCATGCCAACATCAAGGGGATCGATACCGCCGCTGCAGAGAAGGCTCCGGGCGTGGTCAAGGTTGTCACACACAAGGACGTCAAGGGTAAAAACCGCATCACCGGTCTGATAACCTTCCCCACCAACAAGGGTGACGGATGGGACCGCCCGATTCTCTGTGACGACAAGGTTTACCAGTATGGGGACGCCATTGCCATCGTAATAGCCGACACAAAGGCGAATGCCGATGCCGCAGCTAAACTGGTGAAGTTCGACCTGGAAATACTTCCTCACTACATGAACGCTCCTGCAGCTATGGCTCCGGACGCCATCGAGATCCACCCCGGCACCCCGAACGTCTATTTCACCCAAAATCTGGTCAAGGGTGAGGACACCAAGCCGATCATGGAAAAAGCCGCCTATGTTGTGGAAGGCGAGTACTATCTTGGCCGTCAACCCCAGATGCCGATCGAGCCGGACGTCGGATTCGCATACATCAATGATGAAGGGAAGGTCTGCATCCACTCCAAGTCCATTTGTCTGCAGTTGCACCAGGCGATGATCGCCCCCGGTATCGGCATGGCAGTTGAAGACATCGTCATCGTACAGAACCCCTGCGGCAGCTCCTTCGGTTACAAATTCTGTCCTTCCAACGAAGCCCTGGTCGCGGTTGCCACCATGGCGGTCGGCGGTAGGCCGGTTCACCTCTCCTGCTCCTGGGCGCAGCTGCAATTCTACACAGGCAAGCGCTCTCCGTTCTGGTTCAAGGCCAAGATTGCCGCCGACAAAAACGGCAAGTTCCTCGCCACGGAAACCGACTGGTCCGTCGACCACGGTCCCTACTCCGAGTTCGGCGACCTCCTCACCGTCAGGGGCCTGCAGTACGCCTTCGCCGGTTACGACATCCCCAATATGCGCGGTGAAGGCCGAACCGTCTGTACCAACCACTGCTGGGGCGCACCGTTCCGCGCCTACGGTTCGCCGCAGGCCTTCTTCGCCTCTGAATCGCTGATCGACGAACTGGCGAAGAAGATGGGAAAAGATCCGTTCGATATCCGTGAACTCAACTGCTACCGCCCCGGCGCAACCACACCGACCCAGCAGACACCTGAAGTGTTCGTCTTCCCTGAGCAGTTCGCAGCGCTCCGTCCGAAATACGAGAGAGCAATCGCAACAGCGAAACTGAGAAGCACTGACACCGTGAAGTGCGGCGTCGGCGTCTCCCTCGGTATCTACGGTTGCGGCCTTGACGGCCCCGATTCATCCGAAAGCTGGGCTAAACTTCTCCCCAACAACGAAGTGATGATGGGGAACAGCTGGCAGGATCACGGCCAGGGTTCAGATATGGGTACGCTCGCATTCGCCCATGAAGCCCTCAAGCCACTCGGCCTTACGGCGGCTCAGATCCATCTCTGCCTGAACGACACCAGCCTCACCCCGAACAGCGGTCCGTCCGGCGGTAGCCGTAACAACGTCGTTACCGGCAACGCCATCAGGGTCTCCTGCGAGAACCTCCTTGCGGCCATGAAGAAAGCCGACGGAAGCTATCGTACCCATGCAGAAATGGCTGCGGAAGGAATCGAAACCCAGGTATACGGTAAATGGACTACACCGTGTACCCCGTGCGACGTTGAGACAGGCAAAGGCGAACCGTTCTGCATTTATATGTACGGTCTGTTCTTGGCTGAGGTAGAAGTTGACATCACCACAGGTAAAACACATTGCTACAAGATGACCCATGTAGCAGACGTCGGCACCATCACTAACCAACTGGTAGTTGACGGCCAGATCTACGGCGGTCTGGCTCAAGGTATCGGTCTTGCCCTTACCGAAGACTTCGAGATGATCAAGGCGCACTCCAACATGATCGGCGCAGGCTTCCCGTTCTGCAAGGATATCACCGACGATCTGGAAATCATCTACGTAACGAAGCCCCGTGAACTTGGCGCCTTCGGCGCAGGCGGCGTTGGCGAACTGCCGCTTACCGCACCTCACTGCGCCGTCATCAACGCCATCGACAACGCATGTGGCGCACGTATCCGCCACCTGCCGGCATACCCCGAGAAGATCCTCTCGGCGCTCAAGTCGCCGAAGAAGGCCTTCGATGTGTCTGACGCCCTCGCACAGGGTTATGTATGCCAGGATGTAACCTCCGCACCACCGAAGAAATAGGGCGAAGTATAGCCTTTAAACCTCTGGAGCCGGTTCATGACCTGGCCGGCTCCATACTACTTCCACCGTAATGTATTTTATGCTATAACAACGGAGAGCCGCCGTAAAGGGATGCTCTCCATCGTTATGTTGTAGCTATCCCTAACCCGGCAACTCCCGAGGAGAGACGGTTTCGATGGAAAAAAACGAACTTGTTGCGTGGGAAAACAAATGCATCCAGGAGGAATCTCCCGAATGCTCGTCGGCCTGCCCGCTCCATCTGGATGCCAGGCTTTTTCTCAAAGAGATACAAAAGGGTGACTGGGACGCAGCCTACAAGGTACTGAACAAAACAGTGCCTTTTCCGGGGATCCTGGGGCGTATCTGTGATCATCCATGTGAGGAGAGGTGCAGGCGGGGTCCCGCTGGTGGTCCGATAGCCATCGGAGCGCTGGAACGGCTCTGCGTGGAAAGATATGCGGGGAAAAAACGGGTTCAGCCGTTGCCGCGCAAAGACCGCCGTATCGCCGTTATCGGAGCGGGACTGGCAGGGGTAACAGCTGCCTGGGATCTTCTCAAGAAAGGGTTCACCGTCTCCGTTTTTGAACCGGGTGACCAGCTTGGCGGATCACTCTTTGATCTGCCGGACCAGCTCCTTCCACGGAAAATAATCAGAGAAGAGCTCTCGATACTTGAAACCCTGATGGCGGACATCCGCCTCGGTGTCCAACTTGACAAGGCGCTTTTTGAGCAAGTCGCTGAAGAATACGATGCCGTGGTTCTCGACCGGGACTCGCTGTACGGGTGCGATCTTTCTCTCAAGCTTGATGACGACGGTCTCATTGCCATTGCGCCGGCAACAGGAGCCACGGAGAGGGATGGAGTATTCGCCGGCGGCGGTACCCGCTTTCGCGGCGGTTTCTCGCCGGTCATGGAGACGCTCGAAGGGAGAAAACCGGCCCTCTCCATAGAACGCCTGATGCAGAAGGTAGGATTGGAATACGGCAGAGAAAACGAGGGACCGTGCAGCTCCCGGCTTTACACCAGCCTGGATGGGATCGTTCCGCTTCCAAGGGTAGCTGCGCGGGATTCCATAAGGGGATATACGGAAGAAGAGGCGTTCTTGGAGGCGAAGCGCTGCATTCAGTGCGAATGCATGGAGTGCGTGAAGAAATGCCTCTACCTGGAGCGGTACAAGGGATACCCGAAGAAATACGCACGGGAGATATTCAATAATGAACGTATGCTCCTGGGCGCGGCCCGCCAGTATAATGTTTTCGTTAATTCCTGCAGCGCGTGCGGCCTCTGCGAGACAATCTGCCCAAACGATTTCAACATGGGTGCACTCTGCCTTGTGGCGCGTCGCACCATGCTGGATCAGAAATTTATGCCCCCTTCTTTCCACGAGTTCGCCCTTGAGGATATGGCGCACAGTAATGGTGAACTGTTCACCCTCTGCCGTCGTGAACCGGGCACAACAGAGAACGCCTGGCTCTATTTCCCCAGCTGTCAGCTCTGCGGCACCGCACCTCTGGAGGTCGTATCTTCCTACCGTTACCTGCGGGAGAGCCTCTCTGGGGGGGTGGGAATTCTGCTTCATTGCTGCGGCGCTCCCGCATACTGGGCCGGACGGGAAGATCTGTTCAAGGAAGCGCTTGACAAGATTCGCGCTTTATGGATAGAGATGGGCAAGCCACGAATAATCACCGCCTGCTCCACCTGCCTGAACATCTTTCAGGAACATCTCCCTGAAACGAAGCCGGTCTCCCTCTGGGATATCATGCTGGAAGTCGGAATCCCCGATGCCGCATGCGCGCACGGGACAACGAGGAACAGAGTTGGCATTGTCGATCCCTGCGCTACCCGACATAATCCGGTTCAACAGAAAGGTATTCGCACGATTTTAAACGCCCTCGGCATCCAGATCGAGGAGCTCCCACTTAGTGGTGAAACCCCCGAATGCTGCGGCTACGGCGGACTCATGTACAATGCAAACCCCACCCTCGCCCGCGACGTGGTAACCCGCAGGACGACTGCGAGCGACAACGACTACCTCGCCTATTGCGCCATGTGCAGGGACAATTTCGCTGCCGCAGGGAAACGGATTTCTCACCTTATCGAGCACCTTTTTCCAGCCGTTGAGGGGGGTGACCCGGCAGCCCGCGACTGGATCTCTTGGTCGGATCGTCGCGCCAATCGCTGTCGAGTGAAGGAATTGGTCCTTCGTGACCTTGGCGAAAAAGAGGAAGCTCATCTGGAGGAATACGAGAAGCTGAAGCTGACCATCTCACCCTGCGTGCTTAAACGGATCGATGAAAGAAGGATCCTTCAGGAAGATATCCGGAAGGTGATCTTCCATGCGGAAACCAGCGGAAAGAAAATGCTGAACAGGGAAAGCGGCAGTTACCTGGCGTCTCTGCAGCCGGGAAATGTCACCTTCTGGGTAGAATATTCACCCGAAGGTGATGGCTTTACTCTCCTGAACGCCTACTGTCACAGAATGAAAATAGTGGGGATAATGCAATGAATTTCTCTCAAGAGTCGGCCGACTGGTCCTGTACATCCTGCGGAGGAGATCTTAGTCTCATAAAGGTAGGCTTTACCTACATGAAGGGAAGTTTTGAAATAGACCTGCCCGCCTGCGCGGCATGCGGGCAGGTTCTGGTTCCGGAGAGTCTGGCTTTGGGAAAGATGGCCGAAGTAGAAAGAATCCTTGAAGACAAGTAGAGAAAAGAAAACGCTGTTTCAGGCACTTTCAGCACTGCATGAATCGTCTTCATTCCGCTCGATAACGGGGCCATCGCTCCGGCCCGGAGGTTTTCACCTTACGGAGAGGGGGCTTTCCCTCTGCGGATTCACCCCTGGCGCCTGTATCGTAGACGTTGGGTGCGGGACAGGCGCATCCGTTGCCTACCTTCGGGAAAAACATCGGTTCAGCGCACTGGGTATCGATCTGTCCGGGGACCTCTTCCTGAAAGGTGGAAGTGTGAAAACAATTTCCCTTGCAGTAGCGCGTGCTGAAAAACTTCCCTTGCCCGATGCCAGTTGCGATGGAGTTCTGTGTGAATGCGTTCTTTCTCTTCTGCCGGAACCGAAACTGGCTCTCGAAGAATTCTCTCGCGTTCTGCGTACCGGCGGGTTTCTGATTCTGAGCGACATTTACGACCGCGCACCGGACGACGGCTTTCAAAACGCCAGAGGTTGCTCTTCCTCCCTTCGATCGCGCCCTTTCGTTGAAAAACTCCTTCTGGATTCGGGATTCGGCCCGCTGAGATGGGAGGATCACTCACGCTATCTCAAAGAGTTGGCAGGGCAACTTATTCTTAGTGGTGCTTCCCTGACGGAATTCCATGAACTGTGTACTATTTTCAATTCGGGATGCACCGGCTCATCCGGTCCAGAGCTATCTCGGCCCGGCTACTATCTGCTTGTTGCTCAAAAATGAAAAAGAGGGAGTCCTTTCCATGGATAGTATAAAGTTTCGTATGATGGAATTAAAAGCCAAAGGGTTCTACTGCAGCCAGATAATGATGTTCCTGGCATTGGAGAATCAGGACAAGACGAATGAAGATCTGCTCCGGTCCATGGCCGGTCTTGCCTTCGGGGCAGGTATCGGGAGCCAGGCATGTGGAGCGCTCACCGGTGGCGCCTGTATTCTGGCCCTTTACGCCGGAAAGGGGACGGATGAAGAAGAAGAAAATTTCCATCTGAATGCCATGCTGCAAGACTTGGGAAATTGGTTTCTGGAGACATATGGCGGAATGTATGGCGGTGTAAGTTGCGATCTGATATCGGAAGACGGTTCTCTGCGGAATGAGCGCTGCGGCGCTATCGTCGCCGAGACCTACGCCAAGACAATTGAAATATTGATTGCCAATGGCCTGGATCCCGAGGACGGGCGATAGATGGAGTGCGAATTATCCGGGATACGTGCCGAAACGGAGAGCCTCTGTCCCCAATGTCTGACAAGAATTCCTGCCCTGCTCGAAGCGGCTGGAGACGAGGTTTATCTTCTGAAAAGTTGCCCGGACCATGGCGAATTTCGCACGATTGTCTGGAGGGGCGAACCGGAATTTGGTGGATGGAAGAGAGGAAAAACCGGAATCCGGAGCGGGGTATGCCATACTGAAACAGGAAAAGGGTGTCCCTTTGACTGCGGTCTTTGTCCAGAGCACCGTAAGAACGGCTGTACGGCTGTTATCGAAGTGACCTCACGCTGCAACCTCAGCTGCCCGGTCTGTTTTGCCGATTCCCGCGATGGATCAGGACCGGATCCCGATCTCGATACCATTGCCGGTTGGTACCAGTCGGTGCTTCGGGTCAGTGGACCGGAAATAATACTCCAGCTCTCCGGCGGTGAGCCTACGGTCAGGGGTGATCTCCCTTGTATCGTGGAAATGGGACGGGCGAAGGGGTTTTCCTTTATTCAGCTCAATACCAACGGTTTACGCCTGGCGGCCGAGAAGGATTACGCAAAGGTCTTGCGGGGAGCCGGGCTATCCTCGGTCTTTCTTCAGTTTGACGGTACTGAAGATGCTATTTACCGTGCCATACGAGGGGAGGCCCTTTATATGGCCAAGCGTGAGGCCATTGAACGATGCGCGGAAAACGATATCGGGGTGGTGTTGGTGCCGACCCTTGTTCCCGGTGTAAATACGCACAACATCGGGGCAATCCTTGATCTGGCGCTGGAACTTGGCCCAACGGTCCGCGGGGTGCACTTCCAGCCAGTGAGTCATTTTGGTCGTTACCCGCGCATCCCGGCAAACAGTCGCCGCCTCACTCTTCCAGACGTTATGCAGGCTATCGAAGAGCAGACGGGGGGGCGTATGAAAAAAGAAGATTTCACCCCGCCCAGTTGGGAAAACTCCCTCTGTTCCTTCCACGGCAATTTTGTTCCTTTGCCGGGAGGAGGAGTGCAGGCACTTTCCGGACAGGGTGCGACAGGAGGCTGCTGCGAGGAGCGGGCGGTATCGTTTACCGCCAGGCAGTGGTCGGCGCCGGAAAGGGGAGGAAGAATGGATCCCCCTGGTGATAACGTCGGTTTCGGCTCCTGCCGTGAAGATAGTGCGGAGTCTCTTGACGGTTTTCTGGAACGTGTCAGGGCAAAAATGCTTTCTGTCTCCTGTATGGCCTTTCAGGATGTCTGGAACCTGAACCTGGAAAGGGTGCGTGATTGCTGCATCCATGTAGTTGCCCCTGATGGGAGGATGATTCCGTTTTGTCTCTATAACCTTACTTCCGCAACAGGTGAAAGACTTTATCGTGGAAAACCGAGTGTTTAAGACACCACTGGAAAACTGGATAAAGGCCAAAATCGGCTCCTCGGCAACAGGCGCCGGGCTGCGCGAGGAACTCAACCGATATCAGTTGCTGAAGCTGAAGGAAACGGTGGACTATGCCCGTTCCCGCACCCCTTTCTATCGAAACCTTCTCGCGGATCTCTCCGGTAGCGATCTGCATCGACTCGGTGATATTGCCTCTTTACCCTTTACTACCGGTGACGATATCCTCGAAGATGACCTCCGATTCCTCTCTGTTTCAAGGGACGAGATTTCGCGGGTGGTAACCCTGAATACATCTGGCACCACCTCGCCGGCCAAGCGACTCCATTTCACCGAAGATGACCTGGAACTGACCACGGATCTTTTTCACCACGGCATGAGCACGATGGTCAAGCCGGGAGAAAAGGTGCTGATCCTCATGCCTGGTGATCAGCACGGCAGCGTGGGGGACCTTATGGTCAAGGCATTGAGACGGATGGATGTGGAAGGTTACGTGCACGGGATTGTAAGGGACGAGGGAGTGGCTGTTGCCGAAATAATGGAGAAAAAAATTGATTGTCTCATCGGCATACCTGTCCAGGTTCTGGGGTTGTCAAGAAATATGGCCGGGCGTGCAATCGGTAAAGGGAGAATCAAAAGTGTGCTTTTGAGCGCTGACCATGTACCCGCCGCAGTTGTGCGGGAAATAAGCGCTGTCTGGGGATGCATGGTCTACAACCACTACGGAATGACCGAAATGGGGCTGGGCGGAGCTGTCGACTGTCGTGCCCTCAGCGGCTACCATATCCGCGAGGCCGACCTTTACTTTGAAATTATCGACCCGGATACGGGTCTTCTTCTCCCCGATGGCGCCGAAGGAGAGGTGGTTTTTACAACACTTACCCGGAAGGGGATGCCCCTGATCCGTTACCGTACCGGCGATCTTTCCCGGTTTATCCCTGAGCCTTGTAACTGCGGAACAATTTTAAAACGGTTGGCCTGGGTAAAGGGAAGGCTTTCTGGAGAGGTAACGCTTGCCCGTCATCACCGGGTGAATATTTCAGATCTGGATGAAGTTATCTTTACCCTGCCAGGAATAAAAAATTATCAGGCGCTGTTGACTGTTGACAATGGCGGGGATTGTCTGCAGATAATAGTTCACATGAGTGACAATGAAAAGATGGTTTCCTCTCAACTGGTGAGTGAAGCGCTCGAACTCATTCCGGGTCTGCGGGCCGCTCTTGCCGGGAGAAACCTGACCATTGCACCTGTCGTCAGCAGTGTCGACAACTGGGTCTCTACGGGAAGCATAAAAAGAACAATCATTGACAGGAGGAAAGAAGAGAAATGCTCATGAGCTGGTTGGCCCAGACCGTATGCGGTCTGCAGAGTGAAGGGGAAAACCTGGTGCTGGCGACGGTGCTCAGTAAATCGGGTTCGGCGCCATGTCTGGCAGGCGCCAAAATGGTGGTCCGTTCCAACGGGGTTTCCATCGGTACGGTTGGTGGCGGCATGCTTGAAGCCGCTGTCCAGAAAAAGGCCGGGAATGTTTTCAAGACAGGTAGCTCGCAGATTATGACCTTTGATCTTTCTGGTGAAGACGCAGCCAGTATGCAGATGATCTGCGGTGGAAAGGTGGAAATCCTGACAGAATTGATCCCTGTCTCCGCAAACAATACCACGGTTTTCGAAGAACTGCGGAGCGCCATGCAAATCGGCGAAAAATGTTATTTCGTCACTTTCCTCGGTACTGTCGGAGATGAGATGGGACAGGCGGAATTCTGTCTGGTTCGGGAAAACGGAACGGTAGCGGGCGAATTTTACCATCCCCATTCCTGGTTGGAAACCCTTCTGGAAAAGTCGTTTCGTTCAACCTATCCGGTCGTACATGTCATTCAAAACCGGAAGTACGTTATCGAACGTTGCTTTGTCCCGAGCAGCGCTTATATCTTCGGGGCAGGCCATGTCTCCCAGCAACTGGCCAGTATGGCCGAAATGGTAGGATTCAAGACATGCGTGATTGACGACCGGAGCGAATTTGCCAGCAGGGGAAGGTTTCCAGGCGCCGATGAGATCAAGGTCCTGGACTCTTTTGAGGAGTGCTTCTCAGGACTGGAGATGGATGGGGACAGCTATGTGGTAATAGTGACCAGAGGGCACCGCTATGACAAGACGGTGCTGGAGCAGGCCCTCAGGACAGACGCGGGGTATATCGGGATGATGGGGAGCAGGAAGAAACGTGATGAATTATTCAAGCTGCTCCTGAAAGAAGGTTTCTCCTCCGACGACCTGAATCGGGTCAACTGCCCGATTGGTGTCGACATCGCAGCTTCCACAACTGCGGAGATTGCAGTAAGCATCATAGCTCAGCTTATTCAGGCGCGGGCAAAGACCGGGGAGTGAGATGCGGAAACCCTATGCAGCCATCATTCTCGCCGCTGGATATTCCTCACGTATGGGGGAGTTCAAGCCGCTCCTCCCTTTCGGAGGATCGACGGTAATAGAACGGGTAATCGGGCTTTTTCTGGATGCCGGTATCGACAGAGTCAGGGTGGTGACCGGGCACAGGTCAACAGAGTTGCTCCCGTTTCTGGGGGGGGCGGGTGTGCGGCCGGTGCTGAACGATAGGTATCAGGAGGGGATGTTTACCTCGGTGCTTGCCGGGGTAAAAAGCCTGGAAGAGTTCCGGGGGGCTTTTTTTCTTCTGCCGGTGGACATCCCCCTGGTGCGGTTGCAGACGATAATTACCCTGATGGCGGCATATGAAAGCGGCAGCAAGAGTATCCTCTATCCTTCCTTTAATGGGAGACGGGGGCACCCTCCCCTTATTTCAACGGAATTTAGTGGCAGGATCGCCTCTTGGAAAGGGGAGGGGGGGCTGAACTCATTTCTTGCTCAGTACGATTCCGGGGCTGAAGAGGTTGAAGTTACGGACAAATTCATACTCGAAGACATGGACAGGCCGGAAGAGTACCGACGCCTGCTCGAAATGCGGGAAGATCTGGGATTGCCGACGTTTCAGGAATGCGAAATGCTCCTCCTCAACAGGTTCGCAGCAGATAAACCGTTGCTCGACCACTGTCGGAATGTGGAGAGGCTGGCACTCCTGCTGGCCCGAGAGCTGAACAAGGCAGGCTGCAGCCTCGATCAGGAGCTTATTGCCGCTGCCTCGCTGCTTCATGACCTGGCAAAGGGGAGCGTTGATCATGCGGCGGAGGGCGCCCGTATAATGACTGAAATCGGTTATCCCTCCGTGGCTGAAATAATTGCCGTGCATATGGATATCGGCCTGCCGCCAGATGGGCCGATCGGTGAGGGAGAAGTTGTTTATCTGGCTGACAAGATGATGCAGGGCGACCGGTTTATTTCGTTGAAAGAAAGGTTTGCTGCGCGGATGAACCGGCATGCCGCTGATCCTGATGCATGCCGCGCCGTTGCCGGGCGGCTGAAAAACGCGTTGCTTATTCGAGATCGGCTCGAAAAGAGGCTGGGACGTTCTTTAGATGAAATTCTCCCCGGAAACGGGTTTGGATCGCCTGATGAGTGATTACGCAATGAACATCAATCAGCCCGATTTCAAGAGAGGTGTTATCTGTCTGATGCGTCATGGCGATTCCCGCGTGGATGACCTGAAACGTTTTACCGGCCATACGGATTCACCATTGAGTGAAACCGGACGTCGGCAGGCGGAATGGTGGCAGAAGGAGTTTTTATCGCTTTCATTCGACCGGATTTACTGCAGTGACCTGAGCAGATCCCTTGAAACTACACGGATAATCTGTAAAGGTAGAAAAGTGGAGATTCAGGTGTTGCCGGAACTCAGGGAAATCAATCTGGGAGAATGGGATGGTCTGCCGAAGCTGGAGGTATGCCGCAGTCATACTGAGGAATACGAAAAACGGGGTGCGGACCTGGCAGGGTACCGGACGCCCGGCGGGGAGAACTTCTACGATTTGAGTGCGAGGGTTATCCCGGTATTTGAACGAATAATCGGGAATATGGGGAGTGAAAGGGTTTTGATCGTGGGGCATGCCGGGGTGAACAGGGTAATTTTGTGCCATCTGCTGGGAATGCCGTTGGCCGCTCTTTTCCGCTTGGGTCAGGACTACTGCTGCCTGAATGTCATAACGTCTGAACCGGGTTCTCTTTGCCTTCGTTCCATAAATATTCCGCCCGGAAACAGCGCCTCGAGGTTGCTGTGAAATCAGGCAATTGGTAAAACGGTGGCGATAAAATGGCTTTGCCTCGACTGAAAAAAAACCATGTGCTAAGATGCTTGGCGACATAAAACCTCAAACCGCGGGAAAAGCTGGCGGCCGTTGTTAAGGGAAAGAATCTTGAAGTGACCGGAAAGTTCATCTCTTTTCTCAAGTCGCACGAAGCAGGCCCTATTTTCAGTAAATACAACTTTGTACCGCTGCGGAAAAATGTTGATCTTAAATCCAGGTATCAAACGGAGTCGGCAGTATGATGGACCCGATAACCCTCTCCCTTAAAGTTGCCGTGATTGCCGTTTGCATTGTTTTTGTATTCGGTCTTGCGATTGCCCGCTTCATGGCGAGAAGAGACTTCATGGGGAAAAACCTGGTCGAATCGATCATTATTCTTCCGATGGTCCTTCCCCCGACGGTCCTCGGCTATGCGTTGCTTATCCTTCTAGGTAAGAGGGGGTTTATTGGCGAACTGCTGATGGAGCAGTTCGGGATACAGGTTGTATTCACCTGGTGGGCCGCTGTCCTGGCTTCCGCCATAGTCTCCTTTCCACTAATGTATCAAAGCGCAAAAGCAGCATTCGCCAGTGTAGATATTTTCCTGGAACAGGCGGCGAGAACGCTCGGCACTGGAGAAATCCGCATTTTCCTGACCATCACCCTCCCCCTTGCATGGCCTGGCGTCCTGGCAGGGCTGCTGCTTGCCTTCGCCAGGGCCCTTGGCGAATTTGGCGCCACCCTGATGGTGGCTGGGAATATACCGGGGAAAACGCAGACTATCCCTATTGCCATCTATTCGGCCGTTGAAAGTGGGGACGACGAACTGGCCAAAGCACTGGTTCTGACCATAACTCTGATTTCTTTCGCAGCACTCTTTTTCCTTAACCGCTGGTCGAAAAAGAAGTCGGAGGTCTGGAGAAGGGGAGGCGCAGCTCATGCTGACAGCAGAAATATCTAAGTCGTTGCCCGGAATGACCATCGATGTGAAATTTGCCTTCGACCGCGGAATACTGGTCCTTTTCGGTCCGTCTGGCGCAGGGAAAACTACAATCCTGAATTGCCTTGCCGGACTGCAGGCGCCGGACAGCGGTGTCATTTCCCTGGGTGATCACCTCTTCTTTTCTTCCAGAGAGAAAATTGCAATCCCTGCCCGCCATCGCAAGATAGGGTATGTTTTTCAGGATAGCGCGCTTTTCCCACACATGACGGTGAAAGAGAACGTCCTGTACGGCGTCCCCTCCAGATGCAAGAAAGATGGCGGATGCCGGATGAGTGTCTTTGGGGTCATGGAACTACTCGGGATAACCGGCCTGCAGAATCGCTACCCGGCACAGTTGTCGGGCGGGGAAAAACAGCGGGTGGCGCTGGCTCGTGCGTTGATGGTGGAACCCGATCTTCTTCTGCTGGATGAACCGCTGTCGGCCCTCGACTTCGCCACGCGCAAGAGCCTCCAGGGTGAACTCAAGCAGTTGCAGAAGATATGGCAGATCCCTTTCGTCCTGGTTACCCACAGCCGCAAGGAGATGAATGCGCTGGCGGACGAAATACTGTTTCTTGATAAGGGGCGACAGACCGGGTCCCAGCGTAACGACAAGCGCTATCCGAAGCTCTGTCTGGCTGTTTAGCAGTAGACCAACTCTCCGAAGCCCTCAAAAAGGGTTTTACAAAAGGGGCTTTTGGGGATATATTGCCCTGTACAGTCGGCGTGTCCCGATTGTATGACATTGCCAGCATGATGATACCGTACGGAAGGCAAGAGGGGTAGACCGTTTTACAGTTCCCGGAGGCCCGATATGAGCACTCTTAACGCGGCAGTTGAGCTTCTTGCGCGCAATCTGGAACTTCACCCCGATAAACCCGCCTATTTCTGCGGAGAACAGTCCATCTCCTATCGCAAACTTGACGAAGAATGCCGGCTTTTCCACCTCCTTCTGCGAGAGAGGGGGATCCTCCCCGGAGAGCGTGTGCTTATACTCCTTCCCGATACGTTTGCCTTCCCGGTCGCCTTTCTCGGCTCCCTCCTGGCAGGTGTCATCGCGGTCGTAGCGAGCGGACTCCTCAGGGAAGAGGACTTCAGCTATATCCTGGAAGAGAGCGGCGCTCGCCTGCTGGTGACTCATCCCGACCTCTCCGCTCTCTGCGCGGCCGTCGGAGATGGTGTTGATCTGATCATCAGCGGAGATGACGGTTCATTCGGGGTTCCAGACGTTTCTCTGGGGGAGTGTCATCCGTACCGGCCAGCTGCCGACGATTTTGCCTTTATGCTTTACAGCTCCGGCTCCACCGGCAAGCCGAAGGGGATCCCTCACCGGCATCAGGACCTGCTCCTCCCGTGCGAACTGGTGGGGAGCAACATACTCGGCATCACAACGGATGACGTGATATTTTCCGCGAGTAAATTTTCCTTCGCCTACGGCCTGATAAACAGCCTCGCCTTTCCTCTCTTCTTCGGGGCCACTGCGGTCATCCATCCGGGCAAGCCCGACCCGGCTGCCATACTCCACATTATCCGGAACCGCCTGCCGACCATCTTCTTCTCCGTTCCGACAATCTATTCTCAGCTCATCCTCTCCTGCACCGACACCCAACTCGCTCTTCCCATGAGGATCTGCTACTCTGCCGGAGAAGCTCTGGCTGTGGCAATCTACGAAGAATGGCAACGACTCACAGGCCTGGAGCTTGTCGACGGCATCGGTTCTACCGAGATGCTCTACGTCTATATCTCCAACCGCCCGGGAGAGACGAGACCTGGATCAATCGGACAAACGGTCCCCGGCTACCAGATAAGGCTGGTTGATGACGACGGCTACGACGTTCCGCCGGGAATCGAGGGGAACCTCCTGGTCAAAGGGGCCACAATGGCGCCACACTACTGGAACCTTACGGAGAAAAGCGGAGGGACGATGCTTCCGGACGGTTATTGTCGGACCGGGGACGTCTCTCTGGAGCTGGATGGATTTTACTACTACAAGGGACGGAGCGATGACATGATAAAGGCCGGCGCCTACTGGGTTTCGCCGGTACCGGTGGAGGAGGCGCTGCTCAGCCATCCGGCCGTTGCCGAATGCGCCGTGGCCGCCGTAACTGTCGGCGCTTTCATAAAACCCGGGGCTTTTCTGGTGCTCGCCCCCGGAACGGAAGTGACCCCCGATCTTGTCTGGAATCTCCGGGACTATCTGATCTCCCGCCTTCCTGGATACATGTGTCCGGCCCGTTTCAAAATCGTGGAAGAGCTCCCCCGTACTGCAACGGGGAAAATTCAGCGATTCCGACTGACTGATCGCACCTAACCGAAAGGAGGATAATGATATGGCAACCATCAATGAACTGAAGGAGTTGATGCTGAAAATCGGGATGAACGGGGATATCGTAGCAGGGATGGATCCTGCAAAGCCGATCTCCCTGCAGGGGGTTGATTCCCTTGACTGTCCCGCTTTTGCCCTGGCGGTGGAAGAGCGTTGCGGGGTGAAGATCTCTGATGCGGACTCGCTCAAACTGAAGACCCTGAACGACTTCGTGAAATACATAGCCGTGGCGAAATGATTATGGAGAGAGCCGAGGCGCTCAGACTCCTGGCCCTGGACCGGCGCACCGTCCCGGAAGGGGAGGAATATCGGGTCGGCTATTTCGAACCGTCCGATGGTCCCGGGGTGGCCCGACTCTTCTACGCCGTCTATGGTGACGGCTACCCGATAGACACCTACTACATTCCCGAGCGTCTGGCAGAGGAGAACCGTCTCGGGACAATCCGCAGTGTGGTTGCGCGTACAGCTTCCGGCGACGTGGTCGTCCATGAGGCCCTTTATCGGAGTTCTCCACCCAACCCGAACCTCTACGAATTCGGGGTAGGGTTGACACTGCCCGCTTATCGTTCTACCACGGCTTTTTTCCGTGTCACACAGTTGTTAATTGAGCTGGTGGGAGATGACGGGATTGACGGGTTTTTCGGCGAAGCGGTCTGTAACCACATCGTAACCCAGAAGCTTTCCCGGCATGTGCAGGCGGTCGAAACCGCACTGGAACCGGCGCTCATGCCGGCTGAGACCTACGCGGCAGAGCGGAGCGCCTCCGGCCGGGTGGGGTGCATGCTCTATTCCCGGGTGGATCGCGATCGTCGCAGGATACTGCATCTTCCCAACCCCTATCGGGACGAACTGAAATTTATCCTCGACGGCCTGAACCTCGACCGGGAACTGGTCGTCCCGGACCTTACCCCTCCAGACGGTGGTGGAGAGATCGATGTGAACCGTTTTCCCTCTGCAGGGGTCGCACGTTGCACGGTTACAGCGCCGGGTGGAGCTCTTGCCGGGCGATTGGCCGAACTTGAACGGGAACTGCGAGCGGACAACTACGCTCTGATCCAGCTTTTCGTGGATCTTGGAAGAGCGTGGTCCGGCAATCTGGTTGAACAGTTGCGGGATTGCGGGTACTCCTTCGGTGGCCTCTTGCCGATCTGGTTCGGTGATGATGGTCTCCTGATGCAGAAGCACTTTGTAGATCCGGATTTCAACGGTATGAAGATCCACTCCGACCGCGGTCGCACTCTGTTGGAGCTGGTCAGGCGTGATTGGGAACGGGTTGCGAAGGGGATGGATTAGGGAATCGATTATCTGAAAGGTACACCGATGACACAGCAGGCAATCAGACAGAAAAGAGCAGTGACCCGGATACCGTTCACCCCCCCCTTCCTCCCGCTGGCGATGGAGTTCGCTGAAAAGGGGGCGCGGGGCTTCGGCTATAACGACCGGAAAACCGGCGGGCTGGTGCTGGCGGTTGAGGAGCTCTTCTCCTTTTATGTACGGCAGGGCGCAACGGACTCCGAAGTGGAGCTCGAACTGAAAGACGAGGGGTATCGCCTGGCGCTCTCCATCTCCTTCCGCACCCCCACACCGGATATGCGGGCGTTCAACCTGACCTGGCGCGTCAGCCAGGACAGCGAAGAATCTCTGGAGAGGCTGGGGCCGATGATCGCCGCCCGGACTGTTTCCAGTCTGCGTCTCGACTTCGGCTCCGATGACCGGGTGGTGATCAGTATGACCCTCGACCGGGAGTATCCCCCGGCGAGTGCCGTCCCCCTTCCCCCGCCCGGCGCTGCCAAAACAGCGAGACTTGCCTCTCCTTCCCTGGCCGATCTGCGGCACTTTGCCGGCATGGTAGCGACGTCATCCTTCCCCTTCACTCCCTCTTTCCTTTCCCGGCCCGGCATGGCTGCCGACATGCTCGCTGCAGGTTCTCTGAATGCCTCGCTGGCCCTTGATGGCGAATGGATCGTCGGGGGGGTGCTCTGGCGGCCGCTGACCGACAGCTGCATCGAGCTGTATGGTCCCTACCTCTTCAACGATGACCCGGACGACAGTACGCTGACCATGCTGATCGACGAGGCGGTCAGTCGAATCTCGCATTCCCGTTCACGGGGGATTGTGCGGAGGCAGGGACCGCTTCCGGGGCACGAGCGTTTCTTCGATTTTCTCGGAGAGCTGGAAATGAGCGGGATCAGTGGAAATGCCGCACATCTGACCTACTATTACCGTCAGCTCAGGGAGGAGAATGGCGGCGTGGTTTACTGCCCCGTGATACTGGCGGACTTCCTGCGTGATCAGTACGACCGGCTATCCCTCCCGAGGCAGCTGCGCGAAACCGGTGGCGACACCGCTCGGTTTCGCGAAGCATCCGTGCTTGCAGTCGAACTGGAACAGCCGCGTTCCCTGGCGGTGATCCGACCTCTCTGCGCCGGAAGGGATATGGCCGCCAACCTGGCCGCGCATCTGGACCTTTTGCGTGGTGAGGGGATAAAGAACTTCGTTGTCGAGATCAACACCGGACGCGTGGAGGATACCAGTTTCGCGGACGCGCTGGAGGAGACCGGCTTTGTCCCGCGACTGCTGATACCAGACGCAGGTCAGGGCGACCTTCTTGTCTATGACCATTCCGGCTGGAACGTGCACCAATGAACCTTGATGCAATGGTTCCCAACTATGTCCGCTGTTTCCAGAACTACGTCCCGAGCCGGCCAGATCACCTGCTGCTGCAGGAGTATGGCGCACCGCTCCTTCATCGCCTGAACAACAACGAAAACCCCCTTGGCCCCCCCCCAGCCGCTGCACGCGCCATCGCCTCATTTCCTCCGGAGCTGGCAGCCATCTATCCGAGCGGAGACTCCTACGACCTGCGTGAGGCCCTCGGCCGCCGCTTCGATATATCCCCCGACCGGTTCCTTGTAGGGAACGGTTCCTGTGAGGTGATCTCGCTGATAATAAAGGCATTCTGTCAGGCCGGGGAGAACATCGTCACCGCAGACAAGACCTTTGCTGTCTACGAATGGGTGGCCAAATTTTCCGGCATAGAGGCGAGGCTGGTTCCGCTGCGCGACTACGCTTTCGACCCGCAGGGGATGCTGGAGAGGGTCGATTGCCGCACCAAGGTCCTCTTTGTCTGTAACCCCAACAACCCGACCGGCAGCTACTGGACGCAACAGATTTTGACAGATTTTCTGGAAAAGGTCGGAGATGATCGTATCGTGGTGGTGGATGAGGCTTACCGCGAGTTCGTGGAAGACGAACTCTATCCGGACGCTATCCGGCTGATGGAGCGCTTCCCCAACCTGGTTGTCTTTCGCACCTTCTCCAAGATGTACGCCCTGGCTGGACTCCGGTCAGGCTATCTGGTCGGGTCCGATGCGGTAGTGGATCTGGTCAGGCGCACCAGCGTGGCCTATTCGGTTAATGTTCAAGCACAGCAGGCCGCGCTGGCAGCACTGTCCGACGATGTTGAACACATTGCCGCTACCATAGCGCTGGTCAAGCAGGGCAAAGCACTGCTGCGTGGGGTCTGTAACGAACTGGAATTGGAGACAATCGGCGGCGAAGGCAATTATCTGATGATCAGGACCCCCATAAACGACATGCTCATGTACCGCCGTCTGATGAAGCGGGGTATGATGGTGCGTACCATGACCGGTTTCCGTTTTCCAGGCTGGATCAGGGTTACTCTCCGTGAGATGGCCGTTATGGAGAGTTTTGCCGAGGCGCTGAGAGAGGAAATAAAGGTGATTCGCAAATGATCCTGAATCAAAGATATCCGAAATGACAACAGAACCAAAATCAGTTGAAATAGGTAAACCGGAAATTCGCGGTGACGCGGTTGCAAAGGCGTCCGGCAAGGAGCGCTTTAGTGCAGACTATTTCCCGGATGACCTGATCTGGGCTGGTGCGGTGCGTGCCGGAGTCCCAAGCGGCAGGTTATTGAACGTGGATGCGACAGCTGCGCTGGCTCTGCCCGGTGTGTTGAAAGTGTTGACGGCTGCCGATGTGCCGGGACCCAACCGGCACGGCATTATCCACAAGGATATGCCGGTGCTGGTGAATGACCGGATACTCTATTCCGGTGATGCCGTGGCGCTGGTGCTGGCTGAGACGCGTGAGGCGCTGAAGCAGGCCATCGCTCTGGTGAAGGTTGATATTGAAAAGATACCGGGGGTGTTCGATCCGGACTCTGCAGTGGCGGCAGGGGCGCCACAACTTCACGATGCATTTCCGAACAATCTGCTGATGGCAGCCGAGATTCGCAAAGGGGATCCCCTGGCTGCCCTGGACAGGTGTGACATGGTGGTGGAGGGGGAATTTTCCACTCCGGTGCAGGCACATGCCTTTCTGGAAACGGAAAATGGCGTGGCCAGGCAGGAGGAAGACGGCAGCATCAGCATGACCGTATCGACCCAGTCTCCATTTCGCGACCGTTTCGAAGTCGGCCATGCCCTCGGAATTCCCTTCAACAGGATTCGCATTGCCGCCCCCTGTCTGGGGGGCGGTTTTGGCGGCAAGGACGGCGTGACAGTGCAATGTTTGCTGGCACTGGCGGCGCTGCATGCCAATGGCAGGACGGTCAAGATGCAGTGGGATCGGGAAGAGAACCTGGCAGCCGGTTACAAGCGCCATGCCTGCAAGCTGAAGTATCGTCTTGGGGCCCTTAGTGATGGCACTCTACATGCCCTCAACTGCTCTCTCATCTATGATACCGGCGCTTATTCCCATCTTGGGGGCGAGGTGATGGAGCTGGGAATGGAACATGCCGGCGGTCCCTACCGTATCCCCCATGTGCTGATCGAAGGGAACTCTGTATTCACCAACAACCCGGTAGCAGGCGCCATGCGGGCTTTCGGAGTCTGTCAGGCCACCTTTGCCTTTGAATCGATGATGGACCTGTTGGCGCAGAAACTGGGGGTCGACCCGTTGGAACTACGCTTGCGAAATGCACTGATCGACGGGGATACCAATTGTGTCGGTATGCGCCTGATTACCTCTACCGGGGTCCAGGGCTGTCTGAAAATCGTGCGAGATCATCCTCTCTGGCTGGAGCGTGAGGAGTGGAAACAGCAGGCACCTCCCAACACCAGGCGCGGTGTCGGTCTGGCATCGGTGTTCAATGCTGCCGGTTACGGAGGAAAGGTGCGTGACTCGGCCATTGCCAAGGTGGAATTGACTTTGGAGGGGAAGATCCTTGTCCATAACGCCGTAACGGACATGGGGCAGGGGAATTCCAGCGCCTTTCTGCAGATAGCCGGGCATATTACCTGCCAGGACGCTGCACAGCTCGAACTGCGCCAGCCGGACACCGGCACAGCTTACCCTTCAGGCTCATCGTCAGCCGGTCGGACTACCTACACCTATGGCAACGCCCTGGTCAAAGCCTGCGAAGAGCTGAAAGCACGTCTGATCAACCGTGCCGGACTCCTCCTCTTTATCGACAGCGACCGGGATCTGCAACTTGCTCCCGGCAAGGTGGTTCATCCCCCCAGCAATCGGGAAGTGCCGTTTCAACAGCTGGCCTCGTTTATGCCGCAGGAGGACCGTGTTTGCATCAGCCACTTTGTGGCGCCGATCTGTGAAAATATCCCGCAGACTTCCAACGGTTTTTTTGTAGGATTTCCCCATCTGATCTTCGCCTACGGCGCCCACCTTGCCCGTCTTGAAGTCGATCTGCTGACCGGGCTTATCCGGGTCTGCGACTACCTTGCGGCGACTGACGGTGGCGCGGTTATAAATCCTTCCATGTTTGACCAGCAGGTGCAGGGTGGCGTTGCCCAGGGGGTCGGCTATGCTTTGATGGAGGATCTGGTCACAGATGAAGGGATTGTACGGAGCGCCGATTTCACAACCTATCTGATCCCGGGAGCAATGGATCTGCCGGATACGGTCTCGCTTGCATATCAGGGGCATGAGGATACCGGTCCCTTTGGGATGAAAGGGGTAGGGGAGGTGGCCATGAACGGCCCGCTGCCGGCAATTGCCAACGCCCTGGCCGACGCCTGTGGTATCCGCCTCTGCCATGCGCCGCTCACGCCGGAACGGGTCTTGTCGGAGTTAGCAATTAATCAAAATAAAGAAACAGGTAAAATCCAGCCATGACAGAGTCACCTTTTAGCATTAAGCCGGTTGATGCTTCCTGCGCCAATATGGTTCCAGAGGTATTCCGTTCGATTTACGGTGACAATTTTCCCGTAGAATATGTCTATCATGGCAATCAGATTCTGGAGGAGATCGAATCCGGGCGACTGAATTCGGCCATTGCGTTAAATACGAAAGGGATACCGGTTGGTTATGTTGCAATCTACATAAATTCTCCCAATTGCAGGTTATGGGAAGGGGGCAACCTGCTGGTCGTTCCTGGTTGTGGTGACGGCGATCTGGCCCGGGCTCTGTTCCGGCATTTCCTCCGTCCAGAAAATATGCCTGAATCCGCCTCTGCCGGGATGTTTGTAGAGGCTGTCTGTCACCATTATTTTACCCAGGTGGGGTGCTCCAAGTCCGGTTTTGTAGACTGTGCACTGATGCTGGATCAGACGGATCGCGAAGACTTCAAGGAGCATGCCCCCGAAACGGAGCGGGGTGCCTGTCTATTGCAGTTTTACGAACAGTCTGATCCGATCTCAGAATGCTACCTTCCGGATCACTATTTCGATCTGTTGCAAGGTTTGCTCAAGAATCTGCGCCCCCGGAGAGTAAGGTCCGGCTCCGCACCGTTGCCGGTCGAAGGGGACACCGCGCGGAGTGATAGATATTTTGCCGGTGCGGGGATGTGCCGGGTTTCCGTCAGTTCCATAGGTAGTGACTGGGGAACTTTTCTGGACGAGTTGCTTGTTCAAGCCCGACTACGTCAGGTGACCAGCCTCCAGCTGGTACTTTCCACCGCTCTCCCCTACATAAGTGCGGCTGTTGAAGAGATGCGGCAACGACGATTTTTTCTGGGAGGGATATTCCCGCGCTGGTTCGGCGCTGACGGTATAATGATGCAGCAGGTGCTGGACAAGAGGCCGGACTATGAGGGGATCAAGCTGTATACGGCTGGGGCCAGGGAGCTGCTGGCTTCTATCCGTGAAGATTGGAAATCCGTACAGGAGGAAAACAAAAAATGAGACAGTCTGCGGGGATACTGGGAACAGGCGCCTGTTTGCCGGAACAGGTGCTGACCAATCTTGAACTTGCCGAACGCTTTGGGGTCACTCCGGACTGGATTTTTGAACGGACCGGTATCGTGCAACGCCATATTGCCGCTCCGGAACAGGCCTGTTCCGATCTTGCCATTGCCGCTGCCCGGCAGGCAATGGAAAATGCGGCCACTGCTCCTGAAGAGATCGGTATGGTGATTGTTGCCACCATTACCGGTGATTACACCACTCCTGCCACGGCAGCCATTGTTCAGGGAGTCCTTGGAATTCCTGCCGTAGCCTGTTTTGACCTGTCAGCAGCCTGTTCCGGTTTTGTCTACGGTATGATCGTGGGGAGTCATGCCATCAGCTGCGGCTTTTGCAACAAAGTTCTGGTGGTGGGGTCTGAAGTGCTGTCACGTTTCACGAATCAGACGGATCGCGACAGCGCCATCCTGTTTGGCGACGGAGCCGGCGCAGTGGTACTTGGTGGTGTCCCTGAAGGATACGGCCTCCTGGCAACCGATGCTGGTACCTGTGGAACGGAATACCAGGCTATTATTATTCCGGCTGGCGGCAGTCGCCTGCCTCCTTCAGCAGAAACCATTGCAGCGCACCTGCATTACTCGCATATGGATGGGAACCAGGTCTTCATGTTTGCCATGCGGGTGCTGGGAAACTCCACCTTGCGTACGATAGAAAAAGCCGGACTGTCGCTTGACGATATCTCGTTGATCATTCCGCATCAGGCAAATCGCCGCATAATTGAGGCGGCGGCAGGTCGTATGGAGTTGCCTTTAAGCAAGATTGTGATAAATCTGGAGCAGATCGGAAATACCTCATCCGCTTCGATTCCGATTGCCCTGCATGGCGTCCTCACTGACGGGCGAATCAGGCATGGTGATCGGTTGGTGTTGACCGGGTTCGGTGGTGGTGTAAGCTGGGGTTCTGCATTGATTCGCTGGCACTCCCCTGGAAGTGACCAAATTCATAAAAAGGAGAAAAACGATGACAACAACTGAGAAGATCCGTGGATTGATTCTGAAGGTAGCCAAAGGGAAGCTGTCGCAGGAAGCTCTCAAGCCTGAAGCCAGGCTGAGCGAAGAGCTGGGGTTGGACTCGCTGGCACAGTCCGAGTTGCTGGTGCTTGCGGAAGACAGCTTCGGCATAAAATTTACCCATGATGAGGTCTGGACTGTGGCAACAATCGGGCAGATGGTTGAAGTGATTGACAGTCGTCTGGCTGCTAAATAGGCGTCAGGTAACTGCGGCATCGCCTCCCTTTCTCCTGGCTGATGGGGGAGGGGGAGGTGATGCCGAACAGCTTCTTAGGATTCTGTTTTTTACGATAATATCTTAGCCTCTTGCTAAAGTATCCCGTTCATGGTTCGACAAGCTCACCACGAACGGGATATCAACCAGTTATTGGAGTAAAGTCCGTTCGCCCTGAGCGTGTCGAAGGGTGATAAGGACTTTTGCAAGAGGCTCATCTCCGTTGGTTATAGATCCGGCTCCCCCAATAGTGCTTCAAGCTCTGGAGTGAAAACTGTGCAATTAACCTTTGAACTTAATGGAAAAAATATATGCATTAAAACCCCTGCCGACCGGCGGGTTATTGATCTGCTGCGTGGGGAGATGGGGCTGACCGGCACCAAGGAAGGGTGTGGCGCCGGCGAGTGTGGCGCCTGCACAATTCTGGTTAATGGTGAAGCTCGTCTTTCCTGTCTGATGTTGGCGGCACAACTTGAGGGAACTGTAGTCGGGACTGCGGAAGGACTGGAACTCGCTCCTGATGGTCTCCTGCTTCAGCAGGCTTTTGCCGAAGAGGGTGCGGTGCAGTGCGGTTTCTGTATTCCCGGTATGGAGATGGCGGCCCTGGCGCTTTTGCGGGATGATAGCAACCCGTCGCGGGAGAAGATCAGGGTTGCGCTTTCCGGCAACCTCTGCCGCTGTACCGGTTACGTCAAGATCGTCGATGCGGTGGAGCGGGCGGCCGGAGATATCCGTTGTTGCAGGGAGGGGAAATGAGAGCTGTCCTGAAACCTGCCTCCCTGGAAGAGCTCTTTTACCAGTTGGACCGGCGCCCCGAAGCCTTGCTGATGGCTGGAGGGACAGACCTGCTGATCAGGCTTCGCAGCAAACCGGCCCCGGATGATCGCCCGCTGCTCCTCCTTGCGGATCTGGACGAGCTTCAGGGTATCAAAGATACGGGGAATGAGATCTCGATCGGCGCGGCGACAACGTTGACTCGACTGATCGCCGACCCGCTGAGCCGACATCATGCGCCGCTCCTTATTCGTGCGGCCCGAACCATCGGTGGCCCGGCCGTCAGGGGGATGGCCACCCTGGGCGGCAATATCCGCACCGCCTCACCGGCCGGCGATTCACTCCCTCCGCTCTACCTCCTTGGCGCAGAGGTTGAACTGGCCTCGCGGCAGGGAAGGCGCCGTCTGCCGATCGCGGAATTCGTCGCAGGCCCGGGCCGAACACGGCTTCACAACCGCGAGATCGTCACCCGCATCCTGTTGCCCCATGCGGAAAATTTCCCTTCGCAGACATTTGAGAAGGTCGGCCTGCGCAGGTCGCTGGCCGTGGCAGTAACCAGCTTTGCCGGGATGGCGCGGCTTTCCGCCGCCGGCATTCTGGAGGAGGTCCGTTTTGCCTGGGGGAGCGTGGCTCCGACTGTTGTCAGGCTCCTCGGACTGGAGGCGGAACTGGTCGGCGCCACGCTCGACAGGGATACTATCCGCAATGCAGCGGAAATTGTGCGACAGGGCGTCTCCCCCGTCGACGATATCCGTGCTACGGCGGACTACCGGCGGAGAGTGGCCGGAAACCTGCTGGTCCGTTTCTTGGAGGGGATCCATGTCTGAACCGTCCCGCTTGTTTTCCCCCGGATTTCTGGTGATCGCTCTCCAGTTTGCGCTGGTGACGGCCATAGCCGCACTCTTCTACGCGTTTTCTGGGTATCTTTCGTATCTGGGGGTCAGTCAGGCCACAGCCGGTTTCATCATCAGCGCCGATGCGCTGGCTGCGTTGATTGTCCAGCCGATGATCGCACCTCTGGTGCACCCCGGCACGTCCCGCCGCTGGCTTTTCGGCGGCTCGCTCACCCTTGCCGCCGCGCTCTTTATCGCTGGACATGTGACGACGGTCCCGTTCCTGATCGCCGCGCGCCTGCTGCAGGGGGCCGGCTTCATCTGCGTTGTCTCGGCCCTGATCACCATGATCGTCCAGTTTATTCCCCCCGAGATGAGCGGACGCGCCTTTGGCGCTGTTTCCCTCATACGCCTGATCCCCTACGCCGTAATCCCCACCATCTTTGATCTGGTTAAGATTACGCCTTCCGCCTTCAGGACGGTACTGGACGTGGCAGCGGTAATAGCGCTCCTCCCGATTCTGGCGCTGGCGCTTCCGGCGCAGCGGCAGAGCGTGGAGCAGGGTTGTCTGAGCGCTCCGGGGATATCCGGCCTGCTCGACGCTCTCCGCTCAGCTGCAGTGCTGATGCTGCTCCTTTCGGCGCTCCTCTTTTTCTGCGGAAATTCTGCTATCTTTTTTTACCTCAAACAGTTCGGCTCCAGTATGGGAATCGCCAACACGAGTCTCTTCTTTACCATTGCGACCGTGGTGATGATCCTTGTCAGGTTTTTCGGAGGATGGGCGTTTGACAGCTACAACAAGGTTCTGCTATGCATTGCGGGACTTCTCGCGGTTGCCATATCCTATGCCCTTCTGCCGATGTCAGCATCCGGCCGCATTTTTTTCACCCTTGCGGGAATTTCCGGGCTCGGATGGGGCATTGTGATGCCGCTGCAGGCAGCGTTCATGTTCGATATTTCAACGCCGCAGATGCGCGGCATGAACCAGAACCTCCTGATCGTCATGATGCAGGGAGGGTTCTTTCTCGGCCCGTTTCTTGGCGGCCAGATCATCTCCCGTTCTGGCTATGGAGCTCTCTTTGCCTTTCTGGCTGCGGTTACCCTCTTGTCTTTGTTGATGATGGCAGGGGCCGGATATTATTCAAGAAAAGATAAATTGCGCATCTAACCTGATCTCCTTCCCGATTTACGGGCAGGGGCACGGCGGCTTGCAGGGGGCGATCCAGGTTAATTCGAGTTTTGTGCCGGCCATGTAAACCTCATGAAAACAATCCATTCGTAGGGGCGATCCCAACGGGTCGCCCAGGTTTTTCCGTATCGTCAACAGTCGGGCGAGCCGTTGGCGTCGCCCCTACACAAAATAAAACCGGGGACGCTCCCCTGTTTTTGGGCGCCTCCCCGGTTTTTCAGGTCTTAACTGCTTATTCAATAGGATCATCCTGGCATCGCCGCCGCTCAAGAGTTTTTGATAGACCTGGAGAGTTAGTGGAAAATATATCTCATAAAATACGGCGAGTTGGACATAGTTAGATGTGGGCGGCCATTTCAGTTTGGTCGAATAACAACGGTTTGTTGAGGAGTTTCAGCACTTTTTTGTCGCGATTGTATATGTCGTCGTAAAATTGGAGTTCTTCGCCGCCGGGAACAGTTGTCAAGTAGAGGAGAAAAACAGGAATCTGTATTGGGATAGTGACGGTTTTGGTTTTTCCGGTGTTGATGGCTTCCTGAATTTTTGTGCTGCTCCAGCGGATGCTGTCTTGCATAAGCAGTCTGGCGAGCTCTTCTGGATGTTCTACCCTGATGCACCCTGAGCTGAGGGCTCTGTTGCTCTTTGCAAACAGTTTTTTGTCGGGGGTGTCGTGCAGATAAACAGTGTGGTTGTTAGGCATAAGAAACTTGATCCTTCCCAGTACATTTTTGTTGCCTGAGCGCTGCTGCAGGTGGTAGGGAAGGTTTGTTGCGGAATATTGTGACCAGTCAACTGACTCTGGATTAACGGTAGACCCGTCTTCACCAACCACCCTCAACTGTTTTTTATCGAGGTAGGAGTGGTCTTTATTGAGGTAGGGGAGAATATCTTTGGCAAGAATAGTCGTCGGTACAATCCATTTGGGATTGAAAACGATATGCTTCATATTTGCCTTGAAGACGGGTGTTTCACGGAGAGGTTGTCCTACAATAACCTTTGTCTCCCAGCGACATCTTCCATTTTCAAGATATTGGAGAGAATATCCTGCAATGTTGACCAGAATGCTGGTCGGTTCGAGGTCTTGTAAAAACCATCGATACCGTTCGAGGTTGACACGAATCTGTTCGATCCGATGCTCAACAGGAATATTCATGGCGCGAAGCGTGGCAACTCCGACCGCACCATCAGAATCCAGACCACTCCGCTTTTGGAACCGCTTGACAGACTCCACCATCTCCTGGCTGTAAATGGGGGAGGAGTCCGCAATCAGACCAGAAAAATCACCCGAAACCTTGAGCCGTTGTCTCAGCAGTGCGATACGGCTATCTCTGACCCCGAGTTTCATCGCCGGCCCTGGCGACAAGATTGGCCAGCCGCCATTACGGGCAATGGCTCGATAGCGGGCAAGTCCTTTTTTGAGAAGATCGTAGTTACTCTCTTGTGGACGAAGTTCCTTTAAAATGAGGGTGACTGATTCCCGGTTAATGGCGCGGCGAAGCCTTTCATCCAGAGAGTTGAGGTCTTTCACCAGATTTATGTTCCAACTGGAATCAAGAGAGACCGGGTCAACTTTTCCATAACGAAGATGGCTGGCAAGAGTCAGAAACGATTTGGTGAAAAATAAATCGTATTGCGCCTTCTGTTCAGAAGAGACTGGTGGATTGGCTGCAAATTCCCTGATATGAGTGAGATGATAATCGGAAGGATTGAGACCATCAGCAGCCGACTCCTCAATAGCAGTAATCAGTCCATCAACCATCTCCCCCGTTGTCCAGAAAGGCTGAAATCCTCTCGTTGCATAGAAACGCTCCAGCCGGATATTCATCAGCTCTTTTGCCGTTTCGCCGGTGGGACTCTTCTGCAGGAGGAGGCGGTTACACTGCTTGTTAATCTTTTCGGCAACGGCATTACTGCGATACATTCGCGCACTCTCCGCCTGCGGCTCTCCATTCGCTGAAAAAGCAATAAACATCGTGAAAAAAAAGAAAAAAATCAAAGAGGGTGTAAAAAGGTTTGTGTAAATGGCCATTAGTGGGTACACCAAGTCACCCTAAGGAGTTTACATGACCATTAACACCGACGTAATCGACGAACTACTCAAACATTACAAAACCCCCGAAGAAATTCTGGGTGAGA
>CAIWTU010000010.1 GCA_903915655.1 uncultured Geobacter sp.
CCTCTGCCAGCGAACAAGGGCGCCTCAGGAGTAACTGATTCTTCCCAAGTATTCTTCCTAATCCCAATATAGGCTTTCAAGTGTTCAACGGTTTGGTCATCCAGGTAGACATCTCGCTTGTTGCCTCTTTTTCCTCTCCTTACGACGAGAAAGTTCTCTTTCCCGGTCAGGTGTAAATCCATTATCTTCAAAGCCGCTATTTCGCTTACCCGGAGCCCACTGTTCAAAGCCAGGTGGATGATCATATACTTTGTGCACCAGGTCTTCCCGTCATGCTGCAGATCGATATCAGACTCTTTCTTGCAGCACTTGAGCAGCTTATTCCTTTCCTTCATGGACATAAACTTGTCCCTTGTAATGACGTATCTGTTCATCACTGGTCTCCTTTTATAAAAGGCGGTTGAAACCTGAGACTGTAGTCGAGGCGGTTTAAGACTGTGACACCCTAAAACTGACCTTTCTTGGAATAGAGATTATATATTGCGGATCTTTATTTTGAGGGAGGAGAAAGGGTGTACACAAGTATGGATTGGTGGGCCAAAATCCGGCTAGAGGTATTAAGAGAAGAAACACCAAAGCGTGAGGTATTACGTCGAGAGGGCATTGGGTGGGATACCCTCAAGAAAATATTAGCGAATCCGTCCCCGCCAGGTTATCAGCTAAGCCAGCCGCGTCTGCGACCAAAGGTTGGCCCTTTCCTTGATCAGATTACTCAAATCATCAAGAGCGATAAAGCATATCCCCAGAAGCAGCGTCATACAGCCAAGCGGATATATGAGCGTGTAAAGGAGATGGGATATGAGGGCGGATATACCCAGATAAAGGCAGCTGTCCGCGAGCTTAAAAATCTCAATCAGGAAGTTTTTATGCCGTTGAGTCACCGTCCTGGAGAGGGGCAGGTTGATTTTGGTTACGCTTTGGCAAGGGTTTGCGGGGTATTGAGGAAGGTGGCTTTCTTTGTTATGGTGCTGCCATTTTCTGATGCGTTTTTTGTCATGGCATTTGAGCGCGAATGCACAGAAAGTTACTGGGAGGGACATGCCCGGGCTTTTGAGTTTTTTGGTGGCGTACCTCAGCGCATCAGCTATGACAACAGTAAGGTTCTGGTGTCAAAGGTTACCGGAGCTCATGAGCGAAAATTGACCGATGGTTTTCTACAGTTGCAAAGTCATTATCTGTTCCGGGAACATTTTTGTAGAGTAGCCCGTCCCAATGAGAAGGGTGTCGTTGAGGGGGTAGTCAAGTTTGCCCGCCTTAATTTTTTCGTGCCGGTGCCCACGGTCAGCGACTTGGATGAGTTGAACAAGAAGCTTGCCGAGATGTGCAGAAATGATCTGAAACGTCGCGTTCGCGGCAATAGTGGAACCAAGTCAGAACTTTTGGCTGAAGACCAGGAGGCCTTCATAAGCTTACCTTCGTCACCTTTTGATGCCTGCAGGAAGCAGCCAACAAGAGCAAATTCACTATCGCTGGTCCGGTTTGACGATAATGATTATTCTGTGCCCGTTTCTTATGCTCACCATGAGATTTTGATCAAAGGGTATGTAGACCGTGTGGTGCTGTGTTATGGACCAGGCGTAGTTGCTGAACATAGACGCTCGTGGGGCAAAGAAGGAGTGTTTTTTGATTACCTTCATTACCTGCCGCTGCTGGAGCAAAAGCCCGGTTCACTGGATTACGCGCTGCCTATGGCAGACATAATCTTTCCTGATTGTTTCGGCACGTTGCGCCGCATGCTGGTCATTGAACAAAGTAGGGAGGGAGAAGGTATCCGGGAGTTCATACGAGTGCTTCGGCTTCTCGAAGATTATCCAATGGATAAGGTTAGGCAGGCTGTGGAAAAGGCTCTGTATGTTGGAGCCCACAGCCGTGATGCCATCATGCAGTTCCTGATTCCTCACCTATCATGGCGAAACACAACTTTCCTCCTGGACCGATTTGAACACCTTCGCTTGGTACAAGTGAGGAGCACTGATATATCCGCCTACCGGGAACTGTTGTCTTGTGGGGGGAAAGCATGAATGAAAAAAACAAACCCACTGTCCTGCTGGAGTTCTATCTTAAAAAGTTGAGGCTGCCAACAATACTTCGAGAATATGCTTCCCTGGCCGTAGTCTGCCGGGAAGACCGTTCCGATTTCCCGACGTATCTATTGCGTTTGGTCGAAAGGGAGCTTTTGGACCGGGAAAAAAGAGCTTCAGAAAAGAGAATCAAGGAAGCCGGATTCCCGGTGATCAAGACCATCGATACGTTTGATTTTAAGTTTCAGCCATCTATCAATGAGCAACTGGTAAGAGAGTTAATGCGTGGGGAGTATATCGATAAGAAAGAAAATGTCCTCTTCATTGGTAAATCAGGAGCTGGTAAAACTCACTTGGCCTGTGCGCTGGCTTTTGCTGCCTGCGCTGTGGGAAAGCATGTCAGATTCTATTCGGTAAACGGATTAGTAACCGAGCTTATGGAGAGCCGAGATGAAAAACGTCTACAGAGGTTTCAGAAACAATTGCAACGACTGGATCTCCTCGTCCTTGACGAACTTGGCTACGTTCCGTTCTCAAAAACGGGAGCAGAATTATTATTTGAGGTGGTCAGTCGAGCATACGAACAGCAGAGCCTTATGATAACTTCCAACCTTCCTTTCGAAGATTGGAACGAAGTATTTGGCTCTGAACGTCTTACCGGTGCGCTTCTGGATCGGATTACCCATAGATGTCACATCATTGAGGCAAGGGACGATAGTTACCGACTCGAACAAGCAAAAAAACGCGTCCGTCAAAAACGATTACAAACAAATCCTGAAAATACGGCTACAGACTAAAGAAAGGAGGTTCTTGACAAACTCAGGCAGGTACTCTATTTGTTAGCTAGGTGTCACAGTTTTCGTCCGTCACCCGTCTAATTTTTCCGCCGCCCTGAACAATTTTTGTACCTCCTGCATGATTGCTTTTAGTTTTCACAAATAAACATAATCAGGAAACGCATTCCTTCATTCTCAGCCCCTTTTATGTCCGCCCTGCTTTCCTCCTTTTAGTTGTTGCGGTTTGTGTTGAACATTCGGATTCTTTGAACTAGACAAGCCGAATCGCCTGTCTCCCTTTTCTTCCATAATCAACGCTCAACATTTTTTCGTGTCTAAAATAGTAAACCCCGCTCTCCTCTGAGTAACGGGGTTTAGTAATCTATTCATGGCATCACCCTTACAAAAAGGGTTCAGATTAGGTGTTGACCTTTTGACGATGCCCTACCTACTTTTTTTATGCTCCTAATCTTTTTAATAATCAAGAGACAAGTTTCACTGATAACTATCAAAAAGAATCTATCTCTTTTAAGATTAGCGGCCTA
>CAIWTU010000011.1 GCA_903915655.1 uncultured Geobacter sp.
AGGAATTGCATCCAGAGAAAAAGTCAACAAAAGATTCCTGGAAGCGTGCAAAGGGAAGCCGCAGGGTTTGTCTATCAGTTTCGAATCACCTGCCGTTCTTTTCAAAGTGATTTCCGGCCATCGCTGGGAACTGCTCAAGATGATGACCGGTGCCGGGGCTATGTCGATACGCGAAGCAGCACGCCGCTTGGGAAGAGACATCAAGGCAGTGCATGGTGACGTGTCAGCGCTTTTGAAGATCGGAATACTTCATAAAACCGATGATGGCCAGATCGAATTCCCCTTCGATGCCATTCATGTTGATTTTCTGCTCCAAGCCGCCTGAGTGCGCGGCATTATAGACAAGGACCTCCGGGGACGTTGTTTATTTGTTGATTATTCCCAAAAGAACGGGATCGTCCTGCACCAACTTCTCCCCCCGCCCAGCGGCAACACCAAATCTCCAACCAGAAAGTTCGACCCGCCCGAAAACCGGCGGGTCAACTTCATGCCGTTGACCAGAGGAAATAAATACATCTAACACCACCCCCTCAGAAAAATGTAAGCGGCGTCTCTGATGCTGCTTACATTTTCCGTCAGCGCCTGGGGTCAGGCCAAGTGGTACGTCAAGGGGCTCAATGAGAAGGACAGATCACGGCAGGTAGAGGTGTTGAAGGAGATTTGCAGGACTGATTTAAAGGGTGTAAAAAATAGTTTGAAAAGGGTAAGATAGCTGTCGCACTCTATCAGACTAGACAGAGATGAATATTACAAAATGCTTTCACTACAAGGAACGGAATAACCATGGAGAAAAAAGAAATAAGTAAGATCAAACTGTTGTACGTTACAAATATCTCTTTTGATGCCACGGAAGATGATTTGAGGCGGATGTTTTCAGTCGCGGGAACGGTTCGCTCAATCAAGCTGTTGACTGACCCCCAAAGCGGCAAGTTCAGGGGGTGCGGTTTTGTCGAAATGTCAGCTGTCGCTGAAGCAAAGGAAGCGGTTGCTACCCTGGACGAAGCTCTTTTGATAGATCGTCTGCTTACGGTAGTTGTGGCACGGGAGTCCAAGCCGAAGGAACAGCTGCCCGCCGCTGACAAAAGGAAGCGACCCCGCCCTGTAGCAAGTGAGGGGGGAAAGCCGAAGCCGCGTACTTTCGGCGCTGCGCAAAAGGTATCGAAGAGTATTTCCGCTCCTGCAGTAGCAGGGAAACCGGGAAGAAAGGGGCGTCCCTCTGATGCCGCACAGGTAAAACCGGGCCGGAGCGGGCGACCCTCTGATGCCGCACAGGTAAAACCGGGCCGGAGCGGGCGACCCGGGAAGGGAAGGAAATAGTCCGTTTAATACGCTTACACTCTTCCCTCTTCCTTGCGACGGTTTTCCCGCCGGCTAAAGCTTCAGCTCTTCCTTATCGATCCTCTCGGTTATGGCGCTGGTGACATCAACCCCTTCTACTCCGCTTCCCAAGAAGAGGAGATCCTTCCTGGCTGTAATGGCGGCGAAACCTGCCTCCTTGCCATACTCGGTCGAGGCCTTTTCTATCGCCTGGTAAAGTTTGAAGGTGAGCTGCTCTTCCAGGCCGCGAAGCTCTTTTTCGGCGCTTTGGGCGTATTTCTGGAAGGCTTCTATCTTCTGCTGGAATTCTTTGGCCTTGGTTGCCTTCTGTTGGGGGGTGAACTGTGCGATCTTTGCTTCGATAGCCTGCTTCTGCTTCTCCAGCTGCTTCTGCTTTGAAATGATGGCGGCCTGATACTTTTCAGCTTTTTCCTTAAGCCGTTGGCTGATTTTCTTGCCGGGGAGCGAATCGGTAGCGAAGCGGTTCATATCAACGAAACCGAAACGGATAACCGGTTTTCCGGGCTGCGCCGGTTGGGCTGTCGGCAGAGCCTGGATTGCTGCGCCCGAAGATTTTTCGGCGGGAACAGATTTCGAGGCCGGAGCGGGGGAAGGTGAAGCGGTTGACGTGGTGGCAACCGGTGCCGGTGCGGGTGCCGGTTCCGCCGCAAGGGCGATGCCTGGCTGGGTAAGGGTGAATGCAATAAAAAGCTTGATGGCGCCAGAGCGGAGATCGGTCAGCATGTAATACCTCTTGGCGGACGAGTTGACCGCAGCATGTTTGGGTTTTTTATGGCTGATGAGACTCTTGCAAAATGATAGTCATCCCCGAATGCCTCTATCGGGGATCCAGTCTTTTCAGTCAGAAAAAATCTGGATTCCGGCTAGAAGCCTGCCGGAATGACAATTATTCCGACTTTTGCAAGAGGCTATGATAATACCGCTTTTCCGTCAGGTAGGCAATCAAAAGAAGGAATAAAAAGAATAATAGTGATCACTATCGGGAGATATGCAGATCCGTCGGAGGATAAATCAATTCCTTGCGTCAAGGTGGATAACTTTTCCACATATTCCTGAAAACCCGCATAATTCCGGTATCGGTGCCTGATAAACTGTGGATATCTCTGTTGATAAAAAGAGGTGTCGCTGAAAGATGGCACTAAAACTATTGGCTTTTTAGCTTTTTTACGATAGCTGTGGCATCCGGTTTCATCTTTCTGTAAAGGATTCAAGAGATTTGTTTTTTCTCTTTAACCGGAGTCATGCTATACTGGGAAAAAAAGAGGAGGTTATATTTCAAATGGGTGGCATAAAAGAAGTTAGTTTTTCGGCATTCGTATCCAACCTCTCCCCTGCTGCTTTTGCATGTTTCAAGGTTCTGCTTGACACTGCCAGGGACAAGATTGTTCAAGCAGGTCCGCAGGGGGAGTATGAGGCCCCACTGGCTCAACTCCTGGAAGAGAGTGCAATCGGGGACGTTGAGGCTGTCGCAAGCTCAATCAAGGAAATAATTCAATGTCGGGTTGATGTAAAAAAAGGGGAATTCCAGTACTTTTATCCCTTTTTATCTTCCGTGCGGATAGAGGGCGGACTAATAAAATATGGGATGTTTCAGGAGATCGAGTCTCTCCTCCCGAACTACTCACTACCTGGTACCGGTTAGATTTTGTAACCGGCGAAAAAAAGCAAAAAAAAGCCCCGAGTTTCCTCGGGGCTTTTTGTCGGTTAATGATTCTTGTAGTTAAACTTTGGCCACGTTGGCTGCCTGCAGTCCCTTGGGACCTTTGACCACCTCAAACGTTACCCTGTCGCCTTCTGCAAGGGATTTGAAACCGTTGCCTGCGATGGCGGAGAAATGACAGAAAACATCCTCTCCTGTCTCCTGCTCAAGAAACCCAAAACCTTTGCTGTCGTTAAACCATTTTACTGTTCCGTTTACCATTTACGTACCTTCTCCTCAAACTTCTTGTTGGTTTTTATCCGGGTAAATCCGCGGACGTCTGGACACCATAACAGCTTTCAATGAACATTGCAAGCAACTTTTTTGTCAGGTCTAAAAAAAGAAATTGCTGCTTGACAGGCAATGGTGCTATAAAAATAAAGTTCTTCTGAAACCACAGGGTGGGTGCCCTCTGGTTTTTATTTCTAAAAGGATACTGATGATGCCGGATAAACAGTGGAGAGTCGGTCCAGAATCGGAGCGGATGATAGGGTTGGGACACCCATGGATAATAGCCGATGCTTACACGAAAAGATGGCCGGCAGGAGAATCGGGTGATCTGGTCAAGCTAACCGATGAAAAGGGTCGATTTCTGGCCACTGCCCTTCTCGATCCGGCTGAACGGGTTGTGGCAAGGGTGCTTGACCGGAAAGAGATGATGCTTGACCGGGCGTGGCTCTCTAGGCGGCTGCGGGGGGCAATCGAATTACGTAAAGCCCATGCGGAGCTGGGTGATACCAATGCCTACCGGCTGATCAACGCCGAAGGGGACGGTCTCCCCGGTTTGACGGTAGACCTCTACGGGGAGTACCTCGTTGTTCAGCTCTACTCCTCTGCCTGGCGCATCCATCTGCAGTTGCTGAGCCAGCTACTGCAGGAACTGCTTCAGCCCGCGGGGATCTATGAAAAATCACGACCGCAGAAGACCCGGCAGCTGGAGCAGACAAGCGACACGAAAAAGTACAGCCGGCTGATGGCCGGCTCGCCTGCTCCGCAACCGCTGGAGGTACGGGAAAACGGCCTTAACTTCCTGGTAAAGCTGGAAGAGGGGCTCAATACTGGGCTTTTTCTTGACCAGCGCAAAAATCGCCGGGAGCTGATGACCCGTGTCAGTGGGAAACGTCTGCTCAATCTGTTTGCCTATACAGCCTCTTTTTCGGTATCGGCTGTGGCCGCCGGGGCAAGCCGGGTCACCAGCGTCGATGCTTCTCCGACTTACACCGAATGGGCCAAAGCGAATTTTGGCGTCAACCGGCTGAACCCGAAACGCCATGACTTCATAGTCGGTGACTGCCTTTCTGTCCTGCACGATCTGGCGCGGCAGGGGAAAAATTACGACATTATCATCATGGATCCCCCCTCATTTTCAACCACAAACAGCAGCCGTTTCACTACCCGTGGCGGTACTTCGGGGCTGGTGGCTGCGGCGCTCCCTTTGCTGCAACCCGGGGGGCTGCTGATCACCTCATCCAACCACCAGAAGATCGATGTAGCCGACTACCTGAAGGAGTTGCGCCGCGGCGCCCTCCAGGCCGGATCTGGACTGCAGGTCATTTCCCTGTCGGGACAACCGGAAGATTTCCCCTATCCGGTGACATTCCCAGAGGGGCGTTATCTGAAATATGCGGTCTGCGTGAAAAGAGTGATATGAAACCGGGCCGACCAGAATAAAAGGATATCTGCAAAAAAGGATTGCAGTTAAGATGCGAATAATGTTATAATTTACAATTAATTGAACCACGGGGCTCATTCCCGTGGTTTTTATTTTTTCACAAGGGAGTTTTAAAGCATGATCAGTGCATCAAGCGTAACCCTCGCCTATGGCAAGAGGGTCTTATTCAAAGACGTCAACATGAAATTTACTCCGGGGAACTGTTATGGATTGATCGGCGCCAATGGCGCAGGGAAATCAACCTTCCTCAAGATACTGTCCGGTGAGATCGACCCGGATCAGGGGCAGATTTCGGTTGGGAGCAGGGAACGAATTGCAGTATTACGTCAGGACCAGTTCGCCTTTGATGAGGAGACGGTCTTCAACGCCGTCATCATGGGACATCGGCTCCTTTACAAGATTATGGCAGAGCGGGAGGCGATCTACTCCAAGGCCGATTTTTCCGAGGAGGATGGGGTCCGTTCTGCGGAACTGGAGGCGGAATTTGCCGAGATGAACGGCTACGATGCAGAGTCCGAGGCAGCCGTGCTCCTGAATGGTCTTGGTATTCCCGAGGAGCTGCGCCACAAGAAAATGAAGGAACTGGAAGCGGGAGACAAGGTAAGGGTTCTCCTCGCCCAGGCCCTGTTCGGGAACCCGGACGTTCTGCTCCTGGATGAGCCGACCAACCACCTGGACCTCAAGTCCATATCGTGGCTGGAGGATTTTCTGTTCCGTTTTCCCAATACGGTCATCGTCGTTTCCCATGACCGGCATTTTTTGAACCAGGTCTGCACCCATATAGCCGATATCGACTTCGGGCGGATCCAGGTCTACGTAGGGAATTACGACTTCTGGTACCAGGCGAGCCAGCTGAATCTCAAGCAGAAGCAGGACGATAACCGCAAGGTTACCGACAAGGCCAACGAGTTGAAGGAATTTATACAGCGCTTCAGCTCTAATGCGTCCAAGGCGAAGCAGGCCACATCCCGCAAGAAACTGCTTGAGAAGCTTACCATCGAGGATATGCCGACCTCGTCGCGCAAATACCCATATGTCGTATTCAAGCCGGAACGTCCCTGTGGCGATATCATACTGGAGATTCAGGGGCTTTCCAAGGAAATCGACGGGGTGCCGATCCTGAACGACCTGACCCTCACCGTACGGAAGGGAGACAAGATAGCCTTTGTGGGAGCGAACAGCCTGGCAAAGACGATCCTTTTTCAGATCCTTGCCGGTGAGATGGAGCCTGACAGCGGCAGCTTCCGCTGGGGTGTAACTATCACATCCGCCTATTTCCCGAAAGAGAACGCCGCTTTCTTCGCCAACGACCTGAACCTGATCGAGTGGCTCGGCCAGTATTCCCCCCCCACGGAAGGGGAGTCCTTTGCCCGGGGATTCCTCGGCAGGATGCTCTTCTCCGGGGAAGAGGCGCTGAAGAAAACCAGCGTCCTCTCCGGGGGTGAACGGGTCCGTTGCATGTTGTCCCGGATGATGCTGTCAGGCTCCAATGCCCTCATCCTGGACGAACCGACCAACCACCTGGATCTGGAATCGATCACCGCCCTGAACAACGGGCTAATCGCTTTCTCCGAGGTGGTTCTCTTCTGCTCCCATGACCACCAGTTTGTCTCTACCGTGGCGAACCGGATCGTAGAGATTACACCAGTGGGGATTATCGATCGGGTGATGGGCTTTGAAGAGTACCTGGAAGACGGAGAGGTGTCGAAGCTCCGGGACGAGCTTTTCCATGGACACCGGGAGCTTTCGCTGTAAAAAACGGAAGGTACGGGGCAAAGCCTGCTTTGCCCCGTACCTTCATCGGCATTGCCTCCTGCTCTCTGAACTGATATTATGTGCAAACTATTATTTGACAAGAGGGGAGGGGGACGTGACGGCGAGACTGCTTGACATCCTGGAGAAAAAATTCGGAAGGTATGCCCTGCCAAATCTTACCGTCTACCTGATTGCCGGGCAGACGTTCTTTTACCTCCTCTTCATGACCGGCCGGCTTGATCCGGCCCGGGTCCGGTTTTCAGCAGAGCTTTTCCTGGGAGGTGACTGGTGGAGGCTTGCAACCTTTCTCTTCAATCCGCCGAATTGCGGACCCCTCTGCGCCCTCTTCGGATGGTATCTGTTCTACCTTATGGGGTCGGCGCTGGAAGAGTTGTGGGGAATATTCCGGTACAACATGTTCATCCTGGCCGGGTTCATCCTGGCCGTTGCAGTTTCATTCCTTATCCCTGCGTATCCGGTCAGCAACCTCTTTATCGGAGGCTCGGTATTTCTCGCGTTTGCCTTTCTTTTTCCCGACTATCAACTGCTTTTATTTTTTATTCTGCCGGTCCGCATCAAGTGGCTCGCACTCCTTACCTGGCTCGGCTATGGCTATATGCTCCTCTTCGGCGGGTGGCCTGAACGCTTGCTGACGCTGGCCTCCATCGGCAATTTCCTCCTTTTCTTTGCACGGGACATTCAGGTAACTATGAAATACGGCAGACGGCAGATTGCCAGAAAGGGGGCACTCTTTGCCCGGCGCGATCCGGAACCGTTCCATCGCTGCACGGTCTGCGGCATTACCGACAAAACCCACCCGCAGATGGATTTCCGCTACTGCACGGAGTGCCGGGGGCAGGGTTGTTACTGCAGCGAACATATTTATAATCATGAGCATCTGAAAGGCTGATTTCCGGAATAATCGGAAAAGTTTACTGACTTACCCGGGAGATGACCATCAGGGAATATTCAAATCTATACGAATATATCAGGAACTGCCGGACGCGGTACTTGCTGGGCTCTCTTTTCCTGCTTGGCGCCAATGGGTTTGCCCTCCTTATCCCCTGGCTCCTCAAGTTGGCTGTCGAAGGTCTCAAAAATCCCGCTCCGGGCGGGCATGCCCCGGGCTATTATGCAGCATGGATAATTGTCGCGGCGCTTGCCCACGGTCTGGTCCGCGTCTATTCCCGCACATTCATCCTCCATGCCGGTCGGCGGATAGAATACGAAATCCGGGAAGACCTACATGCAAAATTGCAGTCCCTTGACCTCCCATATTTTGCAATGGGGCGCACAGGAGACATCCTCTCCCGTTTTTCCAATGATCTGGCCAATGTGCGCATGCTGCTCGGTTTCGGTTTTCTTAACATAATCAATACGGCAATCATTTACCTTGCAGCCCTTTCCCTTATGGTACGTATCAGCCCCGCCCTGACCCTCTACGCTGCTATCCCCTATCCGTTCATGATCCTTCTGGTCAAGAGAGTAAGCCATTCCATCTTCCATAACTCGAAAATGGCACAGGAAGAACTCTCCCGCCTCTCCAGCCAGGTGGAGGAGAATGTTTCGGCCGCCGTGGTGGTCAAGGCCTACTGCCGGGAGGATGCGCAAACGGAAGCGTTTCGCGGCATCGGTACCAGCTATCTCTACTACAGCATGAAAATGGCCAATCTGCGGGGTATCCTGATCCCCTTCATGGCCTTGGTGGGTGGAGTGGGAACCATGATCGTGCTCCTTGCCGGCGGCTCAAGGGTAATTACGGGCGAACTGACTCTGGGTGATTTTGTAGCTTTCAACGGCTACCTAGTGATGCTCATCTGGCCGACCGTGGTACTGGGGTGGATACTGAATCTCCTGCAGCGCGGCGCCGCCTCCATGGCGAGGCTTAACGCACTCCTGGATGCCAAAGCGACCGTCAGGGAGCCGTCCGACCCGGTGAAAATGGAAAAAATCAGCGGCAGAATAGAATTTCGCAACCTCTCCTTCAGCTACAATGGTACTCCCCTGCTCCAGGGAATCGACCTGCAGATAGGTATCGGTACGCGGGTTGGAATTGTTGGTCCGGTGGGAAGCGGCAAGACCACTCTGGTTAGGCTCATTGCCCGTCTTTACCCGGTCGGGGATGGAGAGCTCTTTATTGACGGGGTAGACATCAACCGGATTTCGTTGCAAAAGTTGAGAGATGCCATAGGGTACGTCCCGCAGGAAAGCTTTCTTTTTTCCCGGACCGTTGCCGAAAATATTGCTTTTGGCCGGGCCGGCGCGACTTTGCAGGAGATCGAGGGAGCGGCTCGGCTGGCGTGCCTTGACGGTGATGTGGCGGGTTTCCCCAATGGTTACAAAACCGTTGTCGGGGAGCGCGGGGTCACCCTGTCCGGTGGTCAGAAACAGCGGACTGCCATTGCCAGGGCTCTGATAAAAAATCCTGCGATTCTGATACTTGATGACCCGCTTTCCGCAGTGGACGCCGGTACCGAGGAAGCTATCCTGCAGGGATTTTCCAGGTATTACGGCGACCGGACAGTAGTTATAGTCTCCCATCGTATCTCCGCCCTGCGTGACTGCAACCTGATAGTCGTACTGGACGAGGGTAGAATCAGTGAGCGGGGAACCCATCTGGAGCTACTGGAAATAGGTGGCCTCTACGCTGCGATGTACCGTGAACAGCAGTTGAGGGAAGAGATAGCGGGGTATTAACAATGACGCATTTTGTCGGTATGCACGAAGATGAAGTTCTTGGCAAGGCATATGACAATCGCCTCTTGGGGAGGTTTATCGGCTACCTTCGCCCCTACCGGTGGCTGGCTTTCTGGAGCTTGCTGCTGCTGCCGCTCATCGCTGCGGCCAGGCTTGCCCAGCCCTATATCCTGAAGGTCGCTATCGATAACCACATTGTTGCCGGTAGGATGGAAGGCCTTCCCCAGCTATCCGGCTACTTTTTCTCTCTAATCCTGGCAGAAGCTCTTTTGACCTATCTGGAGATTTACCTTCTGCAGCTGATGGGGCAGAAGGTGATGTTTGACCTCCGGATGGAGCTTTTTGCACATATACAGAAACTCTCCACCTCGTACCTGGACCGTACCCCGGTCGGCGGACTTGTTACAAGGGTAACAAGTGATGTGGAAGTTCTGGGGGAAATGTTTGCGGCCGGGATCATTTCCATTGTTGGTGATATCCTGGTGCTGGTCGGAATAGTCTGCGTCATGCTATGGATGAACGTGAAGCTTTCCCTGGTGACCTTTGCCGTCCTCCCGGTTCTCGTCTACATCGTTTTCGCCTTTCGCAGCAGGATGCGGAAGGCTTTTCGCGAGGTAAGGGCGCGGCTTTCCACTCTTAACTCCTTCCTTGCGGAGAATATCGGCGGAATGGCAATAGTGCAGCTTTTTAACCAGCAGGAAAAAGAGCGGCAGAGATTCAGACAGCTCAACGCCTCCTATCGTGACGCCAACCTGCCGGTGATCACCTGGGACGCTTCACTTTTTGCGGTTGTAGAGACGCTCTCATCGGTGGCGATCGGTCTCATCATCTGGTATGGAGGGGGGGAGATCGTTCGGGGAGCCCTCACCTTTGGTGCCCTGGTCGCCTTTATCCAGTACATAGAAAAATTCTTCTCGCCTATTCGCGACCTCTCCGCCAAATATTCCATTATGCAGGGCGCCATGGCAGGTCTGGAACGGATATTTCTACTTCTTGATACGGAAAAAAACGAAGATAAAAGAGAGTCTGGGCAAAGCCCCCTCAATCCCCCTTTTGCAAAGGGGGGTGAGGGTGGATTTAAAGAAAATTTCGCCCCCTTCGAAACCATCGAGTTCAGGGAAGTCTGGTTTGCCTATCAGAACGACGAATATGTGCTCAAAGGATTCAACCTGATGCTCTGCAGAGGGGAAAAGGTGGCGCTGGTTGGAGAGACGGGAGGGGGCAAGACTACCGTAACAAGGCTCCTGTCAAGGTTTTATGATGTGCAGCGGGGAAGCATTCTCCTGGATGGCACGGATATCCGGCAGATTCCGTTGCCGTTACTGAGGAGGCGGATCGGAGTCGTCTTGCAGGAGCCTTTTCTCTTTACTGGAACCATAGAATACAATGTCTGCCTGGGAGATGAGTTTGCCCGCCAAAGGGTTGAGCAGGCAGCAGCCATAGTAGGTGCAGATCGTTTCATCAGAAATCAGCGGAACGGTTTTCAGGAAGAGGTGCGGGAGAGAGGGAGTAATTTTTCCGTGGGCGAACGGCAGCTTCTCTCATTTGCTCGGGCCGTCGCTTTCAATACGGAAATACTGGTACTCGATGAGGCGACCTCCAGCGTCGATACGGCGAGCGAAAGGCTGATCCAGGAAGGGCTGCGCGGTCTTCTTGCCGGTCGAACCTCGCTTGTGGTTGCGCACCGGCTTTCGACCATTCAGGATGCCGACCGGATAGTGGTGATTCATAGGGGGGAGAAGTGCGAAGAGGGGAGCCATAGGGAACTGATGGCCAAGGGTGGCTTGTATTACAAGCTGTACCAGTTGCAGTTTAAGGATTGAATAAAAAATCGTTATAGAGGTTTGATCATATGAAACACCTGATACTCGGAACCGCGGGCCATGTTGACCACGGCAAGACTACACTTGTAAAGGCCCTGACAGGGATTGACACCGACCGCCTGAAGGAGGAGAAGGAAAGGGGGATAACCATCGAGCTCGGTTTCGCGCACCTGGAACTCCCCGGTGACATCCTCCTCGGCATCGTAGATGTGCCGGGGCATGAGCGGTTTGTCCGGACCATGGTGGCGGGAGTCGGCGGGATGGACCTGGTGATGCTGGTGATTGCCGCCGACGAGGGGATTATGCCGCAAACCCGCGAGCATCTTGAAATTTGCCGGCTGCTCGGTGTCAGTAAAGGGTTGGTGGCGCTGACCAAGTGCGATATGGTGGATACGGAATGGCTGGAACTGGTTACGGAAGAGATCCGGGATTACCTGAGCGGGAGCTTTCTGGAAGGCGCCCCGATAATGCCTGTCTCCGCAAGGAGTTCCACCGGTCTGGAAGATCTGAAGCGCGGTCTGGCCGGGATTGCCGCCGAAGTGAATGAAAAGTCGATGGATGGTCCATTCAGGCTTCCCGTTGACAGGATCTTCACCGTTACCGGTTTCGGTACGGTGGTAACCGGCACACTCCTTTCGGGGATAATCAAGACAGGTGATGAGGTGGAGATCCTCCCGTCCGGGCTCACTACCCGGGTGCGTGGCGTGCAGACCCACGGCAGAAAGTCCGACACCGGTTCGGCCGGGCAGAGGGTTGCGGTAAACCTCCAGGGGGTTGACCATACCTGGATCCAGCGTGGCAACGTAGTTGTGCCGCGCGAGGTTTTTCAGACAACCCGCACCGTCGATGCCCGGTTCAACTATCTCCCTTCTGCCCCGCGGGAACTCAAACACCGGGCAATGGTCCATCTTCACTCGGCGACCTATGAGGTGAGCGCACAGGTTATCCTCCTTGACCGCGATGCTCTGCAACCTGGTGATACCGGATTTGTTCAGCTTCGCCTGAAGAATCCTGTCCTGCTTTTGCCTGGCGACCTTTTTATCGTCCGTACCCACTCCCCGCAAACTACCGTCGGCGGCGGGGCGGTGCTTGATCCGGCGCCTCCGAGGCGGCGCCGGCGCTCAGCGGATGCCCTGGCGCTTCTCCATGCGCTCCTGGAAGGAGAGGATGCTGAAAAGATCCGTCTCCTGGCAAGGGAAAGCCTCTTTAGCGGGATTACCTTGGCCGAACTCGGCATCCGCAGTGGCCTCCCTGTCAAGCGACTGGAAGTGGCGCTTACCGGCCTCCTGTCGAAAGGACTCCTCGTGCAGATGGTCAGGGAGCCGCGCATTTTTCTGGGGAAAGAGGCCTCTGACGGTCTAAAAGAAAAACTCTTTCATGAACTGCAGCGATACCTGAAGGAAAACAGCCTGAAAGAGGGGATCAGCAAGGAAGAGCTGAAATCACGCATCCCTAAAAGGAGTGATCCCAGGTTTTTCGGCCCGCTCCTCTCTGCACTGGAAAAAGAGGGTAAGGCTCTGACTGACCGGGACCTGGTAAGAGAGATCGGACGGAAGATAACAACGACGGAAAATCAGGCCTGTCTGCAGAAAAAAATTGAAGCAGCCCTTAACAGTGGTGGATTTACCCCTCCTACGCTGAAGGAGCTTGGGGATTCATTACGTTGTCCGGAAAAGGAAATTCTGGAACATCTCAATCTCCTTGTCCGCGAGGGGAGGGGAATGAAGATAAAAACCGACATATTTTACGCATCAGAACCGCTGTCTCAGATAAGGGAGAAACTGATAAACTATCTGCGGGAAAAAGGAGAGATTCTGCCACCCGAATTTCGTGAATTGACCGGGCTTTCCCGGAAATTCCTGATTCCGCTCATGGAGTATTTTGACCAGGAAAAGGTTACCATACGGGTGGGGGACAAGAGGATGCTGCGGAAGGGGTAGGGGCCGTCCACGAATCAATAACGAGCCGGGTATGCGCCAGGCTAAAACCCTCCCTTCTTGAAGGCCGCGAGGTAGTTTTTCAGAACCCGTTCACCTTTTGCGTCCATCTGCAGAAACTCGACCCCTGAATGGAAATTCTCGAGGGATGGCTCAACATGTATGATGCGCCCCCCTATCTCCAGAAGCTCTTCCTCCAGCTCTATCGTTATCATCAGTATCTGGCCTCTCTGCAAAGGGATATGAGTTTCAAAGAGGATACCTTTTTCGCTGATATTTAAAGTCCGACCCATGCCGCGATCGACCAGCTCACCGTTTTGCCCTGAAACCGAATAGTCGAGCAGGTTCAAGGACTCTGTTCTAAAGGATTTGCGCCGTTCGCCTCTACTCATTTTTCCTCCCCCACCTTAACCCTCCCGTTGGGGAGGGGACTTTAATTGACATTTTTGGAGTATTGCAAGAACCTCATGCTTTGCAGTGAATGATACACGCTAAATCACGTTTGTAAAATATTACATCCAGGTAATATTTTAATCAACCGATAGCTACCATATGTAGTCTCGAGCGATTTCTCTTTTGTCATGGCTGAACAAAATGTGAAACACCCTGATTTTTTCAGTTTTACCGTGCGATATTATTTTCGATACCCCAATAAATATCGGAGCAAAAGGGGGGGCGTATGGTCTCTCAAGGGAGTTATTCCGCCACTTTTTCCCGTACCAGATCTGCGAGAGATTCAATAAAGAGCGGTGAGCAGTTCAGAGCCGGGGCACGATGGAACTCACAGATTCCGAGGGAGTGGGCCAGTTCGCGGTAACAGAGATCAATCTCGTAGAGCGTTTCAAGGTGGTCGGAGACAAAAGAGATAGGGACAATCAGCAGCTCACTGCAACCATTTGCTGCCAGCTCCCTGATCACTTTCTCCGTATCCGGCTCCAGCCACTTAAGCGGACCGGCTCGCGACTGGAATGCCAGGCGATGTGTTACTCCGATGAAATGCTCCATGACCAGCCGCACCGTTTCGACTATTTGGGAAAGATATGGATCTCCCGCGTCAATAAATGACTGGGGAAGGGAGTGGGCGGAAAAAACCACCTGCAGGTCCTTCCTGTCGGGGAACCGGGTAAGGCCTTCCGCGATCCTTTCCGCGAGGGCGCCTATATAGAGGTGGTGGTTGTAATATGGTTCGATGCAGGAAAGCTCGAATTTCACCCCGGCCTCACGCAATACCCTCTTAAGCTCGTTGAGGCTTGAACCGGTAGTTGCCCGCGAATAGTGGGGGTAGAGGGGGAGAGCGACAATCCGGGTTATCTTTTCCCGTTTGATGGCCGCCAGCGCCTCAATGGTTGATGGTCGCCAATAGCGCATCGCCACGAAACAACGGAATCCGTCGCCCAGCTTTTCTTCCAGGGCCTGCGCCTGGTTTTCGGTCATTTCCCGGATGGGCGAGCGGCCGCCAATCTTTTCGTACTGCCGTTCAACCTCCGGCGTCCTTTTGCGGGAGATTCGCCGGGCAAGGAAAGGGTGTAGAAACGCCGGTCCGAGCCGGATGATATCCCGGTCGGAAAAGAGGTTCAACAGAAATGGCCCGACTGCATCGAGCGAATCTGGTCCGCCCATCTGGAGTAAAAGAACAGCGGTTTTATCGGACATTGGCAACGCTTCTCATCTTAACCTCGAAAAAGCTGCTTCAGCAGCGCCTGAAGACGCTCCTGAAGAGGGATTGTAACATTATGCAAGAGGCTCATTTTTGCGACAGCCGATGAACGCACTCCACCATGAATCTGGCATTCTCCGGTGGGGTGGCTGGTAGAATGCCGTGCCCGAGATTGAAGATATGACCAGGCCTGCCGGCGTTTTCTGCGAGAATCCTGGCAACCTCCGCCTCGATTGTCGCATGTGGCGCAAATAGTACGGTCGGGTCGAGATTCCCCTGCACGACCGTCTCTTGCAGCGTCTCCCTGGCACTGCCGAGACTCACATGCCAGTCAAGCCCCATGACATCAGCCCCCCCCTTTTTTACCGTTTCCAGCATGGTCCCTCCCCCCTTGACGAAATGTATAAGAGGGGTTTTACCGCGACGCAGACCTTTCATCAGGCGCACAGTGTAGGGGAGAACCGATTTCTCGTAATCGCTGGGGGAGAGAATACCGCCCCACGTGTCGAAGATCTGGATCGCCTCTGCCCCGGCATCGATCTGGGCGTTCAGGTATTCGATCAGCATGTCAGTAATCTTTTCCATCAGGGCGGAGTAAATTTCAGGTGCGGCATACATCATCTTCTTGATCTGCGCAAAGTCTTTGGAACCTTTCCCCTCCACCATGTAACAGGCCAGGGTAAAAGGGGCGCCGCCAAAGCCGATGAGAGGGACGCGCCCCGAAAGTTCCCGGCGCAGGATGGCGATAGTCTCCAGCACGAAAGGGACTGCTTCCTCCATGGGGGGAATATGCAGCTTTTTCACCTCTGCCAAGGAACGGATCGGCCGGGCAAAAACCGGTCCGGGGACAAAATCGAGTTCCATCCCCATCTGTTCCACCGGAATGAGGATGTCGGAAAAAAGGATAGCGGCATCTACATCGAGGATATCGACCGGTTGCAGGGTTACTTCCGCCGCCAGCTCGGGAGTCTTGCAGAGTTCCAGGAAAGTGCGACTGCTCCGGATTTTCATATATTCGGGGAGATAGCGGCCGGCCTGCCGCATCAGCCAGACCGGGGTTCTATCCACAGGTTTACCCCAACAGGCGTCGAGGAATCTCTTATTCATAGCTATTGCCCCTTTGCCCGACAGGTATATAATTGCAGAACGGCTCTTCTTCCATGTAATCTCCGTGGAGAGCGTCGGCCCTTGCCCGGCACCCGCCGCATACGTTCAGATATTCGCACCGGCCACATTTCCCCTTGTAACTTTTAAAATCGCGCAGGTCAGTAAAGATCTCCGAATTTTCCCAGATCTCCCGGAAGGGGGTCTGCTTCACATTTCCTGCAACACGGGGAAAGTAGGAACAGGGTTTGACATTGCCGAAGCAGTCTATCAGGCAGATGCTCTGGGCGGCTACACACCCTTTACCCCCGCCGGTGGAAAAAGTGAGCGACCTCCGTTCGAACTTTACCCCTTCGGCCTTTGCCCTCTGTAGCACGATTCGATAGTAGTGGGGGGCGCAGGTCGGGCGCATCAGGATCTCGTCTTCCTGCTTTTCCTGGCGATAGTGCCAATCCAGGATTTCTTCGTAATCTTCCTTCGAGACCAGTTCACTCATAATCTCATCGCCGCGGCCGATCGGTACAATCATGAACATATACCAGGCCGTGGCGCCAAGCGATTTTGCCAGCCGGAAGACGTTGGGGATATCTGCCTGGTTGCGTCTGGAGAATGAGGAATTGATGAGGAATTTCTGTCCGTTTCTGCGCAGGATCTCCGCTCCTCTCAGAACAGCTTCAAATGCCCCCGGAGACTGGCGAAAATCATTATGAATCCCGGCAGTGCTGCCGTCCAACGAGAGCGACACCATCTTTATGTCGGTCTCCCGCATCTTCCGGCAGACCTCTTCGGTAATAAGGGTACCATTTGTGGCGATGCAGATGCGCATTCCGAGTGATCTGCCATGGGCTGCGAGGTCGAAGATGTCCCCCCTCAAAAGGGGCTCGCCGCCCGAAAGCACAAGAACGGGCTTGGAGAGTCCTGAGATTTCCTTCAGCAGTTTATGCCCTTCCTCCGAGGTAAAATCCCCTTCGGACGAGTTCATATCTGAAGAGGAGCGACAGTGTACGCAGTTGAGGTTGCAGCGTCGGGTAACCTCCCAGGCAATCCATTTAGGAAAATACTCAACTGTTTTCATCTTCTGACTTTACTATGAAAAGGGGTTAAAAGACAAGAAAGCGTTCTCGAATTGCCCACTTTTACTTCATGTATGGCTCAAGGCTACGGGGCTCTCAGCTACTTCATGGGGAAGGGGTGAGCAGTATTGTCCCCTGATTTATCTTTTTGCCGCGTTGCATCAATTCCAGGGAGGGAGTCTTCGACTGCCTTGTCGGGGTTGCCCGGGAAAGGCTCGACTGGTCATAGCTCATGGTTGAAATCAGCGGAAACAGCTGGGATTTTCTGGGACAGCAAAAAGCAGTCGGAAGCGCTCATGTCTCCTTTACATCGATTTCCGCGCGTGATACCCTTTTCTGGAAATATTTTTCTTTTAGAGCTTAAAGGCGCGTGAAAGGAACTGATTCATGCGCCTTGTTTTTTTTACGGGCCTTGAGACTATTAACACCCTCCTTTGCGAGAATGGAAGTTGCTGCCAAATGGACATAATTGACGAACAAAAACCTATGCTCCGCTTCCTGGCGGTCATGACCGCCTCCTCAATGATCGGGCTTCAGGGCTACACTATTCTCTTCAACAATTACGCGGTTGACCTGGTCGGGCTCAATGGGCAGGAGGTCGGAATTATTCAGTCTGTGCGCGAACTCCCTGGTTTTCTTGCGCTTCTGGCAGTATTCCTGCTACTCCTGATCAAGGAGCACCGACTTTCCGCCATCTCGATTGCTTTGCTCGGAATCGGGACAGGAATTACCGGATTCTTTCCCAGTTACGGAGGGATAGCCTTTACCACGTTGGTCATGAGCTTTGGCTTTCACTACTACGAGACCACCAACCAGTCGCTTACCCTGCAATACTTTTCCACCAGCGCAGCTCCAATCGTTTTCGGCAGGCTTCGGAGCCTGGCAGCCGTTTCCAGTATTGTATCGGGAGTCCTTATCTGGTTCCTGAGCCTCTTCATGAATTACCGGAATATCTTTCTCGTCATCGGGTCGCTTGTCTTTGCCGTAGGAATCTGGGGGCTGTTTCAGGACCCGACTCATCTGAACATACCTCCCCAGCGACAGCGGATGGTCCTGCGCCGGAAATATTCCCTGTTCTATCTGCTTACATTCCTCTCCGGGGCGCGACGGCAGATTTTTATGGTATTCTCCATCTTCCTCCTGGTCAAGATGTTCCACTTTTCGGTGCGGGAAATGACTCTTCTCTTCATTATCAACAACCTGATCGCCTGGTTCATGAACCCTCTTATCGGACGGGCCATAGTCCGTTTCGGCGAACGGAAGGTAAGCTCTATCGAGTATGCCGGAGTAATAGTGATCTTCATAGCCTATGCCTTCACAACCTCTAAATTGCTAGTCTCCCTCATGTATATGGTCGATTCCCTGCTCTTCAACTTTTCGGTGTCGCTCCGTACCTACTTCCAGAAGATGGGGGACAAGCAGGATATTTCTTCCTCAATGGCGGTCGGCTTTACAATCAATCATATCGCGGCGGTTTTTCTTCCTGCCCTTGGTGGATATCTCTGGATGATAGACTACCGGATCCCCTTCCTTGTGGGGGGAGCGCTTGGAGTTCTGTCGCTTATAGCCGCCCAATGGATGCGGGTCCCCGGAGTGGCGGAAAAGGGGGCGGGATAAGTGGCAGTGGATGCCGAGCAGGTTTTTGAAAAAAGGAGACAGATTCTGAAAATCTGGATTGACGCGGATGCCTGCCCCAGGATCATCAAGGAGATTGTTTTCAGGGCTTCGGAGCGGCTTCAGGTTCCGGTCTGCCTTGTGGCGAATAAGGACCTCTCCAAGGCGCATTCCCGCCTAGTAACTTCGGAGTTGGTTGCAGCGGGAGTTGATGCTGCGGATGATTTTATCGTCCAGCATGCGGCGCCGAGAGACCTGGTGATTACAGCCGACATCCCACTGGCTGCCCGGATCGTGGAAAATGGTGGAGTGGCTCTCGATCCGCGGGGGGAGATGTATACCGATGAAAACGTTGGGGACCGGCTATCGATGCGCAACCTGCTGCAGGAGCTCCGGGCAGAGGGGCTCGTCCAGGGGGGGCCTCCCCAGTTCAACCGCACCGACCGGAATCGGTTTGCTTCCGCTCTGGATCGTCAGTTGACCAGAATGATCAAGGGGAAGTAGGGGCGATCCTCGTGATCGCCCTTTCTTGATTGATGCTCTTTATTCGATTTATTGAATTAATGCCTTGACATGATCGGCGTAAAGCTGTTACGCTGCGAAGACAGTAGTGCCGTTACCGGATTTAATCGTAGATCAATACGTCATCGCAAGCCCCGGAAAAACCGGGGCTTTTTATTTACCTCACACAAGTAGAAGGAGTTTCATGAATTTTCAGGCATTTAATTTTCATCCAGACATCACCGCAGGAGTAACGGCGGCAGGCTATGATACCCCGACCCCGATCCAGGCAGAGGCGATCCCGCCGGTCTTGGCAGGTCGCGACGTAATGGGCCTGGCACAAACTGGTACCGGCAAGACCGCGGCATTCGTGCTCCCCATCCTGCAACGGCTGGTGCGGGGGGCGCGTGGTCACGTCCGGGCACTGATTGTAGCACCCACCCGCGAGCTCGCGGAACAGACCCATGAATCGATAGGTTCTCTGGGGAAGCAGACTCGTCTGCGCAGCGTAACAGTCTACGGCGGGGTCAATGCCAATCCGCAGATAAAGAAGCTCAGGGAGGGTGCCGAGATCGTAGTGGCCTGTCCCGGCCGCCTTCTCGACCACATCGGCCAAGGGACCATCGATCTTTCACGCCTGGAAGTGCTCGTTCTGGACGAGGCCGACCAGATGTTCGACATGGGCTTTCTTCCGTCGATCAGAAAAATCCTCGGCCAGATACCCAAAAAACGGCAAACATTGCTCTTCTCCGCGACCATGCCAGCTGACATCCGGCATCTGGCCCAGGAGATACTGGATAATCCTGTCACTGTTCAGGTTGGCTCCACTGCTCCGGCAGTCACGGTAGCACATGCCCTATATCCGGTGACCCAGCATCTGAAGACCCCCCTCCTTCTGGAGCTGTTGCGACATACCGACACCGAGTCGGTGCTGATTTTCACCCGGACCAAGCACCGGGCCAAGCGGCTGGGAGAGCAGCTTGAGAAAGCCGGTTACCGGGCTGCCTCACTCCAGGGAAATCTTTCCCAAAACCGGCGTCAGGCGGCGCTGGACGGTTTCCGTGACGGTACATACCAGATACTTGTTGCTACAGATATTGCTGCGAGGGGGATCGATGTCTCCCAGATTTCCCACGTGGTCAACTATGACATGCCCGATACTGCTGAAGCCTACACGCATCGTATCGGCCGCACCGGTCGTGCCGCAAAGACCGGAGATGCCTTTACCCTGTTCACTGGCGAAGACACCGAAATGGTGCGGACCATCGAACGAGTTCTCAACTCAAAACTTGAGCGGCGCACTGTACCGGACTTCGATTACAACGTTCCTTCGCCTCACCGCGACATAGAATTTGCCCGTCCGCCACGGGAGCCGAGGCCGAGCCGTAAACCTTCTCCGGTAAAAAAAGCCGGGTTGGAGGGTGCAGCCGATTCCCGGTTCGCCAGATCAAAGCCTGCTGCATCGGGACAGCCGCTGCAGCGCCCGGGGCAGTCTCTCCCTCCATCTGCCACGCCATTGCGTTCCCAGCGTTCGCGACGCGCCCGCTGACCGCTTTGCCGCTAAACCTATGGGATTACGGCCCGTTGGGCCTAAATATATTGTGCAACAAATGTCAGGGCCAACGGCCCGTGGTTCCTTAGCCCGCGCCCAACCGGCCGGGGAATGTTGCCGAATTCAAATAAAAAAGCCCCGGATCTCTCCGGGGCTTTTTTTAGATTTGGGTGGGTGGTTAACCTTTTACTACGTTGGCGGCCTGCAGACCTTTTGGTCCCTTTACTACGTCGAACGATACCTTATCACCTTCGGCCAGTGATTTAAACCCATCTCCGGTAATTGCAGAGAAATGTACAAAGACATCCTCACCGTTTTCCCGCTCAAGAAAACCAAACCCCTTGCTGTCGTTAAACCATTTTACCGTGCCTTTTTCCATTGCGTTCTTTCTCCTGGTACTTTTGATTTTATCCGAGATCATCCCCGGACTCTGATTAACCGTAACAACTTTATATACAATGTCAAGAAAAAATTTGTTTATTCTGCAGGGAGGTAAAGTGAAAAAGTAGCTCCGCAGAGGGGAGATCAGAGCTGTTGTGAATCTAACTCCCCTGAAAATAACGGTTTGTCCCGGACAAAAATCTGCAGCAGACCGGGTTGCCATCGGCTCGCAGGCGCGTATTATTCCAGACAATTTCTAGCCGAGGACAAGTTTCAGAGCATCATCAATTTTCGGGGTTTCGACACGGGTGTTGTAGCATGGGCCGAAGGGTCGATCGTTGAGAATTCCCAGCACAGGAAGCGGATAGCAATCCTTGATACCGGAAGTAAGATCGCCTTCGCAGGCAACGGCTACCACCAGTTTCGGCCTTTTTTCAGTGATGATCTTGCGGGCCAGGGTTCCACCGGTTGCTACCGAGATATCGATCTGATATTTTTCCCCAAGTTCCGATATCCCCTTGATGTCGCACCTGCCGCAGCGGGCACATTTGCTTATGGCGCCTGTTACCTTGATCTCGCAGTCAAAGAGCTGTATACAGTGGGGGAGAAGGATTAGAACCCGGTCGGCCTTAACCAGAATTTTTTGGGACAGGACAAGACTGTTGTTCATGGCGATGAATGACTGGCGGATGGTGTCCCTTTGAATACCGATAAGTTTGCCGATAAATTCGATCAGGGGGAAGAGAAATTTGATCACTATCCCCCGCAGGAACCGTGTGAAAAGGATGTCCTTTCCCAGCGCCGTAGTCAGGAGCAACAGTACGGTTCCGAGCAGAACAGCTGCCGCAAGAAGGCCCAGGGTAATTCCGGATATCGTGGGAAGGAGGGGATTAATGCCGGCCAGTCCGGTATTCTGAATCCACCAGAGAAGGGCGATAACTCCGGCAATCAGGATGCAGGTAACCCCCATAAGGGATACGAACAGCAGTTTACCCGGCAGTTTTTTTTGTCCAGGATCGGCCTTCAAGGTTTGTATTCCTCCTCCCTGACCCCGACAAAAATGTTTCCCGGTCCGATCTTGCAACCGGCCAGAAAATTTCCGGCAGGAAGTCTTTTTCTCCCCTCGAGCTGAAGTTCGTCGATTATTATGGCGCCATCTGCACAGGCGACTTCAATTCCGCCCCGGTCGGCCCGAAGCACCGTTCCCGGAGTTTCCACCTCTCCGCAGGGAACTTCAGCTCTCCTCACCTGGTAAATCTTTACCATTTTCCCCTCCAGCCAGGTAAAAGCGCCCGGCCATGGAGACATCCCCCGGACCATGTTCTTGATGGTCAAGGCGTCCTTGTTCCAGTTTATAAGTCCGTCTTCTTTTTTCAGCATGGGAGCATAACAGGTGAGGGCATCATCCTGCTGCTCCGGGGCCAGTTTTCCCGTAACAAGCATGTTGATGGTTTCAGAGAGGATCTCTGCGCCGACAAGTGATAACCGGTCATGGAGAGATTGACTGTTCTCGTCGGGATCTATCGGGGTGGTTTTCTTCAGCAACATGGCGCCTGTGTCCAGTCCCGCATCCATCAGCATGGTAGTAACGCCTGTCTCGGCTTCCCCGTTGATGATACACCAGTTGAGCGGCGCTGCACCGCGATAGCGAGGGAGTAGAGAGGCATGAACGTTGATACAGCCAAGCAGGGGTATCTCCAGCAGCGTTTTTGGGAGTATCTGGCCAAAGGCGACCACCACTATCAGGTCCGGATTCATCCCCTTGATCACCTCGATGAATTCCGGAGCCCGCACCTTGACCGGCTGAAGGGTCGGTATGCCATGTTTTCCGGCCAACTCCTTCACCGGTGGCGGAACCATCTTCTGTCCCCGCCCCTTTGGCCTGTCCGGCTGGGTGACGACAGCGATGACTTCTTCGTCCCGGTCTATCAACCGTTGCAGGGTGGGGCAGGCAAACTCCGGCGTACCCATAAAAATAATACGCAATTTATCCATCAGGCTGTTCCCTGCGTTTCTTCCAGCATGCGCCGGTATTTTTTTATAAACATCTCCCTTTTCAGGGGAGAAAGGTGGTCAACAAATAGTATTCCGTCCAGGTGGTCGATTTCGTGCTGAAAAGCGATTGCGAGAAGTCCTTCGGCCCTGCAGGTCACTTCTTCCCCTTCCAGGTTCAGCATCTTTACAACCACTACCGCATGGCGACGGACATTCGCTGCAAACCGGACAACGGAGAGACAACCTTCCTCTTCGTAAGCTTCACCTTCGCCATGAATTATGAACGGATTGATTGCAACGATGAGGTCCGGCTCTTCATCCTTGGCGGAAACATCTATAACTACGATCCTTTGATGGATCCCGATCTGTGGGGCGGCCAGGCCGATTCCCGGGGCATCGTACATGGTTTCTGCCATGTCTCGAACAATTTCCAGGATTTTTTCATTAATAACCTTAACCGGCGCTGACTTCTTTTTCAGTTCGGGGTCCGGATAGATAAGTATTGGTCTGATCATACTCTCCTTTTTTGAAACCGGCTTTTGCTCAATATATAAAGTTGAGCGGAAAAAATCAAATCATTCCTTGTTGCGTAGCTTGATAAATTATCTCCAAAAGAATAAAACGACTAATGGTCAGCCCCGGTACGCTTTGTCGTGATGGCCCAAGGCAATGAATTTAGATCGTATCATCGGTACACTCTGGGCAGTCTGCGCAAAGGAGAATGGAACTATTACCCTTCTTTCGACAGATCGAACAGTAGAGGAGCCGCGGGCATCGGCAAGGGGGAGATCAATGCTGTTTTTGTGAAGATCAAGAGCAACAAATGTGATAGACTTTTCCATGACCTGCCTTCTTGGTCACGCCATAGAGGAGAGAAGCATGAAGACGGGAGTAGTTGAAGATTACCGACTTGTAGAGATCGTACTCGACGCAATTCCGATACCGGTCTTTTACAAAAATAGCAAGGGGTTCTATCTTGGCTGCAATACTGCTTATGAGACTTTTTTTGGAAAGTCCAGGAACTACCTGTCCGGTAAAAACGTGCATCAAGTTTTCGACAAGAAATTTGCAGAGATCATCCATGAAATGGATGAGAAGCTGATACGGGAACCGGGCATTCAGATTTATGAGAGTACGGTTCTTGATGTCAACCGAATAGAGCGCGACATTATTTTTCACAAAGCAACTTTTCTTTATCCGGACGGATCAGTGGCAGGTATTGTCGGGGCGGTTCTTGATACTACCGAACTGAAAGCGTCAGGAAATGACCTTCGGCTGGCGATTCATCTCTTTAAGACAATCATTGATGCTTCACCCTTGGCCATTATCGCGCTGGATACTGATGTCAACCTTACCCTCTGGAATGATGCCGCGGAGAAGATGTTCGGCTGGAAAAAGGAAGAGGTGCTCTTTAAGCCATATCCGTTAATTCCCGATGACCGTATTGAAGAGGTGCGAAATAATATAAGGCTCCTGCACAAGGGAGAAGTGCATCGTTCTACGGAAACGTGCCGCAAACGAAAAGATGGCTCACTTGTCGATGTGAGTCTTTCCACAGCCGTTATGCCGGGACCGGATGGTCAACTTATGGGCTACATGGCGATTATGGCCGACATAGCCGAGCGGAAGCGCGCAGAACTGGACCTCATGGAATCCGAGGCAAATTACCGGACTATTTTCGATATGGTGAATGACGCGGTCTTTCTCCTCGATTTTGAGACCGGTAATATTCTGGACGTAAACCGTAAGTTGTGTGAGATGTATGGATATAACCGGGCAGAAGCCCTCCTCCTCAGGATAGAAGATCTCAGTTCCGGTGAAACTCCGTACAGACAGGAAAATGCTTTCAAGCAAATTAGAAAGGCCGGTCATAACAGATCGCATCTTTTCGAATGGGTAGCAAAAGACAGTGCCGGAAAGCTTTTCTGGGTTGAGGTCAACATGAAGGGGGTGATTATCGGGGGGGGCTACAAGGCCCTTGCAGTTGTGAGGGATATTACGGAGCGGAAGGAGGCCGTGCAAGCCCTCCGGGAAAGTGAGGAACGTTTCAGACAGATCTTCGAAGAAGACGAAGATGCTGCTCTGATCCTCAATCCTCAAACATTTTCCATAGTCGATGCCAATGCTGCGGCTGTGCGTCTGTATGGTTGTTCGAAAAAAGAGATCAGGAAAAGCAGACTTTCTCAATTTATGATATCGGAAGAATATGGCAAATTTACTGAAACCTTCGCGATGACGGAGATCGATCCCTCTTCCAGGAGCAGGTTATTCAAGATTGACCGAATTGATATCGTTAGCAAAAACAGAAAAAAGATAGCGACATCAGTGCGAGGAAGGATCATCAAATCCCAGGGCAATAATTACATATACTGTACTTTCAGGGACATAACGGAAAAGCTGAGGATCAAAGAGGAAAGGAAAAGCTTCGAAGATAAGTTGATACAGGCCAATAAGATGACGGCTCTCGGAACCCTGGCATCAGCGATTGCACATGAGATCAATAACCCCAACAATTATATCCTTTCCAGCTCCCAATTTATCCGCGAAGCATGGAGAGAGATCGAACAGATCCTTCTGGAGTACGGCAGAGAAAACGGGGAATATAATATCGGGGGACTCACCGATAAAGAGGCCAGGGATGTAATTCCGAAACTTTTGACCAGCCTGGAAGAAGGATCTCTCCGGATTAAAAATATCGTGGGGAATCTGAAGAGTTTTGCACGGCAGGAAAACCAGCCCGATTACACCATCCTGGATGTAAACATGGCAGTAAAAGCCGCCTTGGGTTTACTTGGAAATCAGATACTTAAATACACCGATAATTTCTTCTGCCATCTGGATGAAAGCCTTCCGAAAGTTCAGGGGAGTTTTCAACAGCTCGAACAGGTCATTATCAATTTAACCATGAATGCCCTTCAATCATTGCAAAACAAAAATTCCGGTATCTATATCAGTACGTTTAAAGACCAAAATACGCAACAGGTTGTCATAAGGGTTCGCGACCAGGGGACGGGAATACCGGGTGAGTTACTGCCGCGAATCATGGAACCGTTTTTCACGACCAAACAGGATACGGGAGGAACAGGTCTCGGCCTTTCCATCTGTAACTCGATTATAAAAAAACACAGGGGAACAATCGAATGCGAATCCAGTCTTAAACTTGGGACGATTTTTACCGTGAAACTACCGGTTTACGGAGCAAAATTATGAGCGCCTGTTGTGAAAAAATTCTTCTTGTCGATGACGAAGAGAGCATTTTGCTGACTTCGGGCACCTTGCTTCGCAGCGCCGGCATCAGGGATCTGCTGACGGTTGACGACAGCAGAAAGGTGCTGCCGTTACTTGCAAGGGAAAAAATCGATATAATTGTCCTGGATCTCTTTATGCCCTATATTACCGGCAAAGTACTGCTTGCCGAAATTTCAAAGGAATATCCGAACATTCTGATACTGGTCATGACAGCTGCCGATGAGTTGGAAACCGCCGTTGAATGTATGAAGGCCGGTGCATTCGATTACCTGGTGAAGCCGGTTGAAAGGGCGCGATTCATCTCCAGTGTGAATAAGGCAATCGAAATTTGCAGCCTGAAGAGGCAGATGAATGATCTAAGGGAACACCTTCTGCACAAAACAGTGGAACACCCCGCTCTCTTTTCATCGATAGTTACTGCAAGTGAAAAAATGACTACCATCTTTCAGTACGTGGAAGTCGTGGCCCCTTCGCGTGAACCCGTTCTGGTTACGGGGGAGACCGGAGTGGGGAAGGAATTGATCGCCAGGGCCATACATGAAACAAGCGGAGTGCAGGGAAGCTTTGTCCCTGTAAATGTTGCGGGCCTTGATGACGCAATCTTTACAGACACCCTTTTCGGCCATAGAAAAGGCGCTTTTACGGGCGCGGACAAGCCAAGGGAAGGGATGATTGCCCAAGCTTCGGGCGGCACGCTCTTTCTGGACGAAATCGGGGATCTGAAGGAACTTTCGCAAATCAAGTTGCTGAGACTTCTTCAGGAACGTGAATATTATGCAATCGGTTCCGATGTCCCTAAAAAAAATAATGCACGTATTCTTGCCGCGACAAACAGACCCCTGAGGGAAATGGTCGCCAGGGGAGATTTCCGCAAGGACCTCTATTACAGGTTGTGCACGCACCATGTCGAAATACCCCCCCTGCGTGAACGGAAGGAGGACATCCCGCTCCTGCTCGACTATTTTCTGGGAAAGGCCTCCGCAGCGCTCAATAAAAAGAAGCCGCTCCTTCCTCCTCAAGCGGTTCTTCTTCTTGCAAATTATTCATTTCCCGGCAATGTCAGGGAGATTGAAGCGATGGTGCACGACGCCGTTGCCAGGCACAGGTCGGGGGTCCTTTCCCTGGACAGCTTCAGGCGCAGTATGAAAGAGGGCGAAACGCTCGATCCCCACTTCTCCGCGGACCTGTCACAAGGTACCGAAATGCTGACCGGCATCCTCCCTTCCCTCCCCACCCTCAGGGAAGCAGGGACCTTTCTGGTTAAAGAAGCTCTGAGGCGCTCCTCAGGAAACCAGGGAATTGCAGCCTCTCTCCTCGGCATTACCCGTACTGCCCTGAACAAGCGATTGAAAAGGGATTCTGCCCTGCTCGACTGAACCCCTGTGCCATTTTTCACACCAGAGACAAATTTCACACCAGATCATGATGCGCTGCCGGTCGGCCTTGCCGTGCTGTTTTCGTAATTTTCCTTTCCAGACGGCACACCCCCAGTTCACCCTCGATGCCCACAACAGACTGAAAATACACACATAAAAATATCTGCATCAAGGCATGATAACTGCTAAAGAGTTGATAGCAGTTTAATTTCAATAAAGATCAGGAGGAAAACATGTCAATGCCATTAACAGTAGCCAGATTTCTCATGCCCGCTATTTCGCTGATTGGATGTGGAGCAGCCAAAGGTGTCGGTGCTAATCTGAAGGTTTACGGAGCAAAAAAGGCGCTGATTGTTACCGATAAAGGCCTCTCCAAGGCTGGCGTGGCGAGCACAATCAAGAAATATATCGAGGATGCCGGAGTGCAGGCTGCTATCTTTGACGGTGCGGAGCCAAACCCGACCGACCAGAATGTAGCCGCGGGGCTGAAGGCATACAATGAAAACGGCTGTGATTCTATTGTATCTCTCGGTGGTGGAAGTTCCCACGACTGCGGCAAGGCTGTCGGTATTTTAGCCACCAATGGCGGCAGAATTCATGATTATCAGGGATTCGACACGGTTACAAAACCGATGCCTCCTTTTGTTGCCATCAATACCACTGCCGGCACCGGTAGTGAAGTGACCCCCGCTGCGGTAATCACCAATACTCAAAACCATGTAAAAATGGTCGTATGGAGCATCAATGTGTCGGCCAACGTCGCCATCAACGACCCGGAACTGATGGTTGGGATGCCCCCTCCCCTAACGGCTGCAACGGGTATGGATGCCCTTACCCATGCGGTGGAAGCCTATGTTTCCCTGGGGCACAATCCGAAAGCCGATGCACTTGCCCTCCAGGCGATCAAGATGATTGCCAAATACCTGCGCAAGGCCGTTGCCAATGGTCAGAATATAGAAGCACGTACCGGTATGGCATATGCGGAATACCTCGCCGGCGAGGCATTCTCCAGCGCGGGTCTCGGCATTGCCCACTCCCTTGCTCATCAGCCCGGCAGTTTCATCGGTCTGCCGCACGGTGTCTGCAACGCCATCTTCCTCCCGCTTGTCTGCGAATTCAACATGAATGCCTGTCTGGAAAGATACGCGGAAGTGGCTGCAGCCATGGGGGAAAAGATTTGCGGACTCACACCGCGGGAAGCGGCTCTGAAAGGGATCGATGCGATCCGGACCCTGTCCGCCGACATCGGTATTCCGTCGGGTCTCGCGGAACTGGGGATGAAGGTAGAGGATATCCCGAATATGGCCGAATGGGCCATGAAGGAAGTCTGTACGCCTACCAACCCCCGGAATACGACCTTGAAGGACATGATAGCGATATATAATAAGGCGATGTAAGGCGACGTCGGTCTGCAGCCTCTGCCTGACGATGGAGTCATGTTGCAATGATCCAGGCGCCTGGCCTCACTCGAGCCCTCCCTCGCAAAGGGGGAGGGGCAATTTAGCTGAGTCTTTCAGGATCTGTCCGTAAGCGGGCAGGAATGGAGTTCGTATGCGAATTCTCGGACCACCATGAAATGACGGAGGAATCTATATGAAAAAACTATTTGCTCTTCTGGCGCTTTCCCTTCTGCTTGCCAGACCGGAAGTCTCCTTCGGGGCGTATGCGCGGGATTACATTCCGCTCCCCCCAGGAACATCCCTCTTCTGTGGCTATTTTAATCATGTAACTGCAAACACGCTTTACAACAACGGCACAAAAGTCGGCAACGATTTCAACCAGACTGCAAACGTCGGGATGTTCAGGTATGTCTATTACACGAGCGCCGGCAAGGCTCTCTTGGGTGACGGCCCCTTTACTATCGACCCCCAGTTTATAATACCCTTTGTCGACATCAACTTAAGCGGCAGCTACGAAGCTTTAAATGGTGGGAATACTTTTTCCACCACCGGCTTGGCAGACCCGATCGTACTTGCCACCTTCTGGTTCGTCAACGACCCGAAGAACAAGTTCTGGGTGGGGTTCACCCCATGGCTTACCCTGCCGGTGGGTCAGTACAACAGAGACAGGCTGGCGAGTCCCGGCGGCAACCGCTGGGTCATCAAGCCGGAAATCGGCATTGTAAAGGGGATTGGTGAAAAGGCGTACATTGACCTTATCCTCGGGGGCGAATTCTACACGGATAACGACAAATTCAATGGGAGTCAAAAGCTGCAGCAGGATCCCACCCTGCAGGCGGAGGTACATCTCAGTTACGACATCACCAAGCAGTGGGCAGGAGCTCTGGACTATTATTACACGAACGGCGGCGAGACCAAGGTTGACGGCGCCAGGCAGAACAATTCGCAGAGCAATCATGGACTCGGGGTCAGCATGATGTTCATGGTCGGTAGCAACAACCAGCTGATCCTCTCCTATCGCGATGACTTTTCGGTCAAAAGCGGGGCGGGGAGTAATACCTTCGGCGCACGCTGGGCCTATTTCTTCTGACCAGCAGCTTATTGCCGGAAATCAGCGAAAATATTATCGTAACTCCGCAACGTTGTCCGTATATGCAGCCGTCATTTTCCCCTCTCCCTACCCCTCTCCCATAAGGGGAGAGGGAATTTCAACCCCCCCTCCCTTCGATGGGAGTGGTAGGGTGGATGGATGTTGTTTTAGTCAAGGAACCAAACAGTGCGACTTTCTAACTGACAACGCTGGAAACTTCTTGCCGAAAGTCCTCCTTTTCGGTGGTTGGGCGCACTATGCGCCCTTTTTTTCGGGGATCCCGGTAGGTGGGTGAAAAATCCGGAGGGAGAGCTCCCCGTTTCTGGCGAGTTTGTAGAAGCATGAACGCCCCCCCTTCAACGAGTTTCGGGTGAACGGCTTTTGTGGCAGCAATTTTTTTCGTGTATTTTCATCTGCTTCGTGATTCAATAAACTTTGATGCTCTCGCAAATTCTGAGAAAAGTCCCCTCCCCCCTGGCGGGGGAATGATTTTCTGCGACTGCATCAACTTCTCAGGATACTATTTCTGCTGCCGGGGGGGGGGATGACAGCTTCGGATCTCCACAAAACGCTGCGCTACCGCTGGCTCATCTTCTGGAGCCTTGCCTTCGGGTATGTTCTCGTCTTTTTTCACCGACTCTGTCCGGCGGTCGTCGCCACCGACATGATGACCGACCTGCACGCGAGCGGGGCGCTGGTAGGCTTTCTCAGTTCGGCCTATTTCTACCCCTACGCACTCATGCAGTTGCCGACGGGTCTTCTTGCCGACAGATGGGGTCCACGCAAGACCGTCACGCTCTTTCTTTGTCTGGCATGCATCGGATCTATTCTGCTCGGCCTTACTCCGTCGCCAGCCGGGGCGATTATCGGCCGCGTCCTGGTAGGACTGGGGGTCTCGACCCTGTTCGTATGTACTCTGAAAATCATCGCCGAGTGGTTCAGCGTCAGAGAGTTTACCGTCATGACAGGTATCCTGATGGCAATGGGGGGGATCGGATCGCTCTCTGCCGCAGCGCCGCTGGCGCTGGCGAGCAGCCGGATCGGCTGGCGTCTTTCGTTCGTCGTGGTGGGGTTGCTGACCGGTGTGCTGGCGGCGCTGGTATGGTGGGTGGTACGGGATCGACCGGCCAACCTGGGGTGGCCCTCTCCTGCGGAACATACGGCACTGAACCTGCCGCGTGTCAGACTGGCCGACGGGATCCGGCAGGTGGTTACCCGACCGGCATTCTGGCCGCTGGCGATCTGGTTCTTCTTCAAGTACGGGATCTTCACATCGTTCGCCGGGCTCTGGGGAGGGCCGTACCTGATGCACCTCTACGGGATCAGTAGAAGCCGGGCAGGGGGGATTCTCTCCCTGGTTGCGGTCGGGATGGTAGTCGGGAGCCTACTGCTCGGCTACGTTTCGGATCGTCTACTCAAGGGGCGGAAACCGACCCTAATACTTGCCAGCATGGTCATCGTCTGCCTCACCGGTCTACTTGCCTTTGCTACCGAGAAACTCTCCCTGCCGCTGATCGGCGCCCTCTGTTTCGGATTCGGCGTCTTTGGAAGCGCCATCGCAGTGGTGGGCTTTACCAGCGCCCGTGAACTCTTTCCTCCCCGGATAGCCGGAACCTGTTTCGGCCTTCTCAATATCTTCCCCTTTGCCGGAGGGGCCCTCCTCCAACCTCTCCTTGGCTACATCCTCGAAAGCCATGGGAAAATCGGAGAGGCGTTCACTGCAGAGGGATACCGGCAGGCCTTCCTGGTCCTCTTCCTGAGCGCGCTTGCATCGCTCTGCGCCACTTTCTTTGTAAAGGAGACGATTGGCGGGAAGGGGGCAGAGGGCGCGGCTTGAAGTGAGGCAGTAAGTGGAGTCTCGGGAAAATTATTATATAGCTTGATGCTCTTGCAAATTCTCAAAAAAGTTCCCTCCCCCCTGGCGGGGGAGGGCTAGGGTGGGGGGGACATTGCCATGTAAACTCCAAGTTGCAGCTTCACCCACCCCCTGGCCCCCTCCCGTCAAGGGAGGGGGAATGATTTTTTGCAGCTGCATCACGCTTATATCAGAGGAGATAGCAGGAATCTCTAGAGCTGCTCCCTGTGTCCCGATAAAAAAATCTAGCTGCAAAGGCACTGATAGCAAGGATCTATCTCTCTGGATGCGTGCAAAAGCGGCAAAATGGTGATTTTCCCTTGCATTCCCCGTATAAAACCTTTAATATAGCCCTCCGTGGTGATCCCGAGGTCTGACTACTGTTCGATATTAAGACGGTATTATTTGAGGCGACAGGTTAAAACGCCCGTATTTACGGGGAGCAGTGCCACGGTCTGTCGCTGAGAAGCAAAGCGTTCCTAAATAGAACACAGGTTGAAAAGCCGGTTTTAGTAAAACCGCGTAAACATGGGTTTTGTTGTCTGGCACGCTAATTGCTCGTCTTAAACGAACTTTTGTATTTAACTCTGAACAGGAAGGAGGTGTGTAGTGTTTTGGCGCCGGCCTTTGACCGGTCAGGATGCTTTTGAAGGTGACTCTTTGGATTCCTGACGTCCGCAGCAAGCTTTCTGGAATCTGCCATTTATCTGGCTTTATCCCATTGAGGGGAAAACGTGCCATTGCTCCTGATCGGGGCAGGTATCAAAAAAGATGGGGTAAAATTTGACAGTGAGTTTTTGTAGTATTTAGCCGGACTCCAGACAGGCGATCGGGGGAAAGATGTTCCCCGGACGGTTTGACTGGAGTAACCAACTTGTAGTTACTATCAGAAGGAGGAAAAAATGAAATTAAGACTGAGTAAGATGTTTACTGGACTGCTAGGTCTGGCCGCTCTCGTAGCGGTAGCAGCAAGCCCGGCACAGGCGGCGTTCGTCGTCGGTGGTGAGAACGGCTGGCAGATGAGCTTTGACGGTATGATCAACGTGTTCGGTGTTTATGACACGAAGAGCAGCAGAACTGGCGGGAATAACTTTTATAATACCGATCCGGTCACAATGAATCAATCCCCGGCCGAGCAGTCTTTCCGTATCCGTACCGGTCTCCTGCCGAGCATTTTCGCCTTCAACGTAAAGTCACCGACCATTAACGGCGTAGACTACGCCGCCAGGATTGGCCTTTATCCCCAGATAGAAAATGCCGGCACCAGATCAGGTCTCGGACCAGGTATGAACAACGGCGGCACCTCGATCGATATCCGTGAAGTATTCTTCACCGCTGACGGTTGCTTCGGCCAGGTTCTCGCCGGCCGTGCCCTCAACCTCTACCTCGGTAAGAACATCCTTACCGACATGACCCTGATCGGTCTTGGCGTGCCGCTGAACCTGACCGGTGAAGGCGTAAGCTTGGGCTTTATCGGCAGGGGCTATCCTTACCCCTCCTTTGGACCACAGTTCCGCTATACCACGCCTGACATGAACGGCTTCAAGGTTGCGGTCAGCATCAA
>CAIWTU010000012.1 GCA_903915655.1 uncultured Geobacter sp.
AAATATCGCGAAGAAATGGACCCTGCCGATCAGAGACTGGAAAGCTGCCATGAATCGTTTTTCTATTCTTTTTGAAGACAGACTGCCGAATCTTTAAAACCGAAACCCAGTACCATTTACACAAAACTATTTACAGGCCCGTTTTGCCCCGAAGGGGTAATGGAAATCAACCGGGGGGACATCCCCCCGGAATTCGGGAATCAAATATCAACATTGCAGCGGTAAGCAGGGGGAGGCAAGTGATGGAGCGACTCTGAAAATTGATCATATTTGATTAGAAGGCTTATACGGGAATCGATTTGTGCTGGAATTGATCTGAAAAACAATTTCCGTTTTTTGCCATTCTCTGGTAGAAACAAGAGCGTTGCAGAAATCTTTACTCTCCAACTGATTTGACGTCACCCCCATGCAAAGGAATCGGTCATGGCAGGTACCCTTATCCCCCGCACCGAATCGGCTTACGACTATCCGTTGCTGGTCAAACGTCTCCTCTTCCACCCTGTTGTTGACAATCCCGAGCAGGAGATAGTTTATCGCTTCCTTCATCGCTACACGTACCGTGATATGCGTGCGCGGGTGCGGCGCCTGGCGGGCGCTCTGACCAGCCTGGGTGTCAGGCCCGGGGACACCGTGGCGGTGATGGACTGGGACAGTCATCGGTACTTGGAGTGTTTTTTTGCCGTACCGATGATCGGTGCGGTCCTCCACACTATTAACGTCCGTCTCTCGCCGGAGCAGATACTTTACACCATAGATCATGCCGAGGATGATGCGCTACTGGTAAATGCGGAGTTCCTGCCGGTGCTGGAACAGATTCGTGGACGTCTCGATACGGTTAAAAGTTACGTACTGCTGAATGACGAGCCGACAGGACCGCTCAGCACAATTTCCTTTGCCGGTGAATATGAGTCCCTGCTCGCAGCATCCCCCCCCTCCTTCGACTTTCCTGACTTTGATGAGAACACCCGCGCCACTACCTTTTATTCTACAGGTACTACCGGCATGCCAAAGGGGGTCTATTTCAGTCACCGACAACTGGTCCTTCATACTCTCGGGGTACTGGCAGCCCTCGGTACCATATCTGGTCACGGCAGCTTCCACCGGGAAGATGTCTACATGCCGATTACCCCCATGTTCCATGTTCACGCATGGGGTCTCCCGTATGTTGCTACAATGCTTGGGGTTAAACAGGTCTATCCCGGTCGTTACTCCCCCGATCTTTTACTCGAGTTGATAGAGCGTGAAAAGGTCTCTTTTTCCCATTGTGTCCCAACCATTCTGCATATGTTACTCAGGCATCCCCACGCCCAGAGGATGGACCTTTCGGGATGGAAGCTGATCATCGGTGGGGCGACCATGCCTCGCACCCTCTGTCTGGAGGCGCTACAGCGAGGGATCGACGTTTTCACCGGGTACGGCATGTCGGAAAGCTGTCCCATTCTGACACTGTCCCACCTGACCCCGGAAATGTTGGAACTCTCCGTCGATGAGCAGGCGACTATCCGCTGCAAAACCGGATGTTCCCTCCCCCTGGTGGAGTTGCGTGTTGCGGCGCCTGACCTTAGCGAACTCCCTCACGATGGTGTAAGTGTCGGGGAAATCATAGTACGTGCTCCCTGGCTCACCCAGGGGTATCTCAAGGACCACAAAGCGTCGGAGCGACTATGGGAAGGCGGTTACCTCCACACCGGTGATGTGGCCTTGCGAGACGAATTGGGTTATGTCAGGATCACCGACCGTTCCAAGGATGTTGTGAAGGTGGCAGGGGAGTGGCTCTCATCCCTTGAGATTGAGGATATTATCGCCCACCACCCATCCGTAGCTGAAGTAGCGGTGATTGCCATGCCTGACCAAAAGTGGGGTGAGCGTCCACTGGCTCTTGTGGTTCGCAGGTCTGATCATCTGGAGCTTGGAGAGAAGGAAATAGCGCATTACGTGCGGGGATACGCTGAAAAGGGTGTTGTCAGCAAGCAGGTGGTGCTTCTCAAGGTACGTTTTGTAGATGTAATTGAAAAGACCAGCGTAGGCAAGGTCAACAAGGTTGTGCTCCGGGAGAAATTCCTCTCTTGAAATGATGGCCGCATTGCCCGAATCCGGGGAACAGTGCGCGACTACCCCGGCGGTGAAGTGTGAACGGTAAATCGGACGAAAGGATACCCCCTCAAAATACCGGATTTGAGGGGCTCCTAATTATTTGAATATTTTTTGAATAATGCTGACAAACCAGTTAGGCTTTGCTTTTCCCGCTGCCTTGAAATTTTCCCTGACCTCTTTGATGAACATGGCGAGCTGGCTTTGCTGTTGTTCTTTATTCGATTGATTCCCCATCTTAATCACCCCTTTCTTTCTCCCACTGTTAATTACATACTCTATTTCCGCAAAATCGCTCTCTTCTCGCTATTTTTTTGTTACATTATCAGTCGGTATTCCACGACACAAGGGTTGAATAATACCCTTGAATTTTTTTTTTACAAGGGAAAATATAATAATTATTTTGTCTGATGTCGACAAAAGCCCAGGTTATTCATGCCAGCAAAAAATAAGTAGCGGTGTTGAGTTGAGATCCTAGGGGTTTGAAATTCTGAAAGCGGGGTTCTTGCATTGCCATCTCTAAATTCGGGGACCTTTCTTCTCCTTGGCTCTTGTCATGATTGATGGTATAGTGTCGGCAGTTCGCCGATCTTCAATTAACTCTAGCTGAACCTGGGAGTGACAACTGATGCCAGAGAGCCCGCACCCTTTCCAGACACTCACCCCCAGCTTCATCATGGATGCAGTCGAGACCCAGGGTTTTCGCTGCGACTGCAGGACCTTTGCTCTGAACAGCTACGAGAATCGAGTCTACCAGGTAGGGATTGACGAGGGTGAGCCCCTTGTAGCCAAGTTTTACCGCCCGGGGCGCTGGAGCGATGAGCAGATCGCAGAGGAACACCGTTTCTGTCTCGAACTGGCAGAGCATGAACTGCCGGTAGTGGCACCCTTTATGAATGCTTCCGGGGAAAGCCTATTTCACTATGAGGGGTTTCGCTTTGCCCTCTACCCGCGACAGGGTGGCCATGCTCCGGAGTTCGACAATCTCTATAACCTGTCGATTCTCGGCCGCATGCTTGGGCGAATCCACAGTATTGGAGCGGTACGACCGTTTTTGCAGCGGCCGTTCCTCGATAGCCGGAGTTTCGGACGCGAGAGCGTAGCCCTCATAGTCGAGCGCTTCATCCCGGCCGATTATCGGGCCAGCTACACGGCTGTGACAGACCAGATGCTGGAGACGATTGACCGCATACTGGCCGAGGCCGGTCCGCTCCGTTACATCCGGGCGCACGGTGACTGCCACGCCGGCAACATATTGTGGCGCTACGATGTGCCGCATTTCGTAGATTTCGACGATGCCTGTATGGCCCCGGCAGTGCAGGACCTCTGGATGATGCTCTCGGGAGATCGTCCTCGTCAAAATTCCCAACTGGCATCGCTTATAAAAGGCTACAGCGAGTTCTGTGACTTCCAGCCTCGTGAACTCTGCGTGATTGAGGCCCTGCGCGCCCTGCGCATGCTCCACTACAGTGCCTGGATTGCCAGTCGATGGGAAGATCCGATGTTTACCCGCACATTTTCCTGGTTCAATACCGTCCGCTACTGGGGTGAGCAGATTCTCGCGTTGCGAGAACAGTTGGCGGTGCTTTCAGAACCACCGCTTGAAATGCCGTGACCCTGGCATAAATGACAAGGCAAGCCGAAAGAGGTGGCTATATTGTCAAAAGGTCTGTTGACTTTCCGTTCCTTATGCTATACTCGAAAGTTACGTGTAGCATAGAGACCACACAAGGAGAACGTCATGGCCAGAGCTAGTGCCCGCCACATTTTAGTGGCCAGTAAGGAAGTATGTGAAAATCTTAAAACTCAGATTGAAGCCGGTGCCGATTTTACGGCCACGGCAATGGAACACTCCCTCTGTCCCTCGAAGGGGCGGGGTGGCGCTTTGGGAGAATTCAGCCCGGGTCAGATGGTAAAGGAGTTTGATGAAGTTGTGTTCAGTGGCGAGGTCGGGAAAGTCCTTGGACCGGTAAAGACCCAGTTTGGCTACCACCTCGTTGAGGTCACCAGTCGAACCGAATAAGCGCCGGATCTTGAATTTCGGCAATGCATTTAGCACATCGGGTAAGGACCCGCGCCTGCTGGTCTTTACCCGATGCGTTCCTGCCTGTCAACAGTCAATGGTCCACCGATTCCGCTTCCAACGTGGACAGCTTTTTAAGAAGGCCACCCCTCTTCAGCTTGTCGCGATAATCTTTTTCATGATTTTTTGTAAGATGGTCAAGATAGTTTACGTTCCTTTCGACTGCATCCATGTACATATCGTATTCTATGCTCCATCTCGCCCTGAAATGATGAGTCAGAAAGCGCTTTACGTCACCTAGTTCATCTACCAGTTGCTCTTTGGACTCCTCAAAATAAACCAGACTGTTTTTCAGGAAATTCAATTCGCTTCGGTGATGCAATTTGCTGACTTCGTTCAATTCCATAAATAAGAAGAGGAGCTTTTCTATGTAGGTACGATCTGCAAGCTGGCCTAAAATATTTGCAGTGCCAAGCATCATGCCGAGGGTTTCAGTTTCCTTTGAAGAGAATAGCTTTCCCTTGATGGCTTGGTTCTGGTCGGTGCAGGTAATCAGTTCTTTACAGGTCATCAAGTTTCTGAGTTCCAGATTATTCCGGATAAAGTAGTTTTTCAGAAATTCGATGCTTCTCTCAACACGCACATTGGAACAGTAACCACCGAAACAGGAGTGTTCGTCTTCAAGTTGAATGTAGCCTGTATCGTGCAGGAGTGAGCTGATCAGGGCAAGCGAGATATGCTCTGCGGAAAAGGAGAGGCCGGCTACGTGGGCCCCATGCAGAATACGGGCCAGGGCAAGCATGACATCCGTGGTGTGCTTGAGGTCGTGATAATGCGTGTTACACGGCTTGTAGCCGGGGTAGTTACCGCTGTAAAGGGTTATGGTGTCCTGGAAAACCTTTGTGAGCAGGGTGAAATCGAAGTCTGGGTGGGCCAGCGAAATGACGTATTGAATTTCCTCGTATACGCTTAGGGGAAAATCCATCTTGACAATGTCGGAGAGAAATAATTTGTTCTGTCTAGTGTCCATGCTTCAATCACAAGATAAAACTTTGGAAATCTGGCAATCAGAACGGTTCGGATAAATGCTCGGTTGTTGAAGTACGACCAGCACCATTCGAATTGCCAGGGGTTTACGAACCTTGCAGCTGAAAATATTGCTATTGGCTTCCAGCTCAAACTATCGCGATCATTCTACTGTCTATACGAAAAGAGGGTTTTTGTCCAGATAAAAGATTCCTGAGACTGTTCCAGTTTGTAAAACTTTGAGATGGAAGTCAGGGTGCGATGTTATTTATTGCGTTCCCTCCCCTCTAGGGCTGCAGCGACAAGTTTCAATTCGGAAACCAGAAGACCCTCTTCCTTGCGGGAAGAGGGTCTTCTGGAGACGAACGTGAATGCTCTCTCTGAACGAGTTAAACCACCCGGCGGTTCGGACGGCTGGCCCCTGAACCACGGTATTCAACTGCTACACTATTTGCCGGTTTCGGAGAACCCCATCTCTTTATGTTAGACTTGGCGTTTGGCAAACTGCTTCCCGGACGGCTGTCGGTACGTCGGGGGAGAGGGGCAGCGCTGTTTTTTCGAGTCGCAGTCGGTGCGCCGCGTCTGGGACCTTTGGCTGCAGCGCCTTTCGGGCGAAGTCCCCTGGTCGGCTCGAGACCTGGAATTACATGCTGCGGTAATGTCTGACCGATAAAGCGCTCGATCTTATCCAGATAGTTCTGATCATTGATTGAAGCAAAAGATATGGCAATACCGGAAGCACCTGCTCTACCGGTCCGGCCGATCCTGTGTACATAATCCTCGGCAAACCTGGGGAGGTCGAAGTTGATGACGTGGCTGATGCCGGTAACGTCGAGACCGCGTGCAGCCACATCGGTGGCGACCAATAGTCTAACCTTGCCCCGGCGCATGTCTGCAATGGTACGGTTCCGCGCTCCCTGGTTCATGTCACCGTGCAGCGCAGCTACCTTGTGCCCCTGCTCGTATAATCCCTGGGCAAGGAAGTCGGCATCCCGCTTCGTGGCAGAGAAAATGATAGCCTTGGTCAAGCTGATGTCAGTGACAAAATGCTGCAGCAGGCGGTTCTTGTGGCGCAGGTCATCTGCCACATGAAGACGCTGCTCGATATTGTCAAGGGTGGCCTTTTTGCCGGCAACGGTGATCCGCTGAGGGTTGGTCAGGAGGCGTTGGGCAATCCGTGCCATAGCATTGTCCATGGTGGCTGTGAACATAAGGGTCTGGCGGTTATCAGGAGACGCGGCTGCAATCTTGTCCACATCTTCAGTGAATCCCATATCCAGCATACGGTCAGCCTCGTCAAGAATGAGGATTTCCAGGCGGCCAAGGTCGATGCGACGATTATCCAGATGGTCGATCAGTCGACCGGGTGTAGCGATTACGATATCAACCGGTTGTGACAGGAGGCGAAGCTGTTCCCGGTAGGGCATTCCGCCTAGTATAGCGCAGCTTTTTACCCGCATGAACTTGCCGTAGTTACGGATAGAGTCGGTTATCTGGTTGGCCAGCTCGCGGGTCGGGGTCAGGATAAGCATCCGCGGACCTCGACCGACTCCGTTAGAAGGGGTGTTCAGGCGCTGAAGCGCCGGTAAGACAAAGGCTGCCGTTTTGCCTGTGCCGGTTTGGGCGGTTGCAATCAGGTCATGGCCAGCCATGGCCATAGGGATAGCCTGCTCCTGGATCGGGGTCGGGTTGACGTAGCCGCATGCTTCTATGGCCTTGAGGATAGAGGGGTGTAACTGGAGTTCTGCGAAAGTCATTATTAGTCCTTATGCTGTGAGGCAGGCGCAAAGAATTCAGCATTATCGGAATTACCGCGCAGGTTCCTGGTGCAATGAGATGAAAAATGGAGTCAATGCACGGTGCTCGGTAATCTTGGGTTAATGGATTTGCGCGAGGCTCAATGGGAAGAGTTTGTATGCGAACGCCGTGGGGGCAAACAGATGACCCGCAAACTGGACGGCAGTAGCATGGTTGACCGACATCAATGCATCGTCGCCAACCGGTAGAGCTACTGCAATTTCAGGGAAAATAACTGAAAGCAGGGGGGGTTAGTGAACGATGAAACAAAAAGAAGTCAGTGCCGGCAGGTTGATGCTGTTTCTCTCTGCCTGCCAGGCCGATAAGCTGAACAACGCATAATAAATATTATTTGCATGGATTGCAAGCTTTATTTTATAGGGATCTGTCAGGTGGCAATCAAAATATCTGCAACTGGATCCTTTACTCCTTATCACGCGGGAGAGAGCCGCAAATAAAAACCCTATCTTTTAGTATCTAATCAGCGTATCGTAAAAAGTTGACCTGCCTGTTGAAATTATCTTCTCCAAGGTTATTGAGCCCCTCCCGATAGTTTCCTGCGATTGCCGGTCAACTACCGTAATTCCTCTGGATAATTCTTCAGGAAGAAGCAAGCTCTGTTCTTTACCAAGTGAATCCCGTTACATGAAAAATTTTGTGATCACTGCGAACCAATCTTGGAGGTCAGTCAGCGAGATTTCAGATGACTATTAACCGGTTTTGTGCACGAATGGACGATTGTTGCAAATCAACTCGGGTCAGGGGAGGCTGGGAATTTTGGTTGCATTTGGATCAAAGGGACAAGCCTGATTTTCGCAGATCTTTCAATGAGGAGAGAAGATGAATGTAAAGCGAGGTAACATTGTGAGTCATATGGAAGCGAGAGGATGGGGCGCAGGCAAGGTGGTAGAGGTAACGGCCGGAAGAGCGACGATCCAGTTCAGTGATGGAATAATCAGAAAAATTGCCTCTACCCACTATATTGTCCTTGAGCCTGCCGACCCGGCCTCTTATTTGCCGCCTCCGGAAAGAGTTCTCCCTGTGAAAATAGTTCGCGCTGCTCCTAAGAGAGAAAAAGCTGTAAAAACGGCAAGCTGAGAAAAGCAACCTCAATTTTTCTGCTGAATAACACCCCATGCCGCCTTTGGTGGCGCTTTGTCCGTGAGTAAGTTTTGCATAGGCCCCTTACGATATTTCAGGCGCCTAACTTTTACTCGATCAGTTTTTTATAATTATCCATACTCAGAGGGGGCAAAATGGCCAAACCTAATTTTGATTTTGTAAAAAGACAAAAGGAACTGGAAAAGAAAAAAAAGAAGGAAGAGAAAATGCAACGCAAACAGGACAAAAACAGTGCCCACCCAATGGAAGAGACCGGTAACGGTGTGGTTTTATAAATTGTCGGCTGAAGCTTTTCTGCTGTCTGAATTAAATATCGGGTTCACTTTGTGATGTTTTCAAAAGCTGACTGGTATTATTGGGGAGATTTGATTTCAAGGAGAAGAAATGTTAGACGGTTTGCCAAAAAACTACAAAAAAGAATATTTGGATAAGGCAATAGACATTGCAATAGCAGCGGCCTCTACCTCGATTTACACCTCCGAAGGGTTGTCAAAACTTATTGAATCGACATATAACAAGATGATAGAGCTCGCTGAGAAATAATCGAAATGCTGCACTACCGGCACAAGCGGTAAGCAAGGCTTAAATATTTATACTCATATTTGTTTTGTATGCCATACTTTTTGCGTAGCTTGCCCGCTCCCTTTGCGGTTAACAGAAAGCATTCCGGTACCAGCGGATACAGGGGTAACTTTATTGCCGCTCCCTGCTCTTTTTCTCGGACGCCGCTTAGACCCCTTCCTTTTCTCTATTGCCTTTCTGATCTCTCTGTATACACCTACTGGAGCTAAAAAACGTGCTTCCCGTTCATGTCAATAAATACCTCGATTCCCGTGGGATAAGCGGCCCCTGGAGAATTGCCCTCTCTGCAGGTAATGCCTTTGCAGGAGCTGTTGTTATCCCTGCCCTTGCCGAAAGCAGCACCCTTTTTGCAACACTTGACTCGCTTGCGCAAAACCCCCCGGACATCCTCTCCAAATTTTTGGTTTTGATCGTGGTAAATCATCGCACCGATGCCCTGCCGGTTGATAAGGCTGACAATTACCATACGTTGCAGCGGCTGGCTGAGGTTAGTTATTCCCCCGCACCCCTGCAGCTTGCCTGGATTGATGCTGCTACGGAGGGGAAAGAGCTCCCTGCCAAAGGGGGTGGTGTAGGACTTTCACGCAAGATAGGTTTTGACCTGGCATTGCCGTCTCTCTCGTATCGGAATGGAGACCCTATCCTCATCGCACTGGATGCCGATACGCTGGTACGCCCTGACTATCTGCCGGTTATAGCAAATCATTTCAGGACCGCCAAGGCGGGTGGCGCGGTGATACCCTTTTGCCACCAGGAGGGAATCACGCCGCAGGAGAAGTTTGCTATCCGGAGATATGAACTCTTTTTGCGCTCCTACGTCCTTGGATTATCTCTTGCCGGTTCACCGTATTCCTTCCATACCGTGGGAAGCGCCATGGCCTGCAGGGCGACTGCTTATGTGCGGGCAGGGGGGATGAACCGCCGGGTAGCCGCAGAGGATTTTTATTTTCTCCAGCAGCTGCACAAGACATCCGCCCTCAGCCAGGTCAAAGAAACCGTCGTTTTTCCTTCTGCACGGGTTTCCAGCCGTGTTCCTTTCGGCACTGGCCGTACTGTAGGTCGTCTCCTTTCCGGAGAAGAAGGTGGACTCCTTTTCTACCAGCCGGAATGTTTCCGGATACTGGGTAAATGGCTGGCGCACGTGACGAGAAAAATTGACTGCGGGGGGGAAGAGATCCTGGCCGGTACGGAGTTGATTTCACCGCAGCTGCATGCCTACCTTACCGTCTTGGGGTTTGCCGAGGTGTGGGTAAAGCTGTGCGGCAACCACCCTGATTATGCACGCCGCCTGGTGGCTTTTAACGACTGGTTTGACGGTTTGAAAACCATGAAGCTGATTCATTATCTTTCGGCAGGGCCATACCCGCGTTGTGAACCCGAACAAGTGCTTCCCGGGTTTTTTTCCGATGCAGGGATGGCGTCGGTTGATGGGGTCGAACAGCAGCTTGCCCTGCTGAGGGAGATGCAGAATGGAGTGGATTGACCACCTTTTTGCCTGGGTATCGCCTGCAATCGAGGGGGATTATCCCCATCTGTTTGAACTGTATCGGTACCTCCATGCCAATCCGGAGCTCTCTGGAGAGGAAGAAAAGACTGCCATGAGGCTGGCCGCCGAGCTGGAGTCGGCAGGTTTCCAAGTCACGAGCAATGTCGGTGGACACGGGGTCGTGGCTCTTTACCGCAACGGGGATGGTCCGACGATCATGGTACGGGCAGATATGGATGCCCTCCCTGTCAGGGAAGCAACCCTGCTCCCCTATGCCAGTACTGTGCGAGGAAGGGACTCCGAAGGACGGGAAGTCGACCTTATGCATGCCTGTGGTCACGACATACATACAACTGTGCTTGTCGGTACGGCCCGTATGTTGATGCAATGCAGGGACGGCTGGCGTGGTACCGTTCTGTTGATTGGTCAACCTGCGGAAGAGACCGGTAAAGGTGCAGAGAGAATGATAAAAGATGGCCTCTTCAGCCGCTTTCCCCGGCCCGATTCCATACTTGCCCTGCACGTCGCTCCTCCTTTGCCGGCAGGAATGGTGGCTTACAGCGATGGTTACGCCATGGCAGGCTGCGCCTCCCTGGAACTTCGGATACGCGGAGTCGGCGGTCACGGATCTCGACCCCATGAGACAAAAGATCCTGTAGTACTGGCTGCCGAGACGGTTCTGCTCCTGCAGACCGTCATCAGCCGGGAGATCGACCCGATGGAGACCGCAGTGCTTACGGTCGGATCAATTCATGGCGGCAGCAGAAGCAATATTATTCCAGATGATGTCCTGCTCGAGTTGAATTACCGTTATTTCAAAGAGAAGGTGGATCGACAGATCCGGTCGGCCATAGAGCGGATAGCCAAAGGTGCGGCCATCGCCTCGGGGGTGCCGGAGGATCGGATGCCCCTATTGACAACCATAATGACCGGTCCCCCCGTACTGAACGACTCCCGCCTCACCAGCCGTCTCTCGGCACTCTTTTCCCGTATTCTGGGAGAGGAAAACGTCCAGAAGGTGCCCCCCATGTCTGCAAGTGACGATTTTTCCCACTTTGGACTCGAGGAACCGGCCATTCCACTTTTCTATTTTTTTCTGGGAGCGTCAGATCGGGAGAAAATCAGGAAATGTACCAAAGACGATATCTCCTCTCCCGGCATTCATAATCCCTTCTTTGCCCCTGCTGCCGAGCCGACTATCAGGACCGGAGTGGAGGCCATGACCTGCGCCGTTCTTGATCTACTGGCAGTTTCAGAAGATTTACTCCTCCCAGAAACAGGCGAAATAGTCGTTTAACACGAACCCTGCCATCTCCATGAGAAACGTACCTGCCTCGGGATGCTCTTCTTCCAGGTAATAGTCACCCATTACCTGGGTGCAGAGTCGGGTCACCGGATTGTTCTGCATATCCTCGTCGCGATAAGAAGTCCCTTTCAGAAAAAAGAACGGATCGCAGAGCTTCTCCTTCTCTGCGCTGCTCAGAAATATCTGTCCGGATTCTGCAAGCTTGTTGCATTCCCTTATTTCCTGATCACTCTTATCCTGCCAGAATTTCCTGTATTCTTTCTCAATGCAGACGGAAACCTGCTCTGCCCACTTGTCTCCCCGTTCAGCGAGTAATCCGAGCTTTTCGATCATAGAGTAGATGAGGAATGACTTGAATCGGTCCGCGATCCTGGCCGACAGCGCTTCGGCGGACTCCCCGGAATCGGCTGCTGAGGGTGGAATCTTTTCAAAAAGGAGATCTCCTGCCAACAATGCAAATTTTTCAGCATAGTAGAGCATCCCCAGGGTCATCTCTTCAGGGATTTCAGGGTTATAGGAGGGCTTGTCAGCAAAAAAATCGTCTACGTTCAGGGTGCCTTCTGAATTATCGTTTTCCGGGGCAAGGTTATCGGTGTTCATAAAATCTCCTTCCGGTTTATGTTAGCGTCAAAATAGATGTTTGATCTGGTCGCACGGATGATTATAGCGACCGGTAGATGCCGACAACCCTTCCTATTATGGATATCTCCTTCCCTGTCCCCTCACGGATGATGATATCGTCATAGTTGGGATTGGCCGGCCTAAGGCAGATATAGTCCTTTAACCGGTAATAGCGTTTGAGGGTTGCCTCGCCGTCCAGGGTGGCGACAACGATATTGCCGTTTTCCGCTCCGGCCTGGGACCGCACCAGGGCCAGATCGCCTTCCAGTATAGCGTCGTTGATCATTGAGTCCCCCTTCACCCGGAGGAAAAAGGAGGCGCCAGATTTCAACTGGGATTGGTCGATGGAAAAGAATCCTTCGATATCCTCTACGGCAGGATGGGGAGAGCCGGCCCTGACTGCTCCGACTATAGGGAGGGATATTGAGCGGGAGGGGGGCAGGGTCAGTGTGATACCTCGCGAGGTGCCGGAATGCTTCTTTATGAAACCTTTTCTTTCCAGAGCGTCAAGGTGTTTCATTATTCCGAAAGTTCCGCTGACCTTCAGGTATCCGGCGATATCACGCAGGGTAGGGGGATAGCCCTGCTCGTCGAGGCAGCCGATGATGAATTCCAGAACTTTCTTTTGGCGGGGGGTCAGCTTTTCCATTTGAAATCCTTCTGTTGAGGTTGTCTTATGATAACCAAAATATAACACCAGAGAGACCGGTTGTCAAGGGTCCGATTTTTGAAATCCATTGACATGCCGGAGGTTTTTGGCTAGTCTTACTAGGAATATCGGGTCGTTCTGGAATCCTCAGGGGGTTTATAATGAGAAGTTTCCGTGTTTTTATTGCTTTTATCATTATCCTCACCTTTCTTCCCGCCTGCAAGAAAAAGGAAGAGCCGTTATTCTACGAATCGGGGCGTGCCGAAGCGCCGGTCAAGGAGCCATCCAGGGAGGTTCTGTCGATCCAGCAGTCCTTTGCCGCCAGCGCAAAAAAAGTGACTCCCTCAGTAGTCAATATATCCGCCATCAGCAAGAAAAAGGTCGTCCAGCCTTTCCAGGAGTTATCTCCCTTTTTAGATGAGTTTTTCAGAGGTATGCAGCCAACGCCCAAATACCGACGGGAAAAAAGTCTCGGCTCCGGTTTTATAATCAACAAGGAAGGTTACATCGTAACCAACGATCATGTTGTGCGTGACGGCGAGACGATCAAAGTCAAACTCTCCAATGAAAAGGTATACGACGGAAAAGTGATAGGGAGCGACCAGAAGACCGATATTGCTGTGATTAAGATAAATGCAAGGGAAGAACTCCCGGTTGCGGTAATGGGAGATTCTGACAAGATCGAGGTGGGCCAGTGGGCCATTGCGATCGGCAACCCGTTTGGTCTTTCTCGGACCCTTACCGTGGGGGTAATATCGGCGAAAGGTCGCTCCGGCATGGGAATTGAGACTTATGAAGATTTCATCCAGACCGATGCCGCCATCAACCCCGGTAACTCCGGGGGGCCGTTGCTGAATATTTTCGGTGAGGTGGTCGGGATTAACACCGCAATTGTGGCTGCCGGTCAGGGGATAGGTTTTGCCATACCTATTAATATGGCGAAGCAGGTTATCCCTCAGCTTATCAAAAAAGGGGGAGTCAGCCGTGGCTGGCTTGGCGTGAATATTCAGCCGGTTACCGATGAAATTGTTCAGTCATTCGGCCTAGACAAGGCGCAGGGTGCTCTGGTAAATGACGTCATGGTACGCAGTCCGGCGGCAAAGGCCGGCATAAGGCAGGGAGATGTAATTATCAGGTTTGCGGGGAAAGCCGTAAAGGATGTTCAGCAGTTACAGCGCCTTGCCGCCGATACCCCGATTGCCAGTAAGGTTGAAGTGGGTCTGATCCGGGCGCGGAAAGAGCTGAAGCTGTACCTAACTGTAGCAAGCGCTGAAAGTCCTGAAGCGGTCCACTCCCGTCCGGAAGATGTAACCCCCTCCGTTTTGCTTGGCCTGACGGTGGAGGAGTTGCCGCAGCAGATGCGCGCGCGGGGCCTGACCGGTGTTGTTGTTGTCTCAGTTGAGCAGGGTAGTGTGGCAGCCGGGTCCGGTCTGCAGAAAAATGATACTATCCTAGCAGTGAATCAGAAAAAAATTGAGAACGTGATTGAGTATGAGAAAGGGGTAAAGGAAGCGGAAAAGACAGGTTCGGTGGCCTTCCTGGTAAGGCGCGGCGCGTCCAACATATATTTTGCCATGAGGTTACGATAGCTCCTGTTGAATGGATGGGAATATCTTGAATTTGCAGGGTAGTATTTTTTTTAACAGAGGAATTTTACATGAGCCTTATTGATAACCCGGAGCATGCCAGAAGACTTGCCCGTGCCATTATATCAGATGTTGCCGTATATAACCGGGACAAGGTGGAGGCGGGGATCAGGAACGATGACATCTTTAAGATTTTGGCCGATGAGATTGAAGAGGGGCGGCAGCATTTCTTGTCAAGGGTGGCCCCTGATCTGGCTTCAACCAATATTTTCGATATTGCGCTCGTTGATGTACTTATCAAACGTGCAGGTAAAATAGACTCTTCTATCTGGTAGTGTTTTTCATGCAACCGGTTCCAGGTTGTGAGGCGCGGTTTTACTCCCGCGCCTTCGCTATTTTGTACAATCCGCCAAATCTCCTTTCAACTCTCCTTAACCAGCCGTATTGTCGTTACGGCCGAAGGGGGAGTGTTGAGCTGTCAGCCCCTCCGCAATATTCTCTACTTTGTTGAGGCTGACAGTTCAGGACGTTTTGTGGAAAAATCAATTACAGTTTCCGGCCCGGAAACTGTATAACAGGAGCAACTTTGATAGAAAAAGAGCTGGCATTTCCAGATGATGCAACACCGGAACGCCTTGATATTTTTATCTCCCGGGAGATTGGGGAAATTACCCGTTCTGCTGCGAGGCGGCTTATCGAGGAAGGAATGGTGCTTGTAGAGGGTTTACCACAAAAGCCTTCCCTCAGGCTGAAAGGGGGGGAGCGCCTTATCGTGAGGATTCCGCCGCCACTCCCGGCACTGCCGCTCGCGGAGGTGATACCGCTTGAAATACTTCATGAAGACAGTGATATAATCGTGGTGAACAAGGCCGCCGGTATGGTTGTGCATCAGGGCGCAGGAAATTTCACCGGGACCCTGGTTAATGCCCTTTTGGGTCACTGCTGCGATCTGTCGGGAATCGGTGGGGAAATCAGGCCAGGCATTGTCCACAGGATTGATAAGGATACCACAGGTGTGGTTGTGGTGGCGAAGAATAACCATGCCCACTGCGAGCTTGCGCGCCAGTTCGAGGCTCATACTATTAAAAGAGTATATATGGCACTGGTGTATGGCTTGCCGAAAGACGACAAGGGCCGGATTGAATCGGCTATCGGCCGTCATCCTGTGGACAGAAAACGGATGTCCAGTTCAGCACGGCACGGTCGGAACGCGGTGACCCACTGGAAGGTGATCGGGCGCTATCAGGGGATATCGCTGTTGAGAATCACTCTGGAGACTGGTCGCACCCACCAGATAAGGGTTCATCTTTCCGAGGCAGGTTATCCGCTCCTGGGCGATCCGGATTATGGTGGCAGCGGCAGGGTGGCAAATGTCCGCGACCCGGTTTTGCGCCAGATGATCAAGGAACTGGGCCGCCAGGCCCTTCACGCTAAGACCCTTGGTTTCATTCATCCGGGAATCTCCCAATATCTGGAGTTTGATACGGAGATACCCGAAGATATGGCCCGAATCATAAATCATCAGGAACAGATGGGAGAAAAATGAAGTCCAGACAACAAGGCAGGACCCTCTTCCCGTAAGCCTGAAAATTAAACTGCTTTTTGCAGACTTGACTTATTTAAGTATAAAGCGGGTTTTTGCCGCTCTAAGGAGTTCAAAGATGGAAATGAAGAAGTCGGGTAAAATTCAATACCTTGAACCGAGGATATTTGCCGAAAGAGCCCTTTCCGTGCAGGGTTTTACGACCCGCCATGAGGGGGTTTCCCGCCAGCCTTACAACTCCTTGAATCTTGGCACAGGAACTCTTGACTCACCACATAGCGTGGAGGGAAACAGAAGTCTGCTTGCCAGGTCTTTTGGCGCGACTCTTGAGAAGTTTATAACTGTTACGCAGGTTCATGGAGAAGATATCCTGCTTATCGATGAACCGAACCAGGACTACTCCCACTTTCTTAAGATCGAATGTGACGCAATTGTTACCAACCAGCCGGGCGTTATGATCGGTGTCTCTGTCGCCGACTGTTTCCCCGTGCTTCTTCTGGATCCGGTCAAACGCGTGATAGCTGCTGTTCATGCAGGCTGGAAGGGGACTGCTGCCGGAATCAGCAGAAAGGGGGTTGAAACTATGGTCACGATGTTCGGTTCGGACCCTCGCAATATTCTTGCTGCAGTCGGGCCTGGCATCGGCCCTTGCTGCTATGAGGTGGATAGTCCGGTTATAGCTGCTTTTCGAAAAGGCGAAACAGATCAAATTGCATTTGCGGAAGATAAGGGGAACGGAAAGTGGCAGCTTGATTTATCCGAAGCTAACTCACGACAGCTACTCAGTGCAGGGATACGGATGGAAAATCTGGACCAGGAAACTCATTGCGTTTCCTGCTCAAAGGAGCTTTTTTTCTCTTATCGCCGCGATGGCGGGGAAACCGGTCGACAGATGGGGTTTATCATGTTATCGGTGGAGTAAGGAAGAGATGGTTGAGGTGGAGTAAGCATCTGAACCGGCGATTTTTCATTAGAAAATAGAGAGAGCTCTTCCTGCAGTGTGCAAGCAACCATTCTATCCGGCACCTCCGGTGAGCGGACCCTTGCTGGCAGACTATTTCATTCTCTCTTCTTTTGTTTCGCGGACTTTTTTGGTATACTATCTGCGCTCTTTCGCAAGGCGTTCTCTGATTGCTGATATCTTACAGGACCTTTATCTTATTAATTCAGTGCTTTCAAAAAAAGGAGGGAAACTACGATGAAGAGAATTGCAAAGGTACTATTGCTGTTTGTCCTAACCTTGTTTACATTCGGATGTGCCCAGAACCATTACAATGTCCCCCGTGAAAACTATGATAAAAAAGTCAAAAATCTTGGTGTAGCTCCTTTTTTTGTCGATGCTGATTCCGATATAAGGCACCCGGAAAAGGATGCTCTGGTGGCACTGGTGAAGGACTACAACCGGATAAACGAGAAAAAACTGATCCCGATGATCCAGGATACAGGCTCTCAGCGTGACGTTCGATTATTGGCTGGTGATGCCGATCCACTGTTCACATCATTATTTTCCCGTCGAGAGAGACGAGACGACGCCGGAGTTGTCTATAATAAATATTTTTTCAAGGCGGATGCGCTTCGTGATTACATTAAGGCAAACAATCTGGATGCCGTGATGCTGGTTACTGTCAGTGGGGTAACCCGGCCGGATAAGGTTTATTCGGGAAATCTGATCAAATATCTCGAGACCGACTACAATTTTCTGGTCATGACAGCCCTTATCCTGGATTCAGAGGGTTCAGTTCTCTGGGAATATCCGAATTTCCGGGATGGTAGCGTTGCTTTTCCGCCGTTCATTGTACTTCAGTATCCCGACTTCAACGAGGCCGAGGCAAACCTGACCACTGTTGTTAATGCCAAATTCAAGACCATTGCAGGAATCCGAAAGACTCTTGACGAGAGGGAAAAAGACATGTTGCTGCGCGATAAGCATATTTCAGCTCCTTACTACGATCAGTTTGATGAAATTGTCTCAAAACTTGGACCTGCTTCAAAAATGAGTGGTGCTGAAAAGAAGTGACGGGGGGTATTCCCATAGGTGAGCATCGGCTCGTCAAGTTTCTGCAAATAAAACAGAGGAGAGCATATTTGTGTCCGCAAAATATCCGCATAATTTTTTAAAGAATGTTACTGCAAGAATTGACTTCGGGAGAAATTATTATCAAATTTCATCAGCGGTTCCCGGCGCAGTTCAGGAAAAGATAAAAGAGCAGTTTCCATTCGTACAGCGCAAGAGGGCTGTTGCCGAACAGATGCATGTGCTGTCGGAAACGGAAGTGAAAAGGAGTCATGTCACGGAAAATCACTGGTTCTATCAAGGGAAAGACGGGGGGAAGACCCTTTGTCTCGCTCCGGATTTCCTCTGGATAGACTATAAGAAGTACGAGAATTTTGCAGATCTTAAATCTACCTTTTCCAGTATCAGCGAGACTCTCTTCGAAAGCCTGCCCGACTTTTCGGTAAACCGCTTCGGACTCAGGTATTTAAACAGCATCGAGATGACCGATCCGCAGATGACCGATTGGGAAGCCCACCTAAATGGGAATCTTCTTTCGATATTCAACCTTGCCGAAGAGAGGTCGAAAATTTCCAGGGCTTTTCATAATCTGGAGTTAAATTATGGGGATATGAACCTGACCTTTTTATATGGAATGCACAATCCTGACTACCCTGCGCCAATAAAGCAGAAAACCTTCATCCTCGATTTTGACGCATATGTAATCAACCCCCTGGACAAGGATCAACTTGCTGTCAGCCTCGACGCCATGCATGAAAAAATCCAGGTATTATTTGAAAAAAGTATTACCGATAAATTCCGGCAGATTATTAGCTGAGTCCTGGTCGCTGCTTACCCCTTGTAAGGAAGAGGCCGGTCATCCATTATGGGAACCGGCCTCTTTTTAGCAAGTTAGAAGTTATTTTCTGCGATTTCCAGGCAGAAAACAACTTCGTAAACTTACTTATCCCGTTTATCGGGGTTAGGTATGTTGAGTTCCATACTATCATTAACGATCTTCATCAGAGCCCGAGCCCCCTTATTTTTTAGCAAAAAAAAGAATTATTATGGCTATCCCATTTTAAACCGCACCATTGCTTTTTGCATGTTTTGTCGTATGATTTTAGAAAGAGAAAGTTCCGTGTCACTACGCAAAGGCTCTATCCTCGGAACAAGGAGCAATTGTCTTTCTATGAAGACTTCGCTGAAAATATTAATTATAGCGGCCCTGGCTCTGCTCGGTATTGAAGTCGCGTTCTCGGCGGGGTATATCGCCGATGCCGGATTTCACAAGGTAAGGGAGTCGTTTTATTCAGTTTACAGCCACGGGTTTAAGGTCGGGGAGGTGAAGGCGGTTTGCGAACCCCTCCCCGTCGATAACAAAAAGCGTTTCAGGTTCCACTCCGAAACAACAGTGCAGGCCAGCTTTCTTTTTTATTCATACAACCTTGCCAAAACAGAAGAGGCTTTGGTGACTGATGACGGCGCTTACTACTACAAGCGTACATCGATGCAAAACGGCAAGGGTCAGCAGGTTGAGGGACAACTTCAGCGGAACGGGTTCGTTTTCACTATTGAAGAGAATGGCGAGAAGCACACACAGTTTATTGGCAGAGACGAGTATGATTCTACTACGATGGATTGCCCTGAAGTTACGATGGGACCAGAAGAAAAGGAAAAAATTATCCGAGTTCTGGATTTTGAACATCTCAAAGTGCTGAAAAGGAGTTATAAGTGGCTGAAAAATGAGGATATTCAGGTTGAGGGCAAACCTGTTCAGTGTAAAGTCATAGAATTCGCTGATGCATACAAAAGGTGCCGCCGATGGGTAAAGATAGATGAACTCGGAGTTCTGGTTGTTCGCCAGGACGGGAACGGAAAGGATGGGTCGTATTCGACCCGCATAGTGTCGCTTTCCGTCAAGCCACAAATAAATACCGAATAATAACTCCTGAAACTCTCACTTCCCGTTACATATATAAGAGATATCAAGTCCCTATCTTTCGCAGCTCTGATAGTTCATTGATACTGAGACAATTCAGTTCACAGTACTCCCGCTCGAGTCCTTCGATATGAAAGCGGTCCAGACCTGAATTCTCCAGGAAGTCTTCGCGGAGCGACACATTTTTTTCCGCGACAATTTGGGGGAGGATGGTTTGCAGATAGATTGCCTCCTTCTTGATCGCGAGGATTATCTCGCTGAACAGGTTGTCAGGGATCTCCTCTTTCAACAGTTTCTTATGGCTGAGTTCCTCTTTGACCTCGTGTTTGAGCGCCTCCTGATTTACTTTTGTCGCGAAGCGAGAGTACAGATTCCGCACCCTTTCTCTGACATGGTCCCGGACAAGGAGGAAGAGGCGTTCATCTCTGTCTATCGCCTGAAGCTGTGCCAGGAGGTCGGAAGTGGTGAGTCTGTTTTCTTCGATAAGCTGGAGACCTTTGAGCAATGTTTTAACTTTCTTTCTTCCGTAGTTTCCCATGTACTGGTTGGAGAGGAGCCCGGTGATAAAAAGTTCCTTGAAAAGGTCGTTACGCAGCGAATCAAATTCTTTTTTGTTCTGTAGCAGGCTCCCGAGTATTCCCTCGGTAATGCGAACGTTCTCCATGAAAGCGAGTTTGTTGATGATTGACGAAGTGGAGTCATAGCGGTCAAAGAAGATTATAATGAAAGTAAAACCTTCCAGCAGGGCTATATCGGCGCCATCGTGAATCTTTTCGTCGCAGGCCTTGCTGGTCTGGAGAAGGATTTCTTCAAAGGTGTAATCCCTGTTCTCGGCGGCCTGTTTCTTTGCAGAGAGGAGCTTGATCATGTCCTCCCGGTCGATGGTGTTCTCGATCTGGCTTTCACGCAGAAACAGGCCTTCAAATATCTGCCTGGTTTCCGAGAGGTAATATTGTTCTTCCAGGTCAACGATCCTGGTATCTTTGTTCATCATTTCGTCAAGGGGATAAAACAGTGCATCCGGGATCTTGTTCCGGACTGAGAGGGTTTTCAGCCTGGTTAGTCGCGCAATTTCGAGCCTGTTGATTTCCCCTTTGTTGTTGCAGGCGATAAGAATATTTTTGTATTCGTCCACAATACCCCGGTTGGATCGATGCTTGTACATAACATCAACACGGATTCTCTCCTGCTGGTAATGATCGATGCGATATTTTTCGGCGATGGAGGTGAGTCGCGCAAAATCCTGATCGGAAATTTTTTTATTCGTGTAGTAAAGGGATCGGAACAGGTCTCTGTATTGCTGATGTTTCTTGTTGACAAGCTTGAACAAATAGAACTGTGCCAGGGGGTCCTTCAACAGGTCAAGCATTTGTTCGATTATGGCGATGTCGTCTTCAGTGCCTACGGCAGGAGACCTTTTTAGCGCTTTCCCGAGAAGCTTTAATATCTCTTTCTGCTGCTTCCTGAGGATACCGTTTATATGGGAAGAATTGACAAAAAAGAAATAGTTGGAGACAGCATTGCCGTCAAAAAAAATTCTCTCGTAGCTCTGTGTCCCTTCGGTAATGTCGGTGAAGAGTAATGCCCCGCTCGGATCTTCGTAGCAAGCACCGTACATGGCAAGGCGATTCCTGACATCACTTTTAGCAAGGTCCGCCAGAGGGTGATCAATGCCGAACATATATTCGCAGAATCCCCCCCCATTTCCCCGGTAGGCGACCCCTTCCTCCCCTATGACAAATTCATTCCCGGCTGAACAGACGCGTAACACGGAACCGTTACGGTTACCGACATTGAACCTGTATCTTTCAGAGACATCACCCCCTGCCAGATACGCGAAATATTCGATATGGTTACTGGTTGCCCCATGCATGCAGATGTCTCTAAGCATCGCTTTTCCGGTTATTCGAAGAGTCGATGGTCATGCCGTCGTAGGCAAATTCAACGCCTCTGGGCAATCGTACTCCGTCTTTATAGGCTACCTCGTGGGTCAAGTGGGTCAATATCGTCCGTTTCGGTTTCAGCTTTGCTGCCACTTCGAGGGCAGTGTCAATATGAAAATGTGCGGGATGGGGGGTGTAACGGAGTGCATCTATTATCAGAACGTCCAGACCGGCAAGCTTTGCCATTGAGGCCTCCGGTACGCTGCTGCAATCGGTCAGATAAGCTGTGTCATCAATTCGATAGCCCGTTGCGTGGGAATATCCATGAATCAGGGGAATCGGGGTTATTTTATGGTTGAACAGGTTGAACGTACCCGTAACGATGTGCGGTTCCAATAGCGGCGTATATCCTGCCTGTGGCAGACCGGTGAAGATGTAGGAGAAATTCCGCGATATGGTCTCAATGGTTTCCTTTTCTCCATAGCAGGGAACAACACGTTTATGCGCCAGATGGTATCCCCGCAGATCGTCTATGCCGTTTATATGGTCTGCGTGGGTATGGGTAAAGAGCACTGCGCTGATATGCGGAATCTTCTCGCGAAGGGCCTGCCTACGGAGGTCCGGCGAGGTGTCCAGAAGGAGGTATCTGCCGGAGGTCTGTACAATGATAGAGGCGCGGGTTCTTTTGTCTTTTGGTTCAGGAGATGAACAGACCTCGCAACGACAGCCAACCATCGGTACACCGGTTGACGTTCCGCAGCCGAGAATAGTAATTTTCATGTGTCATCCTTGTTTCAGCTGCAGTTAAAAATACCATGATTGCTCTCTTCAGGCAAGGGGTTTGTCCTTGCGAGCAGCCGATATTGCTGGTAGTATCGGACGATATAAAGGAGCACCCGGCATGAAAATAGCGTTCATAACCCCCTGCTATTATCCATTTGTGAGAGGTAATTCAGTAACCGTTCGCAGAATTGAGAAATATCTCAAGGCAAGCGGTTGTGAGGTGGAGATATTTGCCCTCGATATTGTCACGGCGGAGGATACGCTGAAGGGGGTCAGGCGGTTCGCACCAGACATCGTCCACTCATTCCACGCTTTTGCGGGTGGCAGAATCGCCCGTTTGATTTCGGAGACAGTGAATTTGCCCTATCTGATCACCCTGACCGGCTCTGACGTTTATGAGGCGCTGCAGGATAGCAGAAGAGAAGAGACGGTCGCGGCACTGGACGGAGCCGCTGCCCTGGTTACCTTCCACAAAAGCATAAAGTTCCGGCTGCTGGAATCTCTTCCTTTACTTGAGGGGAAGATCTGCGTGATCGCTCAAGGGGTTGAAGTTCCGGGAAGTAATTATCTGCACCATGACGATTATCGCCCGACAGAGGAAGCGAAAGTGATACTTCTTCCGGCAGGACTTCGCCCGGTAAAGAATGTGACTTTCGCCCCGCCTCTCTTGGCAAAGCTGTATGCGAGAGGGATCCCTCTCTATTTCGTCCTGGTCGGACCGGTGCTGCACGGAGGTTATACCGCAGAGGTTCTGGCTGAATATGAACAGTTTCCATTCGCCCATTATTTTGGAGAAGTTGGGCACGATGCGATCGGTTGGTACTTTAACCAGGCCGACATTGTGTTGAATACCTCCTGTTTTGAAGGAGGTATGGCAAACACTCTCCTTGAGGCGATGGCGATGGGTAAGCCGGTACTCGCATCGAACATCGAAGGGAACAGGTCGGTGATCAAGGATTTTATAACAGGCCTTCTGTATCAGGGTGAAGCGGATTTCCTAGAAAAGATCGAGCGTCTTATCCTCGACGTGACGCTGAGGGAAAAGCTCGGTAAAAACGGAAAGAGGTTTGTGCTTAAGAATTTTATGCCGGAAAAAGAAGCCGCATCGTATCTGAAATTATATGCCAGGATTTTAGGCCTGGCAGGCTCCTAAAATTCTTTTTCGGCTATGACCCCGAACAACTCTTTCCTTATCTTTCTCAGATAGCTGAGCGAAGGGAGATAATCACCGTAGAGAAAAAGTTTGCTTTGCTCTGTCGGAGTGAGGTCCTTTATCCTCGAACCGTATTTTTCCTTCAACAAGAGTGCAATTTTTTCAAATCGGGTAAATCCTTCGTATCTCACCGGTTCTTTCCAGATGACCAGACCCTCTTTCATTATCAGGGTATCTCCTTTTTGCTGATCCCAGCTCAGCACAAAGTTATCATCAGGTAGGTCGGGAAGCTGGTCAGGCGACTGCAGGAAGAGCGCCACGTCCCGTGCCTCCAGTTCTTTATGCTCTGCAAGGGCACTTTTCTCTTCACTTGATGGTTCGCAGTGACCCTTTTCGCAACCCTTTGAGGAGGAAAAGTCAATAATGTCAACAACCTCGTCGCATGACGGGCAATAAAGTTCGAGAAAAACCTTACGATACATGATCCCCGGTTTGCACGAGTCGCCGTTGCCTCCCCACCCACATTCCCCGCAATTGAATCCCTGCTCTTTCCAGCCTTCATAATAAATTGTCATCCAAAATCCCCACCTTTATCTTCATTTATTTCATGTATGTCAAGTCGTACGACTCTATTCGATCTGATATCGTTCCGGTGCGACAAGCATTTTATTACTTTGTTTCATTCGGCATTTGCTTGTCAAATATTATTTTGTTGGCGGGCCATTAATTTGAATGATGAAGCGTTTTTTTGAATGCCGCCCATGGGACATTTATTTTGATTCAGTTATTACATTTTTAAGGGGTGTCATTTTTAAGGGGTTGACATTTTATTTGGTCTTGATTAGAATGTCTCGCTGTTTGGAAGTTTTTTCAGAAAATATCCGGGCTCTTTGAGCATCCCGCAGATGAAACAGGAAGTTATTTGCCCGTACCATTATTTGGCACTGCACAGCAGTACGAAGCCAATCAGACCCAATAACAATGGGAATCAAAAAAAGGAGAAATTGCCATGAGCGAAGTACAGGTAGTCGAAATACCGTTTAAAAAGGGAGATATCATCAAGTATACCGCGACGGGTCATGTCGCCAATATCATGAACGTGATTAACACTCCCGGCCGTCAGGCGATCATCGTCGACAACGACAACGGTGGAAATTCCGGAATGCACAGACTTGAAATTGACCCGGCAAAAATCGCTGCAGAAGGCTGGTTTATTACTAGAATCAGATAGTTTGACGCTGGAATACCCGGATCGGTATGAAAATACTCCAGGCATGAGTTCCGGATTTTCCTTTGAAAAATTACTACTCTGCACAATGTAGCAGCCCTTTATCAGGCAAGATAATCGGCTGCTTTTTTTATTTAGAGTCAGCGAACGGGCGGAAGAAGGCTCTCTCTTCCGGTCTGGCTGGTACCATCGAAGTACCTCTCCCCCTTGATTTTTTCAGCAACCTTCCTAAAGTGGAACCCGTAAATGGCGTATGTTATGGCCAGCGGGAAGAGCCGCGGCCGCCTCGCGAGAGACCAGAAGAAGAGTTTCCAAAAGTGGAGGCGCTCCCCGCCGATAACCCCCAGGAACAAGATCGACTTGAGGAGCGCTCCGACATAACCTGGTTGAAGGTGGAATCTCCCCAGATGCAGCGGTCGGTACTCCCTGAGGAGTCTGATCACCCGCCGATAGTAATTGTCGGGTGAGTAAATGGTGTTCAGGATCGTCCGGTAACCCCCTATGAGCGCATCGGTCTTCATCCTCGGGACAAAGTTGAGGTCGATGGCCGTATTGTTGCCGGTGGCTTCCCCAAGAAGCCTCCCCTCCTGCGACATGCGCTGGTGGAGCCTGGTGCCGCGGATGGCGCAAAGGAGACCGACCATGGCAGTTACTATCCCGCTCTCCTGGATAAAGCGTATCTGCTTGTCGAAGATCGAGGGGGGGTCACTGTCGAAGCCGACGATAAACCCTCCGTGCACCTGTAGACCGGCCCGTTGTATGATCTTTACTGATGCCAGCAGGTCGCGGTTCCTGTTCTGCACCTTGCCGCTCTCTGCGTGGCTATCGTCGTCAGGGCTCTCTATGCCGATAAAGACCTCCTCGAATCCGGCCCTGACCATGAGCTCCATGAGACGCGGGTCGTCCGCCAGGTCGATGGACGCTTCGGTGTAAAAATAGAAGGGGTGCTCTTTCCTCTCCATCCAGTCGATGATGGAGGGAAGAACCACCCTCTTCAGCTTTCCCTTGTCGCCAATGAAGTTGTCGTCAACGAAAAAGATTGCCCCGCGCCATCCGAGAATATAGAGGCTTTCCAGTTCGGAGATCAACTGCTTCCGGGTCTTGCTACGCAATTTTCTCCCGAAAAGCGCGGTAATGTCGCAGAATTCGCAGTCAAAGGGGCACCCCCGACAATACTGGATATTCATCGCGGCATAGTTCCTGACATCTATAAGTTCCCAGAGGGGGATGGGGGTTTCAGTCAGGTCTGCCCACTCGTCGTCGTGATATAGATGGCGTGCCATACCTTTGCGGAGGTCATCTAGAAACGGGGGGAGAGTAAGTTCCGCCTCCCCCAGCACGAGGTGGTCTACACCGGGGAAATCTTCATGGCAGGCGGTAAATAGCGGGCCGCCGGCGACGGTTTTTACCCCCAACTGCCGGCATCTCTCGATCACCTCCCGTGCAGATTTCCCCTGGATGCTCATGGCGCTGATGAAGACATAATCCGCCCATTCCAGTTCCGCATCGGTGAGTGCATGGACGTTCATATCGACGAGCTTCTTTTCCCACTCGCCGGGGAGCAGGGCAGCCACCGTCAGAAGGCCCAGCGGTGGGAAGCTTGCCTTCCTGCCGATAAATTTCAATGCGTGCCGGAAGCTCCAGAAGGTGTCGGGATAGTGTGGATAAACCAAGAGAATCTTCATCTGAATGCGCCCTCAAAGCGTTTTATACCTGGAAGTGTGCTATCTCAATTGTATAGCTATTTCTGCGACTGTCAGCGTTTACAATGTAAACAATTTGTAAAAGATGGGCGGCTCAAGTAGCGGAAAGTGACTGTCCACCGCATCCGGCAGAGGCGTGGCGCACCATGCAACGTACGGAATAACCTTCATCAAGCAGTCGTTTTGCCAGACGCCGACCTATCAAGCCGGTGCCCCGGTAATAAGTATTGAACCCTTGGACTTTTCAATGTACTGTGTTTCCCAGCGTTTTATCGTGTTGAATTGACTCTGAACAACCATTATTATCAATCTATATCAGGCGGTAAACTCGAATTGCTGAAAAAAGCCTGTTCCCGCGAAACAATGAGGTGAAACTTAATGCGTTTTGGTTTGTGCTGCCTCTTTAAACAGGAAAAAGTATCCTTCCGCACGACCACCGCCAAAGCGCTGCTCGTCATGAACCGGAGAGAACAACTGCTCAAGCTGTCCGGTATCTGTCATGACAATGCCCGCAATCTGCTGCATGCCGTACATACGTGTCACGAACTTGGCATCGGCGCCTTCCGCATCATGTCACCACTGTTTCCCCGCATGACTCATCCTGAAGTGGGCTACGGAGTAACTGAACTCCCCGACCGCGATGCCATAAGGCAACTGCTCGGCGCGACCAGTATCTTTGCCCGGCAGCATGACCTCCGTCTCAGTTTTCATCCTGACCAGTTTGTCGTATTATCCTCGCCGCATCCACCGGTAGTTGCCAGTTCAATCCGTGAACTGGTGTACCAGGCACAGTTGGCCGAGGAAGTTGGTGCTGATGTTATCAATATTCATGCCGGCGGTGTTTATGGTGACAAACTGGTGGCCCTCGAAAGGTTTTCTCAGGTTTTTGCCGAACTACCGGAAGCAATCAGAACCCGGTTGACGCTGGAAAATGATGACCAAAGCTACACCGTGCGCGACCTGTTGCCAATCTGCGGACGGCTTTGCATTCCGCTCGTGTATGATGTTCACCATCATCGCTGTAATCCGGATGGCCTGTCAATCGAGGAGGCGACACAACTGGCAGCAGAAACCTGGCAGATGACCGGGCGGGAACAACACTGCCATCTGTCATCACCCCGGGCCGGCTGGGCAGCAGGAGACCCAAAGCCCCATGCCGATTACATCGATCTTGCAGATCTGCCTGCCTGCTGGCTGGGACGGACAATGATAGTTGACATAGAAGCCAAAGCCAAGGAACTGGCGGTGGTTAAGTTGATGACTGAATTGAAAAGAGGCGATGGGACTGAACTTGATAATTTGATGGAGTTCAGGGGGACAGAATATTAAATAACCGGTAGTTTTATTAATGTTTGAATGCATAAGTAAGAGTTGAAATGGAAGCCCCCGGTGGTATTGAATAGCTTGTATGAGCAAGCGGTCGGACCGGTATTACCGTCCCCGGGAGACCCCGGCGGAGTACCCCGGAATACCCCACACCCCCGCCAGAATTGCATATTATGACTTTGCTGCGGTTCTGTAATCTGCATAAATCCTATAGTAAACCCCATGGCCGACCCCTGAGTAAAAACAGCATTCGAAACAAGCGACATGACAATTCCCCTTTGACCAGATATAATGAAACAGTATGTTAATGATAGGCATTATAAGAAGGGGGAAGATGAGAGTTTTCTGCTCAATATATCTTGCCTCAGGAGGAGGAAATATTATGGGACCATTCAGCATCACTCTGATCATTCTTCTCGCCATTGTTGTTCTTGCACTCCTTTATGCCGTCAGCGCCTACAACAATCTGGTCACGCTGCGCAATCAGTTCAAAAACGCCTTCTCCCAGATCGATGTACAGCTCAAACGCCGCTACGACCTTATTCCAAACCTCGTGGAAACCGCAAAAGCGTATATGAAACACGAGCGTGAAGCTTTGGAGGCGGTGATCGCGGCGCGCAACCACGCGGCCTCTTCCGAGGAGCGGGCTGCTTCCGCTCCGGGGGATCTCCAGGCGATGGCCGGACTGGCAGGGGCGGAAAACGCTCTGAATGGAGCGCTCGGGCGTCTCTTCGCCCTTGCGGAGGCCTATCCCGACCTCAAGGCGAACCAGACGATGATGCAGTTGAGCGAAGAGCTCACCTCCACAGAAAACCGCGTCGCATTCGCCAGGCAGGCATTCAACGACTCCGTGACCTCCTACAATACCGCGTGCGAGATCTTTCCTGCGTCGCTTATCGCCGGTTCATTCGGTTTTGTCCGGGCAGGACTGCTTGAGATCGAGGTGGTCGAGCGCGAAGCCCCTCGCGTCTCCTTTTCCTGAAGGGATACGGCCCGATGAAGGACTTTTTCGCTAGGCAGGAAGATGCCCGCAGGCAGAGCGGCCTGCTACTGATGCTTTTCGCCATGGCAGTGATCGGGGTGGGGCTCGCAGTATATCTGGTGTCAATGTTTGCCGGTCTCTGGTTCTCTGCGAAAAGCGGCGCAGCAACGGGATTCTGGCACCCGCAGCTCTTTCTCTGGACCACCACCGGCACCCTGACCTTTATCGCAGCGGCATCGTTCTGGAAGATAAACGAGCTGCGGGAAGGGGGTGCGCGAATAGTCGCAACGCTCGGAGGGAAGCCAGTGCCCACTCATACGCAGGCCCCGCAGGAGCGGATGCTGCGCAATGTGGTGGAGGAGATGGCGATCGCCTCCGGGATGCCGCCCCCGGATCTCTACCTCATGGAGCGGGAGCGAGGCATAAATGCCTTTGCCGCCGGCCATGGCGTGAGGGATGCCGTGATCTGCGTTACCCGCGGCGCCGTGGAAATCCTCAGCCGTGACGAACTGCAGGGGGTGGTGGCCCATGAGTTCAGTCATATTCGGAACGGCGACGTTTTGCTCAACCTTCGGCTTCTGGGTTGGCTGAACGGCATCCTGGTGGTGAGCCAGGCGGGGGAGATGATGTTCCGTGGAGTGCGTCGTTCCAGCGGTAGGGTGGGAGGAGCGGTCTTTGTGGTAGCGGCTGCGCTCTATGCTATCGGCTACATCGGTTACTTCTTCGGACAGTTGATCAAAAGCGCCGTGTCGCGGCAGCGGGAATTTCTTGGAGACGCTTCCGCTGTCCAGTTTACCAGGAATCCTTGCGGGCTGGCCGGAGCGCTGAAGAAGATAGCGGGGCTTTCCGTGGGGTCGCGCCTGGACCATCCCCGTGCCGCCGAAGTCAGCCACATGTTCTTCGGTAACGGCCTGGAGGATTACTGGCTGCACGCCCTAGACTCCCATCCCCCCCTGGATGAGAGGATCCGACGCCTCGAACCCGGTTTCGACGGGACTATTCCGGATGTCCGGCCCCTTCCACCACCTCCAGCTGAGACAGTAACCTACGTCGTAAGGCCGGCCAAGGCTCTGCCGGAACCGGATTCAGCACTCTCGGGGAGAGCTGTGGCGGCGCTTCTGGAGCGCGTGGCAGAGCCGATGCAGGAGCATATCGACCTTGCCAGGCTACTTCTCTCCGAACTTCCGGCATCGCTGACGGATGCCAGTCGCGATACGTTCAGCGCCTGCGCGGTGGTCTACGGACTGATTATGGACGTGGACCCGGAGGTCAGAAAGCTGCAGGAACAGCTGGTGGAGACGCACGACAGTCCGGCTGTCGCCGGGGAGCTGCGCCGCCTTCTCCCTGCCCTGGATGGGCTCCGGCCCCAGGTGCGTCTCCCGCTGCTCGACCTTTCCCTCCCGGCGCTCCGCTCCCTTAGTCGCGAACAGTACCTGCGGCTCAAGAAGACCACCGGGGCTATCTCCGCAGCCGATGGCAGGGAGAGCCTCTTCGAAATCACACTCCGGTACCTACTGCTGCGCCACCTGGAGCCCAGATTCTTCCCTAGGACGACCCCCCGGCCGGTACAGATATATGGAATTCGCGGTGTTCAAAAGGAATGCTCCTGCATCCTTACTTCTCTTGCACGGGTGGGACATCGGGATGATAACGCGGCACAGGGCGCTTTCGCGCGCGGCGCCATGGTCTTGTCCGAACCTAAGGCTGATTTTCAATTCCTCTCGGCCGCCGAATGCGGCATAAGCTCGCTCGATCGTGCTTTCGCAACCCTTGAGGTGAGCAGTCCGCTGATCAGGCGACGGCTCCTTGCCGCCTCCCTGGAGTGCATGATCCACGACCGTGCCGTAAAGATTGAAGAGGCGGAGCTTTTTCGGGCAATCGCCGATGCGCTTGGCTGCCCGGTTCCCCCCTGGCTCGATCTCAAGGAGAAGCGAAACTAGAGATACTTCCCGGTTTTGGTGGTCTCTCCGGTTTTCCAGGTCTTAACTGCTGATTCAACAGAAATTCCAGCTGATCTATAAATTGGTCCGTTCCATATGGTCGTCCGGTTCTGGTGGTTCGGCGGATTGCACTGTCTGCTTCTTCATCTTCATCTCTGACAAACTCGGCATAAGCGCTCCGTTCCTGGGGTGACAACCAGGGAGTTGCATACAGCAACGGGTCGTTTATCCCGGTAATATGCGCTTTGGCGCTGGCCCAGCGATATAACTCGGCAGTTGCCGACAAATCTACTTTCAATCGGTTTCTCTCGATATAGCGTGCCACTAACCAAAGATAGTGATCATTTTCAACTACGCAAGAGAAAAAGTTTATAGGAGTATTGGTAACTACAGCGTCTTCCGATCCAGACTCCGGTACTGGATCGCCTCGGCAATATGTTGTTCACGTATCCAATCGCTCCCTTCAAGGTCGGCTATGGTTCTTGATACTTTGAGAATGCGGTTGAATGTCCGGGCAGAAAATCCCATCCTATCGGTTACCAGTTCGAGTAAGCGGTTTCCGGCCGGGTCCGGTTCGCAAAATTTTTTAATGTGACGTGAGGCCATCTGTGAGTTGGAATGGACTTTGCTCCCCTTGAAACGCTCCCGCTGTAATTCCCTTGAGAGATCGACCCTTCGACTGATGCGCTGAGAGGTTTCCCCTTCTCTCTGATCGACGAGGTCGCGGTACTTGACAGACGGCACTTCAATGTGGATGTCGATCCTGTCCAGTAATGGTCCTGACAGTCGCGCCCTGTAGCGCTGTATCATGAGAGGGGTGCAGGAACAGGGATGGAGAGGGTCTCCGAGATAACCGCAGGGGCAGGGATGTGTGCACCTTTCTCTACTATTCTGACTCAAGACGGCACTCGTTCTCAATTCAAATTCCCCTCGAAAAACAGCAGCTTCCCGGTTATCCCGAATTCCCCATCACAGTCGGTGAACACATC
>CAIWTU010000013.1 GCA_903915655.1 uncultured Geobacter sp.
AAATATCGCGAAGAAATGGACCCTGCCGATCAGAGACTGGAAAGCTGCCATGAATCGTTTTTCTATTCTTTTTGAAGACAGACTGCCGAATCTTTAAAACCGAAACCCAGTACCATTTACACAAAACTATTTACAGGCCCCACTAAATTCCCCTGTTCCAAAAGTACCCTTGCCGGCTGCGCACCAGACATTGATCCCGTAGGTTTCCAGAACAAGCAGCCAGACGTTGTACCCGGCCAGTGTCTGTCGGACGATGTCGTACGTCATCTTGTAGTTCGCGGTTACGATTACCGGTGATTCGGCAACAGGAGTGCCGACAGCATAAAGACCGGGAGGAACGATGAAGCTCATTCGCTCGATGCCCCAACGCGCCTTGCAGGCACCCAGATGATCGAAGATACACAGTTTCGATGATATGCACGGCACCTTTCCTGCCGAGGTTTCAAGCCACTCAATGAAGCCGGGTACCATATCTGTGATTGATCCGCCGCCGGCGGACGTAGGTGGACCTCAACAGGGGGGCTTATCGGTGCCGTCTCCCGGTTCCAGAGAGCAAACAGCCGATGATCCCGCTGATTCAGTTTCGGCGGCCTTACGAAGGCTCTTGATTTTGAGAGTGCCTTTCGGCATTACCTTTACTTTCTGCATGCAATTGATCCTTCTTCTTGATCGTTTCCCAAACTTACTTCGGCGATAACATTAGAGATAAAAACTCTCTAACGTGAAGTTCGTTGTTACCAAGCTATGCAACCGTGTTGTTTACGAAAACTTCCACGGCAGCTTGTATTTCATCCCTGATCCTGCGGGCTGCCGTGAGCTTGGCTTCATGGTCCCCTTCAAGTGCTGCCGGATCTTCGAAGCTCCAATGAATCCTTTTGGTAATGCCGGGTAAGATCGGGCACTTCTCGGCGCTGGCGCCATCGCAGACGGTAATCACATAATCGAAGAGAGTACCACTCGTGAAAAAGTCGAAAACACTCTTGGTCAGGTTAGTAGAGATGTCGATTCCCATCTCCCGCATGACTTCGACGGCCAGCGGGTTGAGCTTGCCCGGTTCGAGCCCGGAACTCTGCACCTCAAATCGGTCGCCACCAATCTTCTTTAGCAGTGCTTCGGCTATCTGACTGCGGGCACTGTTATGAATACAGACAAAAAGGACCTTGATTTTTCTTTCCATGATAGCCTCCATTTCGGAATGTTAACCTATGACCTTCGCAGTAACTCCTGCGATAAACCACTTCTTTTGAAACCAGAAGGCGACATTCACCAGTCCAATCATCACCGGCACCTCCACCAATGGGCCGATGACGGCGGCAAAAGCCGCCCCCGAATTGATCCCGAATACCGCTACCGCAACAGCAATCGCTAACTCGGAGTTGTTGCTGGCGGCGGTGAAGGCCAGAGTGGTGGTTTTACCGTAATCTGCCCCCAGTTTTTTTCCCATCCAGAACGACACCAGAAACATAATGACAAAATAGATCAGAAGCGGGATGGCGATACGAACGACATCAAGCGGCAGTTGAACAGTCAGATTACCCTTCAGGCTGAACATGACCACGATGGTGAAAAGTAGAGCTATCAGGGTCAGTGGGGTGATCTTTGCACGAACTCGCGGTGATACCGCTCTTTTCCCATCACCTTGACCCCTACCAGGCGGGTCAGTGCCCCGGCAATACAGGGGATGCCCAGGTAGATGAAGACACTCTTGGCGATCTGTCGGATGCTGACATCCACACCATCCCCTTCAAGCCAACCATTGGCGGCAGCACGGTAATAAAGAACCAGGCATAGAGACTGTAGAACAGTACATGAAAGATGCTGTTGAAGGCTACCAGGCCGGCGGCGTATTCGCTGTTTCCCTTGGCCAGTTCGTTCCAGACGATCACCATGGCGATGCAGCGGGCCAGGCCGATCATTATCAGACCCACCAGATATCCCGGTTTATCCGGCAGCAGCAGCGCGGCCAGCACGAACATCAACACCGGCCCGATCACCCAGTTCTGCACCAGCGACAATCCAAGGATTTTCTTGTTCTGGAAAACCTCGGGCATGTCCTCGTATTTAACTTTTGCGAAGGGGGGATACATCATGACAATCAGGCCGATGACAATTGGGATGTTGGTAGTGCCGACCTGGAAGGAGTTGATAAAGGCTTCGGTTCCGGGAACGAAGTAGCCCAGACCGACCCCCAGCGCCATGGCGGCGAAGATCCAGAGGGTCAACCAGCGATCAAGGAAAGAGAGCTTGCAGGAAAGATGTTCGGACATAACGACCTCACAAAATTGAATGTGAGACCATTGTATCCGCTTTAGCAGATATAGCAAGAGACAATCATGTTACGGGCAGATGGGGTTATCCTTGGTTTTCTGGAAGGCGATCAAAGCAATCCGACCAGCCGTTAGTTATTCGGTTGAAAGGGGAGAGATGGTTGCGCGGGAGAATAATTATCTCCTTATCGAGCAATAACTTAATAACTGGAGGGCGTCCCCAATACTACCAACCAAATAGCACCTTAACCACCAGTTGAACTAAACCGCTTCGCGGAAACTTAAAGGCAAAAAGCATAAAATCAACTAACTGCATAAGAATAATATTAGGCCGCTTCTTCGGAGGCTGCCTTTTTTGTTGCCTAATTGGACTTTTTGGCGGGTCTAACTTTTTGGTTGGAAATTCGGTATTCTCGCCGTTCATTTATCTATTTTTGTCAAATGTGTAGGTTTGACACCATTGTCGCGGGTAGGTTTGACACCATTGTCGCGGGGGATTTGGGTTTTACTGCCGCGTCAGCGGCTTACTTGAACCCGGAAGAATCGAAGCTACATGCTTGAAGCCGTTCGGGCAGCAGCCGGAAAGATGGCCATGGAACGTCCATAATTGAAATCCGGCGACGCCAAGCCGGTTTTGTTATGGAGTCATTTAGGCACATTTTTTTGCCCGACAACTGTATACGCTGTAAGTGCTGCCATGAAACTGCCTTTCCTGGCTCTATTAATAAGTTCTTCGATCCAACAATCACCTTGTTCCCTGGAAATGACGCCTTCTGCTGTGGCTCTTCGAACCGTTTCCCGCAAATTGTAAACCTTGTCAGCCACTTCAAAATCAGTAATAATGCAAGTGCTCGGTTGCACTCTTATATTTGATAAGCCAGAGGAGATAAAAAGATCGCACAAGTTACGACCGATCCAGCTATTCGTAAAAGAATCGCACCAGAAATTCTCCAGGCAGCGCGTTATTTCATAATCACGGGCTGTGATTGAAAACGTACCCCAATCATTATCATATGCCAGGAGCAATCCCCCCTGTTCAAGAACACGCACCAACTCGCAGATGGCCCTTTCCGGTTGCGGAATGTGTTGCAATACGCGATCAATCCGGCATCGTGCAAATGAATGATCGGGGAAAGGCAGTGCTCGCACATCTCCTGTTTGAAACCGAACGGATAGATGCTCAGAGACTTCCCGCGACCGGGCTTTCTCAATCATTTCGTTGCTTGAGTCGAGAGCAACGACGCTTCCTCCAGGCATTATTCGTTCTGCCATTCTAAAAGCATCATCACCGATCCCGCAACCGGCCTCAAGAACCTTCATCCCCTGCTTAAGTTGCAACAGTTCGTAACTTTTCAGCTTATATTCGAAAAAATAAGGCAACGAATCCAATAAAGACAGGCAGTCAAAATATGCATCCTGGTTCTTCACATGATCAACATCTGCAAAACCGGCAGAGAGATATTCATTAATCATTAAAACACCTTTAAGGGATAGGGATAGGAATTTGCTTTATTGCCTTGACGGAAAATACACACGTTACAGAGCAGTGTCAACGCTATTTCAGATGAACTGACGGTATTTTAAGCGAAACAGAGAACCAACCGAGGAGTTTTTGACCTGCCGACTGCCTAATGTGCATCACCGCCTGCAACCTGCCAAGGGGGACGCCCTTAAGTTATTAAGTTGACAGAATAAATGTATCTGTGTAAATGGTATTCCATGCCAAGATCAGCAAGATTAGATGCCCCCCGGGCCTTGCACGAACCGGCAATGAATCAATCGCCACTCTGATGCGGCGACTCCTTACCGGTTGTGCTGTCTATTTCAATCACCGCCATAAACGTAGCGGGCAACTCTTTAAAAATCGGTACAAATCCACCCTTTGTCAGGAAGATGCATACTGAACCGAACTGGTGCGATATATTCATCTAAATCCAGACAGGGGGGGAATGGTAAAGAGTTTTGAGGAATTAAACAAGCACAACTACAGCGGGCATACTG
>CAIWTU010000014.1 GCA_903915655.1 uncultured Geobacter sp.
AAATATCGCGAAGAAATGGACCCTGCCGATCAGAGACTGGAAAGCTGCCATGAATCGTTTTTCTATTCTTTTTGAAGACAGAATGCCGAATCTTTAAAACCGAAACCCAGTACCATTTACACAAAACTATTTACAGGCCCATGCAGAACTAAAATTTAGTCTTACTCAGCTTGTCAACTGGAATAGCAGGCTATGTCTTTGGAATATTAGCAGTGGTGGTGGAGGTAGCGTTCAAAATACTTTTTACAATCAAGCTCTTAATACAATTTATAATTATGGTTGTCGTGGTTTCAGCATTTGCTCAAGACTGTTAGAAATCAAAGGAAACAACTTTAAATTGGATGAGAATATTAACACTGAAACAATGAATCATGCATCCAACGATTTATCTAAAGAGTCTGACATTTTTATAACTGACCCACCGTATGGCGATGCTGTTAAATACGAAGAAATACTAGATTTTTTCATTGCATGGTTAAAAAAGAATCCTCCAGAAGAATTTAGGAATTGGGTTTGGGATTCCCGTCGCTCACTTGCCATAAAAGGAGAAGATGAATCATTTCGACGCGGAATGGTCTCTGCTTACAAGCGAATGACCGAAATGATGCCCGAAAATGGCATCCAGGTTATCATGTTTACTCACCAGTCCGGTTCTATCTGGGCTGACATGGCAAACATCGTCTGGGCTTCAGGGCTTCATGTAACGGCCGCCTGGTATGTTGTTACGGAAACCGATAGTGCTCTTCGAGAAGGGAGTTACGTCAAGGGCACTATTCTTCTTATTCTCAGAAAGCGGCAAGGAAATCACAAGGCCAGTCGTTCTGACCTTGCCTGGGAAATTCAAGAAGAAGTTGAAGAACAAGTGAACACGCTATCCGGGCTTAATCAGGACGCTAAAGACCTCTACCGCGATGAAAACCTCTTCTCTGATGCTGACGTTCAAATGGCCGGATACGCAGCAGCGCTTCGTGTGCTGACCCGTTATTCCATCATTGATGGCAAGGATATGGCTACAGAAGCCATTCGTCCCCGAGTTAAAGGTCAAACAACTTTTGTCGATGAATTGATTGAATTTGCGGTCGGCGTTGCCAATGAAGCTTTAGTTCCGATTGGAATCGAGAAAGCCCACTGGGATAAACTCAAACCTGCAGAGCGTTTCTACCTGAAAATGCTTGAGCTTGAGGCAATAGGTGCTAAAACGCTCGACAATTACCAGAACTTTGCCAAGGCGTTCAAGGTGCAGAGCTTCAAGCAGTTCATGGCCAGCGAGAAGGCCAACGCTGCCCGGCTGAAAAGCTCCGATGAATTTGCCCGTGCCGAAATGTCCGGCGATTCAGAACTGGCGAATACCGTCCTGCGTGGTGTTCTGTACGGCATGATGGAACTGTCAAAAGACACGGACGGCGATGAAGTGCTGTCTCACCTTTCCTACAATATTCCTGACTACTTCAAATGTCGGGAAATTGTCGTTGAACTGGCAGATTATCTTGCCGGCAAGCTCGAAGGTATCCGTCCTGACGAAGCCAGTTCCGCCAGGGTATTACGCGACCTGGTCCGCAACCAGAAGTGGGGACAATAACCCGTGGTAAATCGATTCTCCTCACGTCTCCAGCGGCTTGATAAGGTTTTCCTTGCGGAAAAACTCAATGGAGCCCGTTCCTATAAACGGATAGCAGGTTATTTCCGCAGCTCCATTTTTGAACTTGTCGGTGAAGAGATTTCTAAAATCCCCGATGTGCGGATTGTTTGCAATAGCGAGCTTGATGCCGCTGACATAATGGTATCCCAGGCCGCTCGTGAATCAGCCCTCAAGGAGAAATGGAACCAGGTACCTATAGAGATTGAAGCTCTCCTTCGCCGTGAGCAATACCGCAAGCTTTATGAAATCCTTTCTGCCGGCAACGTCCAGATTCGGGTGGTTCCCAAAAGCAAGGTTTTCCTCCATGGAAAGGCTGGAGTCGTTGAACTGCCGGATGGCAGCAAGACCTGTTTTCTTGGGTCCATAAACGAATCAAAAAGCGCCTTCAGTCAGAATTACGAAATTTTATGGGAAGATACCTCTCCCGAAGGCGTTGCCTGGGTAGAAGAAGAATTTGAAGCCCTCTGGAAGGAATCCTATCCACTCCCGGATGCCATCATAGAAGAAGTCAAACGGGTCGCGGAACGAACTGAAGTATCCTTTGAAGATGTCCCCGCGAAAGACCTCCCTGCTTCCGCCCTGGTCGAATCCCCCATCTATAGGGCTGGCGAACAATTGCAGCCATGGCAACGGGCCTTCGTCGTCAATTTCCTCGAACATCGTGAAACATATGGCCGCGCCAGGCTTCTCCTCGCCGATGAAGTCGGTTTAGGAAAGACCTTGTCTTTGGGCACAGCCGCCATGCTTTCTATTCTGTTAGGTGATGGCCCTGTCCTTATCCTGTGCCCTTCCACTCTTACGTTTCAGTGGCAGGTGGAGTTTAAGGACTGGCTGGGCGTGCCAAGTGCCGTATGGCTGTCTAACCGGAAGATGTGGGTGGATTGCAATGGGCACCTGATAAAGACTAGGGGAGCTCAGGATGTTGTCCGCTGTCCTTACCGCATTGCGATTGTGTCGACCGGGCTAATCGTCCATGACACCGAAGAGCGTTCAAGGCTCCTGCAGCACAGGTTCGGCATGGTTATCCTCGATGAAGCCCACAAGGCCCGGAAGAAAGCGATATTGGGGCGCCCCGCGGAAGAAATGAACAATATTCTGGACTTCATGGTAAACATCGGGCCGAAAACCAGGCATATGCTTCTGGGCACGGCCACGCCGATTCAAACGGAAGTGTATGAGCTCTGGGATTTGATGAAGGCGTTGAACTCCGGTGTGGATTTCGTATTGGGGCGGGAATACGTCAGCGCCTGGGTCAACTGTGAAAAATCGTTGCCATACGTCAAAGGTACTCAGACGCCTCCGGACGCGAAAGAAGCCTGGGAACTGCTCAGAACACCGCTCCCGCCGGCTAAGGAAAACACGACGATTGCAGGGCTCCGTTTCCAGATGGGAATCCCGGACAACTCATTTTATTGTGATACCCCCTTCAGCTCTCTGAGTTGGTCTGAACAGGAGCTTGTTCAGCAGACCCTATTTCCTGATTATTTCAAAGAGAGTAACCCCATTATCCGCCATACGGTTTTGCGTCGACGAGATACCCTTGAAGAAATGGGGCTGCTGGATAAGATTGAGGTTAACGTCCACCCTGACCCGAACAACAGCATGACAGCTTATCCCGGGCAAAGCTTCAACGGCTTGGGGTTGATGACGAACCTGCCGTTCGACTTGGCTTATCAGGCCGCTAGGGATTTCACGGCTGCCCTGAGTTTAAGAACACAGGCTGCCGGTTTCATCGAATCGATGCTGCTTCAGCGGATATGTTCCAGTTTTGCTTCCGGTAAATCGACCGCTCGGAAACTCCTGAATCGGCAAATTCTTGATGATGATGAAGATACTGAGTTGCTGGAAAAGGTCCTGGATGGTCTCACTCAACAGGAAGCCCTCTGTCTGCAAACCATAGTCAATGAATTATCCCGGCCGGAAGCGAGAGACCCAAAACTTGCGGCAGTCAAATACTTCCTGACGGAATATCTTTCGGAAGGCAAAAGCTGGCTGGAGTTGGGCTGTATCATCTTCAGCCAGTATTACGACACCGCGTACTGGGCGGCATCGGAGCTTGCAAAGTTATTCCCGGAGGAAACTGTTGCTGTTTATGCCGGCCTCGGGAAAAGTGGCTTGTTCAGAGGGGAAGAGTTCTCGTCAGTCGACCGTGACGACATCAAGAAGGCGGTCAAGAATCGTGAGCTGCGACTGGTAGTGGCAACTGACGCTGCCTGCGAAGGCCTCAACCTGCAGACGTTAGGTACCCTGATTAATATCGACCTGCCATGGAACCCCTCACGTCTTGAACAGCGGCTTGGAAGGATAAAAAGATTCGGACAGACCCGTAAAATGGTCGACATGCTGAACCTGGTCTACCATGAAACCAGGGATGAAAAGGTCTACAAGGTCCTCTCAAGGCGGCTCAAGGACAAGTTCGATATCTTCGGTGGGCTTCCGGATATTATCGATGACGAATGGATTGATGACGTAACAGAGATGGAAAAGAAAATGGACAAGTATATCCATCTCCGGGAGCAGGCGAAAAATGCCTTTGATTTGAGGTATCAGACCGCCATCAGCCCCGATGAGAACAAGTGGGAGAACTGTTCGAAGGTGCTGTCGCGGAAGGATGTTGTCGATAAACTGTCGGAGTCGTGGTAGCAAACTCCAAAGGAGCGTTTTATGTTGGAATGCACATTTTGGGATGTCGAGCATGGAAGCGCAGCGACCATAAAGACGCCGAATGGTAAATATGTCCAAATAGATTTAGGAGTAGGCTCTTACGGAGACAATAATGCAACCTTCAGCCCATTGCGGCATCTCAAATATAGATGGGGCGTAAGGCAACTTGCTGCAATCATTATAAGCCATCCTCACAAAGACCATGTTGATGATATCCACAATTTTTCTGAATTAAGTCCCGGAATCATCTATAGGCCCAACCATCTATCAGAAAACGACATAAGAAGTAGCAGCAGAGGAGGATATTGTTCGACTATTGAAAAGTATTTGGAAATAAACAGGTCATACAATAATCCGGTTCCAGATATTGAAGCCATTCATAATCCAGTAAACTTAGGTGGAGCATCGATACAAACATTTATCCCTAGAACATGTGCTACATCCAATTTGAACAATCATAGTCTAGTTACAATAATAGAATATGCACACTCGAAAATACTTATACCTGGAGATAATGAACCGGTTTCGTGGAATGAACTCCTTAGTCGGCAAGATTTTCTGAATGCCATAAGGAATACGGATATATTTGTTGCGCCTCACCACGGAAGGGCTTCAGGATTTTCCACTGAACTGTTCCAGAAAATTTCACCGAAACTGGTTATAGTTTCAGACGGTCGTTTCTGCGATTCAAGTGCTACAACCAGGTACTCTCAGCAAGCAAGCGGATGGACAGTTCATCGAAGAAGCGGAGGCAGCGTGGAAAGGAAGTGTCTGACTACGAGGAATGATGGTGTAATACATATCAAAGCTTGGGTGGATGGTGCGCAACCAATTCTTTCCGTCAACATAAACTAAAAATTACGTAGGAAATGGAGATACTTTAAAAACCATGAAATTACCTATCGATATTTACGACCTGAAGGCTAGGCAATTGCCGGCCGTGATTGCTCTTGCCCCATTACTTTTACTCATCAACGATTTTTCTTCGTTCGAGAAATTATCTAAGACCTTAGTCGGCCTCGGAGTTGTATGCGGTTTTGCCTATTTTGGGCAACAAATTGTCCGGGATTTAGGTAAAAAAAGGGAGGACAATTTGTTTCAGGAATGGGGAGGTAAGCCGACAACGCTTGCTCTTCGGCTTAACAACAATCCAGTCTTTGATGAAATGACCATTAAAAGGTACCATGAAAAATTATCCCCTATTGCAGACAAGAAGATACCTACAAAAGAGGAAGAATTATCGGACATCGTAAAAGCAGACCTAGTGTATGATAGTTGTTCAAATTATTTACGGGAAAACACCAGGGATGAAAAGAAATACAAATTACTTTTCAGCGAGAACATTTCATATGGTTTTCGCAGGAATATGCTTGGCATAAAAAGTATAGCTGTTGGAATATTGCTTATTGGTGTTGCAATTACATCTATTAAGTGCTTTATGCACAAAAACTACAGCAATAATGACGTAATAGCTATTGTGTCATCTGTAGTAATGCTAGTTTTTTGGATTTTCCTGGTTAACAGCAATTGGGTAAAAGCAGCGGGATACAGATATGCCAGGCAATTAATCTTGTCGTGCGATACGTTAGGTAAATCAAAAAAGTAACACAGACATGTCTTGCGCATCTAAAAACTGCCAGAGTTCGACTTGGAGGGCCTGTAAATAGTTTTGTGTAAATGGTACTGGGTTTCGGTTTTAAAGATTCGGCAGTCTGTCTTCAAAAAGAATAGAAAAACGATTCATGGCAGCTTTCCAGTCTCTGATCGGCAGGGTCCATTTCTTCGCGAT
>CAIWTU010000015.1 GCA_903915655.1 uncultured Geobacter sp.
CGAGCGTTGGTCGGGAAAATGCCGAAATTGGAACCATACAAAAGAAGTGACGCTCAACCCGAGAAAATCAGATCACAACTATCGGGAAGCCTCAAAGACTGCAGCTTAAAAAATGCGACAATTCCCTTGACAACGCCCGGTAATGACTTTGCACATGGAGGTAACCCCGACATGAACATTCATGACACAATAAACTTTTTCAAAGATGGGGTCAGGGTTTTGGAAATTCTGGATTCAGTTGTACACCATAACTTTGACGTGGACTAAAAGTATAACATCCTAGATGTTTAACTTTAGACCAGATTTTCGGAGTAGCAATGTCCAACATCACCTTCATGAAAACCGACTGGCAAAAACTTTTTGAAACTGTCCGAGAAAAAGAGCAGAACTTGACTTCGACTACTTCGACTTCGCTCAGCACAAGTCTGCTCAGACAGCAGACTTACAAGTAGAACCAGAGGAAGCAACGGGGGCGAAGCAACTGGGCCTGCCTTTAAAAAGGGAAAATGAGAAAGTATATTTGCGAAAAACTATGTTTTCCAACACCGGCACGACTGGCCCAAAAACTTGCCGATTAGCTTTAGCTCCGTCAGGCAAAAACAGGAGGAACAGAACATCATGATTACTGAACTCGCGGGTTTTACAGTATCACGAGTAATTCCGGACAAATGTTTGATCGGTATCATGACAGGTGCATACAAGATATGCGGTGGCGTGATCCGGGACAACTCTGGTCAGATTGTTGCCCACCTCATCAATGGAATCAACCCGCTCAATCTTCTGACCCCAGTTAACACAGCTTTCGAAGCATTGAATACCATCCAACTTTATAAAATTGGGAAGGACACTTCGGAGATTCTTGGTCTCGCTAAAGTAACAATGCTTCTCTCTGGACTGACGCTTGCTGTTAGCGCAGCGAGCTTTGTCTTCCTCTATAATAAACTCGGAAAAATTGACCAGAAAGTCAATAAGTTAGCCAATGATGTAAAAAAAATTCGTGATATTTTAGAGTCCAAAGAGAAGGCTGCATTAACAACTGCTCTAAAAACACTTTCAGGGATCGAATTGGGCCTCAATGAAAATACCAGGAAACTACTACTGGTGAATGCAAGGCAGACACTAGGTGAGATCCATCAATGCTACCGTACCCAGCTGCTAGCTGTGTCGCAAGTTCAGGAGGTACTCCCAATTGAAGAGTATTATACAATTACTGCCCTCGGTCACGCAATGTGTTCTGCGGAGTTAGATATGCTGAATAATGCGGTTTCGGATCTGGATGATGCCTACGAGACGTGGCTTACCGCTTCCCGGCGCGTTTCAAAAGACTTGATCCTCAGGAAGGACCCAGAAAGGTTCCTGTTTTCAGAATATACCAAACACGCAAGAACTGATGAGATTGTCGACTGGATGGATTTTGCGAATGGTGCAGACAAAGGAATTGAATGGATTGACGAATTGAGAAGTCATGTTTCGACTGTGCGGCTTCCGCAAATAAAGCGACCTAAGCGCGATGCCATTGAACTGGAAGTGGATGTTATTCGTAAGTTCAGTGCACGAAGTCGAATTTATGCTGGATACACGTCACAATATCGCTACCTGAAATCTATCAATCGGCGCCCAAGCGAGGTACAAGCTTATTTCGATTCACTCAAAGATGATGATTGTGTGGAAGACTGCCATTTACTGATTGCCGAGGAATGCTAAGGGTGGGCGATGTTAGCGTCTGGTAGGAAAGGTGTGAATCAATTTATCTTAATAGTGGCAATCCAGTCGATAAGTAGCTTGTTGATTCTGGTTAAATTCTAATACGGATGAATGTTGACTGAATTTGAAGGATATAGGCCGCAAGAATTTTACGTGTTTTCCCTGTTTTGTATTTATTTTTGATTGAATGAGGGATTGTTATCATGATGAGTTTACTTGAGTTTTACGTTAATTTGCGTAAAGAAATTTTTGCTGTCATTGGCGGTGTAGAAGATTCTGGCTACAGCTTTCGTTGGGATAATACGACCCCAAATTGGATTACCAAGTCTAAGCTAAAAACGGTCTTCGAAAAGTTAATTAATCACAGTGCCAATTTTGGCGTGTATATAATTAATAGACATTCTGACTGTGGAAATCCGAAACATGATCAAAATGGATCTGATGGCTATGTAATGGATAGAATTCTCGAAAATAAAATTTCCTATCGAGACTCTCGATTCAATTGGAGTGACCCAATAGATCAAGGAGAAATTCTCTGCAAATGCCCTTGCTCAGAAAGCAATCTGACGTCAAAACATCATGTGATTCAAGATGTTATTTTTGATGCTAGTGCTAATCTGAGCGCATGCAAAAATATTGAAAGCATTATTTATGACATATATCAAGCAATACAGAATTCTGGGAATAACAAGGCTAGATCCGCAATTAGAGAATATTTGTTGAGAGCTGTATTGAAAATTAACGATGCAATATTACCTGTTTCTGTGGATGAATTTATTGAACATCAGATGGTGCTTGCTGGGTTAAATTCTTAAAAAAGGGGCGCTGTGATAATACTCTTTTACTTTTGCTTCAAAAGTAAGCTCCCGAATACAATAACGGAGTAGCAATGTCCAACTTCATCTTCCTAATAACCGACTGGCCCGACCTCTACGAAACGGCCCGAGAGGCCGAGCAGAACGTCAACAGCGCCCCAAGGACCAGCTGCTTCTATGCCCGGCGCTCACTGGAACGCGCCGTCAAATGGCTCTACGCCAACGATTCCTACCTCAAGCAACCCTACGCCGACAACCTGGCCGCCCTGATTCACGAACCAACCTTCCGGGAGAACCTGGAACCCTGCCTCTTCCCCAAGATACTCACCATCCAGAAAATCGGCAACCTGGCCGTCCACAGTGATAAACCGATCAGCAACAACGATTCCCTCCACACTCTCAAAGAACTCTTCCACGTCCTCTACTGGCTGGCCCGCAGCTATTCACCAACAGCGGCGGACATCGGCAAACCGCTCTTCGACATCAGCCGGATTCCTCTGAAGGACAGCACCGTCGCAGACCGCAACGCCGAGCAGTTGGCTAGGTTGCAGGACGTACTGTCGGAAAAGGACGCCAGGCTTGCTTCCAAGGATGCGGAACTGGCCAGGACTATAGTAGAGATCGAGGCGCTCAAGGCCAGGATCCAGGAATTGAAGGAACGCAACCGCCAGACCCCCGACGAGCACGATTATTCCGAAGGGGAAACCAGGGATTACTTTATCGACTTGCTTTTGAAGGAGTCAGGCTGGGACCTGAAGGCACCGGATGTGTTGGAATACCCGGTTGTAGGGATGCCCAACAACAAGGGCGAAGGTTTTGTCGATTATGTCCTGTGGGGTGATGACGGCCTCCCCCTTGCGGTGGTCGAGGCCAAGCGGACCAGGAAGGACTCGCGCATCGGCCAGCAGCAGGCCAAGCTATATGCCGATTGCCTGGAGCAGATGAAAGGACAGCGCCCGCTGATCTTCTTCACTAACGGCTACGAAACCTGGCTCTGGGATGACCTGAACTATCCGCCACGCAAGGTGCAGGGGTTCTACAAGAAGGACGAACTGCAACTCTTGATCAACCGCCGCACCAGCATCAGGGAGATCACCAGCGCCACCATCAACAAGACAATAGTGGAGCGCTACTACCAGCATGAGGCCATCAGGAGGGTAGGGGAGGATTTCCAGCGGCGCAAGCTGCGTAAAGCGCTGCTGGTCATGGCCACCGGCACCGGCAAGACCCGCACCGTAATCGCTCTGATTGAACTGCTCCAGAAATGCAACTGGATCAAACGGGTGCTGTTTCTGGCCGACCGGACCGCCCTGCTGACCCAGGCCGGTAACGCCTTCAAGGAGCATCTGCCAAATTCCAGCCCGGTCAATATTACCAAAATCAAGGACGATACAACTAGCCGGATCGTGCTCTCTACCTATCCGACCATGATGAACTGTATCGACGAGGCCAAGGGGGACAACAAACGCTTCAGCCCCGGCCATTTCGACCTGATCGTCATCGACGAGGCCCACCGCTCGGTCTACCAGAAGTTCCGCGCCATCTTCGAGTATTTCGATGCCCTGCTGCTGGGGTTGACTGCCACGCCCCGGGCCGAGGTGGACCGCAACACCTACCAGCTCTTCGAACTGGAGAAGGGCGTTCCCACCTTTTACTACGAACTGGAAAAGGCTGTGGCGGATTGCTTCCTGGTGCCGCCCAAGGCGCATTCCGTGCCGCTCAAGTTTCAGCGGGAAGGGGTGAAATACAACGAACTCTCCTCGGAGGAACAGGCCGAGTACGAGGAGAAGTTCTGGGACGAGGAGACCGGCGGGATGCCGGAGAAAATCGAATCGTCGGCCCTGAACAACTGGCTGTTCAACATCGATACGGTGGACAAGGTGCTGGAACACCTGATGCGCTATGGTGTCATGGTAGCGGGAGGAGACCGGCTCGGCAAGACCATTATCTTTGCCAAAAACCACAACCACGCCATGTTTATCCAGGAGCGCTTCGACAAGAACTATCCCCACTTGAAGGGAAAATTCTGCCGGGTGATCGACAACTACGAGACCTACGCCCAGAGCATACTGGAAGAGTTCTCCGTAAAGGACAATGACCCGGTAATCGCCATCTCGGTGGATATGCTGGATACCGGCATCGATGTGCCGGAGATCCTTAACCTGGTCTTCTTCAAACTGGTCCGCTCCAAGACCAAGTTTCACCAGATGATGGGGCGCGGCACCCGGCTCTGCAGGGATCTGTTCGGTCCGGAGTTGGACAAGCAGGAATTCTACGTCTTCGACTACTGCCAGAACTTCGAGTTTTTTGCCGAAAATACGGAAGGGATTGAGAGTGGCAGCCAGGAGTCACTCAGCAAAAAGATCTTTAAACAGCGGCTGAACCTGCTGCTGCAGCTGCAAAATCCTGACTACCCGGCTTCCGACAGTGAGCAGCGGCTGCGGTGTGGCCTGGAGGATACCCTTCACGGTGAGGTAGCGGTTATGAATCCGGACAACTTCATTGTCCGACCCCATCGTCGGCACCTGGAAAAATACTCGGTCAGGGAACAGTGGAGCAAACTTAGCCAGGAGGATACTCTGGAAGTAACGATCCACCTGGCAGGATTGCCTGCGGAGCTCCCACAGGAAGACGAGACCGCCAAGCGCTTGGACCTGTTGTTACTGAACCTGCAACTGGCGCTGCTGGAAAAATCCGGTTCCTTTGAACGGTACCGGATCAAGGTAATGGAGATTGCCGCGAAACTGGAAGGGAAGGGGACCATCCCGATGGTGGCGCAGCAGATGGAGCTGATCCTGGATCTGCAAACCGAAGGGTATTGGTCCGGCATTACCTTGCCGATGCTGGAGGAGGTTCGCGTCCGCCTGAGGGATCTGATTAAATTCCTGGACAAGGGCGAGGCGGTGATCGTCTATACTGACTTTACGGACACCATCGGTGACCATACCCCAATATTTGTGCCGGGCTATGCCAGCGCCGAAGAGATGCGCCAGTATCGGCTGAAGGTGGAGAAATTCATCCGCGATCATGCCGATCACATCACCATCAACAAACTGCGCATGAACCGGCAGATCACGAAGCAGGACCTGGAAGAGTTGGAGCGGCTGTTGTTTAAATCGGAAGAGGTGGGTAGCCGCGAACGATTTGAGAAAGTTTTCGGCCACCAGCAGAGCCTCGGGTCATTTATTCGCAGCCTGGTCGGCCTGGACCGTGAAGCGGTAACCGAGGCCTTCGGCGAGTTTCTGCATGGGAAGACCTATTCGGCCACCCAGATCAGATTCATTGATCAGATTATCAACTATCTGACCCAAAACGGGACCATGGATCCCGGCCTCTTGTATGAGCCGCCATTTACAGACATTCACGATGAGGGGTTGGATGGAGTGTTTGGGGATGTGGGGGCGACTAGGATCATTCATTTGCTGGAAGATATAAATCAGAATGCAGCGGCGTAAAGTTTTTCAGACAGGGGAGAATAATTGTAAATATCAAGGAGGTGTTCATGCCTGCAACCTTTGCTCATTGTCTTCTTGCCCGTGAAGCCATGAAGAAACTTGGGAAAGGTACCATTTATCCAGGGGTTCTCAAGGAGAGAAACCACTTTGTGGTAATGGGCTCAACAGGGCCGGATTACCCATATTTGACAGATGTCATTAAGTATGGGGTCCTGCATATTGGTCATAATTGGTCAAACAGAATGCACTACGAGAATATTGACGTATTTATATTTGAAGGAATCAAAAAGCTTTCAATTATGGACGAGAAAGGGGATCAATTCAAGAACTGCCTTGCATGGTTATGTGGATATGTGAGCCATGTAATTGCAGACTCTTTTATCCATCCTGTTGTTAATTGCACTGTAGGTGGCACTTACATATTTACGTGTACCGAGCATGGGCGATGTGAACTTGTTCAGGATATATACCTCTTTAACAAACTAACGGGTACTGATATCTGCGACGCAGCATATCGAGATTCATCGACATTCGGATATCTAAATATTCTAGATGACTGCTCTGATCCAAAAGATCTTGATAAAATTCATCCGGATATCGGGTCTTTCTGGGCGGATATACTGAAGGTAGCACATCCTCATGCTTCTGCTTACGTCGAACAAATTGACCTTGACGAATGGCACAAGAATTACAAATCTCGTGTCGATTTCGTTACCGACAAAAGGTCAATATTCAGGCATGTTCTTGATATCGCAAATGCTCCCCGATATATAGCTTGGTCTGAAATTGAACAAAATGAGAGGGATAAATATATAGAGAATGTAGTCACCCCCATTGGGAATAAAATCCCATACGACATTCTATTTGATAAGGCGGTAGATCGTATAGTATCGACATGGAAGGCCCTTTTTCCTCTGATCAAAGGGGGCATTACTTCGCCAACTACTTTTGTTAAAGACTGGGATCTTGATACTGGGGTTGATGAACGCAGGATTGATCTATGGATGGAGGGTTAGGATGAAAAGATTATCTTTTATTAGCCTTGTCAGTTTTTTTCTTTTGTCAGCCTGTGCAATTGTATCAGTTACCCCTGAAAGGACAACTGACGATTCAATGTATAACTTTCTACCATATCTAAACCAGAAAGTGGCTGGATATATTGACTCTCACGAAATAAAGTCATTGAATATGAAAACTTATAAGAATATCGTGAACGAGGTTTGTGTTCCACTTCCCACATGTGGGAAAAACGCCGAGATCATGTTTAATACATACGATATTCAGGTTCGCTCTTTCGATGGCATGTTCAGTATGATGCTGTGCGATAAAGATGGCAAAGTTAAGAAGATGGAAGATTTCTCCTGCAACGAACAAAAAGTAGAAATTCCAAGTTTTAAAATGAAAGCGAATGCTCAATGTTCTTTCGAAGCTCATTGGAAAGAACAAGTGGTGCCATATTGTCCTGAATTAAAGTAGCTGGGCAGGGATTAAGGTATTTACTGAGCTGCTTGTAGAGATCTTCGGCTTTCAAATATCGAAGACCTCCCCGACGATACAACTTCGCCCCGCACCAGCAGGTCCTGGCCACACTGAGGGCTGTTTCCAACTACCGGGCTACAACAACAGTATACGGCGGAGCTCATGCGATATTCAGGGGACGTTCCTTTCTATTTGATTAAAAAAATTTTTAGGAAGTTTTAGTCTGAGTCAGGAGGAAACGTGAAAATCAGTACTATTCTTGATCAAATTGACCTTGGCAGTATGGCACTCCCGGAGTTCCAGCGGGGATATGTCTGGAACAGGGACCAAGTACGCGGACTTATGAATTCTCTTTACCGCAAGCATCCGGTCGGTAGTTTGCTTGTATGGGTAGCAAAGACTGAAAACGCCAATGCGCGTGGAGACGGTTCTTTGGCACCAGGTTCGGTCGAACTCCTTCTCGACGGACAACAACGGATTACATCCCTTTATGGCATCATTCGTGGCAAACCACCAAAATTTTTCGATGGAAATGCTCAAGCCTTTACCGGTTTATATTTTCATTTGGATGAAGAGGTTTTTGAGTTCTTTGCTCCAGTGAAGATGAACGATAATCCGCTTTGGATAAACGTGACGGAATTGATGAAGGCTGATGTGGGAATCTTTATCGGCAAGCTCTTTTCCTACCCTGAGTTCGCCCCTAAGATAAACGAGTATATAAACCGTCTTACCAAAATCACTCATATCAAGGAAATTGAACTTCACATTGAGAAAGTTACAGGGGAGGACAAGACCGTAGACGTGGTCGTAGATATTTTTAATAACGTCAACAGTGGAGGGACAAAGCTTTCGAAAGGCGATCTGGCCTTGGCCAAAATTTGTGCTGAATGGCCCGAAGCTCGGGCTGAGATGAAAAAAAGGCTCGAGAAGTGGAAAAAAGCAGGCTTCAATTTTCGCCTTGAATGGCTATTACGGAATATTAACTCGATTATAACCGGTGAGGCACTGTTTGTAGCTTTGAAAAATATCGATTCAGCAACATTTAAGACTGGACTCGAATCCACTGAAAAGTCCATTGACAAACTCCTCGACATCATTGCCTCTCGCCTCGGTCTTGATCACGATCGCGTCCTAGGCAGCACGTATTCATTTCCCCTAATGTCAAGATTTCTCGTGCAACGGGGCGGTAATTTCATTGACTACAAGGAGCGGGATAAACTTTTGTTCTGGTATATCCATACTTACCTTTGGGGGCGATACGCAGGATCGACTGAGTCAGTGCTGAATCAGGATCTTCACCATATCGAAAGTCTTGACGGCGCCCTTGATCGTCTGATCAATCAACTCCGCCAGAACCGAGGTGATCTTCGCCTTCAACCAGATGACTTCAAAGGTTGGAGTATGGGGGCAAGGTTCTATCCGATGCTCTACATGCTGACCAGGGTATGCAAGGCAAAGGATTGGTTGTCAGGAGTTGAGCTTTCCAGCAACTTGCTGGGTAAACTGAGCAGCCTTCAGATTCATCATATTTTCCCCAAAGCACTCCTTTATAAGCACGGCTATCCTCGGCCCGAAGTAAATGCCATTGCTAACTTCGCTTTTCTGACCCAGGAGACTAACTTGGTCATATCTGATCGCGACCCTACCATTTATCTTGAAGAATTATCAGCTAAACAGCCTGGGGCAATAGAATCCCATTGGATTCCCAAGGACAAAAATCTCTGGAAACCGGAATATTATCTTGATTTTCTCTCTGCCCGTCGCGAGTTATTGGCTCAGGCGGCAAATAATTTTCTCGATAGTCTTGTTGCGGGAACTATTCCTGAGAAAGAAATCGGACCATCTGTGCTTGAAAGAATTGAATTTGGAATTCCTGGAGAAATATCTACACCAGCAGAAGAGGACTTGCTTCTGGAGTGCAACGCATGGATTGTTGCCAACGGCTTGCCAGAAGGTGAATTTTTATTTGAGCTTACAGACCCTGTAAACAACCAAATGCTCGCAGTGTTGGATCTTGCATGGCCAGAAGGACTACAAGAAGGATTGAGCAAACCTGTCGCTCTGCTTATCGACGAGGGAAGGGAAACGGAGGAGGCGGCCAATAGAGCCGGCTACCGATACTTCACCGACTTAGAATCATTCCGGTCGTATGTATGTACCGAGATCCTCGCATTAGGAGAATCTTGCTCTGACGCAACTAATGAAAGTGAGATTGTGTCCTGATGTCACGTTCTAAGTCAGAGTTTATTGTGATTTTGTAGCGGCAATTATGAACACAAGGGGGTAGGTCCTTGACAGGATGAATTCCCGTTTAATTTCCTATTTTCTGCAATTGCCCGATGTTAATGACGATCCCTTTGGGCACTGATGATGGAGGAGATATTCTCGTACAACGCATACTGGTCGTGTCGTACTTACCAACCCGAAATAAACTGCACAAATTGGAGGGGAACTGAGTGTGACTGTGGAAGAAGAAAAGACACCTACTAACGATGAAGGATCTGCAGTCAGCCGGGAAAGATTGTACCATGAGGTTTGGGCTGAACCTATGATCTCAGTTGCAGCAAAATATAAGGTCTCAGGGAGCTTTCTCGCCCGTGTTTGCACTCAGCTTAATGTACCGCGTCCTCCCAGGGGGTACTGGGCGAAACTAGCTGCAGGGAAAAAACCGCCCAAGCGTCTGCCACTGCCGGTCGCAGAGCCGGGGGACGAGCTGGAGTGGGCACGTTATGGTCAGGCACGGCGCGTTCCATACCCGCTCCCAAAACCACCACAAAAATCGAAACGCTGCAAACGCAGCGACCTGCCTGAACTTCACCCACTGCTTCAAGGTGCGCGGCAACACTTAGACGATGGTCGCGAAACCGACAGTGGCTTCTTAAAACCCAGCAAGCGCCTCCTGGCTGATATTGTTGTATCGAAGCCAATGCGCCAACATGCCTTGGACGTTGCAAACGAATTTTTTCTGCTTTTTGAAGAGCGAGGTCATCGGGTCATATTCGCTCCACAAGGCCAGAATCTGTGTCGCCACGACGTAGAAGAACGGGAAAAGGGTGGGCGCGATCGTCACTACTCAGACCTATGGAGCCCCGCCCGCGCGACCGTTGCATTTGTCGGCACAGTTGCCATCGGTCTCACCATCTTCGAGATGAGTGAGGAAGTGGAGGTGCAATACCTCGATGGAGAGTACGTAAGGGTTACCGAACTTACACCACAGCAGATAAAAAAAGCTGCGAGATCCTACACTTGGACGAGCAAGCGTGATCTGCCGAGCGGAAGGCTATGCGTGCAGGCATACTCACCATACCCAAGGGCGAAATGGAAGCGCCAGTGGCGAGAGAGCAAACAAGGCGAATACCCTGGGAAACTCTCCGCTATCGTGAAAGAACTTGAGCGTGAGGCAGCTACCATTGCAAGATTGGTTGAAGAAGGCGAACGCCAGGCAGAAATAGAGAGACAAAGATGGCAGGCGCAGAAGCTCGAGTGGGACCGCGAAGAGGCTGAACGGCGACGCATCAAAGCGGAAAAGGAAAGCCGTGAAGAGTTGTCACGGATTATCAGTGCTTGGGCGGAAGCAAAAAAGATCGACGAGTTCTTTGCTGATGCCGAACGACGAGCAGCGGAACTGAGTGATGAGGAAAGAGAGCTTCTTTTGCAGCGTCTCAAGCTGGCACATGATATGGTTGGCAACACTGATGCTTTGGAGTGGTTTATGTCTTGGGTGGCTCCAGACGAGCGATAGGGTATAGCTTGGGAAGGAGTTATATCTTTTCTAGAGGGTGTAAAAAGGTTTGTGTAAATGGCCATTAGTGGGTACACCAAGTCACCCTAAGGAGTTTACATGACCATTAACACCGACGTAATCGACGAACTACTCAAACATTACAAAACCCCCGAAGAAATTCTGGGTGAGAA
>CAIWTU010000016.1 GCA_903915655.1 uncultured Geobacter sp.
CATGAACTGGTTCCAGGCAAAAGGACAACTCTCAAGCGGAGCCGTAGAGGGTTTAAACCTCAAGGCAAAACTGACTATCAGAAAAGCATATGGGTTCAAATCGCCTGAATGTCTAAAAATAGCCTTGTATCATACACTTGGAAAACTACCAGAACCACTATGCCTTCACCGATTCAGCTGAAGAACCAAGGACTTAACCTGTGGTGGCTAAGTCCTTGAATTTATTGGAGCGGAAAACTGGATTCAAACCCGAGACCTTCAGCTTGGGAAACTATCACAATACAACCGCTATTTTTGGTCCAATTAGTCAGGTTTTGATGGTTTCAGGTAATACAAGACTCAAGTGGTTTTACCAGGCTACAACTTTTTTCAATTCGTTGCGTACAAGAATCCATAAAATGAGGCCACGCGAGAGGCCACGCGATAAGCAAAAGGGGCTAGCCTGAATTAGCTAACCCCTTGTAATTATTGGAGGCGGCGAGCGGATTTGAACCGCTGAATAGAGGTTTTGCAGACCTCTGCCTTACCACTTGGCTACGCCGCCATATTAAATTTTCACTTCAGGAACTTTACCGCGCATCATGGTTGTCGCTTCACCGACAGACTGCAGTTTATACCTTTTTTTATCCTATCTGTCAACGAAGAAATTCAGCTGAGATAACATCTCTACATTTATCGTTGCGGGAGAAGAGTCATACTTTCACTGCCGCCATTCGGCGGGGACACCCTCCTTCGCTGCATCGGCATCCAATGCATTTAACTGGCCGCCCAAGTCCTTGACTCTTGCATCATCACTTTCTATCTCTGCACGTTTGTCGTACATCGCCTTTCTGCTTCGCCTCAGATTCTTAGGTGTCATTTGACGGCGCAAAATGAGCAGTTCATTCTTTTTAACCGTCAAGCTATCCTGAACTACCTTCAATTCATTTCTTAGAGCCGTAAACCTGTATCGCCACCATGACTCGTCATGCCCGGCGATAAGTTTCTCACTTTTTTCTGATTCAGAACCCGCATCCGGGGAAGAACCTTTTTTCTTTTGTAGCTTTTCAGCCGGATCCCCAGCAGTTATACCGACTTTTATGGAAGGTCGTTTTTTGATATTATTGAGATACTTTGGTGGGATAATGTCTAAATTATCGGTAAAATTCTGCACACCCTTTTCATCGGTCCATTCGTACAGCGCTGTATATGCTGTAGCGGAAAAGAAAAAAGAAGAGAGAAGCAGGACGAGCAATCGCCTCATCATATCCCACGCCTGACCCCGATAAACGGGATAAGTAAGTTTACCAAGTAATTTTCTGCCCGAAAGCGGAACAGACAACCTCTAATTTAATTAATTGTCGGTTGTCAACGAAAAAGGATATCATATCCAGAGAGAAGGGATGGTCAGCGGGGTGAGTGCTGACGATATAGTTCCAAAGCAGCGGGAAATGGACCGAGTGCCCGCTCGAAAATGCCGAGTGAAAATGCTATTGCCAGACCGTAATTGGTTACAGGTATGCCTGACTGCTGGCAGCGGAGGAGACGGGAGAGAACCTCCCGCCGGTTCCACATACAGGCTCCGCAATGGATGACCAGTTTGTACGGTTCAAGATCATCCGGAAAATCATGCCCCTGTACATGGGTAAATTCAAGTTTGCCCCCGACGTACTGCCGCAACCAGCGAGGCAGTTTCACCCTGCCTATATCTTCTCCGATCGGGTGGTGGGAGCAAGCCTCACACATCAGGACACGGTCTCCCGGTTGCAGATTATCTATGGCCATGGCGCCGCGTACAAATTCGACCAGATCGCCCTTGAAACGTGCAAAAAGGATCGAAAACGAGGTCATGGGGACATCATTCGGAGTATCTGCCGCCACCTTCAGAAACGCCTGGGAATCGGTAACCACCAGCGCTGGCGGGCGTTTCAACCGATCGATTGCATCGCGCAATTCCCTCTCCTTTACGACCATGCAATATGCATCATTATCAAGGATATCTCTGATCGACTGAACCTGTGGCAGAATCAGACGACCCTTGGGCGCTTCAAGATCGATCGGAATGACGAGTACTGCAAGCTCACCGGCCGGGACCAGATCACCGACAATCGCCGGAGCGTTTATGAATTCCTCGGGAGCGTTACGCACCAGCGCCTCACGCAGAGCAACAACCCCTTCCCCCAGTGCTGCGGCAGCCTCCAGAGAGGTGATCTTCAACCCCTTCAGCCTGGCTATCTGAGCCGCATCTGTCCTGGCGATGTCCGTCTTGTTGAAGACAACAATAACAGGAATCTTGCGATCAAGAAGCTCGGTCAATATCGCCTCCTCGAAATCACTCCAATCCCCGGCTACGGTGACTATAACACCCACATCGGTCCGATCAAAAACCTGTCTGGTGCGCTGCACCCGCATCTCGCCAAGCGCCCCGACATCGTCGATACCCGCAGTATCTATAAAAAGCACAGGTCCAATCGGCAGCAGCTCCATCGGCTTCTCGACCGGATCCGTGGTCGTTCCGGCCACATCCGAAACAATGGAAACCACCTGCCTGGTCAAGGCGTTCAGGAGCGAAGATTTACCGACATTACGACGGCCAAACAAACCTATATGAAGCCGAAAACCTTTGGGTGTATTTTTCATTACTGATCCCTCTCTCTCCTCAGCGGAGAACCGAGTCGCGTGACACTCTCCGCTGATACCAGTTCGTCAAACATTTCCGGGGTCAGCAGACCACGCTCGATAATAATATTGCGGATCCCCCTGCCAGACAAGACCGCCTCCGCCGAAATATCCTGGGCTGCATGATAGCCTATTGAATCAACCAGCGCCGTAACGCTCGCGGTAGAACTTTCAACATAGGCCCTGCACCGTCCCTCATCGGCCTCCAGACCGGATATACAGAGACGGGAAAAAATAGAACAGGCATTGGTCAGGAGATCAAGGCTGCCAAGGAGAGCATCAGCGATCAGCGGGAGAAAAGGATTCAGCTCCAGGTTACCCATAGAACAGGCGAATGTGATGGCCTGATCATTGGCCATGACGACCATGGCTGCCTGTGAGACCGCCTCTGGAATGACCGGGTTGACTTTACCCGGCATTATTGAGGAGCCTGCCTGACGGGGGGGGAGACGAAGCTCTCCGAACCCGGCATCCGGACCTGATGAAAGCAACCGGATATCGCCGGCAACCTTGAGCAGGTTGCTGGCACAGGCCTTCAGGATACCGCTTACCTCGACAAAAGTATCGGTGTTTTGGGTAGCTTCGATCAGGTTTTCCGCCCGGGCCAGACCCAGCCCGGTAATAGTGCGGAGATCCTCAACCACCTGGAATATGTACTGTCGTGGAGCAGCAAGGCCGGTACCGATGGCCGTTCCACCAAGGTTAAGCACCCGGAGTCGCTCCTCGCACTTGTAAACACGCCAGCGATCCCTTCCGAATGCTTCAGCATAGGCCGACATCTCTCTACCCAGGGTTACCAGAACCGCATCCTGAAGCTGGGTCCGGCCGATCTTTACGATATGGGCAAAGGCCTTTTCTTTTTCCTGAAAGCCTTCCAGGAGGCCGACCAATTCTTTTTCCAGCAGACGGAGCCGCCAGATCGCAGCCACCTTGAGAGCAGTCGGGTAGGTGTCGTTTGTAGACTGATGGAGATTTATATCTTCAAGCGGGCTTACAGTAGTATACTCACCAAGCGGCAAGTCGAGGATCTGCAGAGCTCTGTTGGCAAGAACCTCGTTGACATTCATGTTGGTGGAGGTACCGGCACCACCCTGCAGGGCATCTACCAGTATATGCTGATCAAGCCTCCCCTCCATCATTTCCGAGCAGGCCTGCTCGATGGCGCTGAACTTGGTGTCATCCCACCAGCCGAGCCGATGATTGGCCCGCGCAGAGGCGAGCTTGACCGCTCCGAACGCATGTATAAGCTCTGCATTGACCGGACGACGGCTAAGCGGGAAGTTCTCCATCCCTCGCAGGGTATGGACTCCATACAACAGATCGGCAGGGATTTCACGCTCCCCAAGAAGATCTCTCTCGATACGATATCGGATCATATATTGTTTCTAACAATTCTCCTTTTCCAGATAGCCATCGGCATCTTTTCAGAAATAGTGATCGCGGTTCCGCCCTTCCCTGATCTCCTGCAACCGCAACAAAACGTCCTGTTTTATGTCACCTTCAGGGAATCCGGCAAGCTCTTCGGCGATAAGCTTTTCCCCGATCATCCTGGTTTCAGGGGAGGCATAATCGATCAGATATTCCTCCAGCGTCATCAAGGCATTGGGTGTACAGAATTCCTTTATAAAACCTGGAATACTGAATTCCATGAAGTGCTCTCCCGTTCTCCCTATACGGTAACAGGAGGTACAGAAACTGGGAACATAGCCATCATTCATCAGTTCGCCCATCACCTCATCAAGTGAACGAACATCGCCCAGCTTAAACTGTTCCCGCTCCATTACCTGTGCGTCCCCGGCCTCGGTGTAACCACCAAGCTCTATCCGGCTTCCTGCATCTATCTGGGAGACTCCGAAAGACATGCATGCGCGACGTATCTCGCCAGATTCCCGTGCAGTGAGAATAAGACCGGTGTACGGGACGGCGAGGCGGAGTATTGCTATTATCCGCTTGAAATCTTCGTCATTCACGAGAAGACTTTCGTCAATGTCAACACCCGAAGCAGATTTCAGGCGCGGAAAGCTGATGGTGTGCGGGCCGACGTTATAACGCTGCTGAAGATAGAGTGCATGGGTCACAAGACCCAGAACTTCAAACTTCCAGTCGGCAAGGCCAAACAGTACGCCAAGCCCAACATCGTCACAACCGGCCTCGAAAGCACGGCTAAGACCGTCCAGACGATAGAGGTAGTCCGATTTTCGTGTATTCTCCGGGTGCAGCCTGGCATAGGTTTCATGATGGTACGTTTCGTGAAAAATCTGGTAGGTGCCAATCCCTGAAGCCTTAACGATGGCATACCCCTCATGGTCGAGTGGAGCAGCATTGATATTGACCCTTCTGATTTCACCATGGCCTGCTTTTGTCTCATAAACGGTTCTGACACTTTTGGCGATGAATTCAGGATCGTAGGCATTGTGCTCACCAAATACCAGAATAAGGCGTTTATGTCCCTTGTTCTCCAGACATTCTACCTGCTCACGGATCTCTTTCTCATTCAGGGTGCGACGGATCGCAGCAGTGTTGCTCCGCTTGAAAGCGCAGTAAGAACAATCATTTACACATTTGTTACCTATATATAGAGGAGCAAAAAGAACGATCCTGTTTCCGTAGACATTTTTTTTCAGCTCGCGGGCAGCAGCGAAGATCTCTTCTATCAGTTCGGGTGTATCGGCAAGAAGGAGTTCCGCGGTTTCTTCGACGCTCAGGGCTGTTTTGGCAAGACTCTTGGAAATGATTTCACGAATACGTACCGCATCGGGTTTCTTCCCCGCGAGCAGACCGAACATATATGCTTCATCGATGAAATCTACTGCTCCCTCGCTCAAATTCATTGCTGGCATTCCACTCATAAAGACTCCTCTTTCGACCGGCTAAGCAGCCATCTTTCTGTTATGCGAATCACCACGGCCCGAGCCGATGGTTCTTCCAATGGCACATATCTGGTTGCGGATACGACTGTTGCTTTCGTCGGCATTCTCGTCACAACTCGCCTTGGATGGATATATCTCGTACAGCTCCCTGTACTTACGGGGAGTAAGGTTAGGCATTACAATATTTGCCCCCCTGGAAAGGCCATGTTCACGCCCATCAGCCCTGTTTATTGTCGCAAGAGCCGTGGTGCTGGGGATATTAACAAGCGGACATGTCAGGCGCGTCAACGCCAGAACCTTGCAGGTTAACAGCTCTGTGTTCGGAACCTGGTCTGACGAAATTGCGGTCGAGGCACGGAGAGTTCGTCCAAGAGGGGTATCAGGGTGCGGTATGTACGGGCCGATGCCGATCATATCGATATCAAATTCGCGGAAGAGTTGAATGTCATTGGCGAGGCAATCGTATGTTTGCCCCGGTATACCTACCATGATCCCGCTCCCCACCTCGTAACCGATTTGCCTCAACGTGCGAAGAATGGCGAAACGGTCGGAAAGCCTGCCCGGAAGCGGAGGGTGTATCCTGTCGTATAGTTCCCTGCTTGAAGTCTCAAAACGGAGGAGATAGCGATCGGCTCCTGCATCCCGCCAGGCGAGCAGATCGCTATCATCTCTCTCGCCAAGACTGAGAGTGATAGCAAGGCCGGTTTCTTTCTTGGTCTTTTTGATAATTTCTGTCAGCCAGTCGGTCTTTATGCCGTAATCTTCTCCGGACTGCAGCACAACGGTTCCATAACCGTAACCGACTGTCAACCGGACAGATTCCATTATCTCTTCTGTGGTCATCCGATATCGAGAAACGGAGTCGTTACTAGCACGAATGCCACAGTATCCGCAGTCACGGGCACAGTAATTAGAAATTTCAATCAAGCCCCGCAGATGGACATCATCGCCAACTTTCTCTCGGCGAGCATTGTCCGCCATCTGCCATAACCTCGAAAGGTCACCCTCATCTTCAGTACGCAACCACTCCAGAATTTCCGGCTTTTCCATACAGACTCCTGAATCCCGCCAGATGGACGGCAGGCAACGCAAATATTTCCCCATACGCTTTTGTTGTAATAGTAGAGGAGACGTAGGGATTATCCTTGATTTATGTCAATATCTGGCTACTTTCGTTTTTTATGATAACACAGAGAGAGGTTCTCAAACAAGCTGTCATTGAATCCCCTACCGGGCTGCCTGTGAGCAATAAAATGATAGGAGAATCGCCTTACTCTCCAGATTTATACCGGTAAAATGATTCGGCCGGATGTTTTCACACCCGGCCGAAATGCATAACATTCGATTCAATTGTCACATGGTCCTCGGGTTTTGTAGTCAATGTCATGCAAAGCATGACAAACCCGCGGAACTCATATTACTAGATTTTTGATCTCTTGAAGTAATGAGTATGGAGCAGATGATGAGACTTCTCACTCAAAGGCTTGCCAAGATACTTCTCGTAGAGTTCAAGTATGTATGGGTTTTCATGTGACTTCCTGATAGTCTTACCGGCATCCTCAGCGTAGAGAGCCTGGGTTCTCTTCTTAAGGAGTTCGAAGTTGCCATGGTGATAAGGCTGACCGGCACCGCCGATACAACCACCCGGACATGACATGATTTCTATTGCATGGTACTGGGACTTCCCTGCTGCGACATCTTCAAGCAGTTTTCTCGCGTTGCCGAGTTCATGGGCAATACCAACTTTCAGGGTGTGCGGGCCAACCTGAACTTCGGCTGACTTGATACCCTGCATACCACGGACGGCTTCAAAGTTTACGTTTTCGAGTGTGAGGCCGGTTGCGAGTTCATAAGCGGTTCGCAGAGCAGCCTCAAGCACACCACCGGTTGCGCCGAAAATCGGTGCGGCTCCGGAGGAGGCGCCAAGAGGATTATCGAAGTCTTCGTCAGGAAGATTTACGAAATCTATGTTCATCCGTTTGATAAGGTGTGCAAGTTCACGAGTAGTAATGGAGTAATTTACGTCAGGATCTCCGTTGACTTTGAATTCATCGCGGGCACACTCGTATTTCTTGGCCAGACAAGGCATGACGGAAACAACAATCATTTTCTCCCTGGGAATGCCAAGGACGTCGGCATAATAGGATTTGGCAATGGCGCCGAACATCTGCTGCGGCGATTTTGCTGTTGAAGGGATATCAATCAGATCAGGGAACTGATGCTCAAAGAATTTAACCCAGGCAGGGCAGCAGGAGGTAAGGATAGGAAGTTTTACAGTCTTGTCCCCATCAAGGAAGCGGGTCAATCTGTCGAGGAATTCGGAGCCTTCTTCCATGATGGTAAGGTCGGCAGCGAAATCGGTGTCAAATACATGGTCAAAACCGATTCTCCTGAGGGCAGCCGCCATTTTTCCAGTAACTGAAGTACCTGCCTCAATACCGAACTCTTCGCCGAGAGCTGCACGGACTGCAGGCGCTGTCTGGACTACGGTCACTTTGTCAGGATCCGCAATAGCGTTTACTACTTCCCATGTGTGGTCCCTTTCCACAAGAGCACCAACCGGGCAGACTGCGGAACACTGACCGCAGAAGGTGCAAACTGAATCTTCCAGATTCATTTCAAAGGCGGGAGCAACTACCGAAGTGAACCCCCTGTTTACACCGGAAAGGACGCCACATGTCTGAACTTCGTTACACATGGTTTCACAACGCCTGCACATGACACATTTGTTCATGTCCCGGATAATCGAAGGGGAAATGTCTTTTCTGTATACAGACTGAAGACCTTCATAGGCAACTTCACGAATAGCGAATTTTTCCGCAATATCCTGCAGATCGCATTCACCTGATTTGGAACAAACCAGGCAATCCTTGGGATGGTCGGATAGCATAAGCTCAAGAACAGTTTTGCGGGCATTCAGCACGCGCATGGTGTTGGTTTTTACAACCATGCCATCGGTAATCGGTGTAGCGCAGGCCGGAGCAAGATTTTTCCTTCCTTCTACTTCAACTACGCAGATACGACATGATGCAGCCATATTGTTAACTGCCAGTTCTTCCATTTTAAGGAAGCAGAGGGTAGGTATTTCAACGTTAAGCTTATTCGCCGCATCCAGGATCATGCTACCCGGCGTGACTTCTGCTTGTTTACCGTCAATAGTAATTTTCAACATCGACATTTTATATGGCTCCTCTCATTTATTGTTTGACAATTGCCTCGAATTTACATTTGTCGATACAAGCTCCGCACTTGATACATGCAGCCTGATCAATTACATGTACTTCCTTCACCTTGCCGGCTATACAGTTAACCGGGCAAACACGTGCGCAAAGGGTACAGCCGATACATTTCTCAGGGACAATAACGATTTCCAGCAGGTTCGCACATACGCCGGAAGGACATTTTTTGTCATAAATGTGGGCTCTGTATTCATCAGCAAAGGTAGCCATCGTTGAGAGAACAGGGTTAGGCATAGTCTGTCCGAGGCCGCAAAGAGCGGTATCTTTGATGGTTGTGGCAAGCATTTTCAATTTATCAAGGTCTGCTGGAACGCCGTTACCAAGGGTAATTTTTTCGAGGAGTTCATAAAGACGCTTGGACCCTATACGGCAAGGGGTACACTTGCCACAGGTCTCGTCCATGGTGAAATCGAGGAAGAATTTTGCAACGTCAACCATACAGTTGTCTTCGTCCATAACTACCATACCACCGGAACCCATCATCGATCCTTTGGCAATAAGGTTGTCGTAATCGATAGGTACATCGACATCTTTAAAGGTCAGAGCTCCACCGGAAGGACCACCGGTCTGAACGGCCTTGAATTTCTTGCCGTCCGGGCAACCGCCACCGATTTCAAAAATGATTTCACCAAGGGTGATGCCCATAGGGACTTCAATGAGCCCAACGTTGACAATCTTGCCTGCCAGGGCGAACACCTTGGTCCCCTTCGATTTCTCAGTTCCAATCGAGGAAAACCAGTCTGAGCCTTTAACCATGATGGCAGGAATGTTTGCGAAGGTTTCTACGTTGTTGACGATGGTCGGCTTGCCCCAGTAGCCTGAGTTTGCCGGGAAGGGAGGTTTGGTGTAGGGCTCGCCACGCTGGCCTTCCATCGACCTGATCAGACCTGTCTCTTCACCGCAGACAAAGGCGCCTGCACCGTATTTCAATTCGATATCGAAGTCGAAACCGGAACCGAGTATGTTTTTACCAAGAAGACCGGATGCACGTGCATCATCAATTGCTTTGACCAGACGCTTGATAGCCAGCGGATATTCCGCACGGATATAGACAACGCCGATTGATGCGCCGATTGCATAACCACAGATTGCCATTGCCTCAACGGTGGAGTGAGGGTCACCTTCAAGGACGGCCCTGTCCATGAAAGCGCCAGGATCGCCTTCGTCGGCATTCATGACAACATATTTCTGGTCTGCCGTATTTGCAGCGGCAAAACCCCACTTCGTGCCGGTAGGGAATCCACCGCCCCCACGCCCTCTCAGGCCGGATTTCTTCATCACATCGATGACATCTGCCGGTGTCCCTGCAGTAATTGCAGTTGCAAGAGCTTCATAACCGCGCACTCCGATATAATCCTCAATACACTCAGGATCTATAAAACCACAGTTTCTGGTGGCAATTCTAAGCTGTTTTTTCAAATCCATGCTCTAACTCCTCCCCTTATATTATAATTCTACTCTGGTATAGTTAATGGGAATTACCTTACCAACAACTTCGCCATTTTTCAGATACTTTTCTACAAGGAGTCTTGCTCCGGCCTCATCAAGATTCCCGAAAAGAACAGCGTCCTTACCTGGAAGAGCAACCGCAACGGTCGGCTCAGAATGGCAATAGGTCATACAGCCGGACATCATGAATTCAACATTGTTTATACCCTGTTTGGCGGCTTCGTCTTTCATGGCTGCCAGCACAGTTTTGCCGCCAGAAGCGATACTACAGGTTGCGAGGGAGACGTTGACCACTATTTTATCTTTGGCTGCGGCTGCCTTCTTGGCTTTGATTTCTCCCTGAATTTTTTTGAGTTCAGCTATCGAGGTAATCTTTGGCATAATTTAACTCCTTCGGGTCTATAAAATTAATATTCAGCAAGAATAGCTTTAACCTGGTCAGGTGACACATGGGCGTACACTTTTTCCCCGATCGTCAGGATCGGAGCAAGAGCACAGGCGCCTACGCAACGGAGGACGTCAATAGAAAATTTTCCGTCCGGGGTTACTTCACCAACTTCGACGTTAAGAACATCTTTAAAGGCTTCAACGATCTTCTCAGCGTTTTTAACGTAACAGGCAGTTCCCATACAGATCGAAATAGGATATTTCCCTTTCGGAACCATGGTAAAAAAGGTGTAGAAACTTACCACACCATAAACCTTTGCCAGCGATACGCCCATGTAATCTGCTACAAACTGCTGTACTTCCCTTGGGAGATAACCGAACAGATGTTGAGCTTTGTGCAGCACTGTAACCAGATGGCCTTCTTTAGTAGGAAGCTGGGCAACGAAGTTTTCCAGATCCTTGTAAAGAGTTCCAGGTAATGTTGCACGATCCGGAATTCTGCAATCCCCTGTTAACGAACATGTTGATCCTGTTTGCATACTTAAAGCTCTCCTTTCAATTGTTGCCAAATTTAATTTGGCTCTGTTTTTTCCAGCAAAAAACTTACTTCGCCTATATACCAAAATCAAGTTGCAGGCAAACCAAAAAAATATCCGACAAGGCACAAAGAGGCTGCTAGGGAAACAACCCCCTCAGATGGTATCTGATGGACTGAATTAAACCTGGCACAAGTATTGCGTTTTACTGAATTTACACTCATCGGGGCGGTTTATTTCCATACAAAAACGAGACTCTCAGAAAATCTTTTACCGCGCGCAATTTCATCATAAGTCAAACTCTTTGTCAAGGGTATTTTTCAGCGCTGAATGGAATATTCCGGCACCTTCGAATCAAATCTAAATATCGGGATTCCGGTACTAAAAATACAGGGACAGGCCAGATTCGCGACATCGGTATCATTTTGCAGATCGGGGCCGGGCAAACTCCCGGTAGCCGCTATCTGATGGTTGACGAAAGTGGTAGAAATATCTCCTGCAAGGCAGTTAATCTATCCGTAAAAAAATTTCAGAATTCCAGCTTGCGGAGCCGCAGGGCATTCCCGATCACTGTGACCGAACTGAAGGTCATGGCCGCAGCGGCAAGCATTGGACTGAGCAAGACCCCGAGAACCGGATAAAGAAGACCTGCCGCTATCGGTATTCCGAGTGTATTGTAGAGAAAGGCAAAGAAGAGATTCTGCCTGATATTGCGCATCGTCGCACGGCTCAGCCTCCGGGCGCGGACGATCCCCCGCAGGTCGCCTTTAACCAGTGTTACGCCGGAACTCTCCATGGCAACGTCGGTACCCGATCCCATTGCAATACCGACATGAGCCTGGGCCAGGGCCGGAGCATCGTTAATTCCGTCGCCCGCCATAGCAACTGTTCGCCCGGCAGCCTGGAGCATTTTAACTATTTCTCCCTTCTCTCCAGGCAGCACGCCGGCATGGACCTCGTCGATGCCGAGCCTGCGTGCCACAACTTCTGCTGTAGTCAGGCTGTCTCCCGTTGCCATTATTATCCTGATGCCATCCTGATGCAGCATCATGATAGCCTCAGCTGTGGAAGCTTTGATCGGGTCGCTCACTCCTAGCAGAGCGGCATACTTCCCGTCAATGGTCACAAAAACCACGGTCTGACCATCCATGCGCAATAATTCGGCCCGGCCGGAGATCTCTACCGAATCAACGCCAAGTTCCTGAAGCAAAGCTGCATTGCCTACTGCCACTATTCTCCCGGAAACAGTGCCGGTAACTCCTTTTCCAGTAACGGCCATAAAATCAGCCGTCTCGGCAAGCGCCACTCCCTGCATCCTGGCTCCGTTCACAATTGCCGCAGCAAAAGGGTGTTCACTATGCCGCTCGAGGGAAGCCGCAAAACAGAGTATTTCACTGTCACTCCATTCCGGCAAGAGTTCAATAGTAATAAGTCGCGGTTTACCCTCTGTCAGCGTACCGGTCTTGTCGATTACAAGAGTATCTACCTTTTCGAGAATTTCAAGCGCCTCCGCGTCCCGGATCAGGATACCGGCAGTGGCGCCACGACCGGACCCCACCATTATTGACATCGGTGTCGCAAGACCAAGGGCACATGGACAGGCAATAATAAGAACCGCTACTGAATTAAGGAGGGCAAATGCGAGGCGCGGTTCGGGCCCGGTAATACTCCAGACTATAAAAGTTATAACTGCTGCCAGCATTACAGCAGGAACAAACCAGGAAGAAACCTTATCCGCCAGGCGCTGGATTGGAGCGCGGCTGCATTGTGCCTCGCTCACCATCCCTACAATTTGCGCCAGCAGCGTTTCACTCCCGACCCGTTCGGCACGCATTACGAAACTGCCGGTTCCATTCAGAGTCCCCCCGGTAACATGGCTGCCTGCCGTTTTCTCAACCGGGACCGGTTCACCTGTAAGCATAGATTCATCCAGATAGCTTGCTCCTTCCAGTAGAACGCCATCTACAGGCACTTTCTCTCCCGGGCGAACCCGCAACCGGTCTCCCGGTCTGACCTGTTCTAGGGGGAGATTTTCTTCATACCCGTTTTCCCTGAGGAGAAGCGCAGTGGCGGGAGTCGACCCAAGCAGCGCCCTGATGGCACTTCCTGTCTTGTTGCGGGCTCGTACTTCAAGAACCTGCCCAAGCAGCACCAGCGTTGTAATGACTGCAGCAGCTTCGAAATAAACCGGAACAGTGCCGCCATGGCCATGGAAAGAAGGAGGGAAAATATCGGGCGCAAGTGCGGCGACCAGACTATAGAGATATGCCGTACCGGTACCGGTCGCTATAAGGGTAAACATATTAAAGCTGCGGTTGACCAGCGATGACCAGCCACGCTCGAAAAATGGCAGTCCACCCCAGAGAACTACCGGAGTGGCAAGAGCCAGCTGGACCCAGACCCGGTAATGGCCAGACAGGAAATGCCGCCCGCTCCCTCCCGGCAACATCTCCGCCATTTCCAGGAAGAGAAGAGGAAGCGTCAGTAGAAGGCATATGCCGAGGCGATGGGTCATATATTCGAGTTCGGGGTTAACCTGTCCTTCCAGGGTTATGGTCCGGCTTTCCAGCGCCATGCCGCATTTCGGGCATGGCGCCGGCTTTGAGCTGTGCACCCCGGGACACATCGGACAGAAGTATCCTGTGCCGGAAGGAGCCGCTGCTATCTTCATGGATTCGAATAAATCACCCATCAGGTACCGGTCCGGGTCGGAACTAAACCTGTCCAGGCAAGGCCGGCAGCAGAAATAATAGAGGATCCCCTCATACAGATACTTATGGAGTGACTGATCAGGGTCTACCTCCATACCGCATACAGGGTCCTTGATCGGCCCTGCATGGTTGCCCAGGCAACATGACCCCCCTCCCCCTCCGGATAGGTTCTCACTCATATGACGAATTTTACCTTTCTTGCCCCGTAAACTTACAGTCACCATCCTCGTCTCCAATTCGGAAACAGACCCAAAAAACTACTTAACCTCATACCAGAACTTGACACTTCCTTCTTTTTTTTCAGCCAGCTTGAACTTGGCCATCACACCATATTTCCCCTTTTTGGAGAAATTGAAATCCGCGCCGAAATGACCACCCATGCTCCCCATTGATCCCATTCCAGCCAGCTCCTTCACCTGCTCACTTTTGTCGGGCCCCACAACTTTCACTTTCACCTGACCCTCTGCAATCGTTTTACCAGTTTTGAGATCCTTGAACTCAACCATGATATGGTCGGTATCCTTCATTTCTTTCGGCATTCCCTTCCCTTTCATCTGTTCCTTCATGTTCATGATCTTGAAGGTCACTTTAAGGCCGTCAACTACTTCTTCATGAGCGACACTGCTCTTGTGAGCCATCTGTCCGCCATGTTCCATCGGCATGGTCATTGAACCATGCTCTGCAGCATAACAGGTTGATGAGGATATAAGGGCAAAGGCAGCTGCAGCGAATACTATTACTGTTTTTTTCATTTTTGTATCTCCTCTCTTTTGCTTTCAGTCCCCCTTTTGCAAAGGGAGGGTACTTACTAATGTTTCATCCCCGAATGTCTCAGTTTACCCCTTTTCAGATCATATTTCTTCATAATAACGAAGATCACCGGTGTCATGATCAGCACATGTATGGCCGAAGAGATCATCCCGCCGATCATCGGTGCGGCAATAGGTTTCATAACGTCCGCACCGGTTCCGCTTGACCAGATGATGGGAACCAGGCCGAGGAGCGCCACCGCCACTGTCATCAGTTTTGGTCTCAACCTCAGCACTGCCCCCTCAAAAGTGGCATCATAGATATCCTGCTCGGTTACCGGCCCCGCAAGCAGCTTCTTGTCCAGCGCCTCATGCAGGTAGATAACCATTACCACCCCGGTCTCAACCGCCACACCGTAGAGGGCAATGAAGCCGACCCAGACTGCAACCGACATATTGTAATTCAGCAGCCAGACCAGGTAGACCCCGCCAACCAGAGCGAAGGGAACCGAAAGCATGACCATGCTGGCCTCCAGGAAAGAGTGAAAGGTAAAGTAAAGGAGGATGAAGATGATTATTATCACCATCGGTACCAGGAGCTGCAGCCGCTTCTTGGCCCTGATCTGGTTTTCCCACTGGCCCGACCAGGCGATGTAATAGCCGGAAGGGAGTTTCAGCTGCTTTTCAAGCAGCTGTTTCGCATCGGTAACAAAGCCGCCCATATCGCGCCCTCTTACATTGAGATAAACCAGGGATCGGAGCAGCCCCCCTTCGCTGTTGATCTCGGGCGCACCGGTCGAGACCTTGAGTTTCGTTACCAGCGACAAGGGAATCTGGGCGCCGTTCATGCCCGACACCAGCATCTTTTGAATTGCGGGGATGTTGTCCCGATAGTCGCGCATGTAGCGGATGCGGATCGGGAATCGTTCCCGCCCCTGAACCGCCCGGGTGATCGTCTCGCCGCCAAGGGCGGTTTCTATCACATCCTGGACATCTCCAAGCTGGATGCCGTAACGGGCCGCAGCTTCCTTGTCGACATCTATATCTATATAATTCCCACCGGTTACGCGTTCCGCAACTACATCAGCGGAACCTTGCACCGTTTTCAAGATACCCTCTGCCTCTACCGCCAGGTCCTTCAGTATATTCAGATCGCTGCCGAATATTTTCACACCGAGGTCTGTACGGACCCCGGTGGAAAGCATGTTGATCCGGTTGATTATCGGCTGGGTCCAGCCGTTCCTCACCCCTGGAATCTGCAGTTTGCCGTCCAGTTCGGCAACTATATCTGCCTTGGTCAACCCCTTGCGCCATTGGTCCTTCGGCTTCAGAATGATGATCGATTCGAACATGGAGACCGGAGCCGGGTCGGTGGCGGTTTCGGCTCGTCCGACCTTACCTAGGACATGCTCGACCTCGGGGACGCTCTTGATGATGGCGTCCTGCAGCTGAATCAGCCGTTTCGCCTCGGTTATGGAAACGTTCGGCAGGGTAACCGGCATGTAGAGGAGTGAGCCCTCATCAAGGGGGGGCATGAATTCGCTCCCCATGGAGATGAACATCGGTACGGCCAATGCTAGGGCGACAATGTTCAGGGCAATTGTGATTTTTTTCCACTTCAAAACCGAGCGGATAACCGGTGAGTAAATCCTGATGAAAAACATGGAAACCGGGTTGGAACTCTCCGGAGGCATTTTGCCCCGCATGAAGTAATACATGAGGACCGGCACCAGGGTAATTGCAATAAGCGCCGAACCGGCCATGGAAAAGGTTTTGGTGAAAGCAAGGGGATGAAACAGTTTCCCTTCCTGTCCCTCCAGAAGGAAGACCGGCACGAAGGAAAGGATTATGATGGAAAGGGAAAAGAAAATGGCCCGACCCACCTGTTTGGCGGAGGTGATGATAATTTCCAGCCGCCGCTCCTGGCGTTCGTCGGGGGGAAGCCCGGAGAGATGGCGGTAGCAGTTTTCCACCATGATAACCCCGGCATCCACAAGTACGCCGATAGCGATGGCTATCCCGCCGAGTGACATGATGTTAGAAGTAACTCCCAATAGTTTCATTGTTATAAAAGCGAACAGCACAGCTATGGGGAGCGTAATTACTATTACGATAGCGCTCTGGAAGTGCAAAAGAAAGAGGAGAACGACAAGGGAGACTATAATCGATTCCTCGGTCACTGTCCGCTTGAGTGTATCGATGGCCCGTCCGATCAAATCCGACCGGTCATAGGAAGTCATTATCCTTACGCCGGGTGGAAGGCCTTTTTCCAGTGCCGTAATTTTCTCTTTCACCCGGTCTATGACATCCCTGGCATTCTCACCATAACGCATGACAATGATCCCACCGACAGCTTCCCCTTCGCCGTTTATATCCAGCATCCCCCTGCGGATAGCGCCTCCAAGCTGCACGACCCCAAGGTTTTTTACATAAACAGGTGTGCCGCGCATATCGGCGCCGACTGCAATATCCTCCAGATCCTTGACCGACTTCACATATCCCTGGCCGCGGATCAGGTACTCGGCATCAGCTTGCTCAAGAAGCCGTCCCCCCACATCCTTATTGGACCGCTTCAGCGCTTCCATGACCTGGCCGACCTTGATCTTGTAGGACCAGAGCCTGGTCGGGTCAAGTTCGATCTGGTATTCCCGGACAAACCCGCCAATGGAGGCCACCTCGGCCACTCCAGGAACGGTGTTCAGCTGGTAGCGGACAAACCAGTCCTGCAGGGTCCGTAACTGTTCAAGATCATAGCCCTTACCCTGAATGGTATACCAGAATACGTGGCCAACGCCGGTCCCGTCGGGTCCGAGGGTGGGACTCACCCCGGATGGGAGCAAGGATGCCGCGTAGTTGAGCCTTTCCAGAACACGGGTCCTGGCCCAGTAGATATCGGCACTCTCCTCGAAGATCAGATAGATCATGGAGAAGCCAAATGCCGAAGAGGCACGCACCGCCCTTACCTTGGAGAGCCCCTGCAGGTTGACTGCCAGGGGATAGGTAACCTGGTCCTCCACCACCTGGGGCGAGCGGCCCGGATAGTCGGTATAGACAATCACCTGATTATCGGAAAGGTCCGGGATAGCATCAACAGGAGTATTGTAGAGCGCCCATCCACCCCAGGCTATGATGAGGCCGAAGAACGCCAGGACAATAATCCGGTTTTTTGCCGAATATTCGATTATTTTTTCGATCATTTAGCACCTATGGGAAGTCAGGCGTCAGGAGTCAGAAGTAAGAAGAATTAAATGAATTAAAGATACATTTCCCCCAGCGTTTTCTTTCGTCTTTCGTCTTTCGTCTTTCGTCTTCTGAATTCTCAAGGATTTGCCTTCATCCGATTTAATCACATTTTCATATCGCTTATATCCAACTCGTTCTTCTTCGGTGCCGGCGTAGGCTGTTCATCCCCTTTATGGCCAACCGGAGGGAGAGGTGCAACTTTCTCATCGATTTTCATCCCTTCATGTTCAGCACGACCGCCCCCCCCTTTTAACTGTGCTTCGGAATCGATCAGGTACCCCCCGGAAGCGGCAATCTTGTCGCCGAGCATAAGACCGGACAGTATCTGTATCTTGCCTCCAACCCGTGCGCCTACCTTCACATCACGCGGCGCAAAGATCCCCGGCTTCATCTCCTGCCAGACCACCTGGCGTTTGCCGTTGTCCATTAGCGCAGACACCGGCACCACAAGAACATCACCAAGGGGAATTTTTACCGTGGCTTTGACAAACATGTCCGGTTTCAGTTTGAGGCCCGGATTGCTTATTTCCACCCTCACCTTTACCGTCCTGGTTTTCGGATCGAGGAACGGATAGATGAACGATACCCTCCCCGTGAAGATCTTGCCCGGATATGACTGGGATTCGATCTCCACCTTCTGACCGATTTTTATGAAAGGAAAATCGTTTTCATACAGCTCGGCCTCCACCCATACAATAGAGAGGTCGGCAATATTAAATAGCGGATCGCCCAGATTCAGATACTGCCCCTGAAGGGCGATTTTCTCTATCACGATTCCGGAAAGCGGAGTGTAGATGGAGAGGCGGATATTCGGCTGACCGGCCTTTTCCAGCGCAGCTATCTGATGGTCCTTCACCCCCAGAAGTTTAAGCCGCTGCCGCGCGGAAGCCACCAGACCTTCACCCCCTTGGGATATGGACTGGATAGGGGAGTCTTTCAACTGCTCACGGCTTTTCAGCGCCAGAAGATATTCCTGTTGTGCCGAGACAAGATCCGGAGAATAGAGTTCCGCCACCGGTCTCCCCTTCGAAACAGAGGCCCCGACACTATTTACATACAGCTTGTCGATTCGCCCGGCCACCCAGGCAGTCACTTTTGCCTGCCGCGACTGGTCGTACTGGACAATGCCGACTGCATTTATTTCCGTGGAAAGGGGTACCCTCTCCACCTTCACGGTCGCAACATTAGCCATTACCATCTGGGTGGGTGAAAGGGAGACATGTTCCAGCATCTCCATTTCCTTTTTATTAGGCTGGCCGGTGTCGGCTTTTTTCACCGGCACCAGGGACATGCCGCAGATAGGGCAGGCACCGCCCTTTCCCTTGATTATAAAAGGGTGCATCGGGCAGGTGTAGTGCAACGGTGCCTGGGCAGGCTTCGCCCCTTCTCCATGAACAGTGTGCCAATTGTACCAAAGGTAACTGCCGCCGGCTCCCACGGTGAGACCTATTGCCAGTGTAAGGAGGATTGCATTTTTCTTCGATATATTCATATAATTGCCTCGTGTAGGGGCGATCCTCGTGATCGCCCTTTTGATGGGCAAACAGCAGGTTTACCCCTACCCCGTTAATTCATCAACCCCTCACAGTAGTTCCTTCCCCACCAATGCCTCCAGTTGCGCCCTCTTCATCTGGTAATCGGCGATAGAGTCGTAATACTCCCGCTCATAGTTGAACAGGGTCATCCTACTGTCCAGGAGGCTAAGAAAATCAACCTTGTTGACCCGGTAGCTTATGGTTGCCGATTCCAGGGACTGCTCCGCCTGGGGGATTATCCCTGTTTTATAGAGCTCGGCCAGTTTTTTCCGCCGCTCAAGCTGCGCCAGAAGGTCGGAGACATCCGAATTTATGCTGTTCTTCAAACTGTTCAGTTCTTCTGTGGCCATCCTGATCTCGGAACTCGATTCCACCACCGCTGACTGACGTTTTGCCCTTTGCACAGGAAGGTTGAAGGTAAGTCCAAGGGAATACATATCAAGTCCGTCACTTCCCATCGCCGGGTCCCGTTGCATATATTCAAGGGACACATTGAAGTCGGGATAGAATTCCTTTTGTGCAAGCTTCAATCCCGAATTTCCTTTTTCGATAAGGGCCTGGTAACTTTTCAGCAGCGGACGGTTATCGGCGGCAATATTCCTGAGCTGTTCCGGGGTGAGGGTCACTTGCTGAATTTCCGCATCGGGAATCCTGCCAATCGGGGTATCGGCCGGCCGATAAATAAGGGCGTTCAGGTTTGCCTGCCGTGATTTACGTTGCTGCTCCAGCGTGATCCGCATATCCAGCAGTTTTGAACGCTCCACCTGTGCCTTGAAGACATCCTGCTGCACTCCTTGCCCAACAGAATACTTCGTTTCAGCCAAGGTAATAAAATCATCAAGAATCCTGTTATTTTTGTTGACGATTTCAAGAGATTTGTCGATAAAGTAGATCTGGTAGCAAAATTCTTTTACCATGCGCCTGAGTTCCAGTTTACGTTCTTCCAAAGCCCATTTATATGATTCGGCTTCCCTTGCCGCTACCTCTCCCTTAAGCGCCCTTTTCCCCCAGAAAGGAAGTTGCTGACTGATACCGATGACCTTCTGGGTCATGCTGTCCTTACTGAAGTTTAAAGGGGCCCGCACAATACCATTCTGAATCTTCAGCATCAACATAGGGTCGTCCAGGGAGCGGGCCTGGTCAATTCGGCTGGAAAACAACTGCCAGCGGGCCTCGGAAGTCTTCAACTCGGGATTGACGGAGAGTGCCGTTTCTATCAATTGTGACAAATCTTCAGTGGACGTTATCTCTTCGGCAGGTAGGGGTTTCACGGCGAAATTGAAAAATATCAATAAGAAAGCGGTAACAATACGGATCAACCTGCTTACAGCGGCCGCTGAATATACTGTTGAAGGTGAGGGTGTAAAAAGGTTTGTGTAAATGGCCATTAGTGGGTACACCAAGTCACCCTAAGGAGTTTACATGACCATTAACACCGACGTAATCGACGAACTACTCAAACATTACAAAACCCCCGAAGAAATTCTGGGTGAGAA
>CAIWTU010000017.1 GCA_903915655.1 uncultured Geobacter sp.
AAAGCTGCATTCCTGAGGAATGTTCTTCTTGATAAATTAGGGCGTCTGTTATTTTGCTCGTCGCCTTCTATCATCGCGAACCTCCCTTGACGCTACTCAACGGAATTTGTCTTGCTATCGCTTTGTTTATAATCAGCACTCCTGGCTAATAGCCAGCATACCATTCCGGCCTTTTCCTCAAAGTAACTACCAGAGGCCAAATCCAAAGTATTATCGAGAGCGCGAAAGAATAATAGGAGAACTTTGAAAATACGTAATAACCTGTAAAGGCCGCTATTGCCAGTATCAAGGCGATAAAAAATTTGATTCTGTCTCTTTTAAATGTGTAGAGCCATGTCCAGTAGCTGAATAGAATTGATAGTATGAGTGCTACGGTCTTGCTCCTGGCGCCAAATCTTTGCGGGAGTTGCATATTGCTGTTGGTCACAGGTTGAGGCGGAGCCGCATAAACGGGATAGGGGGCCTGCACAGGCAGAGGAGCATAGCCGCCGTTAGGAGCGGGTTGAGGAGAGGGGGCATACCCCGGGTTCATTGGTTGAACAGCTACGGGAGCGCTGCAGCCGGGACAAAAACGGGCGCCTTCGTTGTATGGTGTGCCGCAACTACCACAAAAAGCCATATCCACTCCTTGCCGTTTTAGACTTCGGTAGCCGGCAGCGTTTTGGAGCCAATCGATTCTGCCCTGTTTGTTGATACCGATGATATACCCGGATTATCGGGTTGTAAAGACTATAAAATGTTATTAACTGACAATTTTCTACCCCCGCCTGGTTTGACAACTACGCCTGATCGCTCCCTCAAACACCTTCAGGCTATACACAAACTTCACTGATCTCCGCATATCTCACTATCATATAAACAGACTGTTGAAACAAAAAGAGCCCGGAATTTCCGGGCTCTTATGTCGATGGGGCTTGCTAGCTTTTTGTCATCAGCGCGATGCCTATCCCGCCCGGCCCGCCGTGAGCGCCCAGGCCCGGCCCCACCCTGCTGATGATTATATTGGCTTTGGAGACCGCCGAAACTCTGGAAGCCAGAGTGTTGGCCTCGTCGAAGAGGGTGGTATAGCATATCCCCACTTCCTCGATGTCGTTGGAACGCTTCACGAAATCCAGCAATTTTTCCATACCTTTGGATTGGCTGTGCACCTGCGTCACGGGAACGATTTCGCCGTCATTGAGCGTCAGGATCGGTTTGACGTTCAACATCGAACCGAGCAAAGACTTGGCCTTTCCGATCCGCCCGCCTTTAGCCAGGTATTCCAGTGTGCCGAACAGCATCAGGAGTTTGGTCCTGGCCACCATGTTTTCAGTGGCCGCAACAATCTCACTGAATCCTTTACCGGCTTTAGCCATCCTGGCGGCCGCGATGGCGATCAGCCCCATGGCCATGCTTATGTTCCGGCTGTCAATGATTTCGACGGGGCAATTGAGTTTTGCGTCTTTGCCGGCTTGTTCGGCGACTTTGGACGTACCGCTCAGTTTGGAGGATACATGGATAGAGATGATCCCGTCGGCCTCCCCGGCAAGGTTGGTATATACATCCGTGAAATCCTTGAGCGTGGGCTGGGAGGTGGTGGGGAAAACAGGGCCATTCAGCAGCTTCTGATAGAACTCTTCATCCGACATATCCACACCGCTGCGGTATGAGGTCCTGCCAAACATCACATATTGTGGTATCACGGTGATGTCCAGGTCTTTTGCTAACTGAGAGGGAACGTCAGCATCACTGTCGGTTACTATTTTGACGGACATAGTTAACCTCCTCATTCGCTTGGGGATTTACGTTATCCCTTTACCCTGGTCGAATAATTTGTGGAGTTCCTCAACCTTGTCCTTCGTTTTTTGAGCAAGCTGATTTTGAGGGTCAACCAACAACGCCCTTTGTGCATACAACTTGGCCTTGTCGAAATCAAATATCATCAAATAAGCATTTGATAGGTCCAATAGCACATTGACATCCGAGGGGCTTAACCCGTTGGCCTCGTGAAGGTATTGCAACCCCTTTTCTTTCTCCCCGCTGCTGATTAGTGCCCACCCCAGCCCACGCAAATATTCGGGGTTATCAGGTTCAACCTTGATAGCAGCCTGGAATTCCTGCACGGCGCTCTTCCATTTCTCGCGTTTTGAATATACGAACCCCATTAAATAGTGATAATCGGGTTTTCTGGGGTCGCAACTAATGGCTTTCTTGATGTAGATTTCCGCGGAATCCAATTGCCCCAGGGTAAGGTAAATATCGCCTAAGTTGGCGTTGGCGCATTCAACGGCGATGGGGGTATCGTCGTATCTTATTAGGATGTATTTGTAGGTTTCGATGGCCCTGTCGAAATTTCTCTGTTCGATGAAGGTTTTGGCTTCAACCCATATGGTGTCGATTTCTGGTTGGGTGTTATCGTCCATAGGAACTCCTGTGGAGTAGATGATAACATATCGGCCATTCTTTACGAATACCCCTGCCTAAGCCACTTCTTCGCGACCCCACCCTTTAATTCACGAACGCCTGCCTTGACTCCAACGGCACCTACTTGACAATGGATGTATAATGTAACTATGTTACAAATGATATCCAAAGGAGGGGTCTATGCCGGTTATAAGAGTGGATGACGATGTCTGGAAAGAATTGCAAAATAGGGCAGAACCGCTGGTTGATACCCCAAACTCGGTACTACGTCGGCTCTTGTTTCAATCAGTAAAGCAAAACCCTCAACACGAACCAGAGCCACTTTCTACTAAAACAATCCAATTTCCTATAGAGACTCTGCATTCAGCAGTAAGCTATAGTCTGATTCCAATACCAAAAAAGTACAGATATTATTTTCCTGGCTATAAGATTAAATTCAAGTTGGAGTCCGGACTAGATACATACGATACTCAAGTTACCTCAGCTCTGGATGGTACTCCGTACGGTGATCCAATGGGCGGTGTTCGTATTCAAGGGAATCTCGGACCATGGTTCAAAAAACATCCAGAATTGAAGGAAGGGGATATTCTTAGGTTCGAAACCATTCAGCCGGGCGAAAAATATCGGTTTTATATCATAAACTCTAAGGCCAGTTGAGGATTTTCCACGGGTGCGATGCAAATTGCTATCGAGAAGAGGTGGGATAATGGGTTACATAATAGAGGCTTCGTGTAAATGTGGTTTCTCGCAAAATGTAAATTGTGGCAGGGGATTCCAGTCAAGAGGAAAGAATTACCAACCGGCTTTTTGTGCTAAGTGCGATAAGCTTGTTTCCGCTGACTTTAATGATCCAAAATGCCTTGTATGCGGAACAACCCCGATGTTTTATAATGGAACCAGTGAAGACGCTGAGCTCATGCCGCTCGTTGAACTCAACGAACATAGAAAAACCCAAAGCTCCTTTCGAGCATTTCACGCAATTGATGCGTCAAAAAATGAACCTAGGAATGATACATATTACAGATGCCCCAAATGTAATCAGAGAGCATTACGATTTGGTGTCGCTGGAATGTGGGATTAGGAATTATCGCACATAACCATGAAAACCTGTCTGCATTGGCGCGAAGAATTCAAGATTGGCCCCTATATATTCCTCGTTTCTTCTCAATATGCCATGACCAGCAAACGCCGTAAGGCTAAATCCAAACTTGAACCTCAATTCGGGGTTTATCTTTCTGAAATTTGGGAAGGCATTCCACTCAGCTATCCGGCACTTATTATCCGATGGCCTGATTATGGCGCTATCGAGTTGAAACAGATGAACAAACTAATCTCGAAGATTAAAGAGAAATTAGCACAGGATCTGACAATCGATATCGCTTGCATTATGGGGCACGTAAGAACAGGAACACTCCTGGCATGTTTGCTAGTTGAGTTTGAGGGCATGTCTGCTGAAGATGCTATTAACGAAGTGAGAACCAGGCATTGCGAATATGCGATTGAATGCCTGGATCAAGAGGAATTAATTGCTGAATTCGCGAAACAACGATTGGGGTAGTGATTCCTACCGATGCCCCTGCCTATCCCACTTCTTCTAAACCCCCATCCTTGAATATCACTATCCATCCTTGCACTGGCACCAACGTTGCTGCCCAATGCATTCGCGAGAGCGGTGTTTGCCACCACCGATCATGAATCTTAGAGCTGCTGTTGTCTTTAATCGCAGTGACAGGTTGGGTGATGATAATAGGTTGCGGATTCTATTGACTGAGCGTTCCTTGAACCTCATACTGAGCATGGTTTGCAGTTCCATAAAATTAAAATAGTTCGAGGTAACAAAATATGGCTAGACCACGATTAATTGGAACTTGCTCAAAATGTGGAAAGTATAATGTGCTACTCGTCTCGATCGATAACGCAGACGAGACAGCTACCTATACTGAAATTACGAAAACAAGATACGAAGTTGTTGATTCGATGTGCCTTGAATGCGCGTTCCAATACTTAGGGATAGATAAGGCCGAATTCCAAGAAGACAGTACTACTGACAGTACTGAATTTTTACTAGCCCTCCTTAAAGGGAACATCGCCCAAGTCATCGTGAGGACTTATCTCCAGTGCGCTGGGTATGAAGTTTACCCTTATGGATATGAGAATTACCTTTCAAATGTTTCAAAATCTTTGAGAACATCTAACGGCGTTTCAGCGAAAAGAATTCGTTCGACCCCCGACTTATTTGCCTATAACGAGAATTCGGGAGAAACTATTTTAGTTGAAGTTAAAGCGACCACCATCAAGAACGAAACAAAATATTACATGCCCAAAAGCAAGTTGGAAGACTACAGTAAATACTGGGGGGAATCGGTTTTAGCTTTTTACTGCCTAAGAACTGGGAATATCTATTGTAAAAAAATTAATCAGATTGATGTTTCAAGCCTCACAATAATTCCAGCTTTTGGAAAAAATGTTTACGTTTTGAATTTAGAACGTGATTTTGGGACTCTACCATCCGAGTTCAATTTGATAGCGCAAGACCGCTATACATTGTTGCGTTTGAAAGTTGAGAAAGTTATTGCAGAATTCACATTGAGTCGAATGATATAATAACAACCCATGTAATACAAACACCCTAATGAACAAGTGAGACGCCAGAAGGAGATAATGTTGTCTAGAACACTAGCATCAACGCGCAAGTGCCCTTATTGTTACGCAAAACTTCCGAGGCCACCTACAAAGGAACACTTGTGTCTATCTTGTAAGAACACTTTCTATGTTCAACATGGGCAAGACGGGCATTTATATGCAATCACTAGAGACGAGTTGCATTCTGATCAAAATGCCTTAACAGAGGAACCTGCTGTAAAAGAGGAACGCGTACCCAAAGATACAACTCCGCAAAAAATGAGTTTTTGTTGGAAATGTGGATCTACAATCGAAGGTGATTCAAATTGTTGTGATAAATGCGCTACGAATATGGTTACTTCTTCACAACAAGTGCCAGTACAACCCACCCCAACACCTACGGGCGTTGCGAAGCAACAAAAACTCAAAACTGCCTATAAGAAAAATAGAGATCAATGCTTCACTGGGTTTTTAATTATATTTGCGTTAGGACGATATTTTTCATATTCAATAAAAATCTCATGGACTCAGGCGATTATTATAGATTCATTTCAAATACTTGTGGAGCTAGTTGGTTGCTATTTTTGGATGAAGTATAAAGGGCGTAACCCATGGCTCGCTACCTTTGGGATTCTTGGCCCCATAGGGTGGTTAATACTGGCCCTAATTAAAGATAGGACGAAGGATATAATATAAAAACGATGAGGCTATTGGGCAGACACCATTTGGCTATATCAATTTCGGGTGTTTATATAGACCGTGCCTAAGTAATGCCAAAGCAATAAACCCAAAAAAGGCGACGCAGAGCAGCCCGATAAAAGAAAATGTATAAACGACAAAATCAATAAGTATTTCTATAGCTAAAAGGCCTGACATTATTCCCCAAAAAGCAGCCATTTTCAATCTTATTAAAATAGCCCCTAGGAGCACGAAAAAAATGGGAACAATGCTATAAATTAACCCCAAGGTTCCATTAACGTCTAAGTTTAATACCCAACTTGGGGGTGGAGTTCTTTGATTAAGAATGTAAATCCCAGATCCGCCAATAAACGCTAGACATCCCAAGATGAAAATAATCCAGCCGATATTCTTCCGCATTGGTACTCCTTTCGCAAAGGTATTGCAAGTCATTTAATCATAACACCAGTGTCAATTGTTTCCATGATAGTTCTCGCAACTGCTTGCGGGGACTCGTTTATCCTTTAGGAGCAATAACGCAATTGCTCTATTGGCGATAACCCCATGAAGACCATGCGGGTGAACGCCCTTTCTTTCACGACCCAACCATAGTTGCAGATGCCTGATTTTAATATTGAATCACAGGTGTATAATTGGGCCAACTAAAGCGGCGAAGAGTGAGAAGGTGGAAAGTCTGAAAAATAGGATTTGCATCCTAAAGATAATAGTTTATACATTAATAATATTGCACTTACTACTTTCAGGGTGTAAAACCACTCGGGTTCTGGCTCCATTTACGCCATCAACTGGCACAGTGGTTGTTACTCTCCCGCAAGTCACTACCACACAAACCCAAATATTAACTCAGACGAACACCATATTTCAAACGATTACAGCTCCCACTATTACGATGACATTTGTCACCACTGCACTAGCTCAAACAGTGACGCAGACAGTTCTTGCCCCAACCCAGACGATAACAGTTACCACTCAAACAACTGTAACTGCACCCCAGACAACCACCGCAACTACGCCCCCGACAACAACTGCCATTCCTTCAACAACATCAGTTGTCCCGCTCCCCGTTAATCCGAACAATGGAAATGCAAGCGGCCATTTAGAGTTTATGGACGGTTCTCCAGCCTATCCAAACCAAATATATATATTTGTTCAAGGTGCCGGGATAAGTTTAAAATCTACCGGGGTAAATAACAATGGCGATTATTATTTTTCTGACTTGCCAGCGGGTAACTATGAAATCTACGCTGCCATTTACAAGGACTATAGTTTGTCAACGCCGGATGCCACGATACATGTAAATGCTCAACAAACAACTGCGATTACCGTGATTATGGTGCCTAAGGAAATACCCACGATAACGTGCAATGGTATTATTCTGACCATCGGTAGCATTGCTCCCTACTATGTCACTGTGACTGGACAACTGAATCTATCGTGGACAGGTATCTCGACTGCTGACGCATATTCAATAACGATTACTGCTGATTACCCTAACCAAAACGGATATAATCATTTAGCGACTAGCACTAATGCCGGTGTAATTTGGCCGAGCTTAAGTTCAGGTAATTATTGGATACAGGTGAAAGCTTTAAAAAATGGTCAAGTCATCGGTATAGGGAGCGAATATTTTATTGTGAATCCCTAGTATACTGATATTGATGTTCTAGCATTGGATTACGCATATGGGTCAAGAAAGCAGAGATTGGTATCGGGGAAAACATCCCCCAAATTGCACTTGCGTCGAATGCTCGCGCCTGAGACAATCTTCAAGCACGTCCACTCCAAAGCAACAGTGCCAGATCTGCCCTAAGTGTAGACAACGTTCTCTTTGGTATAACACACGAGATAGGCGGTACGAGTGTCTTAATGTTAACTGCAATGCTAAACCTGTTATCGCGATGAATACAGAAAAGTCTCCACACATCACGCAAAGTCATGGAGTTCATTCACCGCCGAATATCAAAACACCCAAACCACCGCGACACAAATTTTCATTCTCAAATGGTTTTAAAGCATTCATCTTAGTGTTAATTCTATCGGTCATTGGTTTGATTACAAGTACGTATGCAGGAAACCTAATTCCATTCTGGTTACTCTTCAGTTTTTCTATCCTGTTTTCGATCGAAAAATGGCTTAGCTACTCAACCAGAAAACACAAAAACCTAGGGAAGTTATATAGGCTTATCTTGAACCTCGGAATATTGTCGTTCCTGGGGTTTGTTATTTGGTCTGGAATCATGTTGTTCAGGCAACATTTCATGAATTTCCCTGTAACGGGTAGTCTTGTATTCCTTGGCGAATGCATATTCTTTTTCTGGTTATGGGGAGTAGTTCGGAAAAATAGTTGGCGATGGCCCAGCATGAAACTTACCATCACCGCCCTGGTAGCAGCCATTTTGGTTTTTTCTTATGCCGGCGTTCAGCCAATGGCAAATTATAAGGATTCGTCAATTTCTAATTTGCGATCCTTCTTCAACGAATTAGCGATACAACCCACCACAACTATTAACAATTCACAAACATCCAATACTCCTTTGATTTCAAGCCCCACTCCAACCAACGGCGAGCTAGTGTATACAACAACGACACTTTCTTCAATCACTGCCATCCAACCGACACCCCCCCAAAAAACTACAACTCCCACGACTACTTTAGCTCCTCAACCAGGGTCTAGAGTTGGTGTTGATGGGATTTCATTTGCTGGTATCGATCAGTATGCGATAAACACCCCTGATTCTGCGGAAGTATCAATCAACAGTTTGGCAACCTATCTGGCTAAGGGTACCAACAATGATTTGGAAAAAACTCGCGCTATTTACAAGTGGATTACCCAGAATATTTCATACAACTATTCAGGATTTCTTTCTGGACAATATGGCGATACGAGTGCAAATGGCGTTCTCGCGCGCAGGACGTCTATTTGCGACGGCTATTCAGAACTCTTTATGGCTCTCGGTAAGGCTATGGGGTTGCAAGTAGTGAAACTAGTTGGTTGGGCAAAAGGTATAAGCTATACCGCCGGGGTTTCTTTGACTGGGCCTACCAATCATGCATGGAATGCCGTCTACCTAAATGATGGATGGTACCTTATAGATAGTACCTGGGGTGCTGGTGCAATCAGTGGTGGACAATTTGTCCGTGAATTTAAGGGCTATTATTTCCTGACAGACCCCGAAGAGTTTATTTTGAACCATTTCCCACAAAACTCTCAATGGCAACTTTTATCCACCAAAGTAGTAACTTCTAGTTTTGATTCTTTCCCAAGAGTGTATTTCATGAGCAGCGGTTCCTATCTCTATTCACCTCTAACTCAAAATCTTTCCGCAGGCACTTCTCAATATTTCAAAATAAAAATCCCTGGGGCTTTGGATGTCGCGATTGTAATTAATGGAAATTGGCAATATCTGCCTAAAAATGGGAATCTTTTTGAGGGGACAATTCTCGTTGGAAGAGGCGAAATAAGTTTGTGTGCTAAGACTTCTGCCACATCGTCGATGTACGATACTTTGATAATTTATAATGGTCAATAAATTTCTTGGGCAAATGGGTTTTCTACAACCCAAAACTGCCCTTAGCTAACATGATTCCAACCCAAATATAGCAAACGCGCGAGTTCCGAATCGGAGTGATCGCCTAATAATTTTATAATACAAATTTTCAGACCTGCAATCTAAAACAAAAAGGCGGGCAGAAATGCCCGCCTTTTTTGAACAGCTAATTCTAATTTACCACTGAACGAACATGGGCATTATAACGTGTAAATAATTGTCTGCGCCGACGGGCTTGAAGACACCCGGGCTTGATGGCGTCGTCATTTCGATAGCGACCTGGGTTTCCTTCAGCGCACCCAGCACATCCATCAGGTACCTGCCGTTGAAGGCGATCTTGGATTCCGCGCCTTCCACGACAGTATCGATTTCACCCGTGTCTTCGCCGATCTCTTCCGAGCGGGCGGAAATCGAGAGCTTGCCCGGCAGCGAATCGCTTTCTCCCGGGGTGATTATCAGGCGGACGATGCCGCTGCCGTCGCGGGCGAAGATGGCGGCCGTCTTGGTGGCCCTGAGGAACGACGTAACGTCCACCACGGCCCGCGTATTGAAACTCTGGGGGATAAGCTGGCTGTACTGCGGG
>CAIWTU010000018.1 GCA_903915655.1 uncultured Geobacter sp.
AACTCCGCCTGGCCTTTTGAAGACAATACCTTCGTAATAGCCGCAGTCAACGTGGTCTTGCCATGGTCAACGTGCCCTATCGTTCCTATGTTTACGTGCGGCTTCTTCCTATCAAATTTAGCTTTTGCCATCAGGAGTCCCTCCCTCTATATGAAAAATATTAACCTCTAACTTTAGCAATTATCTCTTCAGAAACCGATTTCGGCACCTGCTCGTAATGATGGAATGTCATCGTATAGGTAGCTCTACCCTGTGTCGCTGACCTTACGTCGGTGGCATACCCGAACATCATTGCAAGTGGAACCATTGACGTAATAACCTGAGCTCCGGCTCTTGACTCCATACCCATGATATGACCGCGGCGGGAGTTCAAATCACCGATTACATCGCCCATATATTCTTCAGGGACAACCACTTCAACTGACATGATCGGCTCAAGCAATATCGGTCCGGCCTTGGAGCACCCTTCCTTGAAACCCATGGAACCCGCTATCTTGAATGCCATCTCGGACGAATCGACATCGTGATATGAACCGTCTATCAGCGATACCTTCACATCAACCACCGGGAATCCAGCCAAGCCTCCCGTTCCGAGCGTTTCCTGTATACCCTTGTCTACAGCAGGTATATATTCACGAGGAACTACACCGCCCTTGATTGCATCGACAAATTCATAACCGACGCCTGGTTCCTGAGGCTCAATCTCGAGCCATACATGCCCATACTGACCACGACCACCGGACTGTCGGACAAACTTGCCTTCCACCTTGACTTTTTTCGTTATGGTTTCGCGATATGCAACTTGCGGCTTGCCGACATTCGCCTCAACCTTAAACTCACGCATCAGTCGATCTACAATAATTTCCAGGTGTAACTCACCCATCCCGGAGATAATCGTCTGGCCTGTCTCTTCATCGGTCTTGACTCTGAAGGATGGATCTTCACTGGCCAGTTTCGCAAGACTGAGACCGAGCTTCTCCTGGTCAACCTTGGTTTTTGGCTCTATTGCTATCGATATAACAGGCTCAGGAAATTCAATCGACTCTAGTATAACCGGACTGGATTCGATACAGAGTGTATCCCCGGTCGTAGTATATTTCAAACCGACAGCAGCGGCAATATCACCTGCATAAACTTCTTTAATTTCTTCTCGCTTATTTGCATGCATCTTAAGGATACGGCCGATACGCTCTTTTTTTCCTTTGGTAGAGTTATATATATACGAACCTGAGCTTAAAACGCCTGAATAGACCCTGAAAAAACAGAGCTGACCGACAAACGGATCACCCATGATTTTAAAAGCTAGGGCTGAAAAAGGCTCCGAATCGGACGCAGCCCGCTCTACTTCAGTTTCAGTATCAGGATTAAGACCCTTGATCGGGGGAATATCAGTTGGAGCCGGCATATATTCGACAACGGCGTCAAGAAGGTTTTGCACCCCCTTATTCTTAAAAGCGGACCCGCATACTACCGGTATAATCTTGATATCGATAGTCGACCTGCGGATTGCAGCCTTGATTTCTTCTATGGTAAACTTCTCACCATTCAAATATTTGTCCATCAGATCATCATTATGAGTTGCCAGCTCCTCTATCATCTTTTCACGATATTCGAGTGCAAGCTGCATATCTTCTTCAGCAACATCCTGAGTCTGAAAGTTCGCCCCTAATGACTCATCATTCCAGACTATCGCTTTCATTTCAACCAGGTCGATTACACCGGTGAATGAGCTTTCCTTCCCTATAGGTAGTTGTATCGGAACAGCATTTGCCTTCAGCCGGTCCTTTATCATCTCTATTCCACGGAAAAAATCGGCGCCTACACGATCCATCTTGTTTATGAAAGCTATTCGCGGCACCCCATATTTATCTGCCTGTCGCCAGACAGTTTCCGATTGCGGCTCAACACCGCCGACAGAACAGAAAACTGCAACAGCGCCGTCAAGAACACGCAGCGACCGCTCGACCTCTATTGTAAAATCAACATGGCCAGGAGTATCAATTATATTTATACGATGGTCACGCCAGGAGCAGGTAGTTGCAGCGGAGGTGATAGTAATACCCCTCTCCTGCTCCTGCACCATCCAGTCCATGGTCGCCGTCCCTTCATGGACTTCGCCGATCTTATACGATACTCCGGTGTAATAAAGTATACGCTCTGTGGTGGTGGTCTTTCCAGCATCTATATGAGCCATGATCCCGATATTTCGGGTTTTATCTAAAGGTACTAAACGAGGCACTAAGAGGATCCCTCCAAAAAACTTATCTCAAAAATTACCAACGGTAATGAGCAAATGCCCTGTTGGCTTCAGCCATCTTATGTACATCTTCACGCTTCTTGACTGCCGCGCCCCTGTTGTTTGATGCATCAAGGATCTCACCGGCAAGCTTTTCAGTCAAAGTCTTCTCTGAACGCGCGTCAGCAAACCTTACCAGCCATCGCATCGCAAGAGAAGTGCGCCTCTCGGCCCTCACCTCAACCGGCACCTGATACGTCGAACCACCGACCCTGCGTGATTTCACTTCGAGCAGAGGGCGGATATTATCCAAGGACTTTTTAAAGACCTTGATCGGCTCATCGCTAGATTTCTTGGCGACAATCTCAAGCGCGCCGTACAGCGCACGCTCGGCAGTACTTTTTTTACCATCAAGCATAAGGATATTGATAAGCTTGGCAACAACCCTATCATTATATTTAGGATCAGGCAAAATAACCCGCTTTGCTACTACTCTTCTCCTGGGCATATCAACCTCTCAATTTAGTCTATTACTTCGGCCTTTTCGCGCCATACTTGGAACGAGCCTGTTTTCTATCCTTGACACCAACCGCATCAAGGGTACCCCGAACGATATGGTACCTGACACCCGGAAGGTCTTTAACCCTCCCTCCACGAATCAGAACAACTGAATGCTCCTGAAGATTATGCCCCACACCCGGGATATAGGAAGTCACCTCAAGCCCGTTCGTAAGCCTCACCCTGGCAACCTTCCGTAGCGCGGAGTTCGGTTTCTTCGGCGTAGTTGTATAGACCCTAGTGCAAACGCCCCTTTTCTGCGGACAACACTTTAGCGCCGGAGCTGTCGATTTGTCTTTCTTACTTTCCCTGCCGATGCGTATCAACTGATTAATGGTTGGCATATCCTGTATCTCCCAAAAAACTACATGCTCAGAGACGAATCCCCCTGATAAGCGAAAACCCGACCAAAATACCAATATCTGTTCAGATTGTCAAGCTTTTTTCGCATGTCTTAATTTATTGTTATATTTAATCTGTTAACTTGCTACCTGTACGTCCAGTTCCGAAGGCTCTTCCGGTGTTACAGTTGCGTGATCAGGGAAGGCGAGCTTTACGTTTCTATAACGCGACAAACCTGTACCGGCCGGGATCAGCCGCCCCATGATAACATTCTCCTTGAGCCCACGAAGGCTGTCAACCTTACCCTCAATAGCAGCCTGTGTCAAGACTTTTGTTGTCTCCTGGAAAGAAGCTGCAGAGATAAACGACTCTGTAGAGAGTGAAGCCTTGGTAATCCCTAATAGGAGCGGTTCTGCAGTTGCAGGTTTGCCGCCATTAGAGAGAACTCTCTCATTTTCGTCCTCAAAAATGCTCCGCTCCAGCTGGTCATCAATAAGGAGGTTGGTTTCTCCAACATCCTTGATTTTGACCCTGCGCAACATCTGTCGGACGATAGTCTCGATATGCTTGTCATTTATTTTGACCCCCTGCAGACGATATACTTCCTGAACCTCATCGACCAGATATTTCGCAAGCTCTTTTACACCCAGAACCCTGAGGATATCATGAGGATTCGACGACCCGTCCATGAGCGCTTCACCAGCCTTCACATAATCACCTTCGTGAACGCTGATATGTTTACCTTTAGGAATCAGGTATTCCTTCGACTCCCCCTTTTCAGGAGTCACGACGACTTTACGCTTCCCCTTGGCATCCTTGCCGTAGGAGACAATACCATCTATTTCCGAGATTACGGCGAAGTCCTTAGGTTTCCTGGCTTCAAACAGCTCCGCAACCCTTGGGAGACCACCTGTAATATCTTTTGTTTTAGTCGTCTCTCTCGGGATTTTAGCGATAAAATCTCCAGCGTTGACAAATGAATCTTCGTGCACGGAGATGTTGGCGCCGACCGGAAGAAAGTAGCGTCCGACTGTACTTTCTCCCTGCCTGACCGTCTTGCCGGCTTCGTCTTTGATTGTAATGCGAGGGCGCTTGTCCGTGTCTCTGGACTCGATGATCACCTTTCGAGAAAGACCGGTAACCTCATCAAGCTGCTCCTCCACGGTAATACCTTCCAGAATGTCCCCGAATTTTATCCGGCCGGAAACTTCTGTCAATATAGGCATCGTATAAGGATCCCACTCCGCCAGCGAGTCTCCTGGTCTTACAAGTTGACCGGATTTGACCTTGATCTTCGCCCCATACACGAGGGTATATTTTTCACGTTCACGACCTGTTTCGTCTATGATTGCCAATTCACCGTTCCGGTTCATGACAATGTAGTTTCCATCGGCAGTTGTAACACTGTTCACATTTATAAAACTGACTTTCCCCTCGTTGCGTGCCTCAAGGGATGTCTGCTCTGCATGCCTTGATGCAGTACCACCTATATGAAAGGTTCTCATTGTAAGCTGAGTTCCAGGCTCGCCGATAGACTGGGCAGCTATAACCCCGACTGCTTCGCCAAGATTTACAAGGTGTCCGCGGGCAAGGTCCCTGCCGTAACATTTAGCACATATCCCCCGCTTGCTCTGACAGGTAAGCACAGACCGTATTTTTACCTTTTCAAGACCGGCATCGTCAATCCGCTTGACCAGGGCCTCATCTATCTCCATGTTCGCGGGAACAAGAACTTCATCAGTTACCGGGTCAAGAATATCATCAAGTGCAACACGACCAAGAATACGGTCGCCTATATGCTCTATGATCTCGCCACCCTCGGTTAAAGAGGATACAAGAAGTCCATCAATAGTACCGCAATCGGTTTCGGTGATGATAGCATCCTGTGCCACATCAACCAGCCTTCTTGTAAGATATCCCGAGTTTGCGGTCTTGAGTGCCGTATCCGCCAGACCTTTACGCGCACCATGAGTTGAGATAAAGTACTGCAGAACCGTAAGACCTTCGCGGAAGTTTGCGGTAATCGGGGTCTCGATTATTTCACCCGACGGCTTGGCCATAAGACCTCGCATACCTGCGAGCTGACGGATCTGCTGAGCTGAACCCCTCGAGCCGGAGTCAGCCATCATATGAATAGCGTTAAAAGAGGGAACCACCACTTCTTTGCCTTCCGCGGAAATGATGGTCTCCCTCGAAAGGTTGTCGAGCATCTCTTTGGCTATTTCTTCGGTCGACTTCGCCCATATATCTATAACCTTATTATAACGTTCACCATCGGTTATGAGACCTTCAGTATACTGATTCTGAATTTCCTTGACCTCTTCCGTGGCCTTTTCGATAATCGCAGGTTTACTTTCAGGTATTATCATATCGTTTATGCAGATTGAAATACCGGCTATGGTGGAGTAACGGAAACCTATCTCTTTCAATTTATCTGCCAGAATGACTGTTTCCTTGTTCCCGGCGAGCCGGTAGCAGATGTCCACAAGATTTGAAAGCTCTTTTTTAGTCATGACCTTGTTTATTGCGGAAAAGGGAACTGTCTCCGGCTGAATCTCTCTAAGAAGTATACGTCCTGTAGTAGTTTCAACCAATTGCGGCTTTGGATCTGCCGCCAGATTCTTCAGCCTGACTTTAATCCTGGTATGAAGATCTATCTCATCGGAGTCAAAGGCCATCCTAACTTCTTCAGGTGAGGAAAATATCTTTCCGTCTCCCTTCATGAAAGGCTTTTCCCTTGTCATGTAGTAAATTCCAAGGACCATATCCTGAGAAGGAACAATAATCGGTTTACCGTGGGCAGGGGAAAGGATATTATTGGTACTCATCATGAGCACCCTCGCTTCTACCTGGCTTTCAACAGAAAGCGGGAGGTGAACCGCCATCTGGTCACCGTCAAAGTCGGCGTTAAACGCTGTACAGACGAGGGGGTGAAGCTGGATGGCTTTACCTTCTATGAGAACTGGTTCAAAGGCCTGAATGCCGAGACGATGCAGGGTCGGCGCACGGTTAAGCATCACAGGATGCTCCTTGATCACTTCCTCCAGGACATCCCAGACCTCAGGGCGTTCCTTTTCGACCATTTTTTTCGCACTTTTTATCGTAGTTACAAAGCCTCGTTCCTCAAGCTTATTGTAAATAAAAGGTTTGAAGAGCTCCAGCGCCATTTTTTTGGGTAATCCGCATTGATGGAGCCTGAGTTCCGGTCCGACTACAATTACGGAACGTCCAGAGTAGTCAACTCGCTTACCGAGGAGATTTTGCCTGAAGCGGCCGGATTTACCCTTCAGCATGTCAGAAAGCGATTTCAGTGGCCGCTTATTTGGACCTGCAATGGCTCTTCCCCGGCGACCGTTGTCAAAAAGGGCGTCCACAGCCTCCTGAAGCATCCGTTTTTCGTTACGTATGATTACCTCTGGCGCCTGAAGCTCCATGAGCCGCTTCAGCCGGTTATTCCTGTTAATGACCCTGCGGTAGAGGTCGTTCAGATCGGATGTGGCAAACCGGCCACCGTCCAAAGGAACCAGCGGGCGTAACTCGGGAGGAAGGACCGGTATACACTCAAGGATCATCCATTCAGGTTTGTTTCCCGAGGACTTGAATGCGTCGACAACCTTAAGTCTTTTGGCTATTTTTTTTCGCTTTGCCTCACTTGTGGCCTCGAGCATTTCGGTACGAAGATCGACGGCCAGCTGATCCATATCAAGCGCCTGGAGGCAGCGTCTGATTGCAGCAGCACCCATTCCGGCCTCAAAGCCGCCGGGAAACTCCTCCAGAGCCTTCTGATAACGTTCTTCGGTAAGCACCTCTGAAAGTGTCATGCCTGTGTTTCCGGGATCCGTCACAGCATAAGCTTCAAAGTAGAGAACCTTTTCGAGGTCTTTCAGCGAAATGTCGAGGAGATTTCCTATCCTTGAAGGGAGAGATCTCAGAAACCAGATGTGTGCAACAGGTGTAGCGAGGTCGATATGGCCGAGCCTTTCCCGCCGGACCTTCGACGGGATAACCTCGACACCACATTTCTCGCAGACAATGCCGCGATGTTTCATTCGTTTATATTTACCGCAGTTACACTCATAATCTTTGGTAGGACCAAAAATTTTAGCGCAAAACAGACCATCACGTTCTGGCTTGAAAGTACGATAATTTATAGTCTCCGGTTTCTTTACCTCGCCAAAAGAGCGTTCGCGGATTTTTTCCGGAGACGATATTGATATTCTTATAGCAGAGAAATGAAGCGGGTCCTTAGGTTTTTCAAAAAAACTAAAAAAATCTTCCAAAGTGTGTGCCTCCTTTACTGAGGAGTATTAGCAGGTTATTGTTTGCCGAAATCCAGTTTAACGTCCGAAAGGGAGAGTCAGTTTTCTTCGGTCTCCAATAGCTCAACATCAAGACAGAGAGACTGAAGTTCCTTGATGAGAACATTGAACGATTCAGGAAGTCCCGGTTCAAGGGTGTGTTTCCCTTTTGCAATGGCTTCGTACATCCTTGTTCGCCCCGCCACGTCATCAGACTTGACCGTAAGGAATTCCTGCAGCGCATAGGCAGCGCCGTAGGCCTCCATGGCCCAAACGTCCATCTCCCCGAGCCTTTGACCACCGAATTGGGCCTTCCCCCCCAGTGGTTGCTGGGTGACCAGGCTGTAGGGACCGATCGAACGCGCATGAATCTTGTCATCTACCAGGTGATGCAGCTTGAGAACATACATGATACCGACCGTAACTTTCTGTCTGAAAGCCTCGCCTGATTTTCCATCCCTGAGGACAACCTGTCCTGATGTTGCAAACCCGGCCTTTTCCATCATATCCCTGATCTGCTGTTCCGAGGCCCCTTCAAAAACCGGAGAGGCCATCGGTACACCTCTTTTGAGCCTCCCGGCAACGGTGAGGAGTTCGTCATCAGCAAGCCCGTCGAGAAAAAGGTCCATCTCTCCTTCGTTATATATCCCCTTGATATACTTTTTGATTGCAGACGGCTGAGTATTCTTTGCCAGCATCTCTTCTATCTGCCAGCCAATACCCTTTGCAGCCCAACCAAGGTGTGTTTCCAAAATCTGGCCTACGTTCATACGCGATGGGACGCCAAGGGGATTGAGGACAATTTCAACCGGACGACCATCTTCCATGTACGGCATGTCCTCTTCCGGCAGGATGCGTGAGACTACACCCTTATTTCCGTGACGGCCGGCCATCTTGTCTCCTACCTGCAACTTACGCTTGATGGCAACATATACTTTTACCATCTTTATAACACCTGGAGGGAGATCATCACCCCGTTTCAGCTTCTGAATCTTGTCATCAAAAACGTAATTTATTATATCTATCTGCTGGTGTAGTGTTGCCAGTACCTGCGCGACTTTCTCGTCGACTCCATCAACATCGTCTACAGAAATCTCGTCCCATCTGTTCAGGGGGACTCCGGAGAGAGCTTCAGCGGTTATCTCGCATTTTTTTGGTAGGAGAACATTTCCCTCTTTGTCTTCGATCGGTAAGGCAGTTACTTTCCCGACAAGAAGTTTTTTGAGTTTGCTTACAGCCGAGTTTTTAATAATGGTAATTTCATCCTGCTCGTCTTTGCGGAGTTTTTCTTCTTCCGCCCTCTCGATGCTCTCAGTACGAGAATCCTTGTCGGACCCTTTACGGGAAAAGATTTTAGCTCCGATGACGGTTCCCTCGACCCCTGGAGGAACACGTAATGACGTATCCCTGACATCGCCGGCTTTTTCACCGAATATTGCACGGAGAAGCTTCTCTTCGGGAGAAAGCTGAGTTTCTCCTTTCGGGGTAATTTTGCCCACCAGGATGTCGCTCGGCTTGACCTCGGCTCCAATCCGGATGATACCGGACTCGTCCAGATCCTTCAGGGTTTCTTCTCCAAGATTTGGAATATCGGAGGTTATTTCTTCCTTGCCAAGCTTGGTATCACGCGCTACACATTCGAATTCTTCTATATGTATTGAAGTATAGCGATCATCCTTTACAAGTTTCTCCGAGATGAGGATTGAGTCCTCGAAGTTGTACCCTCCCCATGGCATAAATGCCACCAGAATATTCTGCCCCAGAGCAAGTTCACCCATCTCTGTTGACGGTCCATCAGCGATGATAGCGGCCTTTTTTACATTGTCGCCGACCTTTACCACCGGCCTCTGGTTTATGCAGGTGTTTTGATTGGAACGGGCGAACTTTATCAGATTGTATATGTCGACACCGGTGCCTGTTTCATCAAACTCATCCTCGTCAATTTTTACAACTATACGCGAAGCGTCTACGGATTCGACGACGCCATTATGTTTAGCTACAACAGAAACACCAGAGTCACTAGCAACGACTCTTTCAATACCGGTCCCGACAAGGGGAGAATCGGCACGAAGAAGCGGGACAGCCTGACGCTGCATGTTAGATCCCATAAGCGCACGGTTTGCGTCATCATTTTCGAGAAAAGGGATGAGTGAAGCAGCAACCGATACAAGCTGCAATGGAGAGACATCCATAAGATCGACTTCGTCTCTACCGATCAGTACAAATTCTCCCCCTTTTCGCGCAGATATGTAATCCGTGACGAATCGGCCATTTTCATCCACTTCGGCATCGGCCTGCGATATTGCATGCCCCTCTTCTTCGAGAGCGGAAAAAAATCTTACCTCGTTAGAAACCTGACCGTTTTGTACTATCCGGTATGGAGTCTCGACAAAACCGTGCTGATTGATACGGGCATATGTTGACAATGAGGCGATAAGTCCAATGTTGGGACCTTCTGGAGTTTCTATCGGACAAACCCTGCCGTAGTGGGTCGGATGGACATCGCGCACCTCAAACCCGGCCCTTTCACGAGTCAATCCACCAGGTCCGAGGGCAGAAAGCCGACGCTTGTGGGTAACTTCCGACAGAGGGTTGGTCTGATCCATAAACTGGGAAAGCTGTGATGAACCGAAAAACTCCTTTACCACAGCCGTTACCGGTTTTGAGTTGATAAGGTCGTGGGGCATGAGATTTTCTACTTCCTGCAAACTCATACGTTCCTTGATGGCACGCTCCATCCGGACCAGGCCAATTCGGTATTGGTTTTCGAGAAGCTCGCCAACGGCGCGTACCCGACGGTTACCGAGATGGTCAATATCGTCAATATTTCCTTTACCGTTTTTAAGATCTATGAGATAGCGAACCACTTCCAGGACATCTTCCTTGGTAAGGGTCTGACAATCAAGGGGAATATCGAGACCAACCTTATGATTCAGCTTCAAACGACCAACGGCGGAAAGATCGTAGCGGTCAGCATTGAAAAATAGATTTTCGAACAGCGCCTGTGCGCTTTTAAGCGTAGGGGGGTCGCCTGGACGGACTCTGCGGTAAATCTCTATCAGAGCCTCTTCCGGTGAAGATATCTTATCAATAAAGAGAGTATCCCTAAGCGAAGGGGTTACATGAAGGTTGTCAATAAAAAGGACCTTGATCGACTGCAAGCCCCTTTCCTTTACCTCATCATATTTAATTTGAGTTATTTCATCATTGCATTCGACCAGAATTTCACCGGTTGAGGGGTCGACAATATCATGAGATGCAATTTTACCGAGCAGATCTTCCTCTGCTATCGGAATATATTTGATACCATGCTCGGCCATTTTTCTGATGGCAGCCTTGGTGAATTTTCGGTTTGCCTTGAGAATTACTTCTCCCGTTCCTGGATCCGCTATATCGAAATGCGCCTTCTGATTCAGGAGGAGTTCCGGATCAGCAGATTTATGGAGAGTCTCTCCGCAGAAAATCTCCTCGCTCTTATAGTAGTAATTCAGAAGTTCCTCAACAGAATAGCCGAGAGCCTTGAGGAGAACAGTAGCAGGCATCTTCCGACGCCTGTCGATGCGAACGTAGAGAATATCCTTGTGATCGAACTCGAAATCGAGCCATGAACCTCTGTAAGGTATTATTCTCGCTGAATAGAGAACCTTTCCGCTCGAATGAGTTTTCCCTTTATCGTGATCGTAGAAAACACCTGGAGAGCGGTGTAGCTGGCTGACAATTACGCGCTCGGTCCCGTTTATTATAAACGTCCCATTGTTGGTCATAAGGGGAATTTCGCCAAAATAAACTTCCTGTTCCTTGATATCGCGAACAGAGCGCATCCCTGTTTCCTTGATCAGATCCCAGACAACCAGGCGCACCTTTACCTTCATCGGGGCTGCGTAAGTCATACCCCTCTGGTGACATTCTTCTACATCGTATTTTGGAGTTCCAAGACCGTATGAGACATACTCGAGAGAAGCGGTTTCTGTAAAATCCTTTATCGGGAAAACAGACCTGAAAACCGCTTCCAACCCGAAATTTTTCCTCGACTCGACAGGAACGTCTAACTGAAGGAATCTCTTATAGGAGCTTTTCTGAATATCAATCAGGTTAGGTATTTCTATTATTTTCTTGATCTTAGCGAAGTTCTTGCGCAAAAGGTGGTTATTCGCAATAGAATAAGCCATATAATCTCCTTTAGATAATGCCTTAAACGACCTGCATCGATTTCTTGTCCACTGGGTTAACTGTATTATAAAAAGGGCTGTTTTCTACAACTGTGGCGGTACTAACTTTAAATAGAACAGCCAAGGCCGCAAGAAGCAGCCTTGGCTCGGAAGGAATGATCTGAATGAAACCTTATTTGACTTGCACTTCTGCACCCGCCTCTGTCAACTGCTTGGCAGCATCATCAGCCTCTGCTTTGGCTACAGCCGTCTTGACCGGTTGTGGCGCTCCGTCAACCAGATCTTTTGCTTCTTTCAGGCCGAGGCTTGTAAGAGCACGTACTACCTTGATAACGCCAATCTTGTTTGCGCCGCAAGCTTTGAGTATAACATCAAATTCCGTCTGCTCCTCTACGGCTTCAACAGCGCCGGCAGTTGCAGCTGCTGCGACAGCAACAGGGGCAGCGGCAGAAACGCCGAATTTCTCTTCAAGCTCTTTAACCATCTCGGAAAGTTCCAGCACGGACATTTTTTCTATAAAGCTTATTACATCAGCCTTGGTAATTTCTGACATTTTTCAATCCTCCATTAAGGTATATAAATAATATAATTCGTGGTCTAGTTTCCTTCTTTTTTAGCCCTTATCGCATCAAGGGCACGTACAAATGCAGCCGGCACGGCAGCGAGAGTCCCGACGAAACTTGTTATCGGGGCGTTCATCGTACCTAGCAGCTTGGCAAGAAGCACATCACGGCTTGGCAGATCCGACAGTGACTGAATATCGGCAACAGACAGCGGCTTGCCGGATAAAACCCCGGCCTTCAGCTTGAATATTGCGTTTTTTTCCTTGGCAAATCGGGACAAAACTTTTGCCGCGGCGACCGGGTCATCATAACTGAACGCAATCGCGGTCGGCCCGGTAAAATGTGCTGATAACGATTCTTTACCGGTCTCCCTTGACGCAAGTTCAAGGAGAGTATTTTTTACAACCTTATACTCTACCGATGCATTTCGCAGTTCGTTCCTGAGCTGAGTAGCCTGTACGACGTTCATGCCGCGGAAGTCTGCCAAAAAAACAGCCTTTGCAGCCTTTAACTTTTCGTGCAGTTCACTGATAATTTGCTGCTTACTTTCTCGTTTCAAGCGCCTTCCTCCTTTCTTTTTGGTGTGTGGGTCGTTAACCCGGCCAAAGTCAGGAAGCGGAAGTGAGTAACCTTACGCACCATAAGTCTCGGTAGGCCGAAAAAACATTTAAGCAGCCAGGTAGTGACCGCGCCTACTGTCTTTGACTTTGGCAAAAACGGCAAAAATCTTATATTTGAGGAGTAAGGTCAGTTAGATCGATCGGCACACCGGGCCCCATCGTAGAAGATAACGTCACCTTCTTCATATAGTTGCCTTTTGCAGCGGGCGGTTTAGCTTTTACAAGAGCATCTACCAGCGCAAGTATGTTCTCCTGGAGCTTATCGATGGCAAAGGAAAGCTTGCCAACCGGCGCATGTACGATACCGGCCTTTTCGACCCTGAACTCGACCTTGCCAGCCTTGGATTCCTTTACCGCTCTATCTACATCGAATGTCACCGTACCGACCTTCGGATTGGGCATAAGACCACGCGGACCAAGCAATTTGCCGATTTTACCGACAACACCCATCATGTCAGGAGTTGCAATCGCGGTATCGAAGTCAAACCACCCCCCCTGTATTTTTGCGACAAGGTCTTCAGCCCCCACGTAATCAGCTCCGGCCTCTCTCGCTTCCCTTTCTTTCTCACCCTTGGCAAACACCAGAACTTTGACATCTTTGCCAAGACCGTTCGGGAGTACAACAGCGCCGCGAACCATCTGATCTGCATGGCGTGGGTCAACCCCGAGCCGCACCGCTACATCGACAGTCTCGTCAAATTTGGCGTAAGAAGCGTCTTTGATTATCCCGACCGCTTCTTTCAGTAGATAATTTTTCGTCCTGTCAACTTTGGCACGGGCCTCTTTATGTTTTTTTGTAATAGTAGACATGCGTCACCCTCTCCTGAATTAAACTATCTCAACACCCATGCTGCGTGCCGTACCCTCTATTGTCTTAACAGCTGCCTCAAGACTTGCAGCATTCAGATCAGGCATTTTTTTCTTTGCGATTTCTATTACCTGATCCTTGGATAATTTGCCAACTTTGTTTTTATTAGGGACACTGGAACCGCTTTCTATGCCGAGCGATTTCTTGATAAGAACGGCAGCCGGCGGGGTTTTAGTAATAAACGTAAAAGATCTGTCAGCATAAACCGTTATGACAACGGGTGTTATTGTCCCCTCATCACCCTGAGTCTTGGCGTTAAATGCCTTACAGAACTCCATTATATTCACACCGTGCTGACCCAATGCAGGTCCGACAGGTGGCGAAGGATTCGCTTTCCCGGCTGGAATCTGGAGTTTAATATACCCGGTAATCTTTTTAGCCATCTTGTAAGCTCCTTATACGTACGTCATAAAGCAGGTAAAAACCGCCTTTTTTTCTACTCCCTACAGTTGAGTTTACTTCAAAACCAGACAACAGAAGATCAGCACTTTTCTACCTGCATAAACTCTAATTCAACTGGAGTTGCCCGCCCGAAAATACTGACCATGACCCGCAATTTACCTTTATCGGGCTTGACATCCTCCACAACCCCGGCAAAGTTCAGAAACGGGCCGTCTACCACGCGAACGGTTTCGCCTACCTCAAAAAGGACTTTCGGCTTCGGCTTCTCAGCCCCTTCTTCCATACGTCGAGTAATCTTATGGACTTCCTCATCAGGAATCTGCACAGGATTATTGCCGCCTACAAAGCCGGTAACCTTTGCCGTCTCCTTGACAACATGCCAGGTTTCGTCGTTCAACTCCATATTTAGCAGGATATAACCCGGAAAAAACTTTCTTGTAGAGGTCTTTCGCTCCCCTTTTTTCAACTCAACAACGGTCTCGCACGGTATCAGGACCTCGCCAAAAAACTCTTCAAGTCCCATGTTTTTTATACGTTCCTGAAGGGAAAGCTTTACCTTGTTTTCAAATCCGGAATACGTATGTACTCCATACCATTTTATTGCCATCAAAAAATCCTTTAGCCAAGTAAAGCCCGTATCACTTTTGCAAGAATGGCATCACAGAGTCCAAGATAAAAAGAGATCAAAAGTATAATCAAAACGACAATCCATGTAGTGGAAATCGTTTCCTTTCGAGTTGGCCATGTAACCTTCTTTAACTCGGAGCGAACATCAATTAGAAAATGATTTACTTTGGCCAGCACGTTTCTACCTCTTCCCATCTCAATCGAGACTGAACCGATCTGATTTCTTTAAGTTGGCAGGCCAGGAGGGATTCGAACCCACAACACCCGGTTTTGGAGACCGGTGCTCTAGCCGTTAGAGCTACTGGCCTGCATGGTACTACACCCCATCCGTTATGAGTGGAACCTATTTGGTTTCCTTATGCAGAGTGTGTGTACGACAAAAGCGACAATACTTGCTGAACTCCAGTTTTTTGGGAGTTGTTCTTTTATTTTTTGTAGTTGTATAATTGCGCCTCTTACACTCGGAGCACGCAAGAGTAATAATATCTCTCATTTTCTTATCCTTTATTTAAATGCAGGAATAAATTGCAGGCTGCATCTCTACTTTATTCTATGATTGAGCTGACAACGCCAGCGCCGACTGTGCGACCGCCTTCACGGATAGCAAAGCGTAGCCCATCGTCCATTGCAATCGGGGTAATCAGGTTTACCGTCATCGCAACATTATCTCCCGGCATCACCATCTCGATCCCCTCCGGAAGCTCTGCCACACCCGTTACGTCTGTTGTCCTGAAATAAAACTGCGGACGGTAACCATTGAAAAACGGTGTGTGCCGACCCCCCTCTTCCTTGGTCAGAATATACGCTTCTGCCTTGAACTTGGTATGTGGCGTTATTGAACCGGGCTTCGCAAGAACCTGTCCCCGTTCTATATCCTCTCGCTTTACACCCCGCAGCAGTGCGCCGATGTTGTCGCCGGCACGCCCTTCATCCAGGAGCTTGCGAAACATCTCTACTCCGGTTACGGTCGTCTTTGCCGTAGTCTTGACCCCTACTATCTCTACCTCTTCTCCAACCTTGACTATACCGCGCTCAACTCGTCCGGTTGCTACTGTTCCTCGACCCGATATAGAAAAAACATCTTCTACCGGCATCAGGAACGGCTTGTCTATCGCACGCTCCGGCATCGGTATGTAGCTGTCGACCGCTTCCATCAATTTCGTGATCGCCTGCTCGCCGAGCTCGCCCGTGTCCCCTTCCAGCCCCTTGAGCGCTGAACCCTTGATTATCGGGATATCCTCTCCGGGAAAGTCATATGCGGAGAGAAGTTCGCGTATCTCAAGTTCGACCAGCTCGATAAGCTCCTCATCATCGACCATGTCCGCCTTGTTCAGAAATACTACTATGTAAGGTACGCCAACCTGACGAGCAAGAAGAATATGCTCACGAGTCTGCGGCATGGGACCGTCTGCCGCTGAAACCACCAGTATCGCGCCATCCATCTGCGCAGCCCCGGTTATCATGTTCTTCACATAGTCCGCATGGCCGGGACAGTCTACATGGGCATAGTGACGGTTGTCCGTCTCATATTCCACATGGGCCGTGGCTATCGTGATCCCGCGCTCCCGCTCTTCCGGTGCATTGTCAATCATATCGAACGATTTGAACTCCGCCTGGCCTTTTGAAGACAATACCTTCGTAATAGCCGCAGTCAACGTGGTCTTGCCATGGTCAACGTGCCCTATCGTTCCTATGTTTACGTGCGGCTTCTTCCTATCAAATTTAGCCTTTGCCATTAGGAGTCCCTCCTGCCTTGTTCTTGTTTTATTAGAATTTTCCTCTACGAGGAGCTTTACTGGAGCCCACAATCGGACTCGAACCGATGACCTCTTCCTTACCAAGGAAGTGCTCTGCCGCCTGAGCTATGTGGGCTTTATGAAAATTGGAGCGGGAGACGGGACTCGAACCCGCGACCCTCAGCTTGGAAGGCTGACGCTCTAGCCAACTGAGCTACTCCCGCCAATTCCTGTAGATTTTTGAAGCCTTCTGCAGCAACAGATCCCCAGTACAAGTGACATATGTCTCCTGGGAGAGCGGTTTGCATACGACTTCTGCAGTTCTTTATGGTGGAGGGAGGAGGATTCGAACCTCCGAAGTCGTCCGACGACAGATTTACAGTCTGTTCCCTTTGGCCACTCGGGAATCCCTCCATATGCGGACAAGCCAAAAACTATTGGTGGAGCTGGCGATGGGACTCGAACCCGCAACCTGCTGATTACAAGTCAGCTGCTCTTCCAGTTGAGCTACGCCAGCATCTCCTGCTTTACTACAAAAGCAGAAAACGATATACCGCTCTCTGTTCAAAAAAGTGAAGTTCCTTTTATAGATTACTTATCAAATTGTGTCAAGTTTTTTTTAGAGTACGCTTAATAATAATGACGCAGCAGATTCACGTCCGCAGAGCTTGAGCGCCTGGAGTACATTTTTACGCTCCTCCGGTAGATGGTATAGCATCAACGATTTTTGCAGCTGCTTTTCTTTATCACTGCGAGGGACGTATACTTTTTCACCAGTAAAGGGGTCCATTCCTGTAAAATAGATGCAGGTAGAGAGGGTTCCCGGCGTCGGAGTGAAGTCCTGCACCTGTTCAGACCTTAACCCCATTTGCCGGAGAAAGAGCGCCAGATCGACCATGTCTGAAAGGGTACAGCCGGGGTGGCCTGACATAAGGTACGGGACAACATACTGCTTTTTCCCCAAACGGCTGCTTTCTTTTCTGAAAAATTCCAGGAATTTTTCAAATGAGCTTCGACGCGGTTTACGCATCAAATCTGTCACCCTCTCGACCAGGTGCTCTGGGGCAACTTTCAGCAACCCTCCGACATGAGCAGCCAGAAGCTCCCGCCCGTATTCCGGTTGATGTTCCAGCAGGTCATAGCGAACCCCCGAGGAAACGGCTATATGCTTTATCCCCGGCAGGTCACGCATATGCCGAAGCAGAGCCGCCCCCCGGCTTCCGGAACAGTTTAAATGTTTACAGATTTCCGGATAGAGGCAGCTATTTCTGCGACAGAGTTGAGAGCGGGTGAAGTTGCCGCACGACAGACCGTACATATTGGCAGTTGGGCCGCCAACGTCACTTATGCTCCCTTTAAACCAGGCAAAGGCGGAAAGCTCTCGAGCTTCGCGCAGAATTGACTTCTCGCTGCGAGACTGAACTATTTTCCCCTGATGATGGGTTATGGCACAAAAAGCGCACCCGCCAAAACAGCCGCGATGAGAGGTTATCGACGACCGGATCTGCTCGTACGCCGGGATCTTCTCTTTATAGGCGGGATGAGGAGCCTTCTCGAACGGGAGTGCATAAATAGCGTCAAGTTCATCTTCGGCGAGAGGTAAGGAGGGGGGGTTACAGAGGAGTCGGCGCTTGCCGTGATGCTGCGCGATCGTAGCGGCGCAAAACGGATTCATCTCGAGATCCTGTCGCCGGTAAGCTTCTGCATACTTGGAACGGTCTCTGGAGACCTCTTCAAATGAGGGAATCTCGATCAGGGATGTGCTTGCAAGGATCGGCAAATTGTCGCTTTCGCCAGTCAGATACGCCGTCCCGCGCAAATCCCTTATCTCTCTGACCGACTCACCATTCTTGACCCTCTCCGCCAGCTCAAGGAGTGAACTTTCAGCCATACCATAGACGAGTAAATCAGCCTTTGCATCAAAGAGAATAGAACGACGGACACGGTCTTCCCAGAAATCATAATGAGCAAACCGCCGAAGACTTGCTTCAATCCCTCCGATTACCACCGGGACATCCCGGTACGCCTCCTTCAACCTGGAAGTATAGACGATGGCGGCACGATTGGGGCGGGAGCCATGGCGACCTCCCGGCGTGTAGGCGTCGTCGCGACGGAGCTTGCGGGCTGGCGTATAATGAGCAACCATTGAGTCCATGGCGCCTGAGGAGACGGCGAAAAAAAGGCGGGGGCGCCCCAAAGCCATAAAAGGAGCTGTGGAACGCCAATCTGGTTGCGCGATGATCCCTACACGAAAACCGCGAGATTCCAGCAGCCTCGCAAGAAGTGGAACTCCGAAGGAGGGGTGATCAACATAGGCATCACCGGAAACAAAGATTATATCCAGTTCATGCCACCCACGCTTGCGAGCATCTTCTTCATTAACAGGAAGGAAAGACATAGACTCTGAGACCATTACCTTTTCTGCAGCCGTAAAACTGCCATCAAAACCGATGCCGCAATATTCTTACGGAAAAAAGGGGAGGGTTTCCAAACCGGTATTTTCCGGGAACCCGTTCATGATGTTCATGTTCTGAACCGCCTGTCCAGAGGCCCCTTTGACCAGATTATCAATCGCCGAAACCACGACAACCCTCCCGGTCCGCTGATCCGAAACGAGCCCGATATCGCAGAAATTAGACCCCTGAACATGCCTTGTGGAGGGGAAATCTCCCTCGGGTAGAATCCGCACAAAGGATTCACCTTGATAAAAATCGTTATACACCTTCAAAATCTCGGCTGTTGTGAAGGCGCCGGTCAACTGCGCATAGATAGTTGAGAGGATACCCCTGTCAATTGGGATCAGATGAGGGGTAAAGGAAATAGTCATCTTTTTACCGGCCAGAAGCGAAAGCTCCTGCTCGATCTCGGGAGTGTGGCGGTGCGTTGCGACACCATATGCCTTGAAACCGTTATGGACCTCACAGAAAAGTGAATCGACCTTTGCGCCACGCCCTGCGCCGCTAACCCCCGACTTTGAGTCTGCAATAACAGAAGTCAGATTGATCATCCCCTTCTTCAAGAGGGGCGCCAACCCGAGAATCACACTGGTGGGGTAACATCCGGGGTTGGCAATAAGATCCGCCTTCCTTATTTTCTCCCTGCGGATTTCAGGCAATCCATATACCGCCTTTTTCAAAAGCACGGGGTTCAAATGCGGCTCATACCATGCAGCGTATTCTTCATGACTCCGGAAACGGTAGTCTGCTGAAAGATCTACAACTTTTTTGCCAAGCTTGAGAAACGACGGGACCACTTCCATGGCAGCCTTATGGGGAAGAGCCGTGAAGATAAAATCAGCCTTTGCAGCCACCCTCGCGGGGTCGAGATTTTCCAGAATATAATTGCACCTGCCACGTACGGTCGGGAATATACCTGCAATCGGTTTCCCTGCGCTTCTTTCCGAGGTCACGCAGGTAACCGCAACCTCGGGATGGCAGTACAGTATCCTCAACAATTCTATGCCGGTATATCCGCTTGCTCCAACAATGGCAACTTTCAACATGAAAAACCCCTTTACTTCCTTAAATGAGCTGTCAATAGGAGCCTCTTGCGCCGGGAAAATTGTAGAGGCAGCACAAAGAAAAGGGGAAACCCGTTTGGATTCCCCCTGACAGCTGAACCGGCAACCGGCCTATTTTATTAACGCTTAGAAAACTGGAAGCTTGCGCGGGCACCCTTCTTGCCGTACTTCTTTCTTTCCTTGACGCGGGAATCACGTGTAATAAAACCCGCCTTTTTCAAGGTTCCACGAAGAGCAACATCAAGCTCAAGCAAAGCCTTGGTCAGACCATGCTTTATCGCCCCGGCCTGGCCGGAGTCGCCGCCCCCCTTGACTGTGGCAAACACATCGTATTTACCTACATTTTCGGTAATTTCCAAAGGCTGCAGGACAACCATCTTCGAAGTCTCTCTGCCGAAATAATTATCGAGATCCTTGTTGTTGATTGTGATCTTGCCGCTGCCCGGCTTGAGCCAGACCCTGGCAATGGATGATTTTCTCTTCCCTGTACCGTAATAGCTGATTGCTGCCATATCTTATCTCCTGACTAGAAATAACGTCTTCACTATATGTTCATCACTTTGGGCTGCTGAGAAGCGTGTGGATGCGCCGACCCTACATAAATCTTGAGCTTTTTCAGCATCTGGCTTGCCAGCTTGTTTTTGGGAAGCATCCCCTTTACTGCCTGCCTGAGAAGTTCCTCTGCTTTTTTCTCAAGCAATTTGCCCGCGCTGGTTGACTTGAGACCGCCCGGATAGCCCGAATGGCTGTAATACATTTTGTCGGCAAGCTTATTGCCGGTCAAAACAATTTTTTCAGCATTCACGACTATAACAAAATCACCCGTATCAACACTCGGAGTAAAAAGTGGCTTTTTCTTGCCACGCAATACATCTGCTATCTGGGTTGCCACCCTGCCGAGCACCTTCTCGTTAGCATCGACCAGATACCAGTCCCGTGAAACCTCTTTTATTTTTGCCACTTGCGTTTTCATTGCAACCTCGCACCATTCTCAAATATATATCCGCAGAAACGTTCCGAAAGGGCGTAGGTTAATGCATCCGCCAAGCTTTGTCAAGGGGAAATTAAACTCTTCCGGCTTAATCAATAAAATACTTCAATAAGAGATAACCCCTGCGGTGGGGCTGTAATACCCGTCTTTTTCCTGTCACCTGACAATATCAGGGATGGGATTGAATCCGGGTCAAACGCCCCCTGCCCGACCCCTACGAGTGTCCCCACCATGATCCGGACCATGTTCTTCAGAAAACCTGACCCCTTGACATCTATTCTGATGAAATCGTCGGCAGAGGAGAGCGCCACGGAATCAATACGGCGCACGGTTGTACCTGCACCGCAATTAGAGGCCCGGAATGCCGAAAAATCCTTTTCTCCCACGAAGTATTCCGCAGCCTGCCGCATAGCCTGCAGATCCAACTTCACCGGCATCTGCCAGACGAAATAACGATTCAGAGGGGACCTGCGCGGCGTATTCAGGATTGTGTACCGGTAGTGCTTGCCAACCGCATCGCTACGTGGATTGAAACCCTCCTCCGCCTCTATGGCCTCCCGGATTGCAATATCCCGGGGGAGCAGTGAATTCAATCCATCCGAGAAGGCCCGCACCGGGATACCCTTCCCGGTCCGGAAAGCAGCAACCATCCCTCTGGCATGCACACCTGAATCGGTACGCCCCGAAGATCTGAGGGTGACCGCCTCGCCCAGAAGCTGCGCCAGGGCCTCCTCTATAACCTGCTGAACGGAAATTCCGTTCGGCTGAAACTGCCAGCCGACGTAATTGGTCCCGTCGTATTCGATAACAAGTTTAATAGTTCGCATACTGCCAGCCATGAGGAAGCGGAATCGCCTCCTTACTGCAGGTATTTTTCCACCAGTATCTCTGCGATCTGGACAGCATTGGTAGCAGCCCCTTTCCGGATATTGTCGGCAACAATCCAGAGATTAAGGCCATTAAGAATCGACTCGTCTTCACGGATACGGCCAACAAACGTCAGGTCCTGACCGGCGGCATCGATAGGCATCGGATATACGCCTTTCGATACATCATCGACCAGCTTGCAGCCTGGAGCATTGCGGAAAAGCTCAAAAGCCTGTGCAACGGTAATCTTTTTTTCGGTTTCGATATTCACCGACTCGGAGTGGCCGTAAAAGACCGGAACTCGAACCGTAGTGGCTGTGACCCTTATATCATACTCCATAATCTTTCTGGTCTCATTGACCATCTTCATCTCTTCCTTGGTATAGCCATTCGGTTCGAAGGAATCTATCTGTGGCAAACAGTTAAACGCTATCCGATGAGGGTAAACCTTCACTTCTGCAGGTCTGGCATTCAGCAGCTCGCCAGTCTGGGCCCTCAGCTCATCTATGGCTTTCTTGCCTGTCCCGGAAACGGCCTGATAAGTCGAGACAACGATCCGTTTTATTATCCCGTAATCATGGATCGGTTTCAGCGCCACAACCATCTGGATGGTCGAGCAGTTGGGATTGGCGATAATACCTTTTTTCCTGTATTGCGCGATGGCATGGGGATTCACTTCCGGGACAACCAACGGCACATCGGGGTCCATTCTCCAGGCGCTTGAATTGTCAATGCAAACGGCCCCGGCTTTTGCTGCAGAAGGGCAGAACTCCTCGGCACGGCTGCCGCCGGCAGAAAAAAGCGCAATGTCTACCCCCTCGAAGGAATCATGGCTCAAAAGCTCCACAGGGACAGGTTTCCCCTTGAATTCGAGAATTTTGCCGATGCTTCGCTCACTTGCAAGGTATTTGATCTTCCCGACAGGGAAGTTCCTTTCCACAAGGCATTCGATCATCTGATTTCCGACAGCGCCGGTGGCCCCGGCTATCGCTATGCTCCACTCTTTCTTTGCCATCTTACACCTGTCTCCTCTCTGGATTGAGAACCGCTCAGTCAGACAATGAAAATGAATAACTGCAGTCTAAAAGCAGTCTATCCGGATCATCAACTGACCGCCTTCGCAACCATATCACCAATTTCCGTGGTTGAATACCCCATTTTGCCGGCGCTCATGCTCTTCATCTGCTGCATGACGCCAACCATTGCCGTCTCTACCGCTTCCGAGGCCTTCTTCTCACCGAGAGTATCCAGCATCATCATAACTGCGCCAATAGCTGCCATCGGGTTAATCACGTTCTTGCCGGTATATTTAGGAGCGCTGCCACCAATCGGCTCAAACATCGAGACGCCGGAAGGGTTTATATTTCCGCCTGAAGCAATGCCCATCCCCCCCTGAATCATGGCTCCCAGGTCCGTTATGATATCACCGAACAGATTATCGGTCACAATCACGTCAAACCACTCGGGGTTCTTGACCATCCACATGGTCGTTGCATCAACGTGGGCATATTCGCGCTTGATATCGGGAAAGTCCTGCTCGCCGACCTCGTGGAAGGTTCGCTCCCAAAGATCGAAGGCGTATGTAAGCACATTTGTCTTTCCGCAGAGGGTGAGAGTTTTTTTCTTGTTTCTTTTCCGTGCGCATTCAAATGCATAGCGGATACACCGCTCAACCCCCATACGGGTGTTTATGGATGTCTGGATTGCGACTTCGTGGGGAGTCCCTTTACGCATATTCCCACCGGCGCCAACGTACAACCCCTCGGTATTTTCCCTCACGACCACAAAATCGATATGTTCGGGTCCCTTATCCTTCAGGGGGGTCTCCACGTTGGGGTAAAGCTTTATCGGGCGGAGGTTTATATACTGATCAAGTTCAAATCTGAGCTTCAGCAGGATACCCTTTTCCAGAATGCCAGGTTTCACATCGGGATGACCTATGGCGCCAAGGTATATTGCGTCGAACTGCCTCAAATCCGATACTGCGGTTTCCGGCAGAACCTCACCGGTTCTTAGATAACGCTCGCCGCCAAAATCAAAAGGGGTGAATTCCATTTTTATGTCGAATTTACTGTTGACTGCGTCAAGAACCTTAAGTCCCTCCCGAACAACCTCTGGACCCGTGCCGTCTCCACCGATAACCGCTATTTTATACATGCTCATCTCCTCTCCTCATATCCAGTTATACATGAACCCCTTGCAAAATGATTGTCATCCCCGAGCGCCTTTATCGGGGAGCCACTCTTTTCAGTCAGATCAAATTTGAATTCCGGATAGAAGACTGCCAGAATGACAAATATCTCGACTTTTGCGCGAGACGCACATGCTTGAAAATTTTGTATACTATACAAATATTTTGTTATGTCAACAAAATCCAGAACATAAAATCGAACCCGCTGCAAAAGCATCACACCATGCCGGTTGATTTAACCACGAATCCGGAATTCCGCGAACTCTCCCGCATGATTTTCCGGTTTTAGGACAACTTCATCCACCCGTGCACGGGGAGGCCCGATCCGGCACCATTCGACCAGTGCATTGACATCCCGCTCTTCCCCTTCGAAGCACCCCTCCAGATCTCCGTTCAGAAGATTTTTAACCCAACCGGTCACATTGTGCTGAATGGCCTTCCCCATGGTGTAATAGCGAAAGTTAACCCCCTGCACAAGACCCTTTATGATAACCCTGGTCCGTATTTTCATTAGTCCGGCCCCTCCACCATCCCGAGAAAATCGTCTTCGCTGAGTATCTTGACGCCAAGCTCTCTTGCCTTCAGGAGTTTGCTCCCCGCATCGGTCCCGGCAATCACGAAACTGGTCTTGCGGGAAACAGAGCCGGCCGCATGCCCACCCCCTCTTTCCACCAGCCGCTTCGCCTCATCGCGGGTAAAGAGAGAAAGTGAACCGGTAAAGACGAAAGTTTTCCCTGCAAACCGCCCTCCCAGCCTCTTCTCCCCGGCAGCGGGCTTTACACCCGCGGCAAACATCCGTTCAATAACATCCCTGTTCTGCTTATTAAGAAAAAAGGTGATAATGCTCTGCGCCACCTGCGGTCCGACCTCACGTATGGAGAGCAATTCATCCTCGGTAGCCTTTACCAGATCCTCGATACTGCCGAAAGCCGACGCCAGAAGTCGCGCCGTATGCTCACCAACATGACGGATGCCAAGGGCATAGACAAACCTCCCGAGCTCCCTCTGCTTGCTGTTTTCTATGGCAGCCAGAAGGTTCCCTGCAAGCTTGTCCCCCATCCGCACGAACCGCATGAAATCTTCTCTCCCAAGATAGTAGAGATCGGCCAGATTCTTTACCAGCCCGAGCTGCAGCAACTGCTCTACAAACCTCTCCCCCAGCCCTTCGATATCCATGGCATTGCGGGAAGCAAAATGAACGATTGATCCAAGTAGCTGTGCAGGGCAGGAGAGCCCCATACAGCGTACGGCAACTTCATCAGGGATTTTGACCACTTCGGAACCGCACTCCGGGCAGAATGATGGGAGAGGGAGCGGCTTTTCAGCGCCGGTACGCTTCTCGACCCGCACCCTGACAACAGCGGGGATAACATCTCCAGCCCGCTCGACAACGACTGTATCGCCGATTCGAATATCTTTCTTTTCCATCTCATCCCAGTTATGGAGCGTAGCCCGGGAGACCAGAACCCCGGAAACTTCGACCGGCCGCAGTTGCGCAACCGGGGTAATAACTCCGGTCCGTCCGACCTGGGGGCAAATATCCTCGACAACGGTCTCCCCCTGTCGGGGTGGAAACTTGCAGGCGATAGCCCATCGTGGGGAGCGGGTTTTTTCCCCCAGATCCCGCTGCAGAGGAAAAGAATCGACCTTCACTACCACGCCGTCGATCTCATAGGGAAGCGAATCTCTTTTCGCCAGCATCTCATTGTAATAACTTATCACCTCCCGTATCCCGGAAACTTTCCGGATCAGGGGATTGACCGGGAGTCCCCAGCTCAGAATGGCGGACAGGAACTCCTCCTGGGAGCCGAACTCCCGACCGATGACTTCGCCCGGGGCAAAGCAGAAGATCGACAGGGGGCGCTTCCTCGTAATAGTCGAGTCGAGCTGTCGAAGAGAACCGGCCGCAGCATTTCGCGGATTGGCGAATGGGAGCCCCCCCGCCTCTTCACGGTCAGAGGTCAATTTCTGAAAGTCTTTCAGGTTGAGGAATACCTCTCCCCTGACCTCGAGCCGCTTCGGCGGATCGGCAACTTCCAGTCTGGGCGGCAGGGTCTTTATGGTTTTAAGGTTTTGCGTAACATCTTCACCGATAAAACCGTCCCCTCTGGTAGAACCGGCAACAAACTCGCCATTTTCAAAGACAAGCTCCACTGCAAGGCCATCAAGCTTCGGTTCGCAGAGATAGACCAGGCTCTGGTCGGGGGATAAGGAGAGATATCGTTTTATCCGGGAGTCAAAATCTGCAATTTCGGCATCATTGAAAGCATTTTCAAGGGAGAGCATCGGAATCCGGTGGGAAAGCTGGTTAAATCTGACCGGCTGCGCCCCTCCGACCCTCTGGGCAGGCGAATTCGGGTCGACAAGCTCGGGATGCTCCCGTTCCAGTTCGACCAACTCCCTGAAGATCAAGTCATATGCAGCATCACTGATCTCGGGATCGTCCAGAACAAAATAACGGTAATTATGCAGGCTGATCTCTTTTTTGAGTCCAACTATCCGGTCTGAGGCTGCATGATTGTCCATTGTCTGAAAACCTTCTTGCAGGATGGAAACTGACTGGTTCCCAGCCTGTTCTTTTTTAAGTTTGGCACTGAGTGAACGGTCTGTCTACCTCTTCAATGACAGAAATATGATCAGCTCCAGGCGGGAAAGGGGGCACAATTCCGGTAACCAGCGAAAATCGGGGGAAGGTAAAAAGATCTCCGGTATCCTCAAATTATCCCGGTAATTTCTATCCGGGTGTCCCCCTCCCTGTCAATAGTCATAATTCCTTGCAGGGCATCCAGAGCTTCTCCGCGAGTCAGCCCCCCCTTTTTGCTCACGTATGCAGTCAGACTGAAACCCCATTTGTCCTGCTCCCCATTGCTGCGATAATCTTCTAGATACCTTTCAACGTCCAGCCCATCATGCATCGTCAGGGCAGCAATCTTGAGTAACTCACGCAAAGATTCCGCACCCTTCTCAATATCTTGCTGGAGCAGACAGCTTATATCGAAGTTATTTTTGGAACTGTCAATAAATGAGCACGCACAACCCGACCTCCTGATTGCAGACTGTATTATTTTTACAGTTCTGTTCCTGGCCAGCAAGAGCAGCAGAGACCCTCCGGGCAATAAAAGGACGTTTACTATGAGCCGTGGAGAGACCAGAATAGAGACGCATCCAGAGACATGGTTGGATGCAAAGAAAGAAGAAAGGAGCTCCTTCAGAAGAAGAACGATTCCGGGTCGAAGGCTGGCGGACAACTTCTCAGGGAGAGGGTCGGCAATCAGCAGCGATTTCGTAAAGACAGGGGCGGTCCCTTCCTCCAGCCATTCTGGAGTTGTCTCCAGGGCAGTGGCAATTTTTTGCAGAGAAGCTCTATTCCGACCGCTATCCAAAGCAGCAACGTCCGCCGAAGTGTGATTCTGTTTTCCGCTCTTATCAACCAGGTCATACTGAGCCGAGCCTTTAAGTAAACGTAAAAATCTGATTCTATCTCCCATCAACATGATTACTCTCCCGGATCCTTTCTTGCCACTCGAAGTAGAACTAATCTACGTGATCCATATGGTATGAAATATTTTAATTTGTTTGCATCCATTAGCATTGACGCTTCGTTTTGCGCCAATTCCGCGAATTTGAAGAAGTAAACCCAGCCGGGATGACTGGCCAGGCATCCCGGCCACGGCGGCAATGATTACCAGCAGATAGAAACTATAGGGTTCCGGACGGCAACAACTTGAGGAGCGCCGGTATCATATCGGGGAAGATGATTACTGCAGAAAAAACAAGGGTAACCGTCAGGAGAATGATCAGAATGATGACGTTCCTTTTCGTGAGATATTGCCTTATGAACTTTTCGATTCTGCCATATATGTGAGCTTTACATTTCGGGCATATTTTCAGCTCTTTGCTGATAAGACTGTAACACGATGGACAGGTAACGGTCTTAACCTCCGGCACAACCACTTTAACATCAGGCTTCCTCAATTTTTTTACATCGGTCTTATTGCCAACCTGTTTCTCGTATTCTCTTGCGATAGAATTGTATGTGACCGACCCCTTGATGGTTTCGTATAACTCAGTGGTGACAGCCAGGCTTTTTTTTGCCTCTTCACGCAGATCCAGGTCGGGAGAAAAGAGGTTTTTCTTGTATTCCTTCGTCAGACAATTATAGGTGAATTCAATCTGCTCCGGTGAATCGGAGAGTGAGACCCCCATCGCCTGATAGCAAAGAATAACATCCTTCAATTTATCGTCCCGCTCTTCAGTCTCGGAATTACTCATTTATCGTACACCTCCTTCTACCAGATACTTTTGCCCGGATGACTGTATAGATCCGGCAGAGGCTCCCATTCGACAAACAGCCAATAAAACAGTATCATCGCTGATTATACCAGAATTTCAGGCGGCGTAAAACCTTTATTCACCGAGCCTCTTCCAAAAGTCGAAATAATCGGGATTCCGGCAAGCTTCCAACCGGAATCCCGATTGCAACAAACTGAAAGGAGTGGACACCCCGATAGAGGGATTCGAGGATGATATCCATTTTGCAAGAGCCTCCACCGGCACGGCTATTAATTCTCCCCCCCTCCCCAATGATTGCATTCAGCTATGAATTAATTGCGCAGCTGGAATTACGCCTCTCCTGCCGCCAAAGGGAAGAAATGTTTCGGCCTGGCGCGAAAAACTTAATGCTATTCATGGAGTAAAGAGTCTCGATCGAGGGGGAGCACTATGCAAAGTTTGCATACTGTTTTTATCAGACAAGGCCTACTAATATCTATAACCACCTGAAAAAGCGGCGCTTTCATCGGGAGCATAAGGCTAGGTCATTACGGCATGATTATTGCTGCGTTCATTTCGACTCCACAAAGATAAAGTTCGGCAAGATCGTACAGTTTTACTGATACTCGCCTGATACAAGGATAAAGCCGGTTTTACAGGCTGGGGACGAAGGGTGCCATATGTTACAAAATTTGCCGGGATATTGTGAAAATGATGCAGGGAGAGGGTTGTCTGAGCGTTTTTTTATCGGACTTCGCAATAACTGCAAGCCGGGAAAGGGGTGCGATTACCTGAAGAACCAGCAAGGATTCACGCTCATTGAGATTCTGGTTGCAATGACCCTGATGGTGATCGGTCTCTTCGCCGTGATCGGCATGCAGACATTCGCGCTTCAAGCCAATTCGATTGCAAATCAGCTTTCGGTAGCAACTTCACTGGCGGGCGAAGCGCTCGAAGATATCTCTTCCAGCGCCTGGACATCAAACGGCGCGGCCATTACCAACGGTACCACTACATTGCCGTTCGACGCCTCTACCAACTACGGAACCTATACCCATCAAAGCGCCGGAGTCTACACAACGACCTGTACTCCGACCCTGAATTCCCCTATAACAGGGATAGTACAGCTCGATATCACGGCAACCTATACCTTTAAAGGCAACACCAAAAGTGTCACCATGACCGGTTACAAGAGGGTGTTATGAGCAGAAAATTATCGGGGAATGGCGGGTTTACGCTGGTTGAACTCCTGGTGGTTGCGGGGATATTGGGACTCGTTATCGGAGCCATTTATTCCCTCTACCTGACTCACATGAGAGCCGCCTATACCCAGGACGAGGTGGTCGAGGTTCAGCAGAATCTGCGGATTGCCATGGGCGCGATCACCAGGGATCTCAAGATGGCAGGCGCCCTCCTCCCTTACGGAACTGACCCCGTATTTGGCACCAACTCCTCGGCAACCATAAACACCGGCGCCCCCACCGGCGCCATAGCCAGAATAAACGTGACCCAGGAGAGCACAGCCACCACCACTTTCAGCACCACGGTGGAGTCGCCCGATGCCCTGGACAATTTCATAGTGGGGGACGCCGTGCGGATAATAAGGCCGTTCGACGGAGCCCAGCCCTTCTATACCGCAACCCTGGGCAACTACACCACCATGCGGGTAAGTAACGTGGACAAGGCAAATTCAAACATCTCTCTGAAAAGGATTAACTCTGCGACTTTCAACGCCGGAGTAACCATAAAAAACGGCGATATCATAGCAAAAAAGAACGCTTACCCACAGTCAAGATACGATATAATAAGGTATTCTCTCGGTAGTTGCCCTGTCAATTCCGGGCTTAACGAAAGGTGCCTCTTTCGCGCCGTAAACGGCGGGACAGGGGACGTTGTCGCCTCGAATCTTTCCGGCATACTCTTTTCCTTCTTTACCGAGGTGAGCTACGGAACAACCGCGATAACGGCCGTCCAGGTAACCTTGGACGGTATAACGAGAAAGAAAGTCTCCTCCACCGATACACAATTCAAGAGCAGACAGCTTACCTCGATCGTAAAACTGAGAAACAGGAGATATTACTGAGATGGGAGCGAACAGTCAGATTGAATCCGGCAACAGGCTTGTCACGACCGGCAATGAGCGGGGTGTGGCGCTGATCATCGTACTGGCGATGCTCCTCCTTCTCAGCATCCTCGGGGCCTCCATGCTCGCCACCTCAACCTCGGAACTGAAGATCGCCGGCAACTACAGGAACAGCGAGGAGACCTTCTATACCGCTGATGCCGCAATGGAACTCGCCCACACCTACTCCGGCATCTATACGAATCTCGCTCTCGACTCCCCTTTCTGGCCCGTGAGCGGCAGTGGGCAGAATATGGAAGCAGACTTTGGTTCCCATGGGGCGAACACCAACAATCAGAAAAATCCCGATTACGCGAACTATAACCGCGTATCCTTTACCGGCGCGAACGGCAACCCGAATACAGCTGACGTAAGGGTGGAACTGACCGGCAGCGGCAACCCTCCGGCAGGGTACGGCATACAGGAAGACTCGGGGATAAGCCCCGGTTCAACCGGCTACAAGGCCAACTACTTTGCTGTTTCGGTAATAGCCTATGGCCCGAACGATACCACCTCAAAGCTGGAATCACAGCTCGCCAGAATTGTCCAGCAATGAATCTGGTCTCTATAGCTGAAAGGAGTCATTATGAAAAATCGTCTCTCTTCTTTATTGCTTTTTATCTCCCTGCTCGTCTCCGCAACAACTATCACCGGGGTCTCGGCCGCAAAGGATCCCTATAATCCCGGGCAGACATATTCGGGGAAATACACGACCGCTGCCCTCTACTACAGGAGTCCTCGCAACCCCAACTGGTATCGCGGTCTCAGCGGCACATACCCGGATGGGGTACGCTGTCGGGACGCCCTCAACCATTTCATGAACGACGGCAAATGGCAAGGCCATCTGAATACCGACGGTTCATGCGCCTCCCCGGCCGAGCCGTCGGAATGGGCTGTGGGAAACAGGCTGAACTACGATGCTTCTTCCAGGGTCGCCCGATGAGGGGGAGATAACGCCTTGCTTCCGGAACCGTTCAACCATACCGGTTCCGCGCTACAGGAGACAGATCATGAAAAAGCTCGTTCTGCTTGTAATATCACTGATGATTTCAGCGACGGCGGCCTCGCCCGTTTTCGCCGACTTCGACAAATATCCCGGCGATTCCTCCATCTACGGCGTCGAGTCGACCACAAAACCGAATGTCCTGATAGTCATCGACAATTCAGGGAGTATGGCCGATACGGTAATAGCCAACGATTATCTCCCCTCAACGACCTATGCCACTTCAAGCTCATGCACCAGTCAACCCGGCGTTGGCAAGACCTGTGTCAGCGACCAGATCTATCGGAAGACCGGAACCGCCACCTATACGCTCATATACGGATCTACAACAGCGTCATCCCGGGTCTGGGTCTGTGACAGAACCAACAGGGACGGGACTTGCGGAAGCGGGCATTGGGATACCACTAACGTGACCACCTATTATCCTCTCCATCTTTCACAGGTGCCCGCCACCTGCGGCACCCTGAGCCCTCTCTCCACGATGACAAACGAGGGGATCTATATCGGCTACCAGTTGTCCCCCCAGGCGAGTTCCACCGCTACCGCCACCTGCACGACCGGCGGCACCACAGGCTACACCTACGTGACCGGGAACTATGTCAACTATACTAAATCTCCTCAATACGTCTACAAACAGAAGATCGCGATCGCCAGGGATGTAGTCAAAAACCTGATAAAAACCACGGAAGGGGTCAATTTCGGCCTGATGACCTATTTTTACACCCCTAGCTGCGATTACACATCGTATAACTCCTGCGCCCAGGGGGGGACCTTCATATCGAAATCGGTCGCCTTCGGGAGCAGTACGGGAACATATGTATCCACCATCAAGGAGATGGACACGATTTTCCCCACCGGAAACTCCGGCAATGCCGCCTGCATCGACACATCCAAATGCACCAACCGTGACGCCCTTATGACGACCGTTGATACCCTGACGAGCGCGGGCGCCACCCCTCTGGCGGAAACCATGCTCGAAGCCGGCCGCTACTTCAGCGGGGGGGCGCCGGCGTTCGGGGCTACCGTAGGGGTAAGCAGCGGCAAATACACCACTCCCGTTGTATCGACCTGCCAGAAGAATTACGTTATCTTCGTGACAGACGGCATGTCCACCGCGGATGACAGCGCCGTTCTTAGAACCATCGGCACGAGTGGAGACACCGACGGAGACGGGAACGAGCCTGGCGACCTCTCCCACTCCCTCGATGACGTGGCGAAATATCTGAATACCAGCGCCCAGAACATCGTATCCTATTACATCGGCTTCGACCTCTCCGGCGCCAATCAGGATGCGATAGACCTGCTGAACAGGGCCTCCGACGAGAACCACGGCAAGGGTGACTATTATTCGGCCAACAGCCAGATCGGCCTCTCCGACACACTCAGCACCATCATGTCCGAGATTATTTCGGTGAACAGCTCTTATGTGGCGCCGGTTGTACCGGTCAGTCCACAGAACAGGTCCTACGGATCAAGCAGAGTCTACATGGGCTTTTTCCGCCCCTACGGCAACAGCTACTGGGCCGGCAATCTGAAAAAATACGCCCTCGATTACAACAACTTCGTTATTGACCTCAACAACAATTACGCTACATGGGTAGACGAGGACAACAACGGCGTTGACGACAGGGACGGAACGACCCTTGAAACAGACGCATCCAACGGTAGCTTCAAGAGCACGGCGAAATCTTTCTGGAGCACCAGCGTCGACGGCGGGACCGTCAAACTGGGGGGAGCCGGAGAGGTATTGAAAGGTTTGACCGGATCTCGGCATCTCTATACCTATACCGGCACGAACAGCAACCTGACAGATTCCAGCAATCTGCTCAGCAGTGCAAATTCAGCCATAACCGCAACCACCCTGGGCGTTGCCGACTCCACGGCAAAGGATAATCTGATCAAATTTCTCCAGGGCTATGACGTATATCTCGAAAGCTCCAATTCAAGCGCAACCTCGGCAAGAAGCTGGGTCATGGGGGATATACTCCACTCCCGGCCGCTTGTCCTCAACTACAATAAATATACCTTCAACACAACCAGCGAGGCCGACAGCAGCCAGAACAAGACGATGATTTTCGTCGGCGGCAACGACGGAATGCTCCATGCGTTTAACGATTATAACGGGAGCGAGGCCTGGGCCTTCACCCCCCCCGAATCACTTGATAAACTCAAGGATATAACCGGAATCTATCACCCTATTTTCACCGATTCCTCCGTCTCTGCCTATGTGTACGATGCCAACAACAACGGCACCATAGAAACCGGTGACAAAGTGATCCTGATCTTCGGCGAACGGAGAGGTGGCGGTACATTCAGCGCCGCAACGACCGGCCACTATTACGCCTTTGATGTCTCCGACCCGGCATCCCCCCAGTATCTATGGAAGGTTGACAACACCACCTCCGGTTTCGCCCAGATGGGGGAGAGCTGGAGCGAGCCAAAATTTGTAAAAATGAAGATAGGGAGCGCAAGCAAGATAGTCGCGTTTTTCGGGGGGGGGTATGACAACCCGAACGAAGATGGGAGATATGGCGCCACACAGGGCTTTACCGGAGCTGGTTCCGTCGTACTCAGCGAAACAGGTTCGGGCGCTGTGAGCAGCTCCAACACCGTCGCAGGCAACACACCCCTGAACCCGAGAGGGCGTGGCCTATACGCCGTGGAACTGGCAACCCTCAACAGCAGCGGAGTCCCCGCGGTTGCAAGCAGCGTTACCAAGATCTGGAGCGCCACCAATGAAACAGGGACCCCCACCTCACCAAACAAATATTACTCGAACATGACATTTTCCTTCCCTGCCGAGGTTACGGCCATCGATTCCGACAACAACGGATATACGAACAGGATCTACGCCGTCGACACCGGCGCCAACCTCTGGCGCTTTGACCTGGACGATCCCTCCCCGGCCAACTGGGCCGCCAAGATGATCTTCAGCGCCAACCCTGGCTCCGCCAGCTCTTCGGATGTCGGAAGAAAGGTCTTTTACAAACCGTCTGTGGTTACGGAAAGGGGGTACCGGATGATTTACTTCGGCACTGGTGACAGGGAACACCCCCTCAACACCAACGTCGTTGACAGGATATACGCATTCAAAGACCCGGACATCAATACCTACAGCACGGCAAAAACGGAAAGCAACCTTGTAGACTTGACCCTGGACACTCTTCAGAACACCACGACAACCGGCACTGAATTGACCAACAGTATCAACCTCGTCCTGACGCAACTGAACAGCAGTTCCAACTTTGGCTGGTATATCAAACTGAACGAGAATTCCGGGGAAAAGGCGCTGTCGTCGCCGACGGTTTTCAGCAAGGTCCTCTACCTGACCACCTACTCGCCAAGCACGGCCACAAACTCAACCTCCTGCAGCGGGAATCTCGGCACGGCGCGCCTTTATGCCCTGGACTACAAAACCGGCGAGGCGGTATTGAATTACAACGAGGCCAATGACGGCTCACTCCCCGTCAACATAAGGGCCAGAGACTCCGCCGGCAAGACCTTGACACGTAGCGACCGGGTGACAACGCTCGGATCCGGAATCCCGTCCGGGGTAGTTGTACTCATATCCGCAGGGGGGCAGACAAAGATCATGACCGGGGTCGGGGGAAAGATCGCCACAGCCAAGTCAATATCAGGCGGGACAATTATTCCTCTTTACTGGAGGCAAAAATAATGGGTACGGCTTTCCGGGCGACTCCTTCATTTCGGCTGCATTCCATGGCATTATGCCTGGCTCTATGCGCAGTCACACTCTCTTCTTGCGACAGCGCGAAAAAGGAGTCGCCCGGTCCGCCCAAACCTGTTGCTCAACTCCATTCCGGGAAACTGGGTGTAAACATATTGCCCGTTGCCCCCTCCTCTTCTCATGATCTCCGTGCACTCTATTCCGGCGACAGGGGGGTCAGTTACTCCTGGGAGAAGAACGGACTGCTCATAGCAAGGGAAACCACTCCAAGGCTCTCCCGGCAGAATTTTGCCAAAAACGACAAGATCGCAGTTACAGTCCGTTCCGGCAATGAGACCGGGAGCGCCACTGTTGTAATCGGAAATGCACCTCCGCAAGTCATATCGATTGCTTTAGAACCCGCCGTTGTTTATACCGGGGCCGATATCATCGCAAAACCGACTGCTTCAGACCCGGATGGCGACGATATCCAGTATGATTATCACTGGTCGATAAACGGTCAGGAGGTTACCGGTAGTAGTCCGGTTTTGAAAGGAGACCTCCTTAAAAAGGGGGACAAGGTTACACTTCTGGTCACTCCAACCGACGGCGAGCAGAGCGGGACCCCTTTCAAGGTTGATGTTGCGACCGTTTCAAACTCCCCCCCGTTTTTCGTATCGACCCCACCGGAAAATTTCAGTGGGATGCAATACAGTTATCGCGCATCGGCAAAAGACCCGGATGGCGATAAGATCGCCTACTCTCTGGCTACAGCCCCCAAAGGGATGACCATCGACCCGGTCTCGGGGATGATTACCTGGCTGATTTCTAAAGGGGATGCCGGTTCCCACCCGATTGAGGTTGTGGCAACTGATCCGGAAGGTGCAAAAATTTCACAGAAATTTACCCTGAATATCAGACTGAACAACGGGACAAGCCAATGAATATCGACAGGTCAATGATAGAGGGCCATCTTGCCCGTGAGAAGGGTTTCACCTTGATTGAGCTGATGATCGTAATCGGCATCTCTGCCATTATGACGGCAATTTCCATCCCTACCTTCGTTGATTGGCGAAAGAACCAGAATTTCCGCAAAACGGCGAACGAGATTACCTCTTTTCTGAGAGAAACACGGAGCAAGGCCATTTCGAAAGGGGTTCAGCATGAGATTCTCTTTAACCAGGTCAGCAATTGTTACCAGTTGCAGGTTTACAACATCGCCACCAGCAGCTTTGACACCCCCTCCCAGACACTCTGCCCTCCGGCAGATGTTTCGATCAAAAGCAGTTCGGATGGGACATCTACGGCAGTTCTGACAGTTATATTCAATTCCGACGGCACAACTACCATATCAGGTCCGGATGGTCTGACGAGCGCGAATGTGTCAGTAAATGACCTGGCAACACAAAAATATCTGGTAACTGTCTTGCGGACAGGGAGAATATCGTCGGTAAGAAAGTACTGATGAACCAGAAAGGCTAGAGAGGGGCATAATCCAAATCCTCAATGATAGAACGGATAAACCGAACCATCGATGCTGCCGAACAGGACAATTGGTTTCGGGCAGAGAAACAGGAGGCGAGCAAGGAGGCCTTGAGGGGTAAAATAGTCATTGATTATGACTGGGAGAAGGCCGACTTCTCCTCGGTCAGCCACCTCTCCAGTACCCTCGCCAGCGCCTCGGGATCGACCGGCTTGGTGACGTAGTCGTTCATCCCCGCCTCCAGGCACCGCTCCCGGTCCCCCTGCATCGCGTGGGCGGTCATCGCAATGACCGGAATCAGGTGATTGGCAACCGCCGACTCCGGAGCGCGGATCCGGCGG
>CAIWTU010000019.1 GCA_903915655.1 uncultured Geobacter sp.
CGATTGGCTCGTAACACACGGCAGCTTCTCGATATTTCTGATTACTTCCAAAAATATGATGCTGCACTTATCAGTTTAGAGGAGAGCATTGACACCACTTCGCCCGCAGGAAGGCTCCTCTATACCGTTATCGGCGCATTGGCTCAGTGGGAGCGTGAAGAAATATCTGCTCGCGTTGCAGCATCTATCCCTATCAGGGCAAAATTGGGTAAGAACACTGGCGGGAAGGGGCCATTCGGTTACCACTGGGTTGATGGTAAGATTATTCCCAATCCAGATGAGGCTCCTGTCGTAAAGAGGGCGTACCAGATCTTTCATGAAACAGGCAAGTTGCTAACCACGTGCAATCAACTAAAAGAAGAAGGACTTTATTCGAGGAGCAAGAAGGTCTACAAGCCGACGTCCCTCAAAAGGCTTCTTTCAGATACCATCTACAAGGGAATACGCAGGGCAAATTACGCAAAGAGTCTTGGCAATAAAAAGAACTGGGTACTAAAGCCTGAGAAAGATTGGGTTTACACGAACGTTGAACCACTGGTGTCTGAAGAGGAGTGGGATGCTGCAAACAAGATATTCGAGGAGACCGCAAGACGATATACATCATTCAAAGCGGTCCCAAAAGTAGGAAGGTTTCTGTTTTCCGGAATACTGATGTGTAACTGCGGCGAGAAACTCTACGTTGCTCCATATCCTTCAATGAAAATCCCACGTTATGCGTGTAAAAAATGTCGACTTAGGATCAATGAAGATGTTATCGACGAAAACCTCCGAAAGGCTTTGAGAGAGGTGGCTGTTGCTCCGGAACATCTACTAGGTAATGAAAACCTTGAGCAGGAACTGCAAGAAAAGCAGGACAGGCTGGATCTGCTGAAAAAAGAACAGAAGGATGCAAACGCAAAAGCTGATGTGTTGGTCGACTTGTACAGCAAAAACGGCATTGATCTAAATATGTTCAAGGATAGATTTGACCCGATCAAGCTCAGGCTGGACAGCATTTCCTTGGAAATTCCTCGTCTTCAGGCAGAAATTGTTTTCACCAAGACCAACGCAATTGGCAAGGCTTATGTAATAGCTAGAGCAACTACTCTGGCGGCATTATGGGACACAATGAGTTACGAAGCTAGGCTGCAAATCGTGAAAGAGCTTGTTGAGAGGATTGACGTCTGCGAGGATTCTCTGCATTTTGTCTTCTTTTATATCCCTTCGTTCGAGTCAGTAGAGAAAGGTTCACACACCTCCAGGGGTTGAGCGCCGCGACCAGCATGAAACTCGACGGGTAGGTGATCGACATGAGGGCGCGGGAGATTGTCACCTTTCCGTCTTCCATCGGTTGGCGCAGGACTTCAAGCACATGCTTCTTGAATTCCGGCAGTTCATCAAGGAAAAGTACACCGTTGTGCGAGAGGGATACTTCGCCGGGGCGGGGTGTGTTCCCGCCGCCGATGAGTCCTATATCGGAAATGGTGTGATGAGGTGAGCGGAAAGGTCGATTTGCTATAAGAGCCTTTTCTCTCTCAAGTAATCCCATAACACTATAGATTTTTGTAGTTTCTATCGCTTCGTCAAAGGACATTCGGGGAATGATGGACGGAATACGCCTTGCCAACATGGTCTTACCTGATCCTGGGGGACCGATCATCAGGATGTTATGCGCACCGGCGGCGGCCACTTCAAGTGCGCGCTTGGCCTGTTCCTGACCCTTTACTTCGGAGAAGTCTTCATTGTATTCAGTGTCTCGCTTAAAAAATTCCTGAACATCAATGGAATGTGGCGTTATTTCTGTTTCGCCATTGAGAAAAGTCACAACTTCCGCCAATTCGGTGATACCGATTATGTCGATCCCCTCCACAACAGCTCCTTCGCAGGCGTTTTCTTTGGGGACCAGAATGCCCTTCAAGCCGGCTTTTTTTGCGGCAACAGCAACTGAAAGGCAGCCCCTGACCGGTTTGACCCCTCCGTCCAGCGAAAGTTCACCGAGCAAGAGGAAATCCCTGAGTCTGCTCTGGTTTACAACCCCTGTGGCGGCAAGAATACCGATGGACATCGGAAGGTCGAAAGACGCCCCCTCTTTTTTAATGTCTGCCGGAGCAAGATTAACGGTTATGCGCCGAGGAGGAAAGTCGTAACCCGAGTTTTTTAGTGCGGACTTGACCCTGTCCTTGCTTTCCTTAACTGCGCCATCAGGTAATCCTACCGTGGAAAACTGGGGTAACCCCGGAGCGATATCTACCTCTACTTCTACCAGAATGGCGTCGATTCCGAAGAGAGCGCTGCTGCGTACTTTGGCAAGCATGAATCCCCCGTTAGAAAATAATAATCTTCACACCTTACAGTATAAAGGTTAATTTGCCAAGAACCGATTGATAAAAAAAGTAAGAACCCTTTCCTTATTAAAAGGGTGGGGGAGAAATTACGTCAATTTACATTTCTTCGAATCGAGACCGTCCGGAGCTTTCATGGGAAGAAACCAGTCAATAATCGTGCTCCAGACTGCAATGCAGCAGGTGAAAGGGTTGAAGGGGTAATGGATGCTGTTATCAATAAAACATAGTTATAAACAAACCCTTCAATAAGTTATGCTTTGTTTCTCCCGGTCCTTGCATAGGTTGCTATTTCGTTGATATATTTCAGTAAAATAAAACAAAAATCCAAACTGATTGATAATGCGAGAGACTGTTGCCAAGAAATTTACGGTTTCAACTAATCACTGATTTGAAACCATTATCAAAATGATAGAACAATATTTTAAAATATCTATTGACATGATGCCCGCTAGCGATTAAAAGTACATTTCGTCAAAATATGGGTTTGCAATTTCTGAAGTCTGTAATTTAACTGAATTGTAGAAGTACTATCATATTTTAGAGGGGGGTAGCAAAAATGGCGGAACAAACAAAGCAGGGCGACCCAAAGGCGACAGGCCTCAACAGTTTTATCGACGAAACCAGAGAGCGTTTTGCTAAAGCCGGGACAGGGGTAACTGACCTGGAAGGCTCTCATGCGGTTTTCCACGACCTGGGTGACGGGGTCACCAGGGCGGAAATAGCTGTCAGTGATACAACCGCAAATCCGGCCCCTCTTGGCCTGTTTGCCTTCGGCTTGACAACGGTGCTCTTGAATCTGCACAATGCCGGCTATTATCCGCTGGATTCGATGATTCTTGCCATGGGAATCTTCTATGGTGGTATTGCCCAGGTTATAGTCGGGATAATGGAATGGAAGAAAAAGAATACCTTCGCCACCCTGGCATTTACCTCTTACGGTTTCTTCTGGCTTACCCTGGTCGGGCTGATAGTTATGCCAAAGTTAGGATGGGCTGCAAAGCCGGGAGACCCGGCAATGATTTCCTTTCTGGTCGTCTGGGGTCTTTTCAGTGCTCTTCTCTTTATCTGCACTTTCAAAATTAACAGGGCTCTCCAGTTTGTTTTTGCTTCCGTAACGATCTTGTTCTTCATGCTTGCATATGCTGATTATACCGGGGATGCAGGTTTCAAAATCATGGCCGGCTACGAGGGTATTATTTGCGCCTTGTCGGCCATGTATACGGGAATTGCCCAGGTATTAAACGAAATGCACGGTAAAACCGTCCTGCCGCTGGGTCCTATGAAAAAATAATTTGCTGAAGAAAAGAGCAAAAAAAGCCCCGTTGCTGTTCTGGACGGGGTTTTTTTGTCTGGATATACCTCCTTCTAAGTTGAGAAAAAATGGAGTATTTGCATTAATTCAACAACTATCGGTTTTCATCTTGCAGTAATTATGATAAGAAGATGTATATATCCCGATGATTATCAATGTTTAAGGAGTCAGGAATATTATGAGCAACAGAAATAATGAAGTTCCAGCAGTGCTGGCCTTTCTTGCAGGAGCGGTTGTTGCGGCAGGAGTTACTCTGTTGTTGACTCCGCGACCGGGAAGAGAAGTGCGGGAAAAACTCGGAGATGTAAAGGAAGATACCGTGCAGATACTGAAAGGGTGTGCCAGGGAAGCCAGGTTCAAGGTTAGTCCAAAGACAAAAGAGAATGCCTTTTTTTATGAAGGTGGCGATTGCTGGATATGACCAGTTTTCGGCAGGCAAACTCCGGATGAGAAACTATTGGTTTCCAATATGGAAACTGGTTTGTCTCAAGCATAAACCATGTTTGCTGCGACGTTGTTTTATTCAGGTCTCAAATGCTGTCTCCCTCCGGTCCCCTATCTCTGATTTTATGTTACCTTCAATTTCTCCTGAAATACAATCTGCCGCTTCAGAGTAGCTTCTGTTTGAAGTGAGAAAGGCATCATGTATTGCACCTGCTTCGGCTTTACGGAAAAACCTTTTAACATAACTCCCGACCCTGCCTTTATCTTCCTCAGCGGAAATCACCAGGAGGCTTTTGCCCATCTATTATATGGAATTGACAACCATGTCGGCTTTATCGAGCTTACCGGGGAAGTGGGGACAGGGAAAACCACTATTCTTAGAACTCTTCTCAACCACCTTGATACAATAAGCTACCGAACGGCAATAATTTTCAACCCCTCCCTTTCTTCCAGCGGCCTCCTGCAGAGCATAAACCGCGAATTCGGTATTCCTTTCCAGAATCTCAATGATCAAGACCTTATCGATACACTCAATCAGTTTCTTGTCCGGCAAAATGCAGCGGGAAGTACTGTTGTCCTTGTAATCGACGAAGCCCAAAACCTGAAACAGGAGGTGCTTGAACAGATCCGCCTCATCTCGAATCTGGAAACGGAACGGGATAAACTCATTCAGATAGTGCTGGCCGGGCAGCCGGAACTGAAGCAGCTTCTTGAAAAGCCGGAATTGCGGCAACTGAATCAACGCATAATGGTGCGCTATCACCTCCTGGCCATGGATTTCAAGGATACCAGGGATTACATAAACCATCGGCTCAATGTTGCGGGGCTGAAGTTTTTCGATACGTTCAGTCCCGGTGCGTTGAAAAAAATATTTCGGTTTTCTGGAGGGTATCCAAGGCTTATCAACATTCTCTGCGACCGGGCGCTCTTGCTCGCTTATACTAAAGGAGTCAGAGTCATCTCGTCCGCCATGGCCGGGACGGCCATCAAGGATATCCGCAAAACCGAAAAAACCTGTATTTCCGCGCTGCTTTTTTATTCGGGGGGGATCATACTCGCTCTACTGGTTCTTGCTGCTTTGATTTCGGGGGTACCGCAAAAAATTACAGGGAGAACCGATCTCTCGAATATTATTTCCGTTCCTGTAGGCCAACAGGATAAAGAGGCCGATTTTTCGGGAGTTTTGCGTAAGGCAATGTCAGGCATGACCGAGAATGAAAGTGCAATACTGGGAATCAACGCCCTGGCAAAACTCTGGCAGGTTCCCCCTTACCTTTCTGCCAATTCTGAAAAGAGTCCTTTGGACATGAACCGGCTCGCAAGTGAGATGCTGCTGCAGTACTCCCGATTCAATGGGAGTCTGGGCGCACTTGTGCGGATTAACTATCCGGCCCTGCTGGAATTGACTATTCCGGGAGTTGCCGGCAAGCGATATTTGGCACTGACGGGAGTAGCAAACAATCGGTATTTTGTCAGTCCGGTGGTTCATGGGCGCAATTTTATTACGAGCGCCGAACTGGAGAGTGTCTGGTCAGGGCGTTGTTACCTGATCTGGAAAAATTTCCTGAATATTCCGCCCGGACTCAAAGATGGGGTTAAAGGAGAGGCTGTGGGGCGGCTGCAAAGTCTGCTCAAGGCAGCCGGTGTCTATCGGGGGGATGAAACCGGTATTTTTGATAAAGACACGATTGCTGCGATAAAAAGTTTTCAGACAGATCAGGGGATGGAGCCTGACGGTTTGGCAGGGAAGCAGACTCTGCTGCTATTGTATCGTTCGGCAGGTGGTTTTCAGTCACCTGAACTGGCGAAGAGAGAAAGGCTGCGGAAAGGATGAGTGTAATTCTCGACGCACTGAAAAAATTGGAGCAGGAAAAGTTGTCGTCCCGGTCCGGTCCGGTGGACATAGTTCCGGGAATGGTCAACCGCCAGGTAACGAGAGAAGATAAAGGCTACCGGCGGATTACTCTCCTTATAACCGGAGCTGTTGCCGTTACCGCTGTTGTGACCTTCTTTGCCATGGGGGGGGGGCGTACGGGCATGCAGCGACCCGTTCCTCTCGCATCCGGTCCGGTAGCGAATCTTCCCGAACCTCTGCCGGTGCCACAAACCGGAAAGCAGGTGAGTCAACCGGCGGTGCGTAGCGGAAACACCCCGGAACCGGCGCTTACGCCGACAGCTGATCTTTTGCCCCGGCGGCGGCAGTCGAAAGCTCTGGCCTCTCAGGGTTCAGATGGTCTGTCGCAGGGAGCCGGTTCTTCCTCTCCTTCTACACTGAAAGTATCAGGCATTGCCTGGCAGGAAGAGAGACTGGACCGACGGGCGGTAGTTAACGGGGTCCTGGCTTCGGAAGGGGAGGTTATCGAGGGCGCGCGTATCGTTTTAATCGACCAGGAGAGGGTTCGTTTTTCCCGTGGTGGAGATACCTTCGAAGTTGCCGTCTCTGGGAGATAATGTCACCGGTGCTCGATATTATCCGTAATGGGCGAGCGGCTAGAATCTAGTTTAATTGGTTTCCGGATGGAAACTACTTGATTTATGTTGTTATCTTGCCGGAATTTCGGCGCTGCCGTCGACACGCTGGTAGTCGTCGTGGAACCTGACGATGTCGTCTTCACCCAGGTATTCTCCACACTGGACCTCGATAATGGTGAGTGGAATTAACCCCGGGTTTTCCAGCCGGTGCATCATTCCCACCGGAATGAAGGTTGACTCGTTAACATTCACGATCGATTCTCTCTCGCCGCAGGTTGCCTTTGCCGTGCCGGAAACGACTATCCAGTGCTCGCTCCGGTGATGGTGCCTCTGCAGGGAGAGCCTGTGCCCCGGGTTCACCTCGATCCGTTTGATCTTGTAGTTTTTGTGCTCTTCAAGGACGATGTAACATCCCCATGGTCTTTCGCCCGTCTCCATTATTTATCCCTCTCGTTCAGGTATTTTTTCAAGGTGTTTCGCCATCCATCCATATTCAGACCGGTGTCCCTCAGCAGTTTGCTGCAGTCCAGTACGGAGAAAAGGGGTCTCGCCGCCGGTCTTGCCAACTCCTCGCTGGTGATTGGGCGAAGCCCCATCTTTATCCCTTGTTCGGCGAAGATCGCCCCCGCAAAATCGAACCAGGTGCAGTAACCGGAATTGACCGCATGGTAAGTCCCGCGACAATCCTTCTCTATCAGCCTCCTGATTGCTTGGACTAGATCAGCTGTCCAGGTAGGGGAGCCGGTCTGGTCATTGACGATGTTGAGCTCATTTTTCTCATTAGCCAGGCTCAGCATGGTTTCAACAAAGTTCCTGCCGTTCAGTCCGTACAGCCACTGGGTGCGGATTATCAGGTGATCCGGATTGAGTCGGGCGTTCTCCTCACCGGTCAGCTTCGATCTTCCATAGATGCTGAGCGGGTTGACAGGGTCTTCTTCGAGGTAGGGAGACCCCTTCGTCCCGTCAAAGACGTAATCGGAGCTGATCTGGACCAGTTTAGCGCCGATCTCTCCGGTTAATTCGGCAAGATGTCGTACTCCTTCACCGTTCACCATAAAGGCTTGCTCTTGTCTGCTTTCGCAGCCATCAACGTCGGTGAAGGCCATGGCGTTGATCACTACAGCCGGTTTAAGGGTCAGCAGCACTTTCTGCACCGAAGCAAATGAGGTTATCTCCATTTCCTTCCGACAGACCCCTCGGGTTGTGCCGTTGTAGATGGCGAGTAATTCGCCCCCCAGCATCCCGCTGGCACCGGCTACAAGGATCATTCCCTTCCCTCGTACATGTTGCGGTAGTAGTCCAGATAGGCGCCTGACGTCACCTTGTTTACCCACTCCTGGTTTGCCAGGTACCAGTCGATAGTTTCATCTATCCCATTTTCAAAGGTATACGACGGTTCCCATCCGAGTTGACACTTGATTTTAGCGGCATCAATGGCGTAGCGCAGGTCGTGCCCTGGGCGGTCTTTGACGAAGGTTATAAGGGAGTTGCTGGTCCCCTGTGCCTTGTCAAGTTTTCTGTCCAGCAGGTTGCAGACCAGGTTTACGATGTCGATGTTCTGCCATTCGTTGTTGCCCCCGATGTTATATACCTCTCCAGTTGCGCCGTTTTTAAGAACAGTGGCCAGGGCTAGTGAATGGTCCCTGACATGGAGCCAGTCCCTTATATTCTTCCCATCTCCGTAGACCGGAAGGGGTTTGCCTGATAGAATATTGTGGATCAGCAGAGGAACCAACTTCTCAGGGAACTGGCAGGGGCCGTAGTTATTGGAGCAACGGGTGGTGATGGCCGGGAATCCGTACGTTTCATGATAGGCCCTGACCAGCAGGTCGGCGCCTGCCTTGCTGGCGGAATAGGGGGAGTTTGCGGCGAGCGGTGTTTCTTCGGTAAAAAAGCCGTTTTTCCCGAGACTACCATAGACCTCATCGGTCGAAACCTGGATATAGCGGAAGGGGTCGACGATTTTTTTCAACCAGTATTTGCGACTTTCCTCGAGGAGTACCTGCGTCCCGAGTACATTGGTCCTTACAAAGAGCTCCGGTCCCAGAATGGAACGGTCTACATGGGATTCTGCTGCAAAATGGACAACCGCGTCTATTGTCTCCTCTTCCAGTAAAGATGCAACCAGTCCGGCGTCGCAGATATCCCCTTTGACAAATCGGTATCGGGCGTTATTCTCGATGTGACTCAGGTTTTCCAGATTGCCGGCGTAGGTGAGAAGGTCAAGATTAATTACCCGGACATCGGGATGGTCTTTAATGAAATGGTTGATGAAGTTTGAACCGATGAATCCGGCGCCGCCGGTTACCAGAACGGCCTGGGGATTGAAAGTTGTCGACATTTGCAATTCCTTTTAAAAAAGTTGTTGTTTCATTGCAGTGGCTTTTCTCCGTGACATAGTTGGTGTTTCCGGCTTCGAAGGGATAGGACTCTGTCAGCGTGGGAAGGGTGGGGCAAATCAGACATATGACTACCCTGTCTGGAAAAAAAGATAACACAGGCTGATTGGAAAAAACAGAGAAATTATCGACTAAAGGACCCGCTGATGAGGAGTTTTATCGGAAATGTCACCCCCGGATGGCTCGAAGCCCAGTACCTTTTATGGAAAGAGTCTCCGGAGAGGGTTTCTCATGAATGGCGTCTCTTCTTCCAAGGTGTTGAAGTCGGGCTGGGGACCACCTCCGATAGGGAGCCTCTGGCACCTGAACTCGCACTCAAACAGTCAGGCGTCCACGCCCTGATCCACCGTTATCGTGATATCGGACATCTGCTGGCCTGTACCGACCCGCTATCTGCATGCAGTACCTGCCACCCGCTGCTCGAACCAGAGGTTTTCGGCCTTGATGAGGGGGATATGGAGAGGGTATTCCGGGTCAGAAACTTCGTCAAGAGTGATGCAACCCTGCGTGAGATAGTGGAGGTGATGCGGGAGACTTACTGCCGCTCCATTGGCGTCGAATTCATGCATATCCAGGAGCATCTGGAGAGGGAGTGGCTCATTGAACGGATGGAGACCGCCAGGAACCGGCCGCAGCTCTCTCTGGAAAAGCGTCTCTCCATTCAGGGGAAACTCCTGCAGACGACCCTTTTTGAGGCCTTTCTCAACAGGAAGTTTCCTGGGGAGACCCGTTTCTCCCTTGAGGGGGGAGAGACGTTGATCCCCATGCTTGATGAAATCGTCACCTCTGCCGCCACTCATGCTATTACAGACATCGTCCTGGGGATGTCTCACCGGGGGCGCTTGAGCGTACAGGCAACTATTTTGGGAAGAGCGTACGAAAATATTTTCGCTGAATTCGGGGAGAATGCAGGAGTTGGTTTTGCTGGTGACGGCGATGTCAGGTACCACAGCGGGTTTTCGGCCGATCTTGACCTTGCCGACGGATCAAGCGTTCACCTTTCTCTTGCACCGAACCCGAGCCACCTTGAGGCGATTGACCCGGTGGTTGAAGGGAAGTGCAGGGCCAGACAGGATCGTCACGGCGATAGTGGCGCAAAAAAGGTTCTCCCCCTCCTTATACATGGTGATGCTGCATTTGCCGGACAGGGGATAGTTGCCGAGACCCTGAACATGTCCAGGTTAGAAGGATACGGGACAGGGGGCACCTTTCATATAGTCCTTAACAACCAGATAGGTTTTACCACGGCCCCTTCCGAAGCCCGGTCGACCCGGTATGCAACAGATATCGCGAAGATGCTCATGGCCCCCATCTTTCACGTCCACGGGGAAAATCCGGAGGCTGCGGTTCACACCGTTGCGCTTGCCCTTTCCTACCGTCAGAAATTTGGCAGGGACGTGGTTGTCGAGTTGATCTGCTACCGCCGTCATGGCCACAATGAAGGTGATGAACCTTATTTTACCCAGCCGCTCATGTGTGAAAAGATAATGAATCGTATTCCTGTCTGCCGGATATATGGCGATAAGTTATTGGCAGAGGGTGCCGACCAGGGAGCGGTTGCGGAAATGGCCAAGGGGATAAGCGAACGGCTGGAGGTGGCGTACGGAAAGGTCCCCTCTGGTGTCACTACCGGATTCAAGGGGCAATGGAAAATTTTCGAGACCGAATACTCTTCAGGCAAAGTCGAGACAGCTGTCGAACCTGCTCTCCTCCGCTCCATGGCGGATGCCCTTGCGGTGGTTCCGGATGCTTTTGTGCCACATCCCAAAATTGCCCTCCTGCTTCAGAAACGTCGTGATGCAGTGCTGCATGGGGGAGGTATCGACTGGGCAAACGCCGAAACCCTGGCTTTTGCAAGCCTGCTCAGGGAGGGGGTTTCCGTTCGGTTGAGTGGTCAGGACAGCAGACGTGGGACCTTCAGTCAGAGGCATTGTCTTATCGTAGATATGCAGACCGAACTGCCGTATCTGCCGTTGGCTTCGGTGGGGGAGGGGGGTGCTCTCTTTTACCCCTATGACAGTCTTCTGTCGGAAGCCGGAGTACTTGGCTTCGAATATGGCTATTCCACGGAGTCACCGGAAATATTGACCATATGGGAGGCCCAGTACGGTGATTTTGCCAATGGCGCCCAAATAATAATCGATCAGTTTGTCTCAAGCGGCGGGACCAAATGGAGAAAAGGGAGCGGCTTGGTTATGTTATTGCCCCACGGTTATGAAGGGCAGGGTTCCGAGCACTCCAGCGCAAGAATCGAGCGCTTTCTGCAGCTTTGCGGAGATAATAACATGCAGGTTGCCTTCCCGACGACCCCTGCCCAGTTTTTTCACCTCCTGCGCCGACAGGTAAAACAACCTTTTCGAATCCCGCTGGTCGTATTTACTCCAAAAAGTCTGCTTCGGCACCCCCTGTGCGTTTCCCGTCTCGATGATTTCAGTGGGGATTGGTTTCAGGAGATTCTGCCGGGTGCGGAAAATCCTGAAATAATCAGAGCGGTTCTAATCTGTTCTGGTAAAATATATCTTGAACTTCTTGAGTGGAAAAAGAGGTCCGCCAGGGAGGATGTGGCACTGATCCGGATAGAGCAATTGTATCCTCTTCGTCTGGACCTGCTGCGGCATGAGCTTTTCCGGTACCGAAAGGCCGAAAGCTTTGCGTGGGTACAGGAAGAGCCCCGTAATATGGGCGCCTGGACATATATCCGCCCGTATCTTGCCAAACTCATCGGTAAAGATCCTGCCTATAAAGGGCGAAAGGAGAGCGCTTCACCAGCCGTCGGATCACGGCGGCAGCATAAGCTCGAGCAGGAACGGGTCATTGCCGAGGCGTTTACCAGGAAGTAGCTTTCATAAGAGGCTCGACAAATGATTGTCATCCCCGAATGCCTCTATCGGGGATCCAGTCTTTTCAGCCGGTTAAAATCTGGATTCCGGCTAGAAGCCTGCCGGAATGACAATTATTCCGACTTTTGCAAGAGGCTCATAAAATTTGAATAACGGAGTATTGCATGGAAATCAAGGTTCCTGAAGTTGGTGAATCCATTTACGAGGGACTGCTGGTCAAATGGCACAGGCGCAATGGTGAGATGGTGAAGAGGGATGAGCCCCTCTGCGAGATAGAGACGGACAAGATAACCATAGAGCTGAATGCCGAAGTTGATGGTCTCCTCTCGATTCGCGCAGAGGAGGGGGCTACGGTAAAGATCGGCGCCGTTATAGGAATTATCGGGGAGGATTCCCCCTTGCAGGCGCTCTCTGAAAAATTACAGGGAAAGGTGGCCCCTGCAGTCGTAATCCCCGGCTCTGCCGGACCTATCTCTCCTGCTGCACGTAAACTGGCACGGGAAGCTGAGCTCAAAAAGGGGGAAGACCTTCAGACTCCGGCAGTCCGCTCCGAAGATCAAACCGTCTATAAAGGCTCCGGGGAAGAAAGGGTTACCCGTAAGGCGATGACCCCAATCCGCAGGCGGGTTGCGGAAAGAGTGCTGGCAGCTAGGCAGCAGACGGCAATGTTGACCACCTTCAATGAAGCAGACATGGGGAGAGTGATTGCACTGCGGCAAAAGTACAGGGAGGCCTTCAAAAGGAAGCATGGAGTTGATCTCGGGCTCATGTCATTCTTTGTCAAGGCATCTGTGGAGGCGTTGCAGGAATTCCCGGAGGTGAATGCCAGGATTGACGGAGATGAAATCGTTTACCACCATTTCTATGATATCTGCGTTGCCATCGGGTGGGAGAAGGGGCTCGTAGCGCCGGTCATACGGGATGCCGACCGGCTCCATTTCGCGGAAATAGAAAAGAGTATCGATAATTTCGTTGAAAAGGTGAAGAGCGACCGACTGAATATTTCCGACCTCGAAGGCGGCACGTTTACAATCAGCAACGGTGGAGTCTACGGGTCGCTCTTTGCCACACCGATCCTGAATTCACCCCAGAGCGGCATTCTAGGGATGCATGTTATCCAGGACCGGCCTATGGCCTTGAATGGTAAAGTCGTTATCCGGCCGATGATGTACCTGTCGCTTACCTATGATCACCGGATCATCGACGGCAGGCATTCGGTACAATTTTTGAAAAAAGTCAAGGAATATCTGGAGGATCCGGAGGAGATGCTTCTGGAGGCGTGAAGGGTCCGCAGATCCCTTGTACGATGCCTGGATTCATTTCCGTTATTGAGAATCGTTATTCGGGGTAATCGAAGCAGAATCCGGAATTCGGGAAGCCCGGAGTCCCTTTTTTGCAGTAGTGACAGAGTGAGAAAAAAACCGAACAGGAGGGATTGAATGCCTGGAGATATATTTGATCTGATAGTTATCGGCGCCGGCCCCGGAGGGTACGTGGCCGCTATTCGTGCCGCCCAGCTTGGAATGAAGGTTGCGGTGGTGGAAAAGAGGGCATGCCTCGGCGGGGTCTGTCTGAACGAAGGATGCATACCGAGCAAGGCGCTGCTGGATTCCAGCGAGCTGTTCGCTCTGGCAAGGGATAGATTTGCCGGTCACGGGATTGCTCTTGGTGCTCTGGAGCTCGATCTGGTTAAAATGATGTCGCGCAAGGACGATGTGGTCCGAAAACTGACCGATGGCATCGCCTTTCTTTTCAAGAAAAACAGGATTAATCGCTTCTCCGGCACTGGAAAACTGGCAGGCCAAAGGGCGGATGGCTTGCAGGTAGTTGCCGTGACTACCGCTGATAACCCGGCCATCCCGCAGCTTTTAAACGGCAACAAAGTCCTCCTGGCCACAGGCAGCCAACCTGTTGGGCTCCCTTTTCTCCCTTTTGACGGTACTACGGTGGTCAGCTCTCGGGAAGCACTGGCCTTTACGGCCGTTCCCGAACATCTGCTGGTGGTAGGGGGAGGGTGTATCGGTCTGGAGCTTGGATCGGTCTGGAACCGTCTCGGCGCGAAGGTTACGGTGGTGGAGACGCTCCCCTGGCTCCTGCCGAATACAGACCGGCAGTTGGCCGATGCACTGGTCCGCTCTCTCCGGAAACAGGGGGTCAACTTTCTGCTTCAGTCAGGGGTTACAGGTGCGGAGCTGCGGAGTGGGACTGCTCAGGTGACTGTTCAGACTGGAGAGAAGAGAGAAAAAATAACCTGCGACAAGGTCCTGGTTGCTGTCGGCAGAAAGCCCCTTACCGTAAACCTCGGGCTGGCCGAGGTCGGTGTTGAACTTGACGGGAAGGGTCGGGTGAAAGTTGATGCCAATTATCTAACCACTGTTCCCAATATTTATGCCATAGGGGACTTGATACCCGGACCGTTGCTGGCGCACAGGGCGATGGAAGAGGGGGGAGTCTGCGTAGAACGTATTGCCGGACAGGCTTCCCGGGTGGAGTACGAATACCTTCCCGGAGTAGTTTACACCTGGCCGGAGCTTGCCTTCGTCGGGAATACCGAGGAGGAACTGAGGGCTGGAGATATTCCGTATGCTGCGGGTCGTTCCCCCTTTTCAGCTAACGGAAGGGCAAGATGTATCGATGAAATAGATGGTTTCGTCAAGATTCTCGCCCACAAGGAAACCGGAGTGGTTCTCGGCATCCATATTGTCGGGCCGCGTGCTTCTGAGATGATTGCCGAGGCAGTTACGGTTATGACATACGGTGGCAGCGTCCAAGATATAGCTTTGACTTTCCACGCTCATCCGACCCTCTCCGAGGCAGTGAGGGAGGCGGCCCTGGATCTGGAGAAGCGTTCGATACACGCATAAATGATAGGGCAAAAGCTTTTATTCCTGGGATTTCTAGTGGAATTTGCGGAAAGCGCACGAAAACCCTTTCATGATGCCCGCATGATTGATGGAAATCAAAATTAGACGGGAATTCTCTTTGAAGGAGGAGGTACGCATGTTTACAGATGAACGTAAAGTTCCGGCGCATAGGCTTTCCTGGAAATGTGAGCAGGAGCTGTTTGAATTTCAGACCACCGAAGAGTTGGAGGAACTTGAAGGCTCTATCGGCCAGGAACGTGCCGTCCGTTCCATTGAATTTGGCCTCGGCATGGTTGCCAGCGGGTTCAACCTCTTCCTGTCAGGTGAAACAGGGACAGGACGCACTTCATCCATTCTAAACCTGTTAAAAAAACGGGCCAAAAGCGGACCTCCTCCCCAGGACTGGTGCTATGTCAATAATTTCAAGTACCCGGACAACCCGATCTCGCTTTCCCTGCCGATAGGCATGGGGAAAGAGTTGGAGAGCGAGATGCGGGAGCTCCTCCTGGCGGTCAAAATAGATATTCCCAAGGCACTGCAGAGCAAAGACTATGAACTGCACAAGACAGCGGTCATCCTGGAGAACCAGGAGAAGAATAACCAGTTGTTCAGCTCTCTTGAGAAGGAAGCAATCGGTAAAGGATATGTCCTGCAGAGGACCGTTTCCGGTCTGGTCGTGGTACCCCAGCTTGAAGGGCGCAATATGACTAACGGCGAATATGAAAGCCTTTCCGAGGAGGAACGGGAAAAGATTGATGCCGCCGGCAACGAATTGAAGGGTAAGCTTGCCGACGTTCTCATTGAGGTGAGGGAAAACGAGAAAGCTCTCAGGGATGCATTGGGAAAACTGGACCGTGACCTTGGTTTTGCTGCAGTGGGACATCATATCGATCGATTGAAATCCAAGTTTGCCGGGAATGCAAAGGTAATCGATTATTTGGAGTCGGTGCAAGAGGATTTCCTTCTCAACCTGGACGATTTCAGAGGGGCGGAACCGCAGCAGCAGGTAATCCCGGGGATGAGGATGCTTTCACCACAGGCCCCTTCTCTGGAAAGGTACGCGGTTAATGTGTTCGTCGACAACCAGGATACCGTCGGGGCACCCGTGGTATGCGAACCGAATCCAACCTACAATAACCTGTTCGGTCGTATCGACCATGTCATGCAAATGGGAGGTGTCGCGACTACCAGCTTTACCCAGATAAAGGCTGGCGCTCTGCACCGGGCAAACGGCGGCTATCTGGTTGTCAACGCCCGTGAGGTTCTTATCAATCCCTTTGCCTGGGATGCCCTGAAGCGATGTATTCGCAACAGCGAAATAAAAATAGAAGATGTCATGGAGCAGTACCGTGTACTAACAGTCGTGTCGCTGAAGCCGGAACCTGTACCGCTTAAAGCGAAAATCATCTTGACCGGTTCCCCCATGATTTATTACCTCCTTTTCCATCTTGAGCCCGACTACCGGAAGCTTTTCAAGGTGAAAGCCGATTTTGACAGCCAGGTCACCAGAACACCGGAAGTAATGAGGGACTATGCCCTTTTTGTCTCGAGCCACTGCAAAAAGGAAAACCTGGTCCCTTTTGCCAGATCCGCCGTAGCCGGGCTTCTTGAATATGCGGCACGCTGTGTAGAGGATCAGGGAAAACTTACATCGCAACTGATGGAGCTGACCAACCTGATCCGGGAGGCTGACTATTGGGCGAGGGAAGAGAAAAAAACCGTCGTTGACCGGGATGTCTTCAATCGGACAATAGAAGAAAAGGTTTACCGCAGCAACCGGATTCAAGAGCGCCTGCAAGAGTTGATCGAAGAAGGCACCCTGCTGGTGGACACTGCCGGAACAGAAGTTGGGCAGGTAAACGGGCTGTCTGTGATGCAGCTGGGAGACTACAGCTTCGGCAGACCTTCTCGGGTGACGGCACGCATCTACATGGGGCGTGGAGGGATGGTAAATATAGAGAGGGAGGTGAAGCTTTCCGGTCCGATCCATGACAAGGGAGTCTTGATCCTTACCGGCTATCTGGGGGGGAAATATGCCTTTGACAAGCCCCTCTCTTTTTCTGCGTCTCTCTGTTTTGAGCAGTCATATGAAGGGGTCGAAGGTGATAGCGCCTCCTCCACTGAGCTCTATGCCCTGCTCTCGGCCCTATCCGGGGCGCCGATCAGGCAGGGGATTGCAGTAACCGGCAGCGTCAATCAGCTTGGAAAAGTTCAACCCATCGGCGGGGTAAACTACAAAATAGAAGGGTTCCATGCGGTCTGTATGATAAACGGACTTACCGGGGAACAAGGTGTAATGATTCCAAAAAGCAACGAGCGGAATCTGATGCTGAAAGATGAAGTGATTAACTCGGTTCAGGAAGGGAAGTTCCATATCTGGAGTGTGGAGACAATCGACCAGGGGATTGAAATACTGACCGGAATTCCCGCCGGCGAGCTACAGCCCGATGGAAGCTATCCGGACGGGACTATTAATTATCTGGTGGACAAGAAACTGCGGGAACTGATCGAGAATATGAAGAAATATTCTGGCATGGGAGAAAGAGACGAGAAAAAGTAGGGGCGGAGGCGAGCCACTTTACCTGCAAAACAGAAAGTCAGCTGTCAGGGGGATCCGTCAGGAGCGTTATCGATGCTCGCTCCTGTACTGCCGAGCGTAGTTCACATAATTCTCCGCAGATTTTTGCAACCGGACAATCTCTTCAGCTGTAAGATCGCGCTTGTATCTGGCAGGTGACCCTGTCCAGAGAGTATGGGGTGGTATCAAAGTTCCTTCCGTGACGAGCGCGCAGGCACCAACCAGCGCGCCTTCACCGACAACCGCCTTGTCCATGACTACGGCCCGCATGCCGATAAAGGCTCCGTCCTCCAAGGTACATCCATGGAGAGTGACACTGTGTGCAACTGTCACTCTGTTCCCGATGATCAAAGGGGCACCGGGGTCACTCTCGTCTTTTTTGTGGGTGACGTGGAGAACGGAAAGATCCTGGATATTGCTGTGGGCGCCGATTCTTATGAAATTGACATCGCCCCGAAGGACGCAGTTGTACCAGACGCTACTGTAAGGACCAATCTGCACGGCCCCTATGACAACGGCAGTTTCCGCAATGAATGCGCTGGGATCGATATCAGGGGTGACGCCTTTGAATGACCGGATCATAATTTGTTATATTAATCCCTCGGGATGGCAAGCATTCGATCCAGTGCGAGTTTCGCAGGGATCCGCACTTCCTCCGGAACTTTCACGACAGGCGCCATGGTTTTCAGCGCGGCGAGAATATCTTCGAGTGAAATCAGCTTCATGTTGGGGCAGATTAGAGATGGAGATGCGAGGATAAATTCCTTCTCCGGATTTTCCTTTTTCAACCGATAAAGGATTCCCATCTCGGTTCCTATGATAAAGCTCTTTGAGAGACTCTTTCTGCAATATTCATACATTCGGCTTGTAGAACAGGCTTGATCGGCCAGGGCTGAAACTGCAGGGGTGCATTCCGGGTGGCATATGAACTCGGCATCAGGATATTCCAACCTGAGGCGAACGACCTCTTCCGGTTTCAACCGTTCGTGGGTAGGGCAGAACCCTTCCCAGAAATGGAAGGTCTTGGTGGCGAACTTAGCAACGAATCGACCCAGATTCCGGTCAGGGGTGAAAATCAGCTCGTTCTCCGAAAGGGAGTTGACCACCTTTACCGCATTTGCCGAGGTGCAACAGATATCGCTCTGCGCCTTGACCGCGGCGGATGAATTGACATACGTTACAACCGGAACTCCGGGATGCTTTGCCTTCATTTCGAGAAGGCCTTCCACCGTGACCATGTCCGCCATGGGGCATCCGGCATCCAATCTAGGCAGAAGTACCGTCTTGTCAGGTGAAAGTATCGATGCCGATTCCGCCATAAAATGGACTCCGCAGAAGACAATAACGTCGGCGGAGGTTTCTGCTGCTTCGATGGAGAGTGCGAGAGAGTCACCAGTGATATCGGCTAGTTCCTGCACTTCATCCCGCATATAGTTGTGCGCTAGCAGGACGGCGTTTTTATCTTTGAGAAGCGATTTAATCTCCACCCTTATTTCGTTTGCATCCATCGTTCATTCCCGTCCGTTTCTTGAGATTCTGATATAAACAAACTGCAAAAATTTGAGAAATAGTAGCCAAAATCAGATGTCATGTCAAACTCTTTACTGAGACTACTCAATAAATGTGCTGCATTGCGGTATCGGCAAGAAGAAAAGCGCAGTTTTTAGCCATACCATAATCGGGCAGTTACTGTTTCAACGCGTAGTCGGACTACTGTTGTTCCATGTCCGGTTGATCATGCTCCCCTGCGACAGCAGCAAAGTTTACATCGGAATCTGCCACGACAGGCTTCTTGACACACCGGTTCAAAACCTTTATTATTCCTTTAAGTATGTTATCGCTCAAAACCTGTGAGGTCCCTTATGTTCGGAATAGGCATGCCGGAGTTGATAATCATCCTTGTGATAGCACTTATCGTGTTAGGGCCGCAAAAACTTCCTGATCTTGCAAGGTCGCTCGGGAAGGGACTTGCAGAATTCAGGCGTGCTACGGAAGATCTGAAGCAGAATATTGAAGAAGAGAGCCGGGCAGATGAAAAAAAGGAGGCTCTGGCGAAAGCAGCTTCTGAAAACAGTGGTGCGACGATAAGGGATGAATCTGCAGAAAAGAAAAAAGAAGAAAAAGTTGTTTAGTCTGTGGCACAAAAGTAAGAAAAATAGGCGGGTCATCCCCGCCATTTTTGTGTTCACAAACCAGCGCTAAGTTCTGGCGCCGAATTATTTCATCCCCTTCAGCTTATCCTTGGCCCTCTTGGCTTCCTCACTGCGGGGGTGCTCTTCAATCAGCTTTTTGTATATATATCTGGCGCTTTTATCGTCTCCCAATTCTTTAAAGGACATCGCCTGTTTAAGCATTGCAGCGGGGACCTTTTCTTTTCCGGGATACTTTTTGATGACTTCCTGGTATTCAAGAATCGCCTGCTCGTAGTTTTTCTGGATGAAGTAGGTTTCCCCTATCCAGAAATGGGCATTTGACGCGAGAACATTTTTTGGGTGGTGTTCGGTGAATTGTGTGAAAATATCCCGGGTTCTCTGCATATCATTGCTTTTGAAGGCATCAAGTCCGCTCTGGTAAAGAGATTCGGGGGTTACCTGCTTCTTTTCGGTCGGGGTTTTCCCCGTATCCGCCACTTTTCCCTCAAGAGTCGTAAGGCGACGGTCGAAATCTTCCTTCAGGAGAGTCATCTCTTCGGAAGGTTTCATGGCCAGTTGCCTCGCATCATCAATTTTGCCGGACAATGACAGTATGTCGACCCGGTTGATGTCCTGGGCTGCCTGAAGGTCAGCTAGCGTTTTGCTCATATTTTCCAGGTCTTTCTGAAGGCCCTTTAAAGTGCTCTCGGTCCCTTCCCTGGTTTCAACCCGGATGCTGCTGATATCCTTTTCCATCTTGCTGAGTCGAGTATTGACCTCATTCAGATCATGCTGCAGATACTGCATATCATCACGACTCGCACAACCGGACGCTGCAAAGAGTGACAGAAGCAGGAAGAATACCGTTCTTGTTCGCATAAGTAATTAACTCCTTATGTTTCTTCATGTCAGGGATACTGCCTTGCAAGCCAGTTTGAGTTTGGCACAAAGCATTGCCGGCAAATACCAAAAAGGAGCCCTGAGGCTCCTTTTTGACTGTAAAACAGAGTCTATTTAAGGATGACGAGGTCGTCTCTTCTGTTTTTCGCCCAGGCTGCTTCATTATGCCCGGTATCAAGAGGCTTCTCTTTACCGAAACTGATAACGGAGAGTCTGTCTGCCGGCACGCCGAGTGTAATCAGATATTTCTGGGCTGTTTTAGCCCTGTTCTCTCCGAGTGCCAGGTTGTATTCTGCAGAGCCGCGCTCATCGCAATTTCCCTGTATCTGTACCTTGGAGGTAATTTTTTTGATTGCATCGGCATTCTTTTTGAGTACATCGCTGGCATCGGCAGTCAACACATATTTATCGAAACCAAAATATACCGACTGAAGCACGACTACCGGAGCAACTACAGGAACAACCACCGGAACTTCCTTGACCGGCGCCACTACAACCGGGGCAGGTGGCGGTGCAGGCGCGGGCGCAGGAGGCGCTTCGACAACCTTAACCGGCGGAGCAATCGGCTCCTCAACCTTTACATCTTCCTTCAGGCAACTGCAGCCGCTAATTAAAAAAGCACCAAAACAAACCACAAGTAAAAGTTTCGCCATTTTCTGTTTCATGATACCCCCCTTAAGTTTTTATTGCCGTTATTACAGGTAAAGATTTACCCGCAGACACAATGTCGTTATTATACATAAATTTATTCAATATGCAATAACTCATAAATTTTAAACCGGGTAGTTCTTTGACTCTACAAATGGTTGGACCAGGCGGGCTGCATGTCTCTGCTCCCATTTCGTGAGACACGGGTCTTTCCCGTGCCGTCGGCGCGCATAACGTAAATTGCCTCACCCCCGGCAGGATTCGCGCTGAATGTTATGAAACGTCCATCAGGAGACCAATGTGGATTTTCGTTTCTCCCGTCTGTAGTCAGTTGGGTGTTGCCGGTTCCATCGGGGCTGATTGTATAAATCTGGAAGCCACCCGCCTCCTGACGGCTGTACAGAATCCGGTCACCCTTTGGCGACCAGTCAGGGTTGACATTATATTTGCCGTCATAGGTAAGCCTCCGCAGATTTGAACCGTTGGAGTCCATTATGAATATCTGCGGACTGCCAAGTCGATCGGAAACAAAAGCAATATGTGAACCATCCGGTGACCAGGATGGGGATATATCTATTGCTTCATGATGTGTCAGTCTGGCCAGTTCGTTGCCGTTCTTCCCTATGATGTAAATTTCGGAGTTGCCGTCTTTGCTCATCGCGAGGGCGATTCTGCTTCCATCAGGCGACCACGCCCCGGTAATATTTGCCCCTTGCCGTGATGAAATGCGGGCCTCGACGCCGGTGGTGATTTCCCTTCGGTAAAGGTCGGGGTTCCCTTTTTTATATGAGGTATAGATTATTTCCCGCCCATTTGGCGAAAAGTCCGGATTGATGTTTATCGTGCCGTTATTGGTTATCTTTTGAACGTTGTAGCCGTCGTAATCCATGACAAAAATTTCTTTGTTTCCGGATAATGGTGAAACGTAGGTAATTTTACCGGTAAAAGGACCTTTTTCGCCTGTAATGACAAAGAGTGTCTCATCGGAGAATGTATGAGTCATCTTGCGCAAATCCTTCAAGACCCCGGTATAACGTTTTGAATCCAGAGACTTACCGTTCAGAACATCGTACATCCTGAATTCGAGGGTGATACTGTTGCCGGTGATAGCGTAGCCGGATTTTATGAGAAAGGCTGCGCCAATGGAACGCCACGGGGCAAAATCGAACTCACCGGGCCGAATGCCGCTGGATGCTTCGTTTGCCGAGCCAGTTAGGATCGAAAAGGGTCCGGCAAGGTTCAGGTCAAACTTCAGGATGTCGCCGATTTCCCTTGCAATCGTCTCATTGGGAGTCCCTCCGAGGTTCTTGACCGGGGCGATGGCCAGGTAGACCTGTCTGTTACCCTGGGCCGTAACTTCGGTATAACTCGGGTCGGCAAACGAGGCGGTTGGAAACAGGAGGAGGGTAATAATCAAGCAGAGAGCTGATTTCATTTTTTCTTTACTCCTTCGGGCCTGAAAACAAAAGGATGTTCAAAATCCTCACCGTCGGGTGGGGCCTTCAAATTTTCGCGGGCCATATCGATTGCCCTCCTGACAGCCGCGTCAAAAAGGATGTCACGGGAACTCTGTTCTATTCTAAAGTCAATCTTTCCGTAGCGGCTTATCCGGAGCAGCAGCTTTACTTCAGGCTTTTTACCCTTATAGACCATTGGTGAATAAAAGGCGTCTTCCAATCTGGATTTGACGTAACTGGCGTAATCACTCCCTGCCTGGTCCCCCTTCCCTCCTGGCATTCCGGTCCTGCCGCTCCCGGCTTTATTGCGGATTGTGTCAAGGGCGGAACTGGTATGTTTTTCTTCTACCCTTTTTTGCAGTTTTGCCATCTGCTTTGACAACTCTTCTCCCGTTTCGGACGCCGGTTTAACCTTTGGAGGCTTTTTGGTCGCAAGCGGCGTCGCGATTTTTTTCGGGGACTTGTCAGGTAGCGTCACTACCTGCCGTGCAGTTGAGGATGCCGGTGGGGAGGCCTTCTCTGAGGCGGAAGCGCCGGATCGGGGGCGGGCCACCGGCAGGTTGACAAGATCAACGTAGTAGGTTTGCTCCTGCGAGTAATTTGCACGCTGCAACTTGTTGTATTGATAGATGAGTGCATAAATGGTCAAATGCAGCAAGAGTGAAGAGGCTACCATTAGACCGAACCGCGGATTATTTTTCAACGTACGACTCATTTCCCCTGGGAAGGCTCTGTAATCATGCCGAGGCGTTCTATGCCGGCTCCTTTGATTTCTGCCATTGCCCTCACAACCTCGCCATATGGGACATCCTTGTCGGCTTTAAGGAGAACCTCTTTCTTTGTTTTTGTCTCGAACATGGTTGCCAGCTTGGCTTTCAATTCGCCAGAAGAGACCTCCTGACTGTTTATAAACGTCTTGCCCGATCTCTCCATGGAGACCACGACGGTTTCCTCCTGTGCATTAAGCGCCTTCGCCTGGGTCTTCGGAAGGTTGACCTGAACGCCCTGCTGCATCATGGGGGCCGTTACCATGAAGATTATAAGGAGTACCAGCATGACGTCGACCAAAGGGGTGACGTTAATGTTCGACATGGCGTTGCGGTTGCTGTTGTCTCTGCTTCCCAGTTCCATTCGAGCCCCCTATTTCCTGGAGAAGGTGCGCTGCACCACGTTCAGGTACTCGGTGGAAAAACTGTCCATCTCACCGATCAGCACTCTTATCTTGTGCTGGAAATGGTTATAACCGATAACCGCCGGAATTGCGGCTACCAGGCCGATGGCTGTAGCTATGAGCGCCTCGGCGATACCGGGGGCGACAACGGCCAGGGAAGCTGATCCCGTTTCACCAATCGCCTTGAATGAAGTCATGATTCCCCATACCGTTCCGAAAAGGCCGATGAAGGGTGCCGTTGAGCCGGTAGTGGCTAAAAAGGTCAGATATTTTTCCAGACGTGCTATCTCCGAGGTTGTGGCCCGGCGCAGTGCCCGCGCAATGTTGTCTATTCCACCCAGTTCGGTGCTGATAATTTCCGCTTCTTCTTTCTGAACCCCTTTTCCCAGTAATTTTTTCATTTCGATGTAGCCTTCGCTGAAAAGGACAGCAAGGGGAGAATGGCCAAAGCGGTCGAGCTGTTCGTTTATGGCGTCAAAGCGCTTTGTTTTCCAGAAAAAATCCATGAAACGGATAGATTCCCTGTTTGCCCGATGAACCTGCAGGAATTTGTAGAAAATAATTGCCCAAGAGACTACCGAGAAAAAAATCAGTACAAGCAAAACCAATTTCACGACCAGGCCGGTCACGGCGAAGATTGCCAAGAGTTATTACCTCCAAAGTTTATTCGTATAAATCCTTACCAAAATATTACTTAAGTGCGTCGAAGTCAATACGATTTTTGCCCTGTTAATAAGAGGCGCAGCCGCTCCTTCATCCAGAATTAGAAGTCAGCAATTAATGGGCGAGCCGCCTGTCGGTACCAGGCAGAATAGAGGTTTACTAAATCACGACATATGCTTTATACTTAGATCTCCTTACAACAGTTGCCTGAAATTAAATTTTTTACAAAGAAAGTGGACTGATACTGTCGGGGGAATGGCTGAGAATGTTCAAGGCATTTCTTGCTCTTCCACTCTGTTTTTGTCCTCCTGGTCAACCTGTATGCCCGCTACTGTCAAGCTCTCTCTCTACATTCATTTTCCGTTTTGTCTCAAAAAATGCCTCTATTGCAGTTTTAATTCAGTTGCCGGAATAAATTTGCCCGTGGATGAGTACGTGGCTACGTTGATTCGGGAGATGGAACTCTGCAGGGAAAATCTTGGCGCTCATCTCTCTGCGCATACCCTCTATTTCGGCGGAGGCACTCCCTCCCTTATCTCTCCGGAACTGGTAGGGCGGATTATTGATTCTGCTGCAGGGTTCTTCAATCTGGCGGCCGATGCCGAAATCACCATTGAGGCCAATCCCGGTTCTGTCACGCGGGAGAGGTTGTCCGCCTACCGTGCATCAGGAATTAACAGGCTATCCCTCGGGGTCCAGTCCTTTAATGATCACTTTCTGCAGAGACTTGGCCGGGTCCACAACTCCGAACAGGCCGTCGAGGCCTATGTTGCGGCGAGAGAGGCCGGTTTCACGAATATCGGGGTTGACCTGATAAACGGTCTGCCGGGACAAACCGCACAAATGTGGGAATATGACCTGAGCATGGCAACAGACCTTCGACCGGAGCATTTATCGGTCTATGGTTTGACTGTTGAAGAGGGAACACCCTTTGCCGAGATGGAAAAAGAGGGCCGGTTATTGCTCCCGGGGGAGGAAGAAGCGGCTCTCATGTTCGAGAAAACGGCGCAACACCTCAATAATGAAGGCTTCGAACAGTATGAAATTGCAAATTTTGCCAGACAGGGGTACCGGTCGAGGCACAACCAGGGATACTGGCTGCGAGATGATTATCTCGGGTTTGGCGCCGGGGCGCACTCTTTTATGAAAGAATCCGGTTTTGGGGCTAGATGGAAAAATCGGGATGATCTCCAAGAGTACAGCCAGTCGGTGAAGGAGGGGGTGCTCCCTTGGCGGGAAAGAGACTTTTTGTCATCACGGGAGGCAATGGAAGAGCGGCTCTTTTTAGGGCTGCGGATGCTGGAAGGAGTATCTCTGGAGGATTTCCGGTCTGAGTTCGGAGTTTCCGTCTACGAGGCATATCCGAGGGAATCTGCCTCTCTACTCGGAAACGGTTTGATTGAAATCCGGGATGGCCGGCTCAGGATAGTGGAAAAAAAGCTGATTATTGCGAATCAGATTTTTATGGCGTTCCTCTGAGTCTGGTCTCGGAGTTGCGGAGATGAAAACCTGCAGGTGGGGCCTGCTCCGCCCGGATCGAGGGTCCAGCAACCCCCCCCCCTGATGGCTTGGCGGCAGGATCTACAGCTTCGGTAGAGGGAAATTGGCCTTGACAAATGGCTCCCTGGTTGTTACCTTGGTGTCGGTTAGCACTCGGATGTTTCGAGTGCTAACTGTATTTAACGGGGGACTGAATGATGGAAAATCTTTCAGACAGAAGCAGGGTAATCCTGGAAGCAGTTATTGAAGATTACATCAGAACCGCCGAACCGGTAGGGAGTCGTTCGATTAGTCGGAAGCACACTCTTTCTCCAGCTACGATACGGAACGTAATGTCCGATCTTGAGGAGATGGGTTTTCTTCTCTCTCCCCATACCTCGGCAGGGCGGATTCCCACTGACAAGGCTTTCCGGTTTTATGTCGATTCTCTCCTGACGGTGCGTACGATAGAAAAGGAACAGCAGGATCAGATACTGAGCCAGTACAAGCTGCATGGTAGGGATGTAGCTGAAATTCTAAAGGAAACCAGCCGTATCCTCTCTTCGTTTTCCCATTACATGGGCGTTGTCGTCACCCCCCGCTTTAACGCCACAGTTTTTCGCCATATGGAATTTGTCAAGCTTGGTGGCAGGACTATTCTGGCGATTCTGGTAGCAATAAACGGAGTCGTGCAGAACAAGATCATAGAAACAGATGAAGTGATCTCCCCCGAAGAGCTGGTTAGAATGTCGAATTATCTGAACGAACTACTTGAGGGCTTAACCATAGCGGAAGTGAGAAACAGGATTCTGCTGGAGATGGAGGATGAGAAGGTCCGGTATGACACTATGCTGGCCAGGGCCTTGAATCTTTCAGCGCAAACGCTCGATGAGAACGGGACTGAGGTTTTCATCGAAGGGCAGTTCAATATCCTCGAACTCCCTGAATTTGCCGACGTGACAAGGATGAAGGATGTCTTTCATGCCTTCGAAGAAAAAAATCAACTGGTAACCCTCCTGGATCGCTGTATTCAGTCGGAGGGGGTGCACATATTTATCGGAGCCGAGAACTATTTGAGCCGTATGGAAAAGATGAGTGTCATAACCGCACCATACATGACCGGCAACAAAACAGTCGGTATTCTAGGAGTGATAGGGCCGACCAGAATGGGATATGACAGGGTAATTCCGATAGTCGATTATACCGCAAAGCTGCTGAGTAAACTGCTGGATGCGGAATAATTCGTATTAAATCAAAAGGAGGATGGACGTGGAAAGGAAAAGGCATGGCGCCGAAAAACAAGGCGCCGCTAATATAGAAAACGTTGAAGCTGCGGCCGGTGAGGAGTCGAAGGAACATGTTGGTGGCGAGGGGTTTCATGCCGTTCCGGATACCGGATCTCCCGGAGAGGAGCCTTGTTCCGAGATCAAACAGCTGGAGGAGGCGTTGTTGCAGAAGGAGGCCGAGTCCTCAGCGAACTGGGATAAATATCTGCGCGAGCGGGCAGACCTGGAGAATTACCGTAAACGTGTGCAGAGGGAGAAGGAAGATCTGCTAAAGTACGGCAACGAGTCTCTGCTTCTGGAGATACTCCCTGCTGTCGACAGTATGGAGATGGCTCTCTCTCATGCTACCGAAGAGAGTGGTTCGGCAGTTATCGAGGGAGTAACCCTGACATTGACGATGCTTCTTTCGACTCTCAAAAAATTCGGTGCAACACCGATGGAGTCGAAAGGGAAGGTTTTCGACCCCGCTTTTCACCAGGCTATGACGCAGGTGGAAAGTAGTGGCTCTGCGCCCAACACCGTTATCGATGAGTATCAGAAAGGGTATATGCTTAACGATCGACTTTTACGGGCTGCCCTTGTTTCCGTGGCAATGGCGCCGAAAAAAGTTGATCTATAGACTTTAGCCCCTTGCTTTTTTGCATTGTAGTTACTACCTTGAAAAAACAGATCCTAAAGGAGGAATGCCAGATATGAGTAGAGTTATAGGTATTGACCTCGGGACCACGAACTCCTGTGTAGCAGTGATGGAGGGTGGGGAACCCGTTGTAATAGCGAATGCGGAGGGTAGCAGGACAACTCCGTCCATGGTTGCTTTTACCGAGAGTGGCGAGATACTGGTCGGCCAGCAGGCCAAACGGCAGGCGGTAACGAACCCGGAAAACACGCTCTTTGCAATCAAACGATTGATCGGGCGTAAATTTGATACTGACGTGGTAAAGAGGGACATTGCCATATCGCCCTTCAAAATCGTCAGGGCCGATAACGGAGATGCCTGGGTAGATGTAAGGGGGAGGAAGTATTCTCCACCGGAAATCTCGGCGATGGTGCTGCAAAAGATGAAAAAGACTGCTGAGGACTATCTGGGTGAAACGGTAACGGATGCAGTGATCACCGTGCCTGCCTACTTTGATGACTCCCAGAGGCAGGCGACCAAAGATGCGGGGAAGATTGCCGGTCTCAACGTGCTCCGCATTATAAACGAGCCTACTGCAGCCGCGCTCGCATATGGACTGGATAAAAAGAAGGAAGAAAAAATAGCGGTTTTCGACCTGGGTGGCGGTACCTTCGATATCTCGATCCTGGAGCTGGGTGAAGGGGTTTTTGAGGTGAAGTCTACGAACGGCGACACCTTCCTGGGTGGCGAGGATTTTGATCAGAAGGTTATCGACTGGATTGCAGATGAATTCAAGAAGGATGCCGGGATCAACCTGCGAAGCGACAAGATGGCCCTGCAACGCTTGAAAGAGGCTGCGGAAAAGGCCAAGTGCGAGCTTTCCACCTCCCTTGAAACCGATATTAACCTCCCTTTCATTACCGCCGATGCCTCAGGCCCGAAACATCTCACCATGAAGTTGACAAGGGCCAAGCTTGAAGCCCTCTGTGCCGACCTGATTGAAAGTCTGGTAAGTCCCTGCCGGACCGCCCTCAGGGATGCAGGCCTTTCCCCGAGCGAAATCGACGAGGTAATTCTGGTCGGTGGAATGACGAGGATGCCGATTGTCCAGAAAAAAGTGCAGGAGATTTTCGAAAAGGTGCCGAACCGCGGTGTGAATCCCGATGAGGTGGTCGCCGTAGGCGCATCGATACAGGCGGGCGTTCTTCGTGGCGAAGTCAAGGATGTCCTGCTCCTTGATGTCACTCCACTTTCACTCGGGATTGAAACCCTGGGCGGGGTAATGACCAAGCTTATCGACAAGAATACCACCATTCCCTGTCGGAAAAGCCAGGTTTTCTCTACTGCCGCCGACAATCAGCCGGCTGTTACGATTCATGTGCTCCAGGGAGAGCGGGAGATGGCGCCGGATAACAAAACGCTCGGCAATTTTGAGCTGGCCGGTCTCCCCCCTGCGCCACGCGGCGTACCGCAGGTCGAAGTAACCTTTGACATAGATGCCAACGGCATAGTCCATGTTTCTGCCAAGGACCTTGGCACTGGCAAGGAGCAGTCGATCCGTATTACTGCATCGTCGGGTCTTTCCAAGGAAGAGATAGACAAGATGGTAAGGGATGCGGAAGCCCATTCTGCTGAAGACAAGAAAAGACGGGAGCTGATCGAGAATCGAAACCAGGCTGACAGCCTGATCTACTCGACCGAGAAATCACTCAAGGAATTCGGAGAGAAGATTGACTCCGCGGAAAAGAAAAAGATAGAAGATGCCGTGGCCGCGCTGAAAAAGACCATGGAGGCTGATAACGCGGAAGCCATCAAGAAGGGGACCGAAGAATTGACCCAGGCCGCCCATAAGCTCGCCGAGGCGGTCTATGCCAAGGCTGCACCCGATGATGGTTCGGGACAACCGGGCGAACCCCCCCATGAAGAAGGGGGCAAGGGTGAAAATGTTGTCGAAGCCGAGTTTGAGGAATTAAAAGAAGAGAAGAAATAAAATATATTCGGGCTGGTGGCCTGGTGGCTAAAGGCTAAAGGTTAAGGGGTCGGTCAAGTGGTTATTGATTCCTTCAACCGTTAGCCTTTTGCCATTTGCAAAGGGACATATTTTGGCAAACGGTGAAAAACGCGATTATTATGAGGTTCTTGGCGTACACAGGAATGCATCGGAGACGGAGATAAAGAAGGCTTACCGCAAGCATGCCCTTCGTTATCATCCGGACAAGAATCCTGGCGACAAGCAGTCCGAGGAAATGTTCAAGGAAGCAGGGGAAGCATATGAGGTGCTTTCCGATGCGCAGAAAAGGGCACAGTACGATCAATTCGGACATGCGGGTGTGGGGTCGGGCGGCTTCTCCTCTGGCCCTGGCTTTGGGGCCGGATCTCCATTCGGCGATATTTTCAGTGATATTTTCGGGGATATCTTCGGCGGACAGCAGAGGGGACGGGGGAAGCGAGGCGATGACCTGCTGTACAATCTGGAAATCAGTTTCGAGGAAGCTGCCTTCGGCGTAGAATCAAAGATCGATGTCCCTTATAACAAGCGCTGCGGCACCTGTGGTGGCAGCGGCGCTAAACCCGGCACTGACCCGAAGGTCTGTCCGACCTGCCGTGGTGCCGGCCAGGTAAGATTTCAGCAGGGCTATTTCAGTATGAGCCGAACCTGCAGTCAGTGTGGCGGCGAGGGGCGGGTTGTCGAGAGTCCTTGTCCCGACTGCCGTGGTGCGGGGAGCACAAAGGACCAGAAGACTATCCCTGTGAAAATTCCTGCTGGAGTGGAGACAGGCAACAGGCTGAAGCTGGGAGGTGAAGGCGGCCAGGGGACAAAGGGTGGACAAAACGGTGATCTGTACGTGGCGATAAGCGTCCGCAGGCATTCCGTCTTTACCCGGGAAGGGAACGATGTGTTATGCGAGCTTCCCATAAGTTTCGCCCAGGCGGCGATGGGATGCGAGTTGGATGTTCCTACCCTGGAAGGGAGCGTACCTCTTAAAATTCCGGAAGGGACCCAGTCAGGAAAGGTTTTCAGGTTGCGCGACAAAGGTATACCGGCGTTGCAAGGTTATGGCCGGGGCGATCAGCGGATAATAATAAGGGTCGAAACCCCGGTCAACCTGAATAAGCGTCAGAAAGAACTTCTGGAGGAATTTGCTGCGATAAGTGGCGAAGAATTTCATCCCCTGAGGAAAAATTTTTTTAAAAAAGTAATGGACATAATCAGCTGAGAGGTCATTGCCCCCCTCCGTAGGGGGGCTTTCCACTCTGACCAAGGATAATTCCATGCACAACTATTTCTGTCTGTTGCTGCAACGCTCCCTGATGCCGTCTCGTGCAGTGGCGGGGCTTCTGGTTCCCCTGATTCTACTCCTTTCCGCCGCTTTTGCTCCAGTTTCAGCTTTCAACGGTTGCGTCGAAACTGTTGCCCTCCTAAAAAACCGGGAGTACCCGCAGATCCTCCTTAAAGAAATAAGAGGCGCCAGGAAGGAGGTCATCTTTTCCTTTTATCTGTTCAAGATCGGCCCGTTACCCGGTAATCAACCCCGCAGGATTGCAGAAGAACTCATAAGCGCAAGGAATCGTGGCGTTGCCGTAACCGTGATCCTTGAACGGTCGGATAAGAAGGATGATCCGCTCAATGTCGAGAACAATAAAACTGCGGCGCTGCTGTCACAAAATGGAATCAAAGTACTCTTTGACTCCCCCGGCATAACCACCCACACAAAGGCTGTCCTGATCGATAACCGGTATGTCTTTATCGGCAGCCACAATCTTACCCAGAGCGCGCTGCAATATAACAACGAGCTTTCCGTGCGCATCGATTCGCCGGCCATGGCCGAGGAAATACGGAGCTACCTCAACCGGTTTACGACCCGTTAACCTTGCCACTTCAATTGATAGAGCTGATCAAGGCAATCAAACCCCTTTGGCAGGCATACGGTCTCGCAGTCACTGAGTCCCTTTGGGTCTAAAGAGTGCCGGCAGAGATAAAATTCTTCGACGTTTGAGGGCCCGGATATCCCCCCGTAAGGTCGAAGGCAATAGTGTCTGTTACCTCAAGCTCAGGTAATTCCCCTGCTGCTCCATTTTTACGACGTACCGCCCCCCTTTTGTGCCGATCTCCGTTCCGAGTGGCTTTGACAGCACGTTCATCTGCCGGATGACATCAAGCCCCTGTTTGCCCTGAAAAATTTGTGGCTGAAAGTGGACCCGGCTGTTCAGGACGTCGAGGGGAATAAGCTCAACCTCTCTGATCCCTTTGTCGAGGATGATCCTGGCTATGGCGCTGGTTCTTGAGTTCGGACTCGTGCTGCCGAAGGCAAAATTGCCGAGACTGTAGAAAATAATCCCCTTTTTATAACGTTCTACCCCCTGAAGGACATGGGGATGGTGGCCTATGACGATGTCGGCGCCGGCGTCGATTGCCTGATGCGCTGCAAGAAGTTGATATGCCTTGGGAGTCGCCGACTTTTCCGCTCCCCAGTGAAAGGATACCACCACATAATCGGCACGACGTTTCGCATTTATTATATCTTCCCTGTAGTGGGCAGCAAGACCGGATGCGGTGCCGGCCCTATCAGCTCTTGCATAAAACTCCTCTGGAAGTGTCAATGAGTAAGCAAGAAAAGCTATTTTACTGTTTTTCACCAGGAGCAGGGCCGGTTTCCTGGCTGAAACCAGGTCGTTGCCCGCTCCGGCATAAAGGATCTTCTCTCTGTCCAGATGAGACAATGTCTCATGTAGACCTTTGGCGCCGAAATCAAGCATGTGATTGTTGGCGAGTGTGAGGACTGAAAAGCCGGCGCGTTTGAGCGCGGCGGCAGCTTTTGGCCTGGCCTTGAAGCGAAATTTTTTCCCGGTGAATTCTGAACCATGCTCGGTTATCGGCGACTCGAGGTTCCCAACGTTTATATCGGCGCTGTTTAATTCGTCTCTGGTTGCGGCAAAGGGGTAGTCATAACCCATCCGGGCAAAGGTTCGGGCGCTGCTGCCGGCGAGCATGATGTCACCAACGGCGTTAATGATGATCTGCCGGGCAGAGGCAGGAAAAGCAATGGCATGACAGAAGAAGAGGCAAAACAGTGCGGTTTTGAATAAAGGCATCGGACCTCCTGTACTTTTACCGAGTATACCTCGGTATTTAATCGAAAAAGATTGACTAATTGACCTCCAAATGCTACAAGGTATAGCTTTCTTTGAATCAATGTAAAGGCTTTTTGCTATGCTCGATGTAAAATATATCCGTGAAAACCTCGAAAAGGTTGAAAGTCAACTCAAAAAGCGGGGAGAAAACGTCAATCTCAGCAGCTTCCGGGAATTTGATTCGCGTCGTCGTGAGCTCCTGCAGGAGGGCGAATCTTTGAAGGCCCTTCGCAACAAGGTTTCCGAAGAGATAAGCCGGATCAGCGACAAGAGCCAGGTTCAGGACCGTATAGCGGAGATGCGGGAGGTTTCCCGGAAAATAAAAAGCATAGATGACGATTTGAGAGACGTCGAGGAGAATTTTCAGTCGTATCTCCTGACTATTCCCAATATTCCTCATTCAACGACCCCAGTTGGCGTTTCCGAAGCCGACAATGTCGAAATCAAAAAGTGGGGCAAAATTCCGGAGTATCCCTTTGCCCCCAGACCACACTGGGAAATAGGCGAGTCGCTTGATATTCTCGACTTCGAACGGGGTGCACGGATAACCGGCACACGTTTTACCCTTTACAAGGGGGTCGGGGCCAGACTGGAGCGGGCGCTGATAAATTTCATGCTCGACCTTCACACCGATCGGCATAATTATGTTGAAATGCTTCCCCCCTTTATGGTAAACAGGGAGAGCATGACGGCCACCGGGCAGTTGCCGAAATTTGAGGATGACCTCTTTCATCTGGAAGGGGTTGATTATTTTCTCATTCCCACTGCAGAGGTCCCGATAACCAACATTCACCGCGGTGAAATAGTGAAGGGATCGGACCTGCCGATCCGTTATGCGGCGTATACCCCCTGTTTCAGGAAAGAGGCCGGCTCCCACGGAAAAGACACCCGCGGGCTTATTCGCCAGCATCAGTTCAACAAGGTAGAGTTGGTGAAGTTTGTGCGCCCTACCGACTCATATCTGGAACTGGATCTTTTGTTGGCGGATGCTGAGCAGGTTCTTCAAATTTTGGGTCTCCCTTACCGGGTTATTGACCTCTGTACCGCCGACCTCGGTTTTTCGGCGACAAAAACCTTTGATATTGAAGTCTGGTTGCCGGGGCAGAATACCTACAGGGAGATATCCTCCTGCAGTAATTTTGGGGATTTTCAGGCACGTAGAGCCTCAATCCGCTTTCGTGACGGAGAACAGGCCAAGCCTGCATACATACATACCCTGAATGGTTCCGGCCTTGCCGTAGGAAGGACGGTGGTCGCGATACTGGAGAACTATCAGCAGGCAGACGGTTCTGTGCTGATTCCCGATGCACTCCATTCCTATATGGGTGGGTTGAAAAAAATAGGCTAGTATTTTGGAGGGATGGCCGAGTGGCTTAAGGCGGCGGTCTTGAAAACCGTTGAACGAAAGTTCCGTGGGTTCAAATCCTACTCCCTCCGCCATAATAATCAGGCTCTAGCGGTTAAGCACCAGGATGTTTTGTCCGTTATCGCTAGGAGCTATGTACTGTTTTTAGGAGAGATGGCCGAGTCGGCCGAAGGCGCTCGCCTGCTAAGCGAGTATACTGGGAAACCGGTATCGAGGGTTCGAATCCCTCTCTCTCCGCCATTTATCAGCTTGAGTGTCTGAACAGGCAAACGCCCCGGAGGTCTAATGAAATACCTGTTAAAGGCATTTCTCATGCTCCCGTTTTTGCTTACTGCATTGACCGGATGTAAAGAGATGCAGGGAGGGCCTGAAGGCGCGGTTTCTCCCCCCCACGGGATGGGTGCCAAAAAGAATTTACCGGTTGTTGTCCCTGATTCGGTAAAGGGAAAATGGAAAGCTGTCAAGATTACCGTTACTGAAAAGGGGGGTAACAGGAGCGTCGAGTATCAGGTACCGATCGGTTCGGGGTTTGTCATCCCCGGCGCAGGACTGGTTCTGACCGTGGATGCATTCCTGCCGGAATTTTCAATGACGGGGACCAGTCTGACTTCTGTCTCAAACGAACCGAAAAACCCGGCAGCTCAGGTGAAAATTACTGAAGCCGGCAAGGAAGTCTTCAGGGGATGGCTTTTTGCAAATTTTCCGTCGGTACATGCTTTTGACCATCCAAAATACAGTGTTACACTTGTCAGTGGTGTCCCTGCCGGCCAGGGTACGCTTTAACGAATGCGCTCGTAGCTCAGCTGGATAGAGCAACGGACTACGAATCCGTAGGTCGGGGGTTCGAATCCCTCCGAGCGCGCCATAAACAACAAGGGGGTTACAGTTCATGCTGTAGCCCCTTTGTTGTTTCTCGTTGTCATGTTTTACTGACATATGCCGTGTGAAGCGGCAGTTATTAAACGAGTTGACGTTACAAGTCAAATCGTATATACAAAAAACATGATCTACGAATGGGATAGTAACAAGCGGTTGAAAAACTTCGAAAAGCATGGATACGACCTTGCCGATGGGCAGCTTGTTTAGGAGTCTCCAAAAAAGATCACAGTTGAAAGTCCCCGACCTCATGAGCGCCGCTGGCTAGATATTGCCGAAGTTGGCGGCGAACTGGTAACCCTTACTCTTGCCTATGCGTTACGCGGAGAGGCAGTTCGCTGTTTCTCGCTACGGAAGGCAAGTCGTAAAGAAAGGAGCCTTTACTATGAGCAAAATAGTCAGAAAAACCTCTAAAGAAATCGAAAGCATGCGTTCCAGAGGAGAAATCATGACTGACTCGGAACGAGTCAGTCATCTTTCAGAAGAGTCTGTTGAACGCATGGCTACAGACGACCCGGAAAATTTCCTTAAAACCGATGAGGATTGGGCAGAGGCTATCATTCTTCGTCCGGGTATTCGTGGGCCTCAGAAAGCCCCTACAAAAAAGTCAATTGCTATCCGACTGTCTCAAGATGTGGTAGAAAATTTCAAATCCACTGGCACTGGTTGGCAATCACGGATTGATGATGCTTTAAAAATGTTTTTGAAAGAGCACCCATTGAAGCATGGTTAACGAGACTGCTGGGGCAGGTTTCCCGCCTTGACGCAACTCCGGTAATATTGAGGCTGCGCGCTATGGCAACTCCACTATGGCCGATTTTTAAGGCCATATGGCTGATAATGCCGCATGAACTTCAAGAGGGGGGCTCTCCTTCACCCTGAGCAGCAGGTGAAAGTGGTTCGATAAAAGCGCCTACGCAAGGCATTTTGTCTCCGTCGATTCTAGAAGGTGAGAAAAACGGGTGACGGAATCATATCGGTCATCGTCGCTGGTGAATATGTCGTGTTTCTCGATCCCTCTCACGATAACGTGCTGAATGATATTCGGAATGTTTATACGGGCTGAACGTGGCATGGGGTGGGAGATGGCAGAAAAAGGAAGTTAATCAAGCTTTTAAGAGCGTCCCTTTAGTCCTCCTTCAGAAATTGCTTCGGACATCTGCGGACCCCCTCATGATTTATTGCTTGAAGAGGTCACTGTAGAGGGAACGAAGGTGGAAAACAAGATGGGCTATATTTGACGGTTACGGGGAGGCCGGGGACGGGTCACCCGCCATTACGGGTGACCTGCATGCGTGGCACTGTCCGATTTGCGCTGCAAACTCGTTTTTCACGATGGCCGTTCCGCCGCAGGTGCATGTCACCTTGGTCGCCATGAAACCTCCAGTGGTAACGGTACGGTTACGTGCCTTTGTATCCCCTTTGACCCCTGACCTTTTCTATTCGCCGGATTCACTCGGCCTTAATAGTCGATGTCCTTCAAAAACGGTAAGTATTTCTAAAACTTCCCCCTTGAATCTGTACACAATGCGGTATCCCCGGTAAATAAGCTCTCGTATGTCAGAATTGCTTATTTCCGGAACGACCCTGCCGCTTCTCGGGTTATCTGCCAAAATTGTCTCAGCATGATCAATCAGGGCATCAACAAACCGAGCAGCGCGATCCAGGCTGTCACGTGAAATGAAAATCTCGATCTCAATCAGATTTTCACTGGCTTCTCGTGACCAGGTGAGTCTCATGAATTGGCCACACTTCTTCGTGCTTGCAGAGATTTTCGCAGTTCATCAGTTGTTTCGGTCCGCTCGTTTTCTGCGTCCGCTATACCCCTCTCGACAGAATCAAGAAACGATTTCCGGTA
>CAIWTU010000020.1 GCA_903915655.1 uncultured Geobacter sp.
CCGTCAACAATTGGATTGAAGCAAGCTTGCGAACAAAAGTGCAATCTTTTATATGACATTTGCAGAAAATAAAAATGATACTTTCGTGAAGGATGTTCATTAAGCGTGATCTAACAACTCCATCGTGAAAAATATGGTTCCTGTTTAGTCCCTCCTTAGGTAACATTTTAATCTTGAATGAGCACGGCAGGATGTGCAGGGGTTGAATCGGACAAGCCTATCGACTCAAGGACACCGGAGGTGAACAACATGGATATTCTGAAAAAACAATCAGGGGTGATCCTTGCATATGTAATTTTGGTCGTACTGCTGGCAAGCGCTGAGTGTGCAGCCGAGAATAAAACACTCCTGTTCGTCGGTAATGATAGCTACCCTCCCATTTCCTATCAAGAGGGCGGAAAGCCCAAGGGGTTGGCAATCGACATCGTGCGCGCACTTGGGCAACGGATGGGACGGCAGATTGACATCCGCTTGATGGAGTGGAAAGTGGCACAGGCGATGGTCGCCCAAGGCAAGGCGGATGCCTTGTGCCAGTTGAGCATCACCGAGCCCCGCAAAAAGATCTATGACTTCTCCGACCAGGCACACGATCTGCGTTTTTCTATCTTTGTGCGTACCGGCAAGCAGGGGATATATGATTTGTCCGACCTGCGAGGGTTGCAAGTCGCGGCCATCGCTGGAAGTGTCCAATATAATATTGCGATGGCAGATCCACAGATTAAATTCGCGCTAACCACCAACGACATTCAATGCTTCCAGTTGCTGAAGGACGGGAAAGTGGATGCTGTCCTTGCTGACCTCTGGACAGGCTCTTATGTCCTTGCCGATAAGGGGATCACAGGTATACAAGCCAGTGGCGAGCCGTTCGCACACCTGGCCTCGGCAATCGCTGTTAAAAAAGGCAACACTGAGCTCCTGGCCGCTATCAACGAGGGGCTCAGGTCATTGCAGGCTGATGGCACGATAGAGCGGATCAACGAAAAATGGAGACCACAGGAAATTATTGTCCAGACACGGGAACAGGCTGTGCGGAAAACCTATTACGTTATTATAGGCATCCTGAGTCTGTTACTGGTTGTCGGGGCTTTCTGGTTGATCACCTTGAGACGGGAGATCGCGGAACGTAAGCTGGCAAAGGAGGCGATGCGGGAGAGCGAGGAGAAGTATAGGACGTTGGTGGAAAACATCAGTGATGTCATCTTCGAAGTTGATGGTCAAGGGATGGTCCTCTACTTTAGCCCAATAGGAAAAGATATTTGGGGATATGATAAAGAAGATGTCATTGGGAAGAACTTCATTGAACTTGTTCATCCGGATGATCGGAACATTCTGATCAGTCGGTTTATGGAACTCGTTACTGGAATAGAATATCCATTGACCTATCGCCTCAGAAATAAAGCAGGTAATTATAGATGGGTGCGGACGAAAACGAAACCCCGGATAGATAATGGTACATTTATCGGGGCCAGTGGAACGCTTATCGACATTACAGATCAAAAGAAAGCAGAGGAGGAGTTGCGAGAAAGTGAGGATAAGTTCTCCAAGGCTTTTCAGACCTCGCCCTATGCCATAACCATCACGAGCCCGGAAGACGGCACGTTTATCGAGGTCAACGACGCCTTCACATCAATGACCGGGTTCACCCGGGAAGAAGCCATCGCCGGATCGTCGGTCGGGCTGAAAATGTGGGTCAACGAAGAGGATCGCCGGCGAGTGGTGGCTGCCCTTCAAGCAGGACGAACCGTTGTGAGTCAAGAGTACCTGTTCCGGACGAAAAGCGGCAAGGTCATCACGGGCCTATTTTCAGCTCAAGCGACACATCTGAAACAAGGGCACTGCATTCTATCCAGCATCAACGACATCACCGAGCGCAAGCAGACTGAGGAAGCGCTGAGGGAGGGCGAGGATCGGTATCGAAAACTACTGGAAGTAGCTCCTGTCGGAATCGCTGTCCATATTGGGGGGAAAATCGTTTTCACCAACCCTGCCGGTGTACGGCTGCTGGGCGGCACCTCTGAAGAACAGATTGTTGGCAGATCCGTTTTTCAGATCATTCATCCGGATAACTTAAAGGCGGCTCAGTCGCGCATCCAAAGAATGCTGGCTGGTGAAGAAGGACTTTACCCCGTCGATGACGTTTATCTGAAACTGGATGGTACGCCTATCAACGTAGAAGTTATGGCCACACCATTACCTTATAAAGGGAATCCGGCCGTTCAGGTCATTGTGACAGACATTACCGCCCGCAAGCAGGCAGCAGAAGAGAAGGCCAAACTTGAAAACCAGCTCTTTCAGGCTCAGAAGATGGAGGCCATCGGCACCCTGGCCGGGGGAATTGCTCATGATTTCAACAATATCCTGGGGGCGATGCTCGGCTACACCGAACTGGCCATGATGGAAGCAGATGAAGAAGGCAGGCAAAAGGATTTAAGTGAGGTTCTTAACGCCTGCAAACGGGCAGCAGAGTTGGTCAAACAGATTCTCTCCTTCAGCAGAAAATCCGATGTGGAGACAAAACCTATCAATGCCGGATATATCGTCAAGGAAGTAAGAGCGGGTCTGGAAAAACTAGACAGGTGCATAAGTGAGGAAATTGCTCTATAATGAATCCCAGGAGGATCAATATATGAGCAAAAGACCAAGACGGAATCACGCACCATCATTTAAGGCCAAAGTGGCCCTGGATGCCCTGAAAGGCGACCAGACGATAGTAGAGCTTGCCGAACGATACCAAGTTCATCCGAACCAGATAACAGCATGGAAGAAGCAGCTTCTGGCGTATGCAGAGGAAGTATTCAGCAAGGATCGACAGCCGGATCAAGGTCCAGACATCAAAAATCTTCATGCCAAGATTGGGCAACTGTCGATGGAGAACGATTTTTTGGCAAGCGCGCTCGGTCGTATAGGCGATGCGAGCGCAAAGAGATGATCGACAAAGAGGA
>CAIWTU010000021.1 GCA_903915655.1 uncultured Geobacter sp.
GATGGATCCTCGACTCCCACTCATCAAGAGTTGTAGAGATTTCATCTTCTCGATAACCGAGCATCCGTTTCCAGCGCGCAGAGTAAAAAGCCTCCCCCTTCAGAAGATCGATGTCCCAGATGCCATCGTTTGCGCCGTCGATCGCAAGGGCATATCTCTCCTGACTCTGGCGCAGAGCCAGTTCGCTCCGTTCTCTCTCCTTTATCTCCTGCTGCAGTTTCTCCACCATTTCAGCAAGTTCGGTCGTCCTTTCCGCAACCCGCTTCTCAAGCTCGTCATGGCCCTCCCTCAGCTTCTCCTCCGCCACCCTCCGGTCGTTAACGTCGCACAGGACAACGCGGCAGAGAGGGGCGCGGTCCACCTCCCGTACGACGATCGAAGTCAGACTCACACAGAATAGCGTCCCATCTTTTTTCAACATCCGGAGCTCGCACTCCGCCGGCTCACCGCTCTTGAGGCGCTGTTTGCAATACCGGTAATATAAATCCTTGTCCTCTTTGAAGATAAAGAGGGAAAAGAGCTGCCCGACAAGTGCACTCCGCTCCGTACCGAGCAGGATGGCAGCGGTCAGGTTGGCCTCCAGGATCAGCCCCTTTTCACTCAGGGTGACATAGCCGACCGGGGCGAGGTCGTAGAGATCGAAATAGCGGCCCCGCGCGGCGTCCAGTTCCAGCTGCGCCCGGCGGAGTTCCACGTTCTGCAACTCCAGTTCAATTTGATGGACCTGCAGTTCGTGGAGTGCCTGCTCCATTTTCTCGGGCGACAGGGTCCCGTGCCTTTCCGGCAACCGGTCCGTCTTTCCCCTCGCGACCTCTTCGGCCAGCCGGCGGAGTTCTGCGGCTCGACCGGCAGGGTCGTCCCTGACGGTCATTGCACAGACCCCCTCAGTTACAGGCTCCGGTCCTTCCGCCTCCCCTTTTCTTACCTCTGTCATGCTGTCACCCGCATTCCAGCAGCTTGGATAAACACCATAAACTCTACTACCCCTCAGAGTAGTTGTCAACGATAACCCCGCTCTGCAGAGCAGCACGAGATATCTCTGATCGGAAGAATGCCGAAGGTATGTTACTGAAACTGAATGAGGAGCTCGAACAGAGTGTAAGGGAACGGACGGCCGAACTCGAAACAGCCAATAGGGAACTCGAGGACTTCGCCTACATCGTCTCCCACGACCTCAAGGCGCCACTCCGTGCGATCACCTCACTTTCGAACTGGCTCGCCTCGGATTACGCTGAGAAGCTGGACGAGCAGGGGCAGGTATCCCTGAAGCTGCTCGTCCAGCGGTCTGCTTCGGAATAGAGGTTTTTCGGCACAACCGTGAGAGGAGAGGAAGCTGACTGCAGCAAACGAACTGAAGGCGCCCACTCCGGAGAGTGGGCGCCTGTCCGCTGGAATCGGCTGCGGCTACCGCTTTGTTGCCGTCCACTCCCCGGCAAGCCCACCGGCGCTCTGCCAACTCCCGCTTGCCGTGGAGCCACTGATAACCCCCGTGGCGGGTCCGTGGCCGAAGAACAGCTGACCCGAGCTCTCCCATGCCACGATGACCTCTCCAGAGCCGGTCACCACGCCGAAGACAGTGGTGGTAATGGGGGGAGATCCGCTCGTTTCGACTGACCCTGAAATAACGCCGTTGTTATCAATCACGACAGAGCCCGCACCCGCAGCAGCACCGCTGATTACGACGTCCCAGATGCCCGCATAGGCCCCCCCGTTGGCTCGCCAGAACATGAGCGTCCCGCTTCCGACCTCGATCGCCCCCTCTTTTTGAACCCAAGTCCCGGTTCCCGTATCGTCGTCTCCTAAGGTACCGATCCCGTAGAAGGTGGAATCAGGCATCTGACCGGTGAGAGTCAGCTTACCGTCGGCCGCCACGTGTCCCGAGGCGATCACGCCGACAGTGTTTACGTGTATTCCTCCCTGGCTGTCCACGGTAAACATCCCTCCGCCTATCAGGTTCTCTTCAGTGTCAAAGACCGCCGCCATCCAGTTTCCCTGAAACTTGCTCGGGATCCCTGCGCTGTCACTCCCGCACCCTGCCAGCAGCAATCCCATCACCAGTAATAGAGATAATTTTTTCATGGTGAGCTCCTTTCTCGCGGACTCGGCAGCCCGCCGTTTTTCGGTGAACAACTATCCCGGTGTGAAAACTCACCCAGGTCAATTAAGGGTGGGAGTCGCGGCACGAGCAACGTTCGGCGTAGGCATCAAACATGGAGGGGATGAGTCTGCGGCCTCCCGTTGATGAGCGCGATAGATGTTAATTGTACCTAATAAAAAAAGGTTGTCAAATCAGCGGAACAGATTTGAGATTCCGGATAGTGGAACAATGGTGATGGCGGGATATTGCTTGCCGTTATTATGCCAATTCCTCCCTGAATCAATTCCGTAGAGGCGCCCCATCTTCACGCGGATCATATCGGTGAACAACCGTTCATTTTGGGTTTTGGGCGTACCGGGCCTCTCTACCTCTGGGGACCCGGCAAATCCAATTTTACTTACACAGATCCCGACAACAACAAGCGTGGACCGTTTAACGATGGGATGTCGGAGATAGCCTCTGCCCTTGAGGCATTCACTCTCTGGCACACTGAGAGCCAGAGTTTCGCCATCACGAACTATGCGGATTATATACTGAACCAACTCGGCATTAAACCCAATGTTGCGCCACGGCTGGCAGTCGGAACACATTTCCAGACCACTGATGACACGATCAAACAGGCACTGCAGAACATCCGTCTCTGGTACCCGAAGGGGGACGTAGTAATTGCCAGCGATTTTATGGTCGTCACCCTGTCAAAGAAAAAAATGGACGTGAGGCGGGGCGTTGTTTCTGCCTATGCCTGGCCGCAAGCGGTCGCGTCACCATACAAGAGTCCGATCCATCCGAAATATTGGATTTACGACGCGAACCAACCAACTGGATGGAACGGTGATCCAACCGCACAGCTGAATCCTACGCAAAACGGGCAGGTCATTCCGAAGGATCTGTATAATGCCCGTTAATTAAAGGGTAAGACGGCAGGTTCTTCGTTCGAAAAAACCGAGCTTCCAGGGTTCACCTGCCGGGAGCCCGGCTTTTTAGCGAGTATGGGATCACCCCTCTTGTTGAGCGGACACCACGAGATCATTTACCATGCCCCAATGCCGACCCTGCCGGAATTCCTCCCAAGGTGCGAAAATTTCATAGAAATTTCATTGGACAAACTCAAATTATGGATGGTAAACTGCCGCAGGCGAAACGGCAAATTACTATGCGAGACATCTTCGGGTTTCGTAGCAATTCCGTCGTGAGATTATCGTGCAATACCGTGTTTTCAACTTGCTCCAATGGTCGAGTCTACAATTGATGTTTTTTGTTGGTGTCTATTAACCGAAAAAAGAGGGTTGTTATGAGAAGCAATAAGCTCGGTATTGTATTCGTGGTCTTTTTTTGCTCATGCCTGGTTTTGTCTGGCTGCAGCAAAAGAGAGAAAATCAGTGGGCTTCAACAACTGAATAGCAAAGAGTTTGCAATTCCGACCGGTACCGTCACCGACCAGCTTGTGCTTTCAAAGTTACCTAACGCCAGGTTCAAGTATTTTAACAGCGTCATGGATGCTGCGCTTTCGGTTAAAGCCGGCAAGGCAGATGCCGCAGCTTATGATGAACCTATCCTGAAAAACATTGGCTTCACCTGATAAATTCATGGGTAACCTCCGGTTCAGGTAGGCCCCCAAGTGTATGATATAAGGCAAGTTTTATTACATCAAAGCTTTTAAAGCCATAAGCTTTTTTCGTAGTCAATTTAGCTTTGTTGTTGAGGCC
>CAIWTU010000022.1 GCA_903915655.1 uncultured Geobacter sp.
AAACTCCATGAACACAAGCTTAAACCAGAGGCCTGGAATGCCGAAGTTAAAACTGACAGAGAGATATTGGAGAAATACGGCGAAAAGTACTGGCGTTTTTTTGTAATGGATTACTGGAAAACCCGTAAAAAGCTGAATGGTCTTTTTCAGGGTAAGTTGCCAAAACTAAACATGGAGCGGCTGGATTCTGTTAAAGCTATTCTGGAATCTCAAAGCAAACAACGCGAGATCAAACAGAATCAAGAGCTTTGCCAAAAGTATTTTGGGGCTCAATGGCACGATGAAACTTCAGAATGGGACTCCTTGGCACGTGTTCTAACCGCGGTTCTTAATCTTCATAGAGAGGTAGTCGAAAACAAGTTCCCAAAAGAGTTGCTTAAGTTCTTGGAAACGCAGTATGATCGTGACCGCCTAAAGAGTCATGCCATCCGTTTGGCCAGCGCTTCCAAATTGGCTGAAGAGAATTTAACTGCTGTACTCGCATTCCTTAAGGCGCAGAAAAACTTAAAATTATTGTCTATCGCCCCGTTCTCCCAGCAATTGGAACGGCTAGATACATGGCTTTCCGATTTTTCTCCGCTTGAAGATCTGATCTCCTTTAATCATCTTCTAGCCGAGGCCAACTCCCAGGAACTTACAGACATTGCCCAAATAGCCATTGATTGGCCGCAAGCTGGCGACAAACTGTTAGAAGTCTTCGAGCGTACTTGGTATTCAGGAGTTCTTCGGGAAGCCTGTGAAAAACGCCCTGAATTAGTCATGTTTGATCGTCAAAGTCACGAAGCATCTGTGGATGCATTTCGCCAATTAGACCACCTAATGCTGGAACATAATCAAACTAAGATTCTCTTAAAGCATTGGCAGGGTGTTCCTCGTGGCCAAGCCGGCGGTAGCCTTGGAGTCCTTCAAAGAGAATTTGAGAAACGCTCCCGTCATAGAACTATTCGTAATATCATGGCAGAAGCAGGGGAGGCGATACAGGCCATTAAGCCTGTTTTTATGATGTCGCCTATTTCTATTGCCATGTATTTGCCCCCCAATGGACCGAAGTTCGACCTTGTAATATTTGATGAAGCCAGCCAGGTAAAACCTGAAGATGCTTTCTGTGCCATAATTCGTGGGAATCAATCAATAGTGGTAGGTGATAGCAAGCAGATGCCACCTACCAGTTTCTTTGACAAGATGATGCAGGACGGGGAAGAACAAGAGGATGAAGTTGAAGTTAACGTCACTCGTGATATCGAAAGTATTTTGGGAATGATGTCCTCCAAATTGCCTCTTGCGAGTTCGCGAAGGCGTGATTTGCGATGGCATTACAGAAGCCGTCACGAGTCTTTAATCGCCACTTCAAACAGGCTTTTTTATCGTGAACGCCTAGTCGTTTTTCCTACACCTGAACGCAAACCTGAAGGCATGGGTCTCAAATTTAATTTTCACCCGGAGACTATCTATGACCGTGGGGGAGCAAGAAAAAATCAGGCTGAAGCCCAAATTATTGCAAATGCAGTTCTACGGCACATTCAGGTAAATCCGGCAGCATCTATTGGCGTAGTGGCCTTCAGTCTTCCTCAACAAGAGGCAATACAGGACGAATTGGAATTGTTGCGGACGCAATCCCCAGCCCTCAACGAATTTGATAGACACCATCCAACAGAACCATTATTTATTAAAAACCTAGAAACTGTTCAAGGTGACGAAAGGGATGTAATTTATATCAGTCTGGGTTATGGTCGTGATAAAGACAATATTGTCTCCATGAATTTCGGTCCAGTAAATAAAACGGGAGGAGAGCGCCGGCTTAATGTATTAATCACTCGTGCAAGGGTGCGCTGTGAGGTCTTCTCCAATATCAGATCATCAGATTTGCGGGTAACTGAAACACAGTCTGCCGGGGTTCATGCGCTCAAGACTTTTATACATTTCGCCGAAATTGGGGAATTAGATGTTCCCGCGCTAACAGGGCGTGAGCCGATGTCGCCGTTTGAAGAGGCTGTAATAGAGCAGCTTCGCAAGCATGGACATCAGGTTGAGCCACAAGTCGGCTCTGCTGGATTCTTTTTAGATATTGGTGTCTGTGATCCTGCGAACCCGGAACAGTTTATTCTCGGTATAGAATGTGA
>CAIWTU010000023.1 GCA_903915655.1 uncultured Geobacter sp.
CTGGAAGGCTTCAACAGCCTAGTGCAATCAGCTAAAGCCAGAGCAAGAGGATACCGTACCAATAGAAATCTCATCGCCATGATTTATCTGATTGGCGGAAAACTTAAGTTTGGGTTACCCACGTAGAACAGCGAGCAGCCTGTTTTTGTAATCAGCTCTGAATATACCGATATTTCAACCCATTGACCCAGAGGGCGTCCCTGAGCCCGGAAGTCCGCTCTCTCAAACTCAGAACCCTGGCTAAGGGGTTCGACAACGCCACGGGCAAGGGCTTCAATGAGTTTTTTTATCTGGTTGCTGGTGTAAATTTTGAGGGAGATGAAAATATCCTGTTGAGCCTCTTTTAAAGGCGAAATAATTGTCATTCCTGCAAAAGCTGAGAGGAGGTTTTTAAGAGAAATTCGATTTCCCTACCGATGTTATGAATGATTGACGATCTCTTCCCAATCCCCCTGCCTAAAATATTCCGCATCGGCAAAAGTGGCGCCGGCGGCATCCTTCTTCGCCAGTATCGGCGCCCCATCAAGCGGCCAGTTGATGGCCAGTTCAGGATCATTCCAGATAATGCTCCGTTCAAATTCGGGGTACCAGTAGTCCGTCGTCTTGTACAGAAACTCGGCCACTTCCGAGACGACCAGAAAACCGTGGGCAAAACCTGGGGGAATCCAGAGCTGCCGCCTGTTTTCGGCAGAAAGCCTCACCCCGACCCATTGCCCGAATGTCCGCGAATCCCGGCGGATATCGACCGCTACATCGAAAACCTCGCCGACCGTGGCCCGCACCAGCTTCCCCTGGGGATGCCTGGTCTGGTAATGGAGTCCCCGCAGGACATTTTTCGCAGAGCGCGAATGGTTGTCCTGGACGAAGAGGGTGTTAATGCCGGTGGCTTCAGACCAAAGCCTCTGGTTGAAACTCTCGTAGAAAAACCCACGATCATCGCCGTAGATAGTCGGTTCAATGATCAGCAGATCGGGGATAGCTGTAGGTGTAATTTTCATGCAGAGACCTTTCAAATTCGCTTGTATCCGACAATGTCAGTTACAGAGCGGGGTCGGAGTAATGGTAATCGGTTACTTCCCCGACCAGGCGGGTAAAAAACTCCGGAATTCCGGTTTCGAAGGTCAGCCGTTTGCCACTGACAGGGTGCGTGAAAGAGAGCAATCCGGCATGGAGCGCCATAGCGCCATAGAGATCATTCCCCTTGCCGTATTTTCTGTCCCCCACCACGGGGTGTCCCTTTTCAGACAACTGCACACGTATCTGATGCTTTCGGCCGGTGAGTAGGTGGATTTCCAGCAGAGTGAACCCCTTGGCCTCTTTCACTACCCTGTACTCCGTAAGGGACAACCTCCCGATTGTCGGGTCAGGGGTGGAATAGACCGTAAAGGCGCTGTTTTCGGTCAGGTAACTGCTGATCGTCCCAGTTTTCTCCATCAGCGAGCCGTACACGACTGCAAGGTAGAGCTTGTTGGTCTTCTGCCACTCTCCCTGCAGAAAGACCTTGGCCGATTCGCTCTTGGCAAGGATCAGGATGCCGGAGGTCTCCCGATCCAGGCGATGGACGATGTAGACTCGGTTTCGGGAACGGGGATCTCCCTTGCGGACGTACTGGTTTAGTATTGCATGGACCGTTCGCGATTTGTCCCGGTCCGTCCCCATTGTCAGGAGGCCGCACGGTTTTTCCACCACGATTATATCCCTGTCCTCGTAGAGGAGCTTGAGCCCCTTGGGGTGGTGTCTCGCTGGAGTCCGTTTTTGAGTATAGTGATCAGCGCTCAATTGTTTTCTCGACGTACTGTTCTGGCTCTTCGAAGCTGACCCGCCCGAGTTTTCCTCCTCTGAGTTCTCGCAGAAAAGCCTCGGCGGCGCGGTGCAGATCTATCTCCCCGCCACCGGTGAGACAGCCGAGACGGCGCCCAATCTGTTCGAGTATGTCAACGGCGCTATCGGCATCGCCGCTCAGTTTGTAACGGTGAATGAGCGGTTCAGGATAACGCAGCATCATAAACTCGGCAGCGAAAAGACCGACACTGGTGTAGTCGAGGGCGCCTGCCCCGATGGCGCCTGAGGTTGCCAGTCGATAGGCGGCAACCTGGTCGCCCATGTCTGGCCAGAGCAGTCCAGGCGTGTCCGAAAGGATAATACCGTTACGCAGATCAATCTGCTGGGGACAGGTCGTAATTGCGGGCTTGTCTCCGACCTTTGCCATGCACTTCCCCGCCAGTGTGTTGATCAGGGTCGACTTGCCGACGTTTGGAATCCCGACAACCATGGCGCGGAGAGGTCTGCCCGGTTTACCGCGGGTAGGCGCCAGTTGCATGCAGAGCCTGGTCAACTGGTTCACCTCGCGGAGTTGCTTTGCCGACAGAGGGAGGGCTCGAACCCCGGCCTCCTTCCTGAATGTCTGTACCCACGCCCTGGTTACAGCGGAATCGGCCAGGTCATTCTTGTTCAAGACCTTGATGCAGGGCTTCTCCCGGCGCAACTCTGCCAGAAGATGATTGGCACTGGAGGCAGGGAGTCGGGCGTCAAGGACCTCTATGATGACGTCGGTCTTTCTGATTAACTCAGCAATCTGTTCGTGGGCCTTGCCCATATGCCCGGGATACCATTTTATCGTCATGTATGTTTAATTTCCTGTAATTCCAGGTTCAAATCAAGACGGTGTTCGGGTGTCAGCCTGAACATTTACTGAAATAAATTGAACCTGCCTGTTCTATATCATATTTTCTCATGTTATCACAAAACCGTCATAAAATAACGCAAAACTGTTCGATATAAGATCTTGTTTAGAAGTTGAAACCCTATGCCCGGTTTAATCTTTGGCCTCCGCTATTGACGGCAGGCCTTGTTGCAGGGTAAACTTGTTAAACTTGGACGTTCGGAGGCAATTTAATTTGGTAGATAATAATTTTCATCCAAAAAAAACCGTCATGATAGTTGACGATGAGCTCTTTTTCAGAAAACTGCTGCACGAAATTCTGGCTGAAGAAGGACTGACCGTTGTCGCGGAGGCGGTAAACGGTAATGAAGCAGTAGAAAAATATTGTCTGCACCGCCCTGACGTAACTATCATGGACATCTACATGCCCGAGAAAAGCGGAATTGACGCGACCATGGAAATATTATCCGTTGACAATAATGCCAGGGTGTTGATTTGCAGCGGGATGGGTTATGACGAGGATGTCGAGGTTGCCATGAAAGTTGGAGCAAGCGGGGTCATCTTGAAACCTTTTATAGTCGAGGAGGTAATAGAAGTTATCAAAAAGGTACTTGGCGTGGAGTAATCCGTTCCCTGCGAAGCCGGCTCCATCCCGCCAGCTTTACAACGACCTGGAAATCTTGCTTAAATTCCTCTATATGTCAGATCGTCCCTAACAGATTGAAATTACAGGACGTCCCCACGGTTTATTTATTCAACCAACCTCCATAAAGAAACCGCCCTGCCATCTAGTTAACTGACACGGGCGGCATAATCTGCAAACAGCCACAAAGTCTTCCTCCCCCTCTTCAAAGCATGCATACCAAATGCAAGCAGGTCTGATATAAATTTACACCCCGCTGCAGTCCACTGTCAAGACAGATCAGTATTATTTAATTCAAATTATAACCCAACCGAATAAAATTTATTCATTGGATAGGCGACTCGATTGAGTAATGGATTGACTCTTTTCTGTATCGAAATAAAACAGGAATGCTCGAAAGGTCAAGAGACTTTCAGACAGCAAAAAAACAACTAAGACTTGACATCACCTGGATTCTGGATATAGTCAGAACAACAACCATTTCATTAGAAGGAGTAACTGTATGGACATCCTGAAAATTTATCTGTATGCATTGCAACGAGAGTACGAGGGGAAGCGATTCTTTGAAGAGAATGCCGAGCGTTTGAGTCATGCAGCTGCGGCGGGTGCATTTAATAACCTCGCTCTGGAAGAACAGAAGCATATCGACTTTCTACAGGCACAGGTCGACCTGATCAAGAAGGGAGCGTCTCCTGACCTTGCTTTGGGAGAAGCAATGCAGAATGAAGGCTTCTTTTCACAGCGCGCGATTTCCGAATCGATTGACGCTGCTACACTGGAGGCGATGGTGCCGGACCTGCCGATTCTCCGCATGGCTTACCTTATAGAGCACGACTTCGCCGAGTTTTACGAGAAAGCAGCCGCGCAGGCTGAAGGGACAGCAAAGAAGGTGCTGACGATGTTGGCGAACTGGGAGCGCGGGCATGAGGAGCTTTTCAAGCAGTTACATGACAAGGCGTTCCAGGAGTACTCAGGAATGCCGTGGGGGGGGTAGCACCCTGGCGAACTTCTGAAATCGCAGCTGAAAATGGCAAGGCAAGGATAGCTTCAAGCAAATTTTTATGAAACAGACAGGACTGTTTCTCAAATATGGTTGGGTGGCCTTTGTGCTAGGTCGCCCCTCCTTTTGAATCTCCCCTGCAACTAATTTGTAAAACAGAGTGCCTGCTACTATTCAACAACGGTTCCCGCTGAATCCCAGATACCGAGTTTTTCCGGAAAAGTCGTGCTTGTCGGAGTAAGGGAGTTTATAAAAATGCAAAACGAACTCTTGGTCGTTGTTATCGTGTTTTTACCAATCTTTGGGGCATTTTTTCTCCCTCTTATTGGCTCCGCAAACGAAAAGATGAGGAACATCTTTGCGCTCCTCATGGTCGTGACAGCTTTTCTGGCATCCTTGATGCTGCTTCCTGAAGTAATGCGGGGAACCGTTATTTCGGTATCTTTTCCGTTTATTCCGGCTCTTGGTCTGTTTCATGCCGACCTGCTGGCGGTTTTCATGGCGATAGTTTCCTCCATGGTGGGGAGTATCATCATTCTCTACTCATTTGAATACATCAGCCATTATGAGAATCGTAACGAGTACTATTTCATGGTGGTGCTTTTTCTGGGCGCCATGATGGGACTGGTTTTCTCACGCAACCTTCTCTTCCTCTATCTTTTCTGGGAAATCACCGCTATTGTCTGCTGGAGACTTATCGGATTTTTCCGCGAAAAGAAATATGTGCTGATGGCCGACAAGGCCTTCATTGTAACTGTCTTTGGCGCCCTGATGATGCTCATAGGTTTTCTTATGATTTATGAACAGGCAGGTTCCTTTGATCTCGGAACCATCAAAGAAAACATGAAGGGTACCCCGATCAGCAATGTCGCGGTTTTCTTCATTCTCTTCGGTATTTTCTCCAAATCGGCTACTTTGCCCCTACACACCTGGTTGCCTGACGCTGGTGTCGCCCCTTCCCCTGTAACCGCGCTTCTCCATGCTGCGGTTCTCGTCAAAATCGGCGTTTATGTTTTCGCCCGACTCTTTGTGGCAACTTTAGTCCTGGACGACATCTGGCATACTCTGGTCCCTTTTATTGCAGCGGTAAGCGCCCTGATAACTGCCGGAGCAGCCTTCATAGAAACCGACATCAAAAGGATCATCGCTTATTCTACCATCAGCCAACTGGGGTTCATTCTGCTCGGCTTGTCGGTAAATACCGAACTCGGCATTGCCGGCGGCCTCCTTTATATATTAATGCATGGCATTGCCAAGGGCGGGCTGTTTCTCTGTGCCGGGATTGTCGAACAGAAGACCAAGGTAAAAGATATTACTCAGCTTGGCGGTCTGATCACTACCATGCCTATCACCGCTATTTCCTTCTTATTCTGTGCTTTTTCAGTAATGGGCATTCCACCTTTCGGTGGCTTTTTCAGCAAGTACATGGTAGTTGCCGGGGCTGTGCAGGGTGGGCATCCAATCATCGCTCTGGTTTTTTTAATCGGGGCGATTATGACCATACTTTACCTTTTCAGGCTGTTTAACCTGGTTTTTCTCGGAGAACTCAGGCTCGATCGAAGTGAAGGGTCTTCAGTCATGACGGTCAGTGTATTTTTGCTGGCTATCCTCTCCCTTGCCGGGGGGATCTTTGTCAGCTACCCTGCAGAGGTGGCAAGAACGGCTGTAGTTCAAGCACTGGAACTGGTGAAATGATGGAATATCTATTAATCCTGCCAATATTTATCCCATTGATTGCCGGTCTTCTGGCAGTGGTGGAAATCAACCACAAAAATTATATCAGGGAAGCAATCTCCCTTCTGGCGGTAGCAGCAAATCTTATTGTCACTTATGCGCTGTTTGACAAGAAATACGCTTTTTCCATCCCATGGGCCGGGTTCGGAATGGATATTTCACTCAGGATTTATCATTTCAGCGCCTTTATCCTTCTGGCTTCTGCCGCAGTGGCGGCACTGATAGCCCTTTATTCCATCATGTTCATGAATGGACGAGAAAAGAACAATTATTTTTACCTTTATTTCATGCTGACCCTCTCCTTTACCAACGGTGCGGTGCTGGCCGAAAACCTGATTCTAATGCTTTTCTTCTGGGAAGGTTTGTTAGCGGTACTTCTCGGATTCATTGCGATTGGCGGAAAAGGTTCTTTCAAAACCGCGCTCAAGGCCTTTGTTATAATCGGCGTTTCCGACCTTTGCCTCATGTTTGGAATTGCGCTGACCTATTCCCTTTGTGGTACCTTGAATATGTCAGAGGTAACCCTCCCGATGACTTTCATGGGAGGGGTGGCTTTTATTTCGTTGATGCTGGGAGCTATTTCAAAGGCGGGCTCCATGCCTTTTCACAGCTGGATTCCAGATGCTGCCAACGATGCTCCGCTCCCCTTTATGGCACTTATCCCCGCAGCGCTCGAAAAATTTCTCGGCATTTATTTTCTATCCCGCATCTGTCTCGACATGTATAAAATCGAGCACGGATCACCCCTCAGTATCACCGTAATGACGATAGGCGCGATCACTATCCTGGCAGCCGTCATGATGGCCCTTATTCAAAAAGACTATAAAAAATTATTATCCTATCACGCCATCAGTCAGGTCGGCTACATGGTCCTCGGCATAGGTACTGCGGTGCCGGTAGGTATAGTGGGTGGGATCTTCCACATGCTCAACCATGTGCTTTATAAAAGCTGTCTCTTCCTGACCGGCGGCAGCGTGGAGAGACAGGCCGGCACCACCGACTTGAGCAAATTGGGCGGGCTGGGCAAAAAAATGCCTGTTACTTTCGGTTGTTTTCTTGTGGCCGCACTTTCTATCTCCGGTGTACCCCCTTTTAACGGTTTTTTCTCCAAGGAACTGGTGTATGATGGCGCACTGGAAAGCGGAACTGTTTTTTATATCGCCGCAGTTTGCGGTTCCTTCCTGACAGCAGCCTCCTTTTTAAAATTGGGCCATGCAGCTTTTCTCGGGAAAGAACAGCCCGTTTTTTCTAAGTTGAAGGAAGCCCCCCTCTTGATGCTTATCCCGATGTTGACCCTTGCCGGGCTTTGTATCTTGTTTGGTGTCTACAATCCGCTTCCGCTTCATACATTGATCCAACCTATATTGGGCGCCAGGCTTGAAGGGCACGATTTTGCCGGATTGCCAACCAATCTTTTCCTCGTTATTGCCACCGTTGCAGTGCTGGCTCTCGCAGTTATCAATCATATCTGGGGGTACAGAAGAACCGGCAGCGCGATCAAGGCAGTGGACCATATACACTACGCTCCACTACTTCACGGGCTTTATGACCGGGCAGAAAGAAAGTTTTTTGATCCGTACGATGTCGGACTCAAGCTGGTAAATATCCTGGCGCTGTCGGCCTGGCGCATTGATCGAGCCATAGATTATTTTTACACCAAAATTGTCGTCGGATTCACCCAGGCAGCCTCGGGCTCGATTAAAGCCTGTCATACAGGTTCTCATGCAACCTATATCGTCTGGACAGTGGTGGGATTATCGTGCATGATTTATTATGTGGCGTTTAGATAGTTTTCGTCCGGAAACCGATAGTTTTTTGTCCGGAGTTTCCGGATAGAAACTGGATTAGGAGCTGGAAAAGTGACCCTGCTACTCATAATTTTTTTCCTGGCAGCAGTTTTGATTATCAATCTCCCACCGAAGGCATTTTTCAAAAAAATTGCATTCTGGCTGGCACTCTTTCTATTACTGCTGCAGCTGGTTTTTGTCTTTTTGCCCAGATCGCTCTGGACCGGTTTGAACACGCTATGCAGTTCCAACAACTTTAGCATGGTGCAGGACAGCTTGAGTATGGTGATGCTGCTTTCTATCGCCATCGTCGGTCTGGTGGCACTGCTTGTTGCTAAAGCCCATATCAAGAGTGAAAATAAGCTTTTTAATTTTGTCTGCTTATTGCTCCTTTGCTGCATCGGCATGAACGGAATGGTCGTAGTGACGGATCTGTTCACCCTGTATCTCTTCCTGGAAATAGTGGCCGCAGCCGTCTATATCATGATTGTATTTGAGAAAAACCAGAATGCTTATGAGGGTGCATTCAAATATTTCATCCTTTCCGCTATTGCCACGACCCTGATGCTGGCTGGCGTTGGCCTGACGCTCTCAACTGTCGGCGCCCTCTCTTTCACCGCCCTGCAGATCTATTTCGCCAATACAGCGCAAATCAGCGCCGGAGCCACAATCGGCGTACTCCTGTTTATGGCCGGTCTCTTTATTAAAAGTGGTCTTGTCCCATTCCATGGCTGGCTTCCCGATGCATATCAGGCGGCTCCCAATCCGGTTTCCATTCTTCTGGCTGGTATCGTGACAAAAAGTTCCGGGGTCTATGCCCTGGTCAGGCTCGGAATGCTCGGAGTGCTCGTTCCGGAAAGCCTCAAGACCCTCCTTCTCGCCTTTGGTGCGGCTACAATCCTCATTGGCGCGCTGGCGGCGCTTTGGCAGAAAGATTTCAAAAGAATGCTGGCTTACTCGAGCATCAGTCAGGTCGGGTATATCGTATTGAGCCTTGGCGCCGGCACTCTTCTTGGTTATGCCGGCGCCATTTTCCACATGTTTAATCATGCCATTCTGAAATCACTCCTGTTTGTTAATTCAGCGGCCGTGGAATCGAGGACCGGGACCAGAGACATGGATGCGATGGGTGGCTTTGCCGCTAAAATGCCATGGACCGGCGCCACCTCGGTAATAGGAGCCCTTTCCATCTCCGGCATCCCCCCCTTTTCCGGTTTTTGGAGCAAGCTCGTGATTGTAATTGCGCTTTGGAAAGCGGGATTGCATTACTACGCTGCTTTTGCCATTCTGGCCAGTCTTTTGACCCTCTCGTACATGCTCTACATGCAGAGAAAGGTCTTCTTTGGCAAATTGATCGAAGGTTATGACGATCTTCGAGAGGCTGGATTTCTCTATATATTACCTTCCGTGATCTTAGCTTTGATAACCATCGGTTTAGGCATCGGTTTTCCTTTTATCGTCGGTACCATGCTGATGCCGGTTGCCATATTCAACTGGTGAAGGGGGTAAACCGTGACGTTTTTTGTTCTGATACTTTCTGCTCTCTTGTTGGTTGCCCTGGCCACTGCACTGGTCGCCGATCTTCTGGTGGCTGCTATCTGGCTGGCGCTGCTCAGCGTTCTTACCACTATTGCGATGTTTTACCTGAACTCACCGTTGGCTGCCGTTTTTGAACTTTCCATCTGTGCCGGATTGATTACCGTTATCTTTATCAGTACCATCAGCCTGACCAGGCTCACCAGCAATCAGGAGAAAAAAACAGCGGCTCGTACCAGGCTGAAAAAATACATCTGGCTCCCGATGGTCATGCTGGTAATTGGAATTGCCCTTTATCTGACTCTCGACATAAACCTGACTCTACCCCTCCTGACCCCCGAAACCGATGTGCGAAAAGTCATCTGGAACCTGAGGCAGTTTGACCTGTTGGGAATGCTGATAATACTTCTGGTCGGGGTTTTCGGCGTAGTCGTATTATTTAAGGAGAAATTTAACAATGAACGGTGATTTAAACCAGCTTTTTGGACTATTTTTACTCTTTCTATCACTTTTGTTGATTGCAGGCGTATACTTAATAACTGCTACCAGGAATCTCATAAGAATACTTATCGGCATGGAAATCATGACAAAGGCTGTCACTCTTTTAATCATCGCGGCCGGTTACGTCACCGCGAATATCGCCCTTGCGCAATCCATCGTTATTACCCTAATAATTGTGGAAGTAGTGGTTTTGCTGGTCGGTGCCGGTATTGTTGTCGGCGTTTTCATGTTGACCGGTGATATCAGTGTAAAAGCTCTCAAGAATATGAGGGGGTAGGTGGAACATGGAAGCCTTATTCATGCCGGCAATACTCTTTGCAATAATTTTTCTGATTTACTGGGGGCAGTTGTTTCTGATGTCGAAATTGGCGCCCAGGATTACCAACCATCCGGAAGGTAAATTCAAAGCCTATGCCTGCGGTGAAGATATGAAGGAAAACCGGGTGAACCCTGATTACGCCCAGTTTTTTCCCTTTGCCTTTTTCTTTACTATCATGCATGTAGTCGCTTTGATCGTCGCCACGGCACCTCGTCTGCTGCAAACAACTTCGTTTATAATAGCTGTACTTTTTCTGGTTTCCGCCACCATATCCTTGTTTGTGCTGCTGAGGAAGGAGGGCGAATGAGCATTATATCAAAAATGGTTAACTGGGCCAGGCTTAAATCCCCCTGGATCATACATTTCAACACCGGCGCCTGCAATGCCTGCGATATAGAAATAGTTGATGCTCTAACTCCCCGATACGATATTGAGCGTTTTGGCATACTATTAAAAGGTACCCCCAGACACGCGGATGTAATGATCTGCTCTGGAGCGGTAACAAACCAGATTGAAGATCGGCTAAAAAGGGTTTATGAGCAGATGCCCGAACCGAGGTTTGTGGTAGCAGTAGGAACCTGTGCCTCTTCTGGCGGTGTTTTTAACGGTTGCTACAACGTGAAGGGGGGTATTGATACGGTAATTCCGGTCAATGCCTATATTCCAGGTTGTCCGGTCAGACCTGAAGCCATTATCGATGGGGTGGTCAAGTTACTTGCCAGCCTTGAAGAAAAAGAAGGGTGAAGCAGGAAGGGGTCCGCCAATGTTTAATAAAGATAACGTGGCAACAGCTTTAACAGGCATCTTTCCCGCTCTGGATGGAAAAATAAAGGTTCCGCGCGACCGGCGTGTTTTTCTGGAAGCTGATGAAACCCTTTTTCCAGCGGTCTTTGATTTCATAGTGAAACAGCTCTTTTTTGGGAATTTGTGCACTATTACCGGACTGGACGATGGAGAAAACCTCTCGTTCATATATCATCTTGCGCATCGCGATGGTACGGTCATAAATTTGAAGAGATCCGTTCCCAAAACCGATCCTCTGATAAAGACAGTTACCGGATATTTTCCGGGAGCGGCCAATTATGAAAGGGAGTTGGTCGATTTGCTCGGCGCCAAGGTCGATGGCCTGCCGCCCGGCAATAGATATCCGCTGCCAGACGATTTCCCTACGGATCAATTCCCCCTCAGAAAAGAGTGGAAATCACCTGCAAGCCTTCAGGGCGCCCCCCTGAAAGATGACAGCCAGGAGTAAGCCATGGCAAAAGTAACCATACCTATCGGGCCACAACATCCCGCTTTGAAAGAACCTGCCTGCTTTACCATTACCCTGAGTGGAGAGCAGATCACTGAAGTCGATATGCGCCTGGGGTATAACCACCGTGGCGTTGAAAAAGCCTGTGAGGAGAGAACTTACCTGCAGGATATTTATTTACTCGAGCGTGTCTGCGGTATTTGTTCCCATGCTCATTCATCTGCGTTTGTTCAGGCGGTGGAGGAAATTGCTGCACTTGAGGTCCCCAAACGAGGACTTTATATCAGGACTATCATCGGTGAGCTGGAAAGAATACACAGCCATCTCTTGTGGCTGGGTGTGGCTGGCCATGAAATCGGTTTTGATACGCTCTTGATGTACTCATGGAGGGATCGTGAAGTAGTCATGGAACTTCTGGCCAGAATTTCCGGCAACAGGGTTAACTATGCCATGAATACGTTCGGCGGTGTCAGAAGGGATCTGACTCCCGATCTTTGCGCAGAGATTCTTGCAGCAGTCGATATCCTGGAAGAGAGGACTAAATATTACATAGGCGTGGTAATGGAAGAGGTCACCCTGATTCAAAGACTTTCCGGAGTCGGTTATTTGTCACATGAAGACGCGGTGGCAAGAGGAGCGGTTGGTCCTACCGGCAGAGCGTCGGAAATTGCGTCTGACACCAGAAAAGATGATCCATACGCAGCCTATCCATATCTGGATTTCCATACGGTAACCGATAACCATTGTGATGTTTATGGACGAGCTCTGGTTCGTGTCGGGGAACTTATGCAGACATACAAGATTTTGCGTCAATTGGTGCAGGAGTTGCCTGACGGCCCGATTGTCGTCAAGGCCCCACGGAAAATTCCGGCCGGTGAAGCCCTTAGCAGGTACGAGGCGCCCAGAGGCGAAGATGTTTATTATGTCAAAGCCAATGGTACAGATAAGCCCGAGCGGGTAAAGGTAAGGGCACCAACTCTGGCCAATCTCGCCTCAGTGGCGAAAATGATGGAAAATAACTATCTGGCAGATGTTCCGATTATTCTGGCAGCGATTGATCCCTGTTTTTCCTGTACCGACCGTATGATAGAAACCTTGAACATGGATAGTCGAGCGGGGAGGTTGACCGATTTCCGGCAATTGCGGCAGTTCAGTATCAACTGGTATAAGAAGAGGGGGCTCGACTTCACCGCATTAAACAAAAAACTGATTCTCAAGCAGGATAGTTGAATGGCCACCTCATTATTTTACATTCTGGTATTCCCAGGGATCTTATTTTTGGGTCTTTTCAGCCTGGCGCTGGAGTTTTTCGACAGAAAATTTCATGCCAGAATGCAGAACAGAAAAGGGCCTCCCTGGTTCCAGCCCTTGGCTGATTTTATCAAGTTGTCGGCAAAGGAAGGTATAATCCCGGAAGAGGCGAATGCCACCCTCTTCAGGTTGATGCCGCTTCTGGCACTTACCGCAGCTACGGTCTCTTTCTTTTATATCCCGTTGTGGAGCACCAGGGCGCTCTATTCCTTCGACGGCGATCTAATCGTGGTTATTTATCTTCTGACCATACCCACCCTCGCCTTTTTTCTCGCAGGTTGGGTTTCCGCCTCCCTCTATTCCATGCTTGGCGCGGTGAGGGCGCTGACTCAACTTTTTGCCTATGAGGTACCTCTTTTCATGGCGGTGCTCTCTCCGGCTATTCTGGCTGGTTCCTGGTCTTTGAGTGAAATTGCTGCGTTTTTTAACGATAAGCCGCTCTTCATCATTTTTAACGTGCCTGGCTTTCTTATCTCTCTCATTGCCCTTCTCGGCAAACTGGAAAAGGTTCCTTTTGATATTCCGGAGGCTGAAACGGAAATTGTAGGCGGCAGCTTTACCGAGTATAGCGGCAGGTACCTGGCTTTCTTCCGAATGGCGGTTGATATAGAAATGCTGGTCGGCGCCTCTCTAGTCGCAGCTCTCTTCTTACCGATAGGACTCGACTTACATCCGGTAGCCGGGTTTATTGTTTATATTCTCAAGGTGCTCTTTGTGGTGGCCCTTCTCTCGGTCCTCAGGACCATCTTTGCTCGGATAAGGATTGATCAGATGATAAGGTTCTGCTGGATTTATCTGGCACCGCTCTCCTTGATTCAGATACTTATCGCTTTTATTGTTAAGGGGTTATTTTTACAATGAAAAAACCAGGTAAAATGCTTTCGGAAGTTTTAAAGTCTCTATTCAAAAAACCTGCGACACTTCGATATCCCTACATAAAAGAGAAAATGCCAAAGAATTTTCGAGGCCTGATTAATTTTATTCAAGAAAAATGTATCGGTTGTAAAATATGTATGCGCGATTGTCCGGCCAATGTTATCAATATAATCAAAATTGCAGACAAAAAATTTGAGGCCGAGTTCAAGAACGATCAGTGCCTTTTCTGTGCTCAATGCGTGGAGAGTTGCCCCAGGGATACCCTGGAAGTGACCCCCGAGTATGAGTTGGCAACACTCGATCGCTCTTCCCTGAAAGTCAGATATCATGCCAAACCAGATGCAGAAACTAAAACAGAGCCTCAAGTCGAAATTAAGTAATTACAAGCGACTGGCCATATTGTGCATCGGGTCTGATCTGCGCGCAGACGATTCGTTCGGCATTATATTCGGAACCGGTTTCCAGAAGATCAATGCTAGAAGGCGAAGGGTGCAGGTTTTCCTCGGCTTTACCGCACCTGAAAGTATCACTCATAAAATAAAAAAATTTGCCCCCAGCCATCTTTTACTGGTGGATGCGGCGGATATGGGGCTAAAGCATGGCGAGATGAAGCTCTTCGGAGAGGAGAGCATCAAGGGAATTTCCTTTTCCACCCATACGATTCCGCTCATGGTTCTGGTCGATTATTTAAAAACAGAAATCGAAGGTTTACAGGTCGCAATCGTTGGGGCTCAGCCCGGAACACTTCTCTTCGATACCGAGCCTTCTGATGAAATCAGGCGGAGCGCTCAAAACCTGGTTGAGGCTCTCAGTGAGCTGATCTCCATGAATTGAGTATCGCAAGAGTTTGGTTATTCTTTTACGAGCGGCTCAATTGACAGCCAAATTTGTTCGTGCTATCTTTCCTCTCTGAGTATGCTCAGAGATTGCACTCCCTGACGGTTTTTCTTTTCGAAGAAACATCAATTCCATCTTGGGGGAAACCTGGAAATGAAAATGAAAGGATTTAATATGAAAGATAAAAACTCCAAATTGATTAAATTGCTGATCGCTTTGGCAGTTACTGGTTTTCTTGTTACACTCCTGGTGGTTTTATTCCCTAATTCTACCCGCAAGGCAAGCATCGGCTCATCGGCAACTAAAATTTACAATGATATGCGCACGGTTTATGATGCTTCACAAAGGTACAGCGCTCAAATAGGGGGCCCGACAACTGATATTGAATCTCTTATCAAAAGCAGGTATCTGACAGTCGCACCTGTTCCGCCCCCCTCTGTAAAAGCTGAAGGTTACGGGGGGTTCTACAATTATTCCATTGACAGCGCTACTCATAATGCTTTTAAGACCGCCGCGGCTGACGCAGTCGTAATGTTGATCGGTCTGAATGATACCGTATGTCAGAAATTCAACGAGAAATACGCTGCAGCGGTTCCTGGCGCTCCGATACCGACAGCAGTGGACTATACCAAAGATACCCAGTGTTTCAACAATGGAACGAACAATTTGGCTCTCAGGATTATTTACGCGAAGTAATCCGCGGTTTGGTATTGACCTGAACCCCTCCAGCCGATGAACAGATCATTCTGGCAGCCAGGTGCCCCTTCGAGAAACAGGACTCATGATGTCTTGCCTGGAGAGGCTGCTCTCCTTGAAGCAGAGATATATTCATGCTTTATCTATCTCAAAATTTTGCAAAAGGATTGACCCTTGGGTAATATCCGAGCGAATACTCCGTATAGTTTCCTTTCTAACCTTGAAAGTCTCTTTTCTGTCTCTCTTCAAAATTCTCACGAAATCATCGCCAACTTTCACCAGGAAATGCGCTCCGGACTTGCCGGGATCGACAGTTCGCTTAAAATGATACCCTCTTTTGTACACCGTCCAACTGGAACTGAAAAGGGGAGTTTTATCGTTCTCGACCTGGGTGGGACCAACATCAGGGTGATGGCAGTCGAGCTTGATGGAAACAGAAAGACGGCTCTTGCAGCGGTCACCAGATTTGTAATTCCACAACCGTTGATATGCGGAACGGGTGACGAGCTTTTTGATTTCATAGCCGACTGCATACAATTATTTTTTAAAAATAATTCTCTCGGCAGGCAACAGAGCTACGATCTCGCCTTCACTTTCTCTTTTCCCGTAGAGCAACGTTCGCTTGCCTCTGGAAAGCTGATCGGATGGACTAAAGGATTCACTGCCTCCGGGGTGGTGGGCAAAGATGTCGTGACCATCCTTTCAGAGGCGCTGCAGCGAAAGGAGATGGGATTTATTCATGTGGTGGCATTGGCGAATGACACCGTGGGGACCCTTCTGGCCGGAAGCTATTCTGACCCTCTCTGTGATATGGGTGTTATTCTCGGCACAGGGACAAATGCCTGCTATCCGGAAAAGGTCTCAAGGATCGTGAAGTCTGCCGGGCTCGGACCCCCTTCCGGAGAGATGATTGTCAATATCGAATGGGGTGGCTTCAGTCGACTTACGACGAATATTTACGACAGGGAGCTTGACTCTGCCTCCAATAACAGAGGTAAACAGCAGTTGGAAAAGATGGTTTCGGGGATGTATTTGGGCGAAATCGCAAGACGGGTTATCGTTGAGATGATGAAGCAGGGACTCCTTTTCAGTGAGAGGAGTCTGCCCGTTTTTTCTGAAGAATACATGCTCCGCACGGAGCACCTTTCCCTCATAGCCCAAGGGTCTGATTTGTTTGCAGACTCTACTCTCAAGAATGTTTCGGCAATCGATATCCGGACTATCCGGGAAATCTGCCGTATCGTTTCCACCAGATCTGCCAGAATAGCTGGATCGGCTATTGCCGCAGTAGTCGCCTGGATGGATGAAAACCTTGAATCGGATCGTACTATCGCGATTGATGGAACACTCTTTGAGAAATATCCTGGATATCGAGAAAATATAATGGCAATCCTCCACGAACTGTTCGGAGAGCGCGCAAAAAAGATAAAGCTTGAGCTAATCCGGGATGGATCGGGAATTGGTTCCGCGATTATCGCTGCCGTTGCAGCTTCCGGCAGGGATAATTTCCCTCATCAAACTCCGGATGCACGCATTTAATCTGAATTCGCAAAGGCGCAATATATGAACAGAGGATACAAGTCAATTGTTTTTTACATCTGTTCGACTGCAGCACTTGGCGGTTTGCTCTTTGGTTTGGATCAGGGCTTTATCGCCAATTCCCTGGAGACAATCAGGGAAGTCTACGGCCTCGACATCAGAAGCGCGGAACATTACTCCTCCATCCTGGCAACTGGTAGCGTTATCGGTGCCCTCCTTTCCGGGATCTTTGCGAGATATCTTGGCCGGAAAAAGAGCCTGGTCCTTTCCGGTTTAATCTTTTGCTCCGCTTCCCTTCTCTCTGCTTTCCTCCCCCCGATGCCTGTCATGTACGGTAGTAGATTCTTTCTCGGATTTGCCGTCGGCATCGCATCCTTCATAGTCCCCCTCTATCTCTCCGAAACGGCCCCTGCACCGATTCGCGGCGCCATGGGGACGCTTTTTCAATTGCTCATCACGATTGGTATCTTTTTAATTTCGGTAACCAATGTCTTTATCGCAAAATGGATAGCGACCCCCCGTACGGCGCTTCCCCTAATGTTTGCAATCATTGTACTGTTCGCTACACTCATGTTTGTAGGGAGCCTCTTTCTACCTGAGAGTCCACGCTGGCTCATGCTTAGGGGAAGACGGGACCAGGCGATAGAGGTTCTCAAAAAAACTCTTAACACCCGGGAAGATGTCGAGCGGGAAATAAGGGATATCGAGGGGACACTGAGTAAGCAGGGCGTTCGGATCGGTATACTGTTCAAAGGTTATTTTATAAAGATTTTGCTGGTCGGAATTTTTCTGCAGATTTTCCAGCAACTTGTGGGAATCAATGTGATGATTTACTACGCCCCTACCATTTTCGGATATGCGGGACTGACAGGTATCGTCGCAATGATGACCGTCCCGACGGTCAATATGCTTTTCACCTTTCCCGCAATTCGGCTCGTGGAAAAATGGGGGCGCAAGAAACTCCTCTACATTGGCGCCCTCTGCATGCTTATAGCGATGCTTGCCTCGGGAGCAGCTTTTACCGTGATCGGCAATACGTCCGACCCGGCAATGATTGCAGGGGGGCCAAAGGTCATCCTCCTGGTAGCTGTAATCTTCTATATCTTTGGCTTCGCCGTTTCGTGGGGCCCGGTTGCATGGCTTGTCTGTTCGGAAATATTTCCCTTGCGGGGACGGGAACTGGGAATGACAGTGACGACCATGGTGAACTGGACCTTTGCCGGTTTATTGATGGACAACGCCCTTACCTTCATGCAGATTCACGGTAACGCTTCAATTTTCTTCATATTTGCACTTTTCTGTGGATTGTCTATCGCATTCGTAGCAGCTTTTGTACCGGAGACGAAGGGGGTGACGCTGGAGCAGATTGAGTGGAATCTCAAGGCCGGGAAAAAAATGAGATCTCTGGGAGATGTTACACCAGGGAATCACCACCTTTGATCAATTGCCGAGAGTGGCCGCAGGGATATCGGATCAGGAAAGGATCTCTGACGATATCGAAAGGAAACTAAGCCGATGTACTCGCTGATTTCGCATCTTGCTTTATTGGGCTGCTCGCTGTTCTACGTGGGTAACCCAAACTTAAGTTTTCCGCCAATCAGATAAATCATGGCGATGAGATTTCTATTGGTACGGTATCCTCTTGCTCTGGCTTTAGCTGATTGCACTAGGCTGTTGAAGCCTTCCAGC
>CAIWTU010000024.1 GCA_903915655.1 uncultured Geobacter sp.
AAGTTGACCCGCCGTCTTTGTTTTTGTCGGGTCTAACTTTCTGGTTGGAAATTTGCTATTCTCGCCGTTGGTTTATCTGGTTTTGACTAATGCACAGCCCCTCATCCATTACGAGAGTTGAAACGTCCCTTTTCCTTAAATCTGAATATGCGAAGGGCGTTCCCAGAGATTGGCCAAAATATGGTTGATCTGTGATCGGTCCATATGTACCTGCCACAGCTTGGTTGCCGGATGCCAGTAGAGATTTATCTCCTCGCCGATGAGACGCTGTAGCATCTTAAGCATTCCAGATACAGCCTCATTTGACCGGCAAGTTATCGCTCATATGCATCTCCTTGTATGAAAGCGACCATATTGTTGACGCCAACAAAAGGTCGCAAGATCATTTGCGTGACGTAACGAAAATGATCAGAAACATCAAAATCTCGCTTCGACTCCGCTCAGCGCAAGCTTGTTCCCTGAGCGGAGTCGAAGGAAACTGACTTAGAATCAACAACCTTTATCGCTCAATCTCCTTCAGCACCGCCGCCATCTTCGCCCGCACCGCCACCAGATCACTTTCCAGCTGTTCGATCTCTTCCTGCACAGCGTCAATATCAATCTCCGCTTCCTCCTCAAACGTATCAACATAGCGGGGAATGTTAAGATTGAAATCATTATCACTGATCTCTTCGAACGTTGCGACGTGGGCGTATTTGTCAACGTCCTTTCGTGCATCAACGGACTCTACAATCTTTTGAAGGTTTGCTGGCAATTATTGGTTACTTTTTGGGTATCTGTCTTTGAACAATAGTGAAACACCATGATAAATACCACCAAACAAGCTAGATATCAGCAGACCGAATCGGCCTTCGGACAACAAAAAAAAGCCCTTATTTATAAGGGCTTTTTGTCCTCCAGCGTATGTCGCTGGACTCTCAAATGGTGGAGGTGGCTTTTGCTCGGTTTGTGAACCTCTTCGGCCAAGCGCTCGAAACCGACCGTTGCGCTTATCAGGTCGCGCAAGATCAGTTTGGCGGTTGCGGAATCGCCATCCAGCATGAGGTCAATTGCCTCATGAAGAAGTGCCTTGGCAAAATCAGGGTCAGATCCCACCCGTTTCTTGACCGTTTCTTTGAAATCTCTCGTGAGAGCCATATCTACCCCCTGCATCTTCCTCAAATCTATTTCTTTTTCCGTTGTGCTTTTCGTTCGGAGTATTTTCATCGCCGCAAATGAACTGTCGTCGCTATCGTGGATATATATTCTACCAGTCAATCTGCCCCCGTCACAGACAGGTCGATGTCTACCTTGTCCCATAATTCCATCACAACAATTTCATATTTACCGTCGATGTTCATCCCTTTTTCCCCGGCACAAAAGGAATCAATCCCAGATGAAACGCCTCTTCCTGAAGCTCCAGCGGCGCGGTGCGAATATCTACGGCAAACCCATTCACAGTGAGCATCCAGACCATAGGGTTCGCCTCCAACTTACTCGGCAGGGTCCAGCGGGGATCGAGATAGCTAATCCCCATCATCTGTTCGATACTCCGCGCCTTTGTGGTTGCAGTGCTCTTGCCGATGCCGAACAGTTCGCATAACCGCCCCAGCTGCATGTGCGGCTTTTGAGTCTTGTCGTGCAGAAAGTTGGTGCTGCCGATGACATAGACACAGGCGCAGGCCCACTGTTCAGGTTTGCCTTTCACCAGCGGCGAGGGGCGTTTGCGACAGAGGGCCGCCGCCAGTTCTCGTGAAACGTTTGAGTACTCCTCGTTCAGATGTTTTTGACAGAATTTATCGATGATACCGGCGACGTTATCGAACACCGGCTGCATAGCTTTGGGGACTTTCAGTTTGTCTTTCAAATCATCCTCCTTTCCAACTTCAGAATACACGATAATCAGGCGTCACAACACTTCTTAAACTGCATGCCGCTGCCGCAAGGACAATGATACGGATTATGCCATATCGCATTCAGCAGACATTGGTGGTGAGGTGCTCCAATTGTTCAGTCAGCCAACTATTGATACTTTCGCCTGACTGCTTGGCCGCCACATACACTTTGCGGTGCAGGTCGGGGGTCAGACGCAGCATGAACTTGCCGGTGAACGGTTTTTCCGGTGTCTGGCCCAGCTTAGCGCAGAAGTCGAGATAATCGTCCACCGAATCCCGGAAAGCCTGCTTGATCTCGTCAACCGATTTACCCTGAAAGGTAATCACATCTCGCAGACCGATAACTTCACCATGGAAGATTTCTGCCTCATCGTCATACTCAACCCTACCGGAATACCCTTTGTACTGCATCATGGTCGTATACCTCCTTCTTCCAGAAAACGGCGTACTGATTTTACCGCACCCTTATCGGTTTCTTTCTGTGGATGTGGCCGGTGAAAAGTGGCCTTGATTCCGTTCAGAAGAAACCTGACGCGGGAGCCGTTCCCCTCGAATCGTTCAGCACCCAACGCCATAAGCAATCCCTCGATGTCATCCTAAATTATGCCGGACTTCACCGGATCATGAAAAATGGCTTTCACTGTTTTGCGGTGCTTGCTGGTCATATGTAACTAGTATCACTTTCTGATATCTTTGTAAATGATTTCGTTGTCTGAGCGGAGTCGAAAACCAGAGCGGTTAGATTGTTGATGGTAAAGCATAACTGTTATTTCTTATCGACTTCATCCTCTAATTGGAATGGTGTCCCTTTATTTCTAGAGCATAGAATTTTATGGGGGACTTAGTAACTTATTATTGATTTTTAATCGGTATTATCTCCCCTGAATATCGTCCCCTGAATATCGTCCCCTGAATATCGTCCCCTGAATATCGTCCCCTGAATATCGTCCCCTGAATATCGTCCCCTGAATATCTCCTGAATATCCTGAATATCTCACTTGTTGTATTCAGAAAATAAAGGCAGTTAAGCTAATTGTTTGCGGTGAATATATTGATCCGCAGCCTGGGCCAATAGGCCGGAACGAGTCATATGGTATTGCTCAGCATAACGGTCGATCTCATGCAGAAGATTTTCCGGTATGGTGATATTTACACGCTTCGCTTTAACTTTGAGTTTGGTAAGATCAATATCTACCAGGAGCCAGACCCCTCCTTGATATTCGGGGCTAGAAGCCAATTGCTCTAATGATGTTGGTGCCGGTATGGGTATCTCTTCGCCTTCAAAATAGACTTCTGCAGCCTCTTGGATCATGTGTGGTAAATCCTCCCAATCGTCGGCGGCAGAGAAACAGCCGGGAAAGTCGGGGATAGTTACACCGTGGGCGTGTTTATCGTCTCCAATGTGAACATATGCGGGGTATAACATTTTACCTCCATTCCCAACCTGCTTGACGGAAAATGTTCCGCAAGGTTCCGGTTGGCATGTCTTTACGTGGATGTGGAACTACAACATGGCCAGCTTTTAACGGGTGTTTGTATTTCTGGTGGTCGCCTTTGCCTCTGGCACAATACCAGCCCTCATTTTCAAGTCGCCTGATAATCTCTTTGCTGGTCATAAATATTTTATACACACTGATACACACCGAGTCAATGGTAAAGTGAATCGAGACTTTCAACAAAGCGGGTGACCGGCACCTTGCGGCTTGCGCATGAACAGACGAGTGGGAAATTCCGGGGAACCACTGGCAGAACGTTTCAGCAATGTGATCGGAGGAGTAAACGGCAGTAAAGGCTCCAGCCGCTGGAATGGATCACTCTCCTAGTAGAAGCGGCTTAGGATAATATTCAAATTTCTGAATACACTTTTGCAAGAGGTTGAATCCATAATAATTTAGCGCGTGCTGAAAATATTTTTGTGGCAGTCGTGTTCATAAAATAAGCAGACATGACAACTGGAGACGTGTCGGAGGCGTCCCCAAACATCATGCCATGACGTAACTGATTGTAATTACGTAATATGACTGTTTGGCACACTATCTGCTTTATCATAAATCAAAATTATGTTCAACTCTGATAATGTCGATTATTGTTCCTAACAACAGTCAACTTCAACAGAACGTGCAGCAATGGAACCAACGGAGTTTTCATCTTATCACCGTTCAAAATCAAAGATGAAAAGGAGAGTAGGATGAAACGAGATAAAATGTTAGCAGCTGCGGCAATCGTAATATGTACAACCTTGGACTGAGCGCCAGGGTACTGCCGTTCGACGATAACATCAAGCATGAGGACGGGGTTGATTTCCTCAAAAAAACAGTGACGACCATCCCTTCTATTTCAATGCCAAGCTAGCCACCCCTGAAGATGCCTTTGGCATAAAGGGACTGCCGGCATTCGCCGTCGGTGGTTATAATCTAGGCACCGTGGATGCAAACCAACAGAACATAGTTTATGCCCTTATAGATTCGGTCTGCGTGTTGACAAAGAAGACAAAATTATCGGCCTGGATCAGACGCAACATTCGGAATCAGGATAGAACATGTAGTCAGACTTTTTGCAGTTGTCACACCACAGGAAGCCGCCCGATATTGGGCGGCTTCTTTCTCATCCGGAGCATTTATGAAGGATTCGGCGGCCAGACATAAAGATGAAACAGTCATCACTTCGGATCTGCTGAGACAGTTGGCCTATAACGAGAAAATGGCAGAACTGGGCAAAATTTCTGCGGGTATTGTGCACGAATTAAATACTCCTCTCTCAGTCATAATCTCGGCCTCGCAGATGATCATGCGAGAAGAAGGTGTGCCGGAGGCGGTGTTGGAGATGGTCTCGCGCATCAGTTCAGAGGCTCGGCGGTTGTCACATCTGACCAGAGGTCTGCTGAATTTCAGTAGTCATGATGAAACCATCGGTGAAATTGATCTTAACCTCACCGTCGATTTTATCCTTAATTTTCTGAACTATGAAGCTGCGCGGCGCGGAGTTGTTATTCTGAAGCGGTTCGACCACACACTTCCGGTGATCCGCTCAGACGCGAACCTTCTAAAGCAGATTCTGCTCAATCTCATCATGAATGCCCTTCAGGCAATGGAAACGAGTGGCGGCAAGCTTCTGGTTGAAACCTCGCCAGGCAATGCTGACTCGGTATGTTTCAGCATCGCTGATAATGGCCCGGGAATCCCGGCTGAAAATATTGAGCGAATTTTTGATCGCTATTTCACGACTAAAAAACCAGGTGAAGGTACCGGACTCGGATTGTTCGTAACTAAAAGTCTGGTTGAAAACATGGGGGGAGAAGTTGTGGTTACGTGCAGAAATGGCGGGGGGACGATCTTTACGGTCACGTTGCCGGTCAAGCTGTAGCCGAATTTATTCCATCCTATTCTATTCATCGTTTACTTCATCCCGCTGTACACATCACCTGTCGCACCCGATATTCTCCACCAATGACAAGATACTCCCCTTCGCCCTTCATGATGCTGCCGGGAAGCAGGCAGTTGTAAAAAAAGACTTTACTGAGCGGGACAAACACTTCCCATACCGTTGAACCAAATTCCCAGGCTCTCTCCTCGTCGGATGTGAACGACACCAGATTGTTCAGCCGCACAATCTGACTCCGCCGGTCAATCTGTTCTATGACGTCATGTTCACTGGCATCGTAGGTGCCACGGTAGAGGGGAATGATGAGAGTCTGCGAATATTTGCGGATCAGCTCGTACTGGCAGTATTCGTAGAGGATATCGAGCTGCGATTGAATGGCGTTAGTGCGGGCACTTCCCTTCATGACATCCACCGAGTAATCAAAATACTCCTCGCTGTGAATGTCTTTTATGAGGGTACGGTGAAACAATGGAGTAATCCCCATGCGGCTTTCTACCCAGCGCTTGAGGACGGCCCCTTCAATGGAGTTAGAATCCATCATCCAGCCTCGCAGATAGCGGAGATAACTGTTCTTGATGCTTTTTCGGGCAAGGTCCGTCTGGTCCTGCCATTGATGCAGCTGAAACTTCACCGACATGTAATCGTTAAAGGTCACAGCCCGCTCTTCCTGGCTATTGAGGGTTGCAAGACGGTCGAAGAGGAAGCGGTTTCCCTCTTTAACCCCCTGGATTTCGAGCTGTTGGGGATTGTCGTTAAAATGGCGTGAGGCGATGACCCAGGGCGGCAGATTGCAGTTGTTAAAAGAGCCGTTGTGCATGACGGGTCATCACCTCGTTGTGAAGATGTTTGATTTGAACTTACAGAATTTTAGCCAGCTCCACCAGAGTCATCTTTATCGGTCCGCTCGTCACAAACGGCTCGACCCCTAGTTTTTCCAACTCGCCTCTAGGGTGTTCGCCCATCTGGGTGGTAACAACAGCCCGACATCCGTCAAGAGCCTCTGCAATGCTCCGCAGCAAATGCCCACGCAACAGCTGTTCCGGGTCATAACTGCAATACCTCTTAACCAAGCGCTCATCTATAAGCTTTGCATCGCCGTTTTCGACATCATAAATGAGAAATCGCTCGGCATGTCCGAAGTGCTGGTTGATCTCCTTACCGTCCTTTGATGCAACTGCGATTAACATGACGGGTCCCCCCTCTTTTATGTAAGCGTCGGTTCAAACGAGAAGCATTTTTTTGGGCAGGTCCGACCACACGCCTGGCAGCCGATACAATTTCCAGCATTGCCTACCGTCATATATGCCTTGGCAGAATCTTCTGAATCCACCTCTTCGTATGCCAGCACATCCATAGCACACGCCTTGTAGCAGCGACCGCAGCCGATGCAAAGATCTTTATCAATCGCCTTGATAAACTGTGGTGTCCACTCATGTCCGTCTTTTGTCATACCGGTAATAAAAGCCATTGTTGTCTTCCTCCTTGGTAGTTGCTGTGCATCGTGTCAATCTTCCAGAAATGATGGTGCCTGCTCCTTGTTCATCGCCTTACGCAGCCAGGGAGGCGGATTTCCCCGCAGCACTTCCTGAAATCGCTCAACGGTCGTTTTCAAGTTGACTTCCGCATTTGTTTTCATGGGATGAATTTTCTGAGCAACCAATTTTGCTGCAGCGGGCCCACCGATCTGCATTGTGTAGACGATGGCGCAGCCTGAAAGCAGCTGCGCACGGGCAGCAATGCGATCTTCCTCGTCACTGCCATGCTCACCGACGCTGACAGCCTCCAGAAAGTGAGCCTCCTCCGCGCCAACTTCCCAAATATGGAAGCTCTGACACTGGCCAAAATGCTGGTCAATGATTTCACCGGTTGATGTGCTAAATGCAATTTTCATAATGGCTCCTTTAATTGTGCGCCAGTTTCTGCGCCTCTTTAGCATTGGCTTGAAACAGGTTGGCGGTCTCAAACACCAGGTTCTGGGTGCCACGATAGCCAACCCAAACCTTCTGATGAGCCCCAAGCCGGTCAAATACCGGCATTCCGGCCCGCAGGTGGGCTCCGATTTTGAGCTTGTTTGCCGCCTGGCGCCCGTTGGAGTTGGCTACGATCAGATCCGCCCCGACCGCAGCTGTCTCAAGATCTTCCAGGTCACCGACGAAGACGTTCGCGCTGGGCAGGACGTCCAGTCCCCTTGTCCGTGTGGCAGAAAGCGCCGCCTGGACCGTACATCCCATCCCTACCAGAAACCCTGTCAACGTTTTCAGATTGTCGGACTCCAGCGCGATCGCAACTTTTTTGGTGCCGAACTGGTAGTGGCTGTCAACCATGGCATCCATCAGGCGACTGCGCCAGCGGCGGTGTTTGTCCGGAATCTCTCGGCTGCTGACGGCGGCAAGCACCTCCATGAAGCGGTCGGTTTCGGCCAGGCCGGTCAATGACGTAAAGCCGTAGACCGGAATGTCAAATTTATCCTTCAGTTTGAGGGCCGCTTTTGCCAGTGAATCTCCGACATATATTGTCGCACAACTGCACCCCGCCTTCCGAATATCCGCAACGCTAATACCGCCGGTTGAGAGCGGCGACACCAGGTCATCGATATGGCCGTCCATGGCGTTAGAAATATCCGGAATTGTCAATACCGTAAGTCCGAACGATTCAACCAGCTCTTTCAGCTCTTCCACATCGGCCGGAGTCAGGTGTGCACCCGGCAGCAGATTGACCTGATTTTCGATACGGTCACCACCTTCCGGCAGACTCGAAACGATCGCCTCCACAGCTGCGGCGTACCCTTCCTGAAGCGACCCGCAATAGTCAGGCGTTGATGCCCAGATGACCGGGACGGAATCATGTCCCGGATGTTCATCCCGGAACTGCTTTATGGCGCTGCTGACGTCGTCCCCCATGGTTTCTGTCAAGCCGGTTGTCATTACTCCCACAACCTCGGGGCTGAACTTTTCGATTACCCGTCCGATCCCTTTTTTTAGATTTTCCCAACCGCCGAAGATGGCGCTGTCCTCGCTCATGGCGGTAGCATTGAGAGCGATTGATTCCTTGAAATGCCGCGACAGCTGCAGTCTGATGAAGGTCGAGCACCCCTGGGCACCATGCAGCAGGCCGAGCATATTGTTGATCCCGAGATAGGCCATCGTCGCACCCAGCGCCGGGGAGTTCTTCTGCGGATTTACCGTGGCATACTTCGATGACACTTTGACCCGCGAGGCCGAAAGGTCCTCTGCGAGAAACGCTTCGGCATGCAAAGTTGAACCAGTCACTTCAGCTTTTAATTCTTCTGGAGTTTTCTCCCACGGAGCAGGAGCATTTAAGGTCGTCCAGATCGGATTGTTTACCGTTATATCCAGCTGCCGGGAAAAGGTCACCATCCCTTCATACCCGGCGTAGGGGTGGGTACGGCCGTGGTTGATGTCCATGAACGGAGTCTTGGTCTTGAGCGCCAGAAACTTGGTCTTGCCACCAGCAACGATCAGGTCGGGCATCTTGTCACGCATCACGGCCAGGAGTCCGGCTGTCGATGTATCCTCGATAATCTGGGCATCCTTCTGCATCAACCCTTTCATGCGATAGAAATCTTCGAGAGTTGAATTCTGCGTCCCGGCCGCCAGCACCTCTACTCCCAGTTCATTGAGGGCGTTGACCATTGACCAGGTTTTGACGCCACCGGTAAAAAGCACCGCCGTCTTTCCTTCAAGCCTGGCCCGATACGGGGCTATAGCAGCGCGACATTTCTCATCTTCGTCTGCGATCAGCCGCTCTACCCGATCCTGCATGGTCCGCTTCTCCAAGCCGCTAACGATATTGTCCAGTTCGCGGGCGATGTCACGCAGAGCTTTGGCCGTGTCGGTCATACCGTAGAAGGATTCCTCCAAATACGGCATTCCGTAAGTTTTCTGCATCTTCTTGGCAAGATTGGTCAGCGACTTAGAACAGATAATGATGTTCAGTTTGGCACGATGGGCGTAGTACAGCTCTTCAAATTTTGCATCGCCGCTGACGCAGGAGAGCACCTGAATGCCTAGCCGGTTAAAGAGCGGCAGCATCCCCCACAGATCACCGGCGATGTTGTACTCGCCGATCAGATTTATCGGGTATTCACTCAAGACAGGCGGCTCGGTCGTCCCGATGACGTACTTGAAGAGGATCTCACCAGCCAGGCGGTTACCGATGTTCTTGTCACCGATGAAACCGGGGGTATTAACCGGGATGATCGGAATCACAACCTTCTCCTGCGCCGCTGTGCAGACCGCCTCCACATCATCACCTGTCATGGCGGTGACGCAGGTGGCATAGACAAAGATGGCTCTCGCCTGTTCTCCGTAACGTTCTGCCAAGTCAAGGATCGCCCCGTAGAGCTTTTTTTCACCGCCAAAGATGACGTCATTTTCCAGCATCTCCGTGGTAAAGCCGCGTCGATACAGCTGAGAATCGGAAGATCTGGAGCCACGGTTGTCCCAGGAATTTCCTGCGCAGCCAATAGGGCCATGCACCAGATGAATGGCGTCGGTGATCGGCATCAACACGACGCGAGCACCGTCGAAAGCGCAGGAACGCTCGGTCCCTTCACCCGGCTCGGATTTTTTGCAAAACTTGGGCGCGCCCTTGTCGTTGGTTTCGCAGTCGGTTACATCGTAATAATCGGGCTTTGCCATAAGAATATCCTCAAACGTCGTTGTTTGTTTGGGGTGCAATTATCTGCACCCCGATTTAAATGTTTGCTACCGCATCATTTCGAAGAAGCGGTCCTCGCAAGTCTCATCCTTGATATCGATAAACTTGTTGCAGATCTCGGTCACCATGTTGACGACCCCCTGATACCCGATAATCGGGTAGCGGTGCTTGTTGACCCGGTCAAAGATCGGGAAACCGAAGCGGAAGAGCGGCACCTTGGCATCGCGGGCGGCAAATTTGCCGTGGGTATCTCCCATGATGGCATCCACCGGATCCGTCATCACCAGGGAGCGCAGGTGCCAGAGATCCTTGTTCATGTAGATCTTGCACCCTGTACCGTACATGGAGCCATCGAGTAGAGCCTGCAACTCCTTCTCCAGTTTCTTGCTGCCGCGACTGCAGAGAATATGATGCGGACGGGCACCCATTTCCAACAGGAAGGAAACATAGCCGGTCAGGTAATCCGGGTCACCGTACACGGCAAATTTCTTGCTGTGCATATACTGCTGTGAGTCGGTCATCGCATCCACTGCGCGGCCACACTCGCTCTTCAGTGATGCCGGAACTTCCTTGCCGAACAGTTCTGCAATTTTCATAATCAGGGCATCGGTCTTTTCGATCCCCATTGGCATCGGAAGTGAGACGTGTTTCCCGGAATAATTTTCATTGATCCAGCCAAAGGTCTTCGGTGTGGCGTACGGGCCAAGGGTAATGGTCGCTTTGCCATTGATCGAATCGGCGGCCTCATCCAGCTTCGTACCACCGGCGTAGATATTGTACGTGCCATCACAGGGGGAATCGAAGGTGTCCCCGATATCGGCCAGAATCGTGTACGGTACGCCGAACTCTTTCAGGATGCGCTTGTATTCGCGATAGTCGCCGGTGTTGAAGTCGCAGCCGGGGATCAGATTAAGCTTACCGGTGCACCGGCCCTCTATCTGTTTCCCTTCGGTGAGATTCTTCAGGATTGAAACCAGCATCGAATCATAACCGTGGATATGGGTGCCGGTAAAGCTGGGTGTGTTGGCGTAGGGGACCGGAAGATCATTCGGGATATGCCCTTTCTGTCGGGCATTTTTGATAAAGGCGGTCAGGTCGTCACCGATGACTTCGGGCATGCAGGAGGTGAAGACCGCCATCATCTTCGGCTTGTAGAGGGCAACCGCGTTTTCCAGACCTTCATGGAGATTGTTCTGGCCGCCGAACACCGCGCTATCCTCCGTCATCGAGTCTGATACTGCCGGGGCAGGCTCGCGGAAGTGGCGGTTAAGAGTCGAACGGTAGTAGGAAGCACATCCCTGAGAGCCATGAACGAACGGTAGAGTGCCTTCAAAACCGTGGGCAGCCAACTGCGCGCCGAGCGGCTGACAGGCGTGGGCTGGATTTATCACCAGCGCCTGGCGGGCAAAGTTTTTCTCTTTATATTCTTCCGAATTGATCCAGTTCTGAACCCGCTCGATCTCTTCCTGCGGGGTTTCGGTAACCTTCTTGACTTCAAGTCCGAGTAAGTTTGACATTGATGTACTCCTTGTGGGTTGGTGACCAATCTGTCACACAGCCGGATAAATTCTCAAAACGGTGCCTTTACTAATTTCCAGGTCGGGCTATTCACCGCCATATCCACATCGCGGGCGAAGATTTCAAACCCTTGATAACCGTGATACGGCCCGGAGTAATCCCAGCTGTGCATCTGGCGGAACGGTATCCCCATTTTCTGGAAGACATATTTTTCCTTGATGCCTGAGCCAATAAGGTCTGGCTTCAGAGCGTGGGCGAATTTTTCAAACTCATACTCGGATGGATCGTCATACACTACTGTTGCGTCAGGCATTTCCGGAGCGGTACGGTCATAGTCATCACCGTGGGCAAATTCGTAGCCGGCTCCAACGCAATCCATTCCCAGGTCTTCATAAGCTCCGATTGTGTGGCGAGGGCGGAGACCACCAACCAGCAGCATGACTTTCTTTTTGTCCAGGCGCGGTTTGTACTCGTCGATAATTGCCTGCATGATCGGCTCGTACTTGGCGATGGCCAGCTCAACTTTTTCCTTGATGACATCGTCGAAACGCTCGGCGATAGCCCGGAGACTCTCCCTGATCTTGGTCGGTCCGAAGAAGTTAAACTCCAGCCAAGGGATGCCGTATTTCTCCTCCATGACCTTGCACATATAGTTCATGGAGCGGTAGCAGTGGATCAGATTCAGTTTGACGGTGTGAGTAGCGGCAATCTTTTCCAGTTCACCGTCACCGGTCCAGACCGATTTTACATTCAGGCCGATCTCTTCAAGCAGCGCCTTTGCCGACCAGACGTCGCCACCGATGTTATAATCACCAATCAGGGCGATATCGTACGGAGTGGAGGGTTCGGCGAACTCACGGGTCTCTATGATGTAGTCGCGGATCGAGTCATTGGAAATATGGTGACCAAGTGACTGGGAAACACCACGGAACCCTTCGCAGTTACAGGGGATAATCGGAATATCCATCTCTTTGGAAACCCTCTTTGTAACGGAATTAATATCGTCACCGATCAGACCGACCGGACATTCGGACAGAACAGAGATACCTTTGGCGAGCGGGAACAGTTCGTGTGCTTCATGGAGCAGAGTGTCCAGTTTCTTGTCGCCACCGTAGACGATATCCTTTTCCTGGAAATCGGAGGTGAACTGCATGCCGAACTGGGTGACACCATTAATGCCGCTCATCAGGTTGCGCCGTGTTCCCCAGGAGTACCAGCCGCAGCCGACCGGACCGTGGGAAACGTGCACCATGTCGCGGATCGGACCCCAGACAACACCCTTGGCTCCTGCGTATGCGCAGCCACGGGCACTCATGACACCCGGAACGGTCTTCTTGTTTGACTTGACGCCAGAGCAGCCGGAGGCCGCGTCATTGGGTGCCAAGTGTGGTGCGCGTTTCTTTCTGGCCTTCTCGGGGTACACTGCCAGGGCATCATCGATCATGGCCTGGGTGGATTCCTTGGTAATGCCTTCAATTGTTCGTATTTTGTCTGACATAATATGTCTCCTTTGAAAACCCCTCCCGCCCCCCCTTACCAAGAGAGGAGGTTGTAAGTTTGTGGCTTCCCCCCCTGACAAGGGGGGGGGAGCGAGGGGGGTTGGTTTTGACCTGACTAAGCAGCCACCTCGACTACACCCACCACACTCTCGTCTTCCGCTTCCATAATGCCGAACTCCATCAGCAGGTTTTCCAGCTCTTCCATCTCCAACGGTGTCGGTATGACCAGCATCTTGTTGTTGAGGATCTTCTCTGCCAAAGTCCGGTATTCCTGAGCCTGCGGATGTTCCGGAGAATATTCGATAACGGTCATGCGGCGCATCTCGGCGCGCTGGACCTGATTGTCACGGGGAACGAAGTGGATCATCTGGGTGCCAAGCTTTGCAGCCAGGGCGGTGACCAATTCAAACTCCTTGTCGGTCTTGCGGGCGTTGCAGATCAGTCCTGCCAGACGGACTTTACCGGAAGATGCGTACTTGAGGATACCCTTGGCGATGTTGTTGGCAGCGTACATGGCCATCATCTCGCCGGAGCAGACAATGTAGATTTCTTCGGCTTTTCCTTCACGTATCGGCATGGCGAACCCGCCGCAGACAACGTCACCGAGGACGTCATAGAATACGAAGTCAAGGTCGGGAGTATAGGCGCCGTTCTCTTCCAGGAAGTTGATTGCGGTGATAACACCGCGACCTGCACAGCCGACACCTGGCTCGGGACCACCAGACTCGACGCATTTGGTATTGCCATAGCCAATTTTCATGACGTCTTCCAGCTCCAGGTCTTCGACGGTGCCTTTTTCTCGAACAAGGTCCATGACCGTGTTCTGAACTTTAGCGTGTAGGATCAAGCGGGTTGAGTCAGCCTTAGGGTCGCAGCCGACAATCATGACTTTCTTACCGAGGTAGGCCAAACCTGCGACAGTGTTCTGTGTGGTTGTTGATTTCCCGATGCCGCCTTTACCGTAAATAGCTATCTGTCTCATGTAATGCTCCTTTTGCTCACCAATCCGTGAGCCTGTTGGGTGTGTGTGGACAACAAAAAAGGCGCCCCATTGCGATGAATGGAGGCGCCTTTGCCCGGGTAATAAAATATCTGTATTTCAGTGGTAAATCTGTAACTGATGATGATTACTTTAAAGCATTAGTCGTGCCAATATTGTGTAATCATTTAAAGACAGTATGTTACGGCGGTTTCTGCAGTGGAGCTACAGAGTGAAACGATGTATATCGGGTGTTAACCGTGTCAGTATCGCAGGCAGCTGCCTAAATTATAATCAGCCCGGCAAGATCCGAAACGCCGAAGCCTTTACAGCGGCAAAAACGGTACTTCCGGGGATAATGCCCAACTCGTTGACCGCATCCTGAACAACCTCTGAAATCAGCGTATTGCCGCCGCACTCCATTTCAACACCAGTTTTTCTCCCCGATCTGAACAGGGAGCGAACGGTACATTGCAGAAGATTACGGGCACTGATAGCTTCCGGGTGCTGCTTGAAGAGAATTATGTCCTTTGAAGATAGTTCTGCCATGCAGCCGTCCCGTCCTGAGTCGGCTAAAAGGAGCAGGCGGGTGGCTCCCCAGGGGTAGTCATACATAGTGCCGACATCAGAACCACGTCCCAGTTTCAGGAGATTGATATAGCCGATCTGGCTGCTTCCCATACGGTTTCGCGCTAACTGTTCACTGGTGGTTTGCTCAACCAGAGCGCCCTTTTCAAATACCAGTACGGTATCGGTCATGAGACGCATTTCAAGCAACGAATGGGAGATGAACAGATAGGGAATGGCAAACTGCTCGCTGACACTCTTCAGGTAGGGAATAATCTGAAAACGGAGGGTGTCGTCCAGCGCCGAAAGTGGTTCGTCCATCAGTAGCAGCCTGGGGTTTGCCAAAATAGCTCGCCCCAGAGCAACGCGCTGTTTTTCACCACCGGATAGATTGGTGACTCCCCGCTCGAGAAGATATTTCAACTTCAGCACGTCAACCAAAGAGGTAAAATCGATCTTACGCTGCTTTGATGGACAGCGTTTGAAGCCGTAGAGCAGGTTATTTTTGACGTTCAAGTGCGGGAAGAGGCAATGCTGCTGAAAAACAATTGCGATACGCCGCTGTTCGGGGCGAAGATTGATCCGTTTGCCGCTGCTGAAAAGGCAGTCGTCATCCAGCAATATTTCTCCACTATCCGGCTCCACAAGACCCGCCAGCATACTCACCAACGTAGACTTGCCACCCCCCGAGACACCGAATATTCCGACCCTGTCACCACCGGCACTGAATTCGGTTCTCAGACTGAATGCGCCAAAGCGTTTATCTACCTTCATGAAAAGTTGCATGTCACCTCCGTCGCGCGGTTTTTCTGGCAATCATTTCGTGCAGAAAAAGTACCGCCATTGATACGACTACCGAAACCAGACAGAGTGAAAGCGCCATGGTTTCACTGGTAGGTGAACTGACGTATTCGTAGACGGCAAGTGGGATGGTCTGGGTGACGCCGGGGATATTGCCGGCGACAATGATAGTCGCGCCGAATTCGCCTAGGCTGCGGGCGAACATGAGCGATGAGCCCGCAACAAGCCCGGGGAATGAAAGCGGCAGGATTACCGTCAGTAGAGTATCGTGCCACGGAGCTCCGAGGGTTCTGGAAGCATTTATCAGCTGTGGGTCAATGCCCTCCATTCCGATACGCAGTGAACGTACCAACAGAGGAAAACCGACCACAGCAGAAGCGATCACCGCTGCCTTGAGCGTAAAAATCAGGCGGATGCCCGCTTCATTAAAGAGCGAGCCGAGCCAGCCATGTTTACCAAGCAACAGCAGCAGAAAATAACCAACCACTACCGGGGGAAGTGTCAGCGGAAGATTGACAAGCACCTCCAGCAGCATTTTGCCGCGAAATTTGACAAACGTGATCAGATAGGCGACGCCAAAGCCAAACGGTAGTGACAACAAAGTTGCTGCTATCGCAACTTGAACCGAAAGCCTGATGGCATCGTAATCTGTGGTAGATAGTGGTGTCATAACCAGCCTTGCCTAACGTACTGAGAATCCAAATTTTGTTAGTACAGACTTAGCCTCATCGCCGCGAAGATACGCAAAAAAAGCTGCAGCATCCCTATTTCCAGCACCGGTGACTGTCAACGACATCGGGTATGTTACCCTTGAATACAATTCCTGCGGTACAGGAAAAAGTATCTTCGCCTTTCTTACCAAAAGTGCGTCGCTCTTGTACACAAAAGCGCCGTCAACTTCGTCTCTCTCCGCATACATCAAACATTCGCGCACATCCCTAGCCATGACAAGCTTCTTTTCCAGTTGTTTGGCAACGCCGGCTTTTCTTAACGCTTCCGTAGCATATACTCCGGCCGGAACACTTATGGGGCTGCCGATAGCAATCCTGGACAGCTTAACCAAATCCTTCATTGATGACGCTTTGCCAGTCGCGCCGACAAATACGAGAGTGTTATAGGAGAATGTGCCGACACTGGCGGCATCTACCAACTTCTTGTTTTTCAAATATTCCATCCACTCCAGGTTGGCCGCGATGAATATGTCAGACGGTGCGCCGTTTTCAATCTGCTTGGCCAGCGCCCCGGAGGCGCCATAGTTTTTGACTAACTTTACGCCGGGATGCTGTCTTGTAAAGCGGTTGCACAGTTCGTTGACAACCTCTTTCAGGCTGGCGGCAACGGAAAGATTGACTTCACCGGCCAGCGCCGGAGTGGCACATAACATGAGAACAAGAAGTGACAGAAATATACGCATAATCTTTCCTCCGGTTATAGCTGAAAAAACTCCGGCGACCCTAAATCATTGCGCAAGTTGGCAGATAACCTGCGGTCGTTTACTCTCGGACATTAACTAGTTTCCATCCGGAAACTCCGGATGAGAAACTATCGGTTTCCAATTCGGAAAGCGGGGATTTTTTCTTCTGGCAAGAAAATCAAGGGCTTGCGCGGAGGCGTACATCGGTACACCGCACAAGTAAGCCCGAAGATTGACG